>JAGARU010000012.1 GCA_017622085.1 Clostridia bacterium | reverse complement strand
GCGGCACGATCCTCTGCTTGTTTCCCTTTCCATCAACCACAATATAACGCTCATCCAGATGCACGTTACAGCTGCGCAAGGTGACAGCTTCTTCCAACCGAATACCTGAATCCAGCATTAACGTAACCAGACAACCATTCCTTGCCGAAGGTGGCAGGAATATTTTGCGTGGCTTGTGCCTCAAGGACGGTTTCGAGGCCGTAGGTATCGATCAGATAGGCAACAAGCGAGGTGGCTTGGGCGTAGGACAGATTCCGGCCCACGTGGGTGCTTTCCTTTTGATTGATGGCCGTGTATGCATCCCCGATGGTAGCATACTGTCCCAGCTCCATCTCGGCAAGGGCCATGCAATCGAACAAGAGGCGGAGATCGAAATCGGCGAGAGAGGTATACTGCCCGCCTCGCTCCTGATAGAGGGCGAGGAGTGCCTTATTATACCTTGCATTGGCGTTGCCTGCGGCTGCGGCGTCATCGTAATAGCCTTGAGCAGTCATCATAAGAGTTTGGATATAGGAAGCGGTAATCTGCTCGTTAAAGCCCATGAGCTTACCGAAATAATTGCAAAGACCCTCGGCCAGCCAGATATGAGGGCCGCTATGGATTCCCATGGCGTGGACGGCCTCATGAAGAGCGGCGGAGAAATCATTGATCTTCATATCTCCGGCGGGGGTTGTGACCGAGTAGGGCGTTTGATCGAAGGTCATATAATAGTTCAGGTGGCGATCCGTCTGGAACAGGACTTCCCCGCCCTCGGCTTGGAGGTAGGCAATCATTTTGCGGAGGCCGGTGGTATTATAGTAGAGAAACGCATGATACTGAGAGATGTAGCCGTCGGCAAAATCCTCAAAGTAATAGGTGGCATTCTCTATGGTAATGACGTAGGGATACTGCTCGGTGGAGGTGAAGTCCATATCGGTCATGATTTGCTCCACCTCCGCAGGCTGAGTGTAGGCGGCGGTAAGCCCCAAGGACGTTAAGTAGGCGTTTTTATATTCGATGCGGCGCTCCCGATCGGTCAGGGCTTCGGCACCGTAGGTATCGTAAATGAAGCGGAACAAGGCCTCGGCCACGGGAACGGATTTCTCGCTGTCATAGACGAACATATGGTCGTAAAGGGTGAGATAAACCATGTTAGTAGGACTTGCAAAGAAGGTACGGAGATCCTCCGGAGACTTGTCGCTCTCATACGCGGCGAGTCCGTAGATGATCCACGATTCGTCGCTTGCGCGGAGTGCGGCAAAGGGATCTGGCGGGGTGGTCGGTGCCGGTGTCGTGAGTGTCGGCGTGGTTGGCATGGGAGTAGTTGCGGCCGGGATTGTGCCGCAGGCGGTACATAAGAGGAGGAAGGCGAGGAGAGTGGCGATCAGGGCTTTGGATTTCATGGGGGCTCCTTTCCGGCGTGTATTTATTCTGTTCTTATTGTAGCATGCGCCTCGCTCGTAATACAGGAGTGTTTCGGCAAAATAGACGGCTTATTTCCATGTGGCGGAGCAAAATAGCAATCGTTTAACACAAAATGCTAAAAATCAAATTGTGAACTTGCATTTTCTATCATTCTGCCGCCTGCGGCGTCAGCCCCCTCCTTTGCACAAGGGAGCCTTTTAACAGAAAACACCACCAAGGGGTTTCCTTGGTGGTGTTCGTTTGTTCTGACCTGAGAGTGCCAAACGGATTGCTCTCTCTTTTTTTGGGAGGGTCAGGATTGTGTTTTTTCAACCCAGGTCTGCCAGCGGGGATCGGCTTTGATCTCCTGCTCAACCTGGCTATAATCCGGATTGCACCAGAAGGGCCAATCATCGGGGAGAGCGGCGGCGATCCGTTCCGGGCCGCCCGTTTCATACTTGACGTGACAAACCAAAGGAGCAGTGAGCGTATGAGATGCTCCGTCACACAGGTTCTCCAAGGCTCGTGCGTGGTGCAATGCCATATCGAGGGAAGCAAAGGCATCATCGTGATATCCGCGCTCCCACTGGACGCGGGAAAGATACAAATAAAGACGGATCAAATCATCGTGATACAGACCCATATTTCCGTCGTCGCAGATCAAATCAAAGATCGCGATGGCTCCTTTGATTTTTTCAATAGGCATATCACTCTCATAATGGTGCTTGTTGGTAATGAGTCCGTACACCAACTGACGGGCAAAATGCGAGGCAGACTTCAGAAGAAATTCTCCCACGTATCTTGCCTCTTCCTTACCGTCGGTAGCGGAGGCAAGTAGAAGCTCACGGCAGTTCTTCAGCTCCGGCATCCTTCTGGCGCAGCGAACGGCTTTCTCGTTTTCTCCAAAGTTGCGGTAAAGCAGGGTGAGGATGTGCAAGGCGCGAGTAACCACGGTATTGTCCTTGGCGTTATCAATCAAGTATTCACAGATTTTAACGGACTCCACCCAATACTCATTCTTCTTATGGACGTCATAACTATGCTGATGGTAGCCCTCCTCATCGTAATAGCACCACTCCCTGTGGCGTCTCCATCCGGCCTCGGACAGAGTATGTGCCAGCGTGATCAAAAGGCGCTCATTCTGAGGAAATTCGGCCAAGCCGGAACGGAGGATGGAGAGACAATCCTCCACCCATTCATCGTCACTACGGGCTTCGATCCCCACAGCTTCGATCGTTTTAATCATTGCACCGATCTTTTTCTCTCGGTCGTTGTGATAACCGAACAGCTCGTCAATGGTAATACCAAAGAAGTTAGCCAAAGCGGGGACGATCTCCATATCGGGGTAACAGCCGCCCGATTCCCAACGGGAAACTGCTTGGTAGGTAACACCAAGAGCGTCCGCTACGGCCTCCTGAGTATAGCCGTCGCGGTGACGCAGCTCACGTATCTTTTTTCCTAAATTCAATTGCATAAGGTTCTCCTTCACGTGTTTTTCACCGGTGTGATTTCATTATAGCCGTGAATGGGGTAAAAAGCAATCATCAAACGGTTGCTGTATTTTCAACCGCCGATTGAGCCACCAGGGAAAAGCGACAAAATGACGCTTTCCTTCCCTTTTCTTTGGTGCACCCGCGCAAATTGTTTGAGTTTTTCCATTTTATGGTAATATGCACAGAGCGAACTGTAAATTTTTGGTAATTTTTATTCGTCTTTGGCTCTTGTAAAAATTGGTAAATTATGGTAATATATCCATACAATCACAATTTACGAACGGAGAATGATCATGGAAAACAACACAAAAATACTGATTGCCGATGAAAATGCACAATCCCGCCATGCGACAAAGGACGCCTTGGTTCGCGCCGGGTACCGAAACATAGAAGAAGCCGCCAACGGCGAGGAGGCCCATGCGCGGATTCTGCGTTCCCACCCCGACGTGGTAATTGCCGATATATGGCTGTCCAAGCTGGACGGTATTGGGCTGATTCGCAGCATAAAGACCGCCAATTTTGCACCGGATCGGCCACCGGCCATTCTTGTGGCTTCCCTTGTCTCCAGCCAGAACATCTTTGTGGAGGCTACGGCGGCGGGGGCAGACGTATGTCTGTTGAAGCCCTTTGATTTCAGCAGTCTTTGCGAGCACATCGAATCCCTTCAGCGGGCAAGGAGCTCGGCTGCGGTACGCGGAGGCGAGGAGGATCTGGAAACGCAGGTGACGAAAGTGATTCACCAGATCGGCGTGCCCGCACATATCAAGGGCTACCAATATCTGCGGACGGCAATCTTAATGACCATCTCCGACAACGATATTATCAATTCGGTTACCAAAGTGCTATACCCTTCCGTCGCCAAAAAGTATGCGACCACCACATCCCGGGTGGAGCGTGCCATCCGGCACGCCATTGAAGTAGCGTGGGATCGGGGTGACATTGACACGCTGAATTCTTACTTTGGCTACACCATCCAAAACAACCGTGGCAAGCCCACCAACTCTGAATTTATCGCTATGATTGCGGACAATATGCGGCTGAAATACAAGATGTACAAGTGAGTGTCCCTTTCTCCTTTACCATAGCGCGAAAGCGCAAAAAAGCTCCTGCGGAGTCTCCGCAGGAGCTTTTCTTTCTTATTGTCCGGTGATCCACTGGCTTCCGTCCGTCATATAGACGATGGTGCCCTCATCCTTGGTGATGCGGATGGTGATGCCCGCCTTTTGGAGGCGATCCGTTACCTCGGTATGGGGGTGGCCGTAGTCGTTATCCTTGCCGCAGGAAATCACGGCGTAATCCGGGTCAACCGCCGCCAAAAATTCATCTGTAGTGGAGGAGTGAGAGCCGTGGTGGCCTACCTTTAAAATATCGGCCTTCATTTCGGCGGTGCTGTGATTTTTCAGCATGATCTCTTCCGTCTCTGCCGTTGCGTCACCGGTCATCATAACCTTGGAGTTACCGAAGCGGGCTAAGAACACTACGCTCCAGTCGTTGTTATCCTTGTCGCTTCTGCCGTAGTTATGGCCGGCGACGGGAGAAAGGATGGTTATCTCCAGATCCCCTACGTTATATACGCTACCGGTTTCTCCCTTGATCACGTTGATGTCCAATTCCTCAATCCGGAGGAGGAGGTTTTCATAGGTTCTCGTATCGTGGGATTTGTCGGGCATGATGATGTTTTCTACCTCAAAGGCATCCAGCACGTCCCGTGCGCCGCCAATATGGTCGCCATCGGGATGGGTGAGGAAGAAATAGTCGATTTTGGTAACGCCCTGCTTCTTTAAGTACTCTACGATGGTGGGGCCGGCCTGGTAGACGCTGGCATCCACCAGCACAACGCCTTCCTCTACCATAAACAGCGTGCTGTCGCCCTGACCTACGTCAATAAAGTGGACGGCCATATTGCCTTCGGGTAACTCATAGGTGGGGGGAATCAGCTCGTCCTTTGCAAAATAGCCGCTGATGAGCAGGATCAGAATGGCTATTATTGTTGTAAATAGCTTTTTACTCGTTTTGGTCTTTCTTTTTCTTGCCATGGATACCGTATCCTTCCTGTCTTTATTCTACGGTATCATTATAACGCATTCCGGTGAAAAAGTCTACCTCAGCCCAAACTTTTTTTCAGCTTGCCGCACAAAAAATCGCAAGGGATGCTGATGAGAAACCATAAGAAGGAATAAAGGAGGCAGACCTGACCGAAAAGGTTGCCCTTCAATCCGGAATAATCCCACACGCCGAGGTGTAGCCACAGATTGACGGCACAGCCGAGGAGAAATTCCACGGCGGTGATCGTCAAGGTAGCAAGCAGATAGCGGGTTATGGGATTAGCCTTGGGCAAGGAGGCGCGGATGCCGTAAAGAATGTACAAGCAAAGGCCGCCTGCCACGGTCATAGACCAATGGCTTCTGCCCCGCCAGAGGAGCTCGATTGCGTTATAGCCCAGCCCGCCGATGCCGAACAGGGCAAGAAAAATGGAAAAGGTTCGTTTTGCACCCATATTTGCCTCACTTTGCATTGTTTTGGTCAACTACCCAAAGAGTTTTGGCAAAAAGCGTGTACTTTATGCGGGGAATGTGCTAAAATAATAGCAAACAATCGGAAAGGAGGGTGGCGCTATGGAGCTGAATGAGCTTTTGGCGGCAACTGGACTGTCGGATCGTCCGGGTGGACAGATCGACGGCATTGCCCGCGCCGGGCGGAACGGGTCCTTTGGATGCCTTGTATGCGTTTGCGGTGAGGTGGCAGAGGACGAGGCCATGGCGGCTTATGAGCGTGGGGCAAGAGTATTTTTATCCGATCGGTTTTTGCCCCTGCCCTCCGACGGAACGGTAATGGTGAGTCAACGCTTTACGGAGGATTACAGTGCACTTTGTGCCGCCTTTTACGGAAACCCCGAAAAGGAGCTTGCGCTGATCGGCGTTTGCGGCGGGCGGGAGGCGATTCCTGCGGCGGGGCTGATCACACGGATGCTGGATAGACTTGGAGCTCCCTGCGCCCTGCTTTTGGAGGACGGCTATCAGATGGGTGAGAGACGGATCGTATACACGGAGCATCCCATTGGTCCGAAGGAATTCTTTCACGCTCTGAGGGATGCAGCCGCCCACGGGTATCGGGCGGCGGTGGTACACCTCTCCTCCCACGCGCTGGAGGGCGGCTTTGGTCGGTTTGTAAATTACGGCGTGCGAATCGATCCGCCGGACGGAGCTACGTTATGGGGCGATGGAGCAACCGTTTGCCGTCCGGAGCGCCGGCGGCTGTTTTCCGGTGGGCTTTTGCGAACCTACGGTGCCGGTGGCGACGTAGACGTGAACGTAATCTCCCGTGAATTTGGAAAGACCGTATGCTCCCTCTCCGACGGGCGGCCATTCTCGGTTCCCCTTTTGCAGGAGGATGCCGGTCGCATACTGGCGGCTGCCTTGGCCGCGTGCATGAGTGTTGGGGCTACTCTGCGCCGTGCTGTCGAGGTGGCCGAAGTGGCTACCACAGTGGCGGCCATGGAAGTGATCCCCTCCAACGATGGAGTTTTGTATGTTCTTGACGCGTCCTTCCTGCCGGAGGAAACGGCATCCGTGCTCAAGGCCGTAAGAGAACGCGTGGCCGGAAGGGTGATCGGTGTGCTTGGTTGTGTAGGCATGCGGGATCACGGCCGTCGGGCGCCCATTGGGCGTGCCCTTGACCGGTACGCAGACACTATTCTGCTGACGGCGGACAATCCGGGCTTTGAGGCGGTGGAACGAATGGCAGAGGGGATTCTTGCCGAAGTGGTGGACCGCGAGAAATTCTCGGTGATCTCCGACCGGAGTGAGGCAATCCGTCAAGCGGTCTCGCTGGCGCGGCCGGAGGATGCGGTGCTTTTCCTTGGGAAAGGCTACGAGCCTTACCAGCTGATCGGATCGAGGCGTGTGCCCTACTCCGAGCGGGATATTATTTTAGCGGCAATACAAAATAAAAAGGCATAACCGCCAAGATGGGGTTATGCCTTTTCTTTATTTGGGTCTATTTTTGCTCCGGCGTCGAATATGGAGTCCAAAAGCGAGGAGCAATCCGATTGCATCCAAAGCGACACTCAGGGTCAAAAGGGCCGATTCTCCGAAAACAGGCAAACCAATCGCGATGCAACAGGCATGAGGCATACCGCAGAAAAAGCCGATATTCCGGATGGAAGTATACCGGTAAAGCACGAGGATTGACGCATACTGGAGGAGAGCGCACATAATGGCAACAACGTACAGATACCACGATTGGGTTTCCAGCGCATCCCAGCACGCCAAGCATCGAATCAACAGACAAATCACCCATACGACCGGGGGCAATATGGCAAGAAGTATGGATCTACGCTTCATTTCTTTCCCTCCAAACACAATCTGCTACTGTTATTATACTATGAGCAGACCGTTCCTGTCAACAACACAAGCAGCCGATGGGGATCCATCGGCTACCTGTTATTGTTCCATGCGGTGAGAAAAGTAATCCCGGTCAACGGTAAGAACGGTGTTGAGCTTGGGATCGATTTGACGGATACGGCCGCTCAGTACGTCCATAATGGCGCGGTCGGTGGCCTTTACGTCGCTGGAGATGGACACGTCAAAGAGAACGTTGGTATGGGTGACGCCCTTGACGATGCGGAAGTCGTGCATGGAGATCTCAATTCCCTGCTCCTCGCCGTATGCCTGTACTAGGTCGGACACTTGGGCACGGAGGGTATTGGTTTCCGGATCGGAAACACAAACGGGATCCATGTGGATAACCAGGTTGATGCCATCCCCACGGAAGTCGGCCTCCATATTATCGATGCTATCGTGTGCCTCCAGCATATCCCGAGTGGAGTCTACCTCCACGTGGACGCTGGCAAAATAGCGGTTGGCGCCATAGCTATGGATGACCAGATCGTGGATGCCGAGGACACCGTCATAATTTTTCAGGCGGGTGGTGATTCCGTTTACAAAGTCCTCGCCGGGGGCTTGACCGAGGAGGATGTCCGAGGACTCCCGAATCAGCTTAATACCTAAAACGATAATGTAGACAGCGATGACGCAACCCACGATTCCATCGGTTAAGGGGCCGGTGATGGGGGTAAGGAGCATACCGGCGACGACGGCTGAGGTGGCAATTACGTCACTGATGCTATCGGCGGCGGCCGCACGGAGGGTGACGGAATCGATTTTTTTGCCCACCTTGGTATAGAAGATGGCAATGGCCACCTTAACAAGGATGGAGGCGGCGATAATAATAACCGTGGCCATGGGGTACACGCTTTCCTCTCCCTCGCCACTCAGCTTTTTGATGGAGCCGGTAAGCGTTTCCACACCCAAGAAGGTAACGATGACGGAGATAAAAAGGCCGCACAGATATTCGATGCGGGCGTGTCCGTAAGGGTGCTCCTTATCGGCGGGCTTGCCAGACAGGGCGTAGCCAAAGAGAGTAAGTGCCGAGGAACCGGCATCCGACAGGTTGTTAAGAGAGTCGGCAATGATAGCAATACCGGAGGTGAGAAGGCCTACGGTGATCTTGACAGCGAAAAGAAGAAGATTGGCAACAATGCCAACGGCGCCGGCCAGCTTGCCGTAGCGGATGCGGACGTCGGGTGAGGTGGAAAGAATTTCGCGGTTTTCCATATCAATCCTTCACACAGATCAGCAGGTCCGCATAGGGGAGGCTCTTGATCCAATCGCAGAACACGTGCCACTCGGCCAGCTTATGGTGGCGCCGGGCATAGTAAATATTGATGAGAGTCTCGTAATTCAGCGTGCAGGTACGGGTCTGATTATAAGAAGAGGGCAAAAGCTGGATCAGGTCGTCCCAGTAGGCCTTCTCCTTGGTCTCCACGAACTTCTGACGGGTAGCCTCAAGGAAAGCGATCATGTGGTCGAGCTCGCCGAGCGCGGCCTCGCTCATACGGTCACAGCTGAAATCTTCCCGGCCAAAGGCCTTGGCATGGATCTTGTGCATGGTGCTGGTGGAGTTGGCGACAGTAGCTACCTTATAGGTGTCATATTCCTTCCACCAATAAAGGGGAGCGGTAATGTCCACAGACACGAAGATCTGACGAAGGAACTTGCGGTGGTCTGAGCCGGAGGTGGCCAGGTTATGGGATAGACGGCGGTCGTTTTCGCCTAAGACGTAGTTTCCATCCTCATCGTACTCGCTATCGTTCAGGTGCCAGCTATTCAAGGGATTGCGCATGCCACGGATAGCATTTTCCCAGTTCATAACGGACGTTCTTTCAAGCAGGATCATAGAATTTGCCTCCTTGCGGTTGTTTATTTATCCTTATAATCATACCACAGGGAAGCTTTTTTGTCAATAACCGCTGATCTGAAACAGCTCGGTGAGAAGCTCCAAGAGGCGGAATTTGACGTGATACCGGCCATCCTCCTTTTGGCCGGAGGTGATCAGCTCATACTGATCGGTGCTGAGACCTACGGGCACGGAATCCTCCGGCTCGGAGCGAAGGGCACCGCCGAGGCACATGGGCGGAAACAGGACGCACCACCAATTGGCACCGTTCGCCTCACCTAAGCGGATCTGGAGGGACAAATAGTCGCCGGCGGGCATGGCAAAGGAATCGTAGGCGCGGGTTCCGTAGGTTTCTTCGCCAACCCAGACCGTAGCACCGTAAGAATGGCCTTCTGCTCGAAGGACGGTCTCTGCCAAAGCGGTCAACGTGGCTTGATCCCGAAAAACGGCGGCCAGCGCTTCTTCCCGGGTGGTGAGGTGGGCGTAATTCGTCTCAGCGTAGGCGAGGATAGCATCGCGCACCAGAAGCTTGACCCTTTGATCCTCCTCTCCGTCGGAGTTGGCAATCACACGAAGGCGGAGCGTGCTATCATAAATGCCGGATTCCTCGCTGCTCGGAAGGACGGAAATCAAGGTAAAAAAGGTAAGGAAGGCAGCGCATAGAGCGATCAATTTTTTCATTTCGGTCTCCTGAATTTTTATTTTTCAAGGTATCTTGTCCCGTTTGGGCGAGTTTTATTCGTTCTTGCCTTGATTTTTATGCCTTTTTGTGGTAGAATAATGGGAGAAAGTGAGGTTTTACTATGCGCTGGACGCAGAACTATCAAATTCAATACCATGATATTGATATGAGCGGCACCGTGACGCCCTCTAACATCTTAAAATATATGCAGGAAACTGCCAACCGACAGATGGCAACCCAAGGTCCCTCCTACGACGAGCTGATTGCGGAGAACAAGTCCTTTGTGATCTGCCGCTTGCGGATCGATTACAACGCTCCTCTCCATGCATATGAGAAGATCGAGGGACAGAGCTGGCCCTATGAAAACAAAAACGCCTCCTTCTACCGTCAGTACGCCATTGTGCGTGACGGAGAGACGGTAGCTTTGGCTGACTCGATTTTTGCGCTGGTGGACACCACAAGCGGACGTCTGCTTCGGGCAGACGAGGTAACCCTGAACTATTCTATGGACGAGCACGTTCCCATGGAGCACCCCTTGCGCTTCCGGATTCCCGCCGGAGTTGAGCTGAACGAGGTTGGCCGCCATCCGGTATTGTATCGGGACTGTGACTGCAACGTCCACATGAATAACACGAAATACCCGGATATTCTGTGCGGCTTTATTCCCGACATTGAGAAAAAGGCCGTGCGATCCATCGGAATCAACTTCCAGTACGCCGCTCCTTACGGAGAATCCATTACCGTTTTGCGCGGAGAAAAGGATGGAGTTTACTACTTCCGAACCCTGCGCGAGGACGGAAAGGTGAACGTGGAAGCGGAGATTTTGACGGAGGAAAAATAATTTTCCCCGCGTTTTTCTGCACGTTCTCCCCTTTTTTACCCCGGATTATCCCCCTTATTTGCATTTTATCTTGACAATTACGGAAATTCATGGTATCATGGTTATCGGTGATAACCATGATATAGTGGATCTGTGCGGCCTTGCATATTTTCACCTTTTTTGGGCACGATCGACAGTAGAATAAGATACGGAGGGATCTTTATGCAGAATTTTACGATTATCACGGATTCGTCCAGTGATTTGACCCCCGGGCTTTGCTCACAGCTTAACGTCAAGGTACTTCCCCTCTCTTTTTTTATTGAGGGCAAGCAATATTATAACGACCCCCTGAACCCTCAAATTTCCCACAAGGACTTCTACAAGCAACTCTCCGACGGTAAAATGGTAACGACCAGTGCGCTTAATCCCGAGCAGTTCCGTGAGGCGATGGAGCATGAGCTGATTGCAGGAAATGACGTATTGTATCTCGGCTTTTCCTCAGCCTTAAGTGGCACCTACAACGCCGGTGTGCTGGCGGCAGAAGAATTAAATGAAAAATATCCGAGCCGTAAGGTATATACAGTGGACACCCGTTGCGCCTCCCTCGGCCAAGGCTTGCTGGTTTACTACGCCTGCCTTGAGAGGGACAAGGGCAAGACCATTGAGGAGGTTCGTGATTACGCAGAATCCATCAAGGGTAGCATCTGCCACTGGTTTACCGTCAGCGACCTTTATCAGCTGAAGCGCGGCGGGCGGATCAGCGGTGTAACCGCTGCTCTTGGCACGATGCTCAGCATCAAGCCCGTCCTCCACGTAGATGACGATGGACGTCTGATCAACATGTTCAAGGCGCGCGGTCGCAATGCGTCCATTCTGGCGCTTTTTAACAAAATGAAGGAATCCGCCATTGACCCAAAAAACCAGACTATCTTTATCAGCCACGGCGATTGCTTTGACGATGCAAAGCGCTTAGGCGACAAAATTACCGAAGAATATGGCTGCAAATGCGTGATCGGCTACGTGGGCCCCGTGATTGGCGCTCATTCTGGCAAGGGAACGGTTGCTCTCTTCTTCCTCGGCAAAGAACGATAATTTCAGAGGTATTTTTTATGTTTAAGATTCAGGCTAAGCAGTACTTTGATATGGTATCCGTTGCCGCTGATACGGTTGAGCAAGCCAGCTCTTCCATCAACGACTTGAACGTCTTCCCCGTTCCGGACGGAGACACCGGCTCCAACATGAGCATGACTATGAGCGGTATCGCCGGTCTTTCCACCGACTGCCTCACCTCCATCGGTGAGTGCTCCAAGGCCATTGCCACCTGCTTGCTTCGCGGTGCACGCGGCAACTCCGGTGTTATTCTTTCCGTATTCTTCCGCGGCATCAGCAAAGCTTTGGCCGGCAAGGACGAGGCGACTGCAGATGATTTTGCCGATGCTCTGGCAAATGGCGTTAAGGGTGCCTATGAGTCCGTCATGAACCCCACGGAAGGCACCATTCTTTCCGTTATGAAGGCCACCTCCAAAAAAGCGGAGGCTTTGCGTGGCTTTGACTTGACGGTGGAGGACTACTTTGACGCACTCAGCGATGCGGCAAACGAGGCTTTGGCGAGAACGCCGGAGCAATTGCCCATTCTGAAGGCGGCCGGTGTTGTCGATGCCGGTGGATACGGCTTCTGCACCATTCTTTCCGCTATGGTGGCTTCCATCAAAGGGGAGAAGACCGCTCGCCCCATTGAAGCAAAGAGCGCAAAGGTTGCCGTTTCCGCGGCGGCCTCAACCGAAATCGATATTATTTACCCCTACTGCACTGAATGCATTGTAGAAAAGGCGCCCGAGTATCGCGAGGAGGGCTCCGTTAAGGAGTTGCACGCCTTCGTTCTTTCGGCCGGCGATAGCGCGGTATTTGTGGACGACGAGGAGATCATTAAGATCCACGTGCATACCGCTGACCCCGGACGGGTGCTCAGCGAGGCCGTTCGCTATGGCGAGTTCCTCTCCGTAAAGGTAGAAAACATGAAGAAGCAGCACTCTGAGCTGAACGATTTTTCTGCGGAAGAAACCAAGAAAAAGAGTTATAGCAAAAAATACGGCTTTGCCGCTGTTCTGAACGGCGAGGGCCTGGCCGAAACCTTCCGTGATTTGGGCGTGGACGCCATTATTCTTGGCGGACAGACCATGAATCCCAGCACCGATGACGTGCTGGACGCCATTCGCTCCATTGACGCGGAAAACGTATTTGTGTTCCCCAACAACTCCAACATTATCATGGTTGCTGAGCAAGCAGCGGAGATTGAGTCCCAGGAGAGCGGCCGGACAGTTAAGGTTATTCCTACCCGTTCCATTCCTCAGGGTATCACCTCTCTCTATGCCTTTGATGAGACCGCAGAGCCCTCGGAAAATGCAAGCGCTATGATGGAAGCAAGAGAAAACGTAATTTCCCTCTCCACCACCTACGCGGTACGCGATGCCAGCATTGACGGCTTGCAGATCCGCAAGGGTGAATATTTGGGTTTGGTTGAGAACAAGGTAAAGTTCTCGGCGCCTTCCCTGCTTGACTGTGTCAAGAGACTGGCACAGGAGCTTGTGGATTCCTGCTGTGTTACCGTATTTACCGGTGCTGACATGAATGAGGAGACCGCCGAGCAGGTGCAGGCTCTGCTGAGCGAGCAGTTGGACTCCTCTATCGATATCGTTATGTTACCCGGAGGTCAGCCCGTTTACTCGCTGATTATTGCAGGAGACTAAGGCGGGGCATGGAAAAAATGAATACAAGGGACGCACTGATCGAAGCGGGCATACGGGAGATTCACACCTACGGGATGCAGAATTTTTCCATCCGCCGGATCGCCGCCTCTTGCGGAGTATCCTGTGCTACACCCTATAAGCATTTTAAAAACCGCGATGAATTTATTCTCGCGATGTTCCGTTACGTAAATACTCAATGGGCCGCTATACATGCAAAGATCGTTGAAGCGCCTCTGTCGGCGAAGGAACGGATTCTGGAGACTTGTATTACATACATCCATTTTTTAGTGGACAATGCCAGCTACCACTCCCTGGTGCTGACCAAAAATGAGAATCTGACAGAATCCCAGATCCGGGAGCGATCGGAGATCAGCAAAGAGTCCCGGAATTTGATCGATGCCTATTGCCGTGAGGTCAATATGCCGGAGGAGGATCGCATTCGGAAGACGTTTTTGGTTCGTTCCCTGCTCTACGGTGCAGCAATCATGATCGACAACGGTCAGCTCGAAAATAGCGACTCAACCTATGCGATGATACGAACAACGATCGCCAGAGAATTCGATCTGCCTTAACATTTTGCCCAAAAACATTTTCGGAATTTTGGTAAAAACACCGTTGAAATTCTGAAAAATATGTTGTATAATGTATGCATCATAAAAAAGGAGGCGCGTAGCCATGAGTCGGAGTTCTAAGAACACATGCATCCGTTCCATGGGGTCAAACTGCGCCCAGTCTTCTCTTTGCGCATTTTTGAAGGACACTGCCCTTGCGGTAGTGTCCTTTTTTGCATTTTTGCGATTTTTCTATTGCTATTATTATGGAAAGAATATGCCAAAAATAAAACGTAATCGTCATAGAGTTGTGTCTGCCTTTTGATACGTACCCTGCCTATTTACGGACGGTTTCGTTTGACGGACCGTCCTTTTCTATTGCTAAACAAACTTATTCTTATGGAGATAACTATGAACAAGCTGGAAATTGCCCGAAAAGAGATCAACGTCATTGACCGACAGATGGCTGAGCTTTTTGAAAAGCGAATGGCAGCCGCGCGGATGGTGGCAGAATACAAGCAGGAAAACGGATTGCCCGTTTTTGATCCCGCAAGAGAAGTCGAAGTCATTGAGCGAAACGCTTCCCTTGTGGCAGATCCAGAGCTTCGTTCGTATTACATCAATTTTTTGAAGTATAACATGAAGCTTTCCCGCAATTATCAGCACTGTCTGATGGAGGGTATGAAGATCGCCTATAGCGGAGTGCCCGGCGCCTTTGCTTACATTGCCGCTACACGGATCTTTCCCGACGGAATTCCTACCTCTTACAGCAGCTTCAAGGATGCATACGCGGCGGTGGAATCCGGAGAATGCGACTGTGCGGTATTGCCGGTGGAAAATAGCTTTGCGGGCGACGTGGCGCAGGTAATGGATCTGGCCTTCTTTGGCTCTCTTTACGTGACTGGTGTATACGACCTTGAGGTGGTTCAGAATCTTTTGGGCGTGCCCGGCGCTACGCCCAAGACCGTTAAGAAGGTCATCAGCCATCCTCAGGCCTTGAGCCAGAGTGCCCACTACATTGAGGAGCACGGATACTCCACAGAGGAGGCTACCAACACAGCGGTAGCAGCCAAGGAGGTCCGCGATATTGGTTCCACGGAAATTGCCGCCATTGCAAGTCTGGAAACGGCGAATCTGTACGGGCTTGAGGTGCTGGAGAAAAACGTGAACGAAAGCAGTATGAACACCACACGCTTTGCGGTGTTCTCCCGTGCGGAAAATCGCCAGCTGCCCACAGACGATCACTTCGTCATGTTCTTTACCGTAAAGAACGAGGCCGGTGCGCTGAGTCGCGTGATCTCCATTATCGGTGAGAACGGCTTTAACCTGAAGGCACTGAAGAGCCGTCCCACCAAGGAGCTGATTTGGGACTACTACTTCTACGTAGAGGGTGAGGGCAACATATACGGCTATGAGGGCCGGAAGATGATGAATGCCCTGTCCTCCGTTTGCAGCAGTGTAAAAATTGTTGGAAGCTTTGATAAAGAAAAAACCATTTGATGGGAGACGACTATGATACTGAACATGAATCTGGGAGCGGACAGCTACGATATTGTCTTAGAGCGCGGTGCGCTTGGATCGGTGGGTTCCCTCCTCCGTCTTGACCGGAAGGCTTTGATCGTGACGGACAGCGGTGTTCCGGCAGAATATGCACAGACGGTAGCGGCGGCTTGCCGTACTCCCTTCATCTGCACCATCCCCGAAGGCGAGGCCAGCAAGTGCTTCTCCATTTATGAGGAGCTGCTTTCCAAATTGGTGGAATACGGCTTTACCCGAACCGACTGCGTGGTTGCCGTTGGAGGCGGTGTTGTTGGGGATCTGGCCGGATTTGTGGCATCGACCTTTATGCGGGGGATCGATTTTTACAACATTCCTACCACCGTACTCTCCCAGATCGATTCCTCCATCGGCGGCAAAGTTGCCATCGACTTTGGGGGGTATAAGAATCTGGTTGGTGCCTTTTATCAGCCGAAAAAGGTTGTGATCGATCCCGAGGTGCTGAACACCTTACCCGAGCGACATATCGCAAACGGATTGGCCGAGGCGATCAAGATGTCGCTGACCTCCGATCCCGCACTGTTCGCGATTTTTGAAGCAGGCGAGCATATGGAGCGGCTGGATGAGGTGATCGAACGGTCGCTACGGATCAAAAAGTACGTCGTAGAGCAGGATGAGAAGGAGGCGGGCCTCCGCAAAATCCTGAACTTTGGCCATACGGTGGGACACGCCATTGAGAGTAACGGACAATTTGCTGAGCTTTACCACGGCGAGTGCGTAGCGCTTGGTATGCTTCCCATGGTTACGCCGGACATCCGTCAGAGGCTACTTACCGTTTTGAAAGACGTAGGATTACCCACCGAGCACAAGGGCGATACGGAAGCTCTCTTCACCGCCATAGAGCATGACAAAAAGGCGGCAGCCAAGAACATTACCGTTATCTACGTGAACACGGTTGGCACCTTTGATATGCAGACCATTCCCCTTACCGAGCTAAAAGCGCGACTGAGCGACTACTTGAACTAATGGAGACGGTATGAAAAATACATTTGGACAACATTTGACCATAACTCTCTACGGCGAGAGCCACGGACGGGCCATCGGAGCTATTCTCGACGGCGTGGCCCCCGGTATTCCCGTAGATGAAGAGCTGATTTCCCATTGGCTGAATTTGCGCAAGCCTCATGGAGCGATCTCCACCGCGAGAAAAGAGGCGGACGAATTTTCCATCGACAGCGGCGTGTTTAACGGATATACCACGGGCACGCCCATTGCCATCCGCATTGAAAACCGCTCACAGATAAGCAAGGATTACTCCGAGCTGGCTACCTCAGCCCGTCCGGGGCATGCAGATTACGCCGCCTACTGCAAGTATCACGGATATGCGGATTATCGGGGCGGCGGACACTTCAGCGGACGGGTCACGGCCGCGCTTTGTGCGGCGGGTGCAATTATCATTTCTGCCCTGAAGGCCAAGGAAATTCGGATCGGAACCCACATCAAGCAGCTGGGCTGTGTGTGCGACCGCGGCTTTGAGAACTATGCGGAGGATATTTCCGTCCTTGAAAACAAGCTCTTCCCTGCGCTGAATACGCAGGCAGAGGAGGCTATGCAGGCCGAGATCCTGGCAGCCAAGGAAAAGCTGGACAGCGTTGGCGGCATTTTGGAAACGGTGGTTCTCGGTATGCCGGGCGGTATTGGCGAGCCTTATTTTGATTCTCTTGAGAGCTCTCTTGCTCATGCCATGTTCAGCATTGGCGGCATTAAGGGTGTGGAGTTTGGCGAAGGATTTGGCATGGCCGGACTTTTGGGAAGCCAGGCAAACGATGCTTTCCGTGTGGAAAACGGCGCAATCGTCACTGCTACCAATCATAACGGCGGCATTAACGGAGGAATTTCCAACGGAATGCCCATTCTCTTCCGCTGTGCGGTAAAGCCCACCCCCTCCATCGCTCAGAAGCAACAGACGGTGGACTTTGTAGCCAAGGAAAACAAGGATTTAGAGATCCACGGGCGGCACGACCCCTGCATTGTGCATCGGGCGCGGGCGGTTGTGGACTGCTTGACAGCGATTACTCTGGCGGATGCGCTGGTGGGGCGTTTTGGCACAGACTGGTTATCCCCGGAGGCAGGCAAATGAAATACGGATGCATTGCCGCAAAGCTTGGACACAGCTTTTCCCGCGAAATCCATGCTGCTTTAGCCGACTACGAATACGAGCTTTGCGAGATTTCCAGCGAGGAGTTGGACGGCTTTATGACCCGGCGCGAATTTTGCGCCATTAACGTGACCATTCCTTACAAGGAGGCGGTCATTCCCTATCTTGACGAAATCGATGAGCATGCAAAGACGATCGGTGCGGTCAACACCATTGTCAATCGGGACGGACGGTTGTACGGCTACAACACCGATTTCTTTGGTATGTGCTCGCTTCTTGATTATGCAGGGATTTCCTTGCATGGACGGAAGGTTCTGATCCTCGGCACGGGCGGCACCTCCAAGACTGCTTGGGCGGTGGCTGAGGCTCTGGGCGCCAAGGAGGTTTACAAGGTATCGCGGACGGCAAAGGACGGTGCGATCACCTATGAGGATGCTTATGCGTTGCACGGAGATGCCGAGATCATTCTGAACACGACCCCTGTTGGTATGTACCCGAACATTTATGCTTCTCCCATTGATATTGACCGCTTCCCTGCGCTCTGCGGTGTAGCGGACGCCATTTACAATCCCCTGCGCTCGGAGCTGATCCAGCGTGCGGAGGCAAAGGAAATCCCGGCGGTGGGAGGCTTATATATGCTGGTGGCCCAAGCGGCGCTGGCCTGTGAGAAGTTTATTGGCGGGAAAATCTCCCGGGAAACCATTGAGCAGGTCTACCGCCAGATCCACCGAAGCAAGGAAAACATCGTGCTGACCGGCATGCCCGGATGCGGCAAGACCACCACCGGACGGGAGCTTGCCCAGAAGCTGGGATGGAAATTTATTGACACGGACGATGCCATCCTTGCCCGGATCGGCATGAGCATCCCCGAATATTTTGCGGCACACGGTGAGGCGGCCTTCCGTCAAGTAGAGGCGCAGGTTATTGCCGAGGAAATAGCGCCCCTTACCTCTGCCGTAATTGCCACCGGCGGCGGTGCAATTCTGCGGGCGGAGAACGTAGTAAACCTGAAGCGGAACGGCTGCATTTTCTTCCTTGACCGGCCCTTAGAACAGATTCGTCCAACGGTCAGCCGTCCTCTTTCCATGGATCGGCAGGCGCTGGAGAAGCGGTATCAAGAACGGTACCCCATTTATTCCTCCACCTGCGACGTACACATTCACACGTCGCACATCCGACGGGAAAACGTAAACACCATACTGGAGAAGGTTAAACCATGAAATTTCTTGTGATTAACGGACCCAACCTGAACATGCTCGGGATCCGTGAGCCCCATATTTACGGTAGTGCCACCTACAAGAATCTGACCGACAAAATTGAGGCCTTTGCCCGCGAGGCGGGTTATGAGGTTGAAATCGTGCAGTCCAACCACGAGGGTGTGCTGGTGGACACGATTCAGGCCGCTTACGGCAGATTTGACGGCATTGTCATCAATCCGGCCGCCTACACTCACACAAGCGTGGCTCTGCTTGACGCCTTAAAGGCGGTGGGCATTCCCACGGTTGAAGTGCACATCTCCGATGTGAGCAAGCGGGAGGATTTCCGACAGATCAGCTACATCCGCCCCTATTGCGCAAAGACCATTGCCGGTCACGGCTTTGACGGATACACTGAGGCCATGGCATTTTTGGCCGGTCTGGAGGCATCGAAATGATTGCCAAAATTACCCCTTCCCCTCTGTGCGGCACAGTGACAGCGCCACCCTCCAAAAGTATGGCGCACCGTCATTTGATTTGTGCGGCGCTGGCCGAGGGGAAAAGCATCGTTCACGGAATTGCAGATTCCGAGGACATTAAGGCTACCATCGGTGCGTTGCGCGGACTTGGATGCAAGATCTCCGTTGAAAACGAAACCGCTGTGGTGGAAGGCATTTGCCCCTCAGATTTTGCGGACGGCGCAGAGCTGTTCGTAAACGAAAGCGGCAGTACCCTTCGATTTATGATCCCCATTTGCCTTTTATCCGAGAAAAAGACCCGTCTTTGCGGAAAGGCACGTTTGTTTGAGCGTCCCTTACACATTTATGAGGATATCTGCCAGCGTCAGGGACTTTCTTGGGAGCGCGGCCACTGTGAGCTCACCGTCGGAGGTGTGCTTCGACCGGAGGAATACGCGATCCCCGGCAACATCAGCAGCCAATTTATCAGCGGACTTCTGTTTGCTCTGCCCCTTTTGGGCGAGGACAGCACCATCCGCATTACAGAGACCTTTGAAAGCGTGCCTTACATCCTCATGACCCTTCAGGTCTTGGAGGAGCACGGAATTTCCGTGGAATTCGACGGAGCAGGCACCTTCCGTATTCCCGGCAACCAGCGGTATGCTGTTGGCGAATACACGGTAGAGGGTGATTACTCCAACGCCGCATTCTTTGATGCCTTGACCCTTTTAGGGCACAAAGTACGAACTGTGGGACTCACAGAGGATAGTCTACAGGGCGACCGGATCTATCGGGATTACTTTGCACAGCTTGCAAGCGGCACCCCCGCCCTCCCGATTGGAGACTGTCCGGATCTGGCTCCCATTTTGATGGCGGTAGCGGCAGAACAGAACGGTTGTACGCTGACGGAAACGGAACGCTTACGGATCAAGGAAAGCGATCGGGGGGCGGTTATGGCCGAGGAGCTAAGCAAATTTGGGGCAAAGGTTCAACTCCATGACCATTTTATTGTGGTGGAGAAATCCCCCTTAAAGCCGCCTACAGAGCCTTTGATGAGTCACGGCGACCATCGGGTGGTTATGTCGCTGGCCGTTTTGGCCACCAAATACGGAGGAACCATCCACGGAGCGCAGGACGTAAACAAGAGCTTTCCCGACTTTTTCCGCAAAATGACTTCTCTTGACGCAGAGGTAGAGCTTTATGAAACTGAACAAAAATAAGGATACGAAAATACTGATCATAGGCCTCGGTCTCATTGGCGGAAGCTATGCAATTGCTTTGAAAAAGAAGGGTTACACCGTAAAAGCAATTACCAAAGAAGAATCCTCCGTTCGGTACGCGATGGAGCACAAAATTGTGGATTATGCCACCACTGCGGTGGAGGAGGCACTGATAAAAGAGGCGGACCTCATCGTCTTTGCTCTTTATCCCACCATCTTTCTTGAATGGATCAAATCATATCAACACCTATTCCGACCGGGAACGGTGATTACGGACGTAACTGGTGTTAAATGTTGTATCGTTTACGATATACAAAATCTTTTGCGCGATGACGTTGAGTTCATTGCCGCCCACCCTATGGCTGGCCGGGAATCCTCCGGGGTGGAAAACAGTACGGACAAAATTTTTGAGAACGCCAACTACATTGTCGTACCTACAGAGAAGAACACCCCCGAGGCCATTGAGCTTTGTATGGAGCTGGGCCGCGAGCTGGGCTTCCGTCGGGTAAGCCTGCTCTCTCCTGAAGAACACGACAAGATGATTGGCTTCCTCTCTCAGCTGACCCACTGCATCGCTGTCTCACTGATGTGCACCAACGGAGATCCCCTGCTCTGCGAGTATACGGGTGACTCCTTCCGCGATCTGACACGAATTGCGAAGATCAACGAAAGTATGTGGAGTGAGCTGTTCATGCTGAATCAGGATATTCTGCTTCAGCAGATGGATGCATTTATTGAAGAAATTAGCTCATTCCGTTCTCTGTTAGCCTCGGGCGATGCGGAGGGAATGCGCGAGAAGATGCGGTGCTCCACGGAGCGTCGAATGCAATTTGATAGAAAATAATTTTCCCAAAGGAGAAATGCCGTTATGAATATGAATTTCTTAAGAAAGCTGACCATTCCAAAGGATATTAAGGAGCAATACCCCCTGACCGAGGAAATGGCGGCTGTTAAGGCTGCGCGTGACGCGGAGATCAAGGGCGCCATCAGCGGGGAGAACAACAAATTCCTATTGGTCATCGGCCCTTGCTCAGCTGACCATAAAGAGTCCGTTCTTGATTATATTTCCAGACTGCGCAAAGTGGAAGATCAGGTCAAGGACAAGATCATCATTATCCCCCGCATTTACACCAACAAGCCTCGAACCACCGGTGACGGCTACAAGGGAATGCTTCATCAGCCCGACCCCAACGAAGCACCCGATATGCTGAAGGGTATTATTGCCATTCGTGACATTCATATGTGCGCCCTTCGCGACTACGGCTTCAGCTGTGCGGATGAAATGCTCTATCCCGACAACCACCGATACCTCTCCGATCTTTTGTCCTACGTTGCGGTTGGTGCTCGGTCCGTTGAAAATCAACAGCATCGTCTGACTGCCAGCGGTCTTGCAATTCCTGTTGGTATGAAGAACCCCACCGAGGGCGATCTTTCCATTATGATGAACTCCATCACTGCTGCACAGCACAAGCACACCTTTATCTACCGTGGATGGGAGGTTCAGAGCCAAGGCAATCCCTATGCTCACGCAATTCTGCGCGGATACATGGACACTGCCGGACGTTCCCTGCCCAACTACCACTACGAGGATCTGGCGAAGCTTCATGAGACGTATGCAAAGTCCGGCTTGGCAAATCCCGCCGTTATTGTGGACACAAACCATGCAAATTCCGGCAAGAAATATCTGGAGCAGATTCGTATTGCCAAGGATGTTCTTCACAGCGGAAAGCAGAATGCGGATATCAAGAAAATGGTTAAGGGTCTTATGATTGAAAGCTACATTGAGGATGGCGCGCAGAAGATCGGCGAGGATCAGGTTTACGGAAAGTCCATTACCGACCCTTGCCTCGGCTGGGAAAAGACCGAAAAGCTTATTTTCGATATTGCAGATTCCCTTTAATAAAAAAGAAGCAACTGCCAAGCAGTTGCTTCTTTTTTTATTGATCGGATTTTAAATAGCGTTTCTCGCTGGTGAAGCCCTTGCCGCGAACCTCACTGACGCGGTCAATCATAATAAAGGCATCGGGGTCTACCTGGCGGATGACCTTTTCCGTTTTTACCACCTCGCGAGAGGAAACAACGGTAACAACCAGATCCGTCTCCTTGCCAAGGTATCCGGTTTGGCCGTGGAGCAAGGTAACGCCTCGATCCACCTCGTGGAGAATCAAGTCACGAACCTCTTCCGATTTTTCCGTAATGATGGTAAACTGCATCCGGGTCCGTCCAATAAGGAGCACGCGATCCAGCACGATGCTATAGATAATAACCATCACAATACCGTAAAGGACGTTTTCCACGTCGCTGAAGATGGCCTGCAAGAGCAGGACGAGAACGTCAAACACGTAAAGGGAAACGGAAACGGGAATGCGGAAATAGCGATTCAAGGCCAACATGGGGATATCCACGCCACCGGTGGAGGCACCCATACGGATCACCATTCCAAGGCCAACGCCAATGAACAAGCCACCGAAAATGGCGCAGAGCATCAGATTTTCCGTCAGCACAACACCGTCGAGAAGCCGCTCAAACACGCCCAAGGCCAAAGGGTAGGAAAAGGTACTGACGATGGTTGTGAGGGCAAACTTCCGACCGAACATAGCCCATCCCCAAAAGAACATGACTACGTTAAAGATCAAAATGAACACGGACAGCGAAAGGTTGGTATAGTGCTGGATAAACAGCGCAAGGCCCGTGGTGCCGCCGATGGTCAGGGACACGGGGGTTACGAACAGCGTGATGCCCAGCGCATATACACAATTGAGAAGAAATACAACGATTACATCCCGAAGGATCGTGAGCTTTGATTTACCCATATCCAAGATTTCCTTTCCAGCGCAAGAACAGCCGCAGACGGGGCCTGCGGCTGTTTTGCTCATAACTGATAGTAAAGCACAAAAAATACAATGGAGATTATCCAGTCTGCAAGGCCTACGAACAAAATATTCTTAGGCGTGGGCTTTCTCTTCTCTTCCTTCTCCAGCTTGTAATCGAAGAAGGTTTTTTTATTGGTTTTCTGTGCAATGGGAGTAAAGATCCACAAAAAAGCCTGCTTAATGCCGTATCCGAAGATGTCGAAAAATCCGGTGGTGGAAACCCAAATAATTGCTCCCAGTCCCACAAGCAGAATGCCGGGGACGATAAATGCATCGCTTAACACCATCATAATTGCAGTGGTATCGAGCCCTGCAAATCCGCCGCGTATCTCAACAACCAGCCAGGACAGCATCAAGCTGATTCCCGCGGTGATCGAATAGGCAATTAACTTTCTTTTCATGCGTTTTCTTTCTCAGCCAACAATGCCTGATACTTCTCGAACTCTGCCTGATTGCAATGTACGAAGTGTCCGGGAGAGACCTCGCGCATGCAGGGCTTATCCACAGAATAATCGTGGTCGGCCAGAGGATTGTAGGTGATACGCTTTCTCTGCTTTTCGTAGTTGGGGTCCGGCAGAGGAATCGCGGACAGAAGAGAACGAGTGTAAGGATGAAGAGGATTCTTGAACAGCTCGTCTGAGGTTGCAAGCTCTACCATGTTACCGAAGTACATAACGCCGATTCGGTCAGAGAAGTACTTAACAACGGACAAGTCGTGTGCAATGAACAGAATGGTAAGACCCAGATCGTGGCGGAGGTCGTTAAGCAAGTTAATTACCTGCGCCTGAATGGATACGTCAAGAGCCGATACAGGCTCGTCGGCGATGATCAGATCAGGGTTCATGATAACGGAACGGGCTACACCGATTCTCTGGCGCTGACCGCCGGAGAACTCGTGGGGGTAACGGCCTGCATGCTCGCGAACGAGACCTACAAGCTCAAGCACACGGTAAACCATTTCGTCGATCTTCTTCTGATCCTTCTCGCCACGGATAACCAGACCCTCGGAAATGATTTCCTTAACGGTCATACGGGGGTCAAGAGAGGCGATGGGGTCCTGGAAGATCATCTGGATCTGGGTGATGAGCTTCTGCTTGCGGGCGTATGCGCGCTCCTTGCGATATTCCTTCTGCAGGGTGGGAAGCTCCTCGGGGCTAGCCTTTTCAAGAATGCTCTTATACTTGGCATCCACAGCGGCAACCAGCTTTTCGGCGTACTTCTTATCGCAATTCTTATGGTCGTCCTTTGCGGCACGGATGTTGTTAAGCTGCTCCTCGCGGACCTTCTTATACTCTTCCTTTGCGGCAAGGATCTTCTCCTCGGGTGCACCGTTGGCCTTCAGCTCCTTAAGAGTTGCGGCAAACTTCGCCTTAGCGGCCTTAATGGCGTCGCGATAGGAACGGGTACCGGCGCAAATGCGGGTATCCTTAAAGTAGATGCTACCGGAGGTAATGTCGTAAAGCTTGATGATGGAGCGGCCGGTGGTAGTCTTACCACAGCCGGACTCGCCTACCAGACCGAAAACCTCGCCCTTTTTGATATCGAAGCTTACGTCGTTAACGGCCTTAAGCTCCATACCGGGGCCCATCTTGAAGTACTGGCAAAGATGGTCGACCTTAAGCAAAACTTCCTGATTCTCATTCGGCATGGTCTGCACCTCCAAGTTTCTTCATTCTGGCAATACGGTCGGTTACAATCTTGGGAACCTCTACCTTGGGTGCGTCGGGATGGAGCAGCCAGGTAGCGGCGGAGTGAGTCTCGCTGATCTGGAACATGGGGGGCTGCATCTCGAAGTCGATCTTCAGTGCATACTTGTTACGGTCAGCGAATGCGTCACCAACGGGAGGATAGATCATGTTGGGAGGAGTGCCGGGGATCGCCTCCAGCTTTTCGTTAGTGTCAAGGTCGGGCATAGAGGAAAGGAGTGCCCAAGTGTAGGGGTGGGCAGGGTCGTAGAACACGTCGTTTGCCGTGCCGTACTCTACGATCTTTCCGGCGTACATTACTGCGATACGGTCGGCCATGTTAGCAACAACGCCGAGGTCGTGGGTAATGAAGATAACGGAAAGCTGTCTTTCTCTCTTCAAATCGTTGATCAGCTCCAGAATCTGAGCCTGGATGGTTACGTCAAGTGCGGTGGTGGGCTCGTCGCAGATAAGGATGTCGGGGTCCGCAGCAAGGGCGATCGCAATAACGATACGCTGTCTCATACCGCCGGAGAACTCGAAGGGATACTGCTTGTATCTTCTTCTGGGCTCGGAGATACCTACCTCCTTGAGGAGCTTAAGTGCCTTATGCTTAGCCGCATCCTTCGTTACCTTGCGGACAACACCGGAGGCGTTGAGCTTGAGGTAATCGATGATGGCTACGGTATCCGCATGGAAATCACGGGTCTTATTGATCTCAAGCTGAGTAGTGTAGTGATCAAGAAGACGGGTCATGATGTGAACGATGTTTTCCTTTGCAAGGTCAAGGTCGATGACAGCGGCAGGAGTAACCTTCCAGTCGGGAGCCTTACCCTTAGCGGCCAATGCATCGTATTTCGCCTTCTGCTTTGCATAGCGGCGTTCCTCGATCTTGTTTTTATCAATGCCCTGGAAGTACTTGGCTACTGCAGTCTTCAAGCTGGAGTTGAAGGTGTAGGCAAGGCTATCCTTATGGATTTCCAGAGGATTGATGGACTCTTTAACCTCGCGGCTAAGGGTCTCAACCAGCTTATCCATTTCCTTACGGTCAAGAATGCCGGCGGAAAGAGTATCAACAGAATCTTTCAATACGCGGATAACGTCGTCCTTCTCCTTATCAAAGAACTTGTAGGAGTAGGTAAGGGCCTTTTCTGCATCGTCGATGAAGGCGAGCATAAAGTTGTCATCCAGATACTTACGAAGGAATACGTTCAGCTCGTCCACGGGCATATTGGGCAGGGGCTGACCGGCAAAGGTCATGTAGTAGCCCATGGAGAAGAAGTTGGGGGCACCCTTTTCAAGAGATGTCTTAAGGATGGACTGGATACTTGTGAGAGCAGGAGCGATGGTCACATAGTTGCCGCTCTTGATCTCGGCCTTCATGTTGGACTTAACAGTCTCAACGTTCTTCTTTACGGCATCAACGTCTGCGCCGCTAATAACGTAGTCGTTGAAGGAAAGAAGGGCGTCCTGGCAGATTTCAGCAAGGATGTTCTTTGCGTCCTTGAAGGCGGACTTTTCAATGAGGAAGAGTGCCTCCTCGATGTCCTCAAGCGCCTCGGTTGCAAATTCCTTTGCTTCATCGTAAGCCTTTTCAAGCTCGATGTGCTTGAACTCGAACTTATCGAAGTTCTTACACTTTTCGGTGAGCTCTGCTTCCCTTTCCTTGCCACAAGCCGCAATCATGTACTTGTTAAGGGTGGAAAGCGTGTTATTGAAGTTCAAGCGGCTGGACTTCTGGCGGGCCTTGCCCTTCAGGATCATAGCCTCGGTCAGCTGCTTACCGATTCGCATAATGGGGTTCAAGCTGGACAGGGGATCCTGGAAGATCATGGCAACCTTGTCGCCGCGAAGACGGTAGAAGTCGTCCTCGGAGATCTGAAGCAAGTCCTGACCGTCGTAGATGATCTCGCCGCCCTCAATGATGGAGTTACCGGCCAAAATACCAAGGATTGCCTTGGAGGTTACGGACTTACCAGAACCGGACTCACCTACGATGGCGAGAGTTTCACCTTTATAAAGCTCAAAGTCAATGCCGCGTACGGCCTGTACCTTGCCGGACGGAGTCCGGAAGGAAATTCTCAGATTTTTAACGTCTAATTTCTTTTCCACGGTTAATCCTCCACTCCGCGCAGGGACGGGTTAAATGCGTCACGAAGTCCGTTACCGAACAGGTTGAATGAGATCTCAAGAAGAGAGATGAAGAGTGCGGGGAACAAAAGGATATAGGGGTCGGTAGACAGGTAGGTTCTTGCGTTAGCCAGCATGGTACCGACGGAGGTCATGGTAGAGGACTCCAGATTTACGATGCCGAGGTAGGTGAGAGAGGACTCACTGAAGATTACGCCGGGGATAACGAGAACGATACCCGTAATAATGGTACCCAAGGAGTTGGGGAAGATGTGCTTGAACATCAAGCGTCTGTCGCGGGCACCAAGGGTGCGGGCGGCAAGAACGTACTCCTGACCCTTGAAGCGGTAGAACTGCATACGAACGGTCGAAGCCATACCGATCCATCCGGTCAGCACGAAGGCGAACAGCAGGGAGACAACGGGGCCAACCTTGTTTGCCAAGTGTAACTGGAACAGCGTTGCAACGATCATGAACGGAACGTTACCGAGGATATCGGAAACACGCTCCAGAACAAGGTCAATGGTACCGCCGTAGTAACCCTCAATTGCACCGTAAACGGCACCGATGAACAGGTTGATGGCGGAAACGCAGATCGCAAGAAGGAAGGAGAAGCGTGCACCGGCAGCAAGACGGGTGAAGATGTCCTGACCGAAGCCGTTTGTACCGAAGATGAAGTAGGGCTCAAAGCCGTAACGGTAGATGAAGTAGTTGTAGGAGAATACACGAACCTTGTACGCAGTAGCGCCGGAGGAACCGGTAACAACGGCGTAGGAAAGGGTTCCGTCATCGGCCTCGATGCGGGTGCTCTCGTACTTCATCGCATTACACTTTTCACACATGAGGTCAGCGTACTTCACTGCCCCGGTGGTAGCATCGGTGATATCCTTAGTGAAGACGTGCTCACATTTGGTATCGCGGATATAAAGATCCTGATACTCGCCGTTTACCATAGCGGGCGCGCCCTTAGCATCGATCTCGTACCAGATGTTTGCATCGGACTTGGAGGACTCCAAGGCGAACTGAGAAACGTCAACGGCAGGATAAACGACCTGAAGGCCGGTTTCGCTCTGGTAGTCAAGAAGGGCCTTGTACTGCTCGGGAGTGAGAGTCAGATACAGCATGCCATTCTTGTAGTAGGAGTCGAGCTTAACCTCATAGGTTGCGGATCTTGCGCCGGGGGTCTGGATGGTTTCATAAACCTCGCGGATGGGGTTGCATCCGGTCTCAAGACCGATGGCGTTATAAATATTGTAGTTTGCAGTGTTGATGACAGTATCGCTGCATCCGTCCCAACCGAGCCATTCGAGGCCGGGTGCCTTGGGAGGAAGCTTGGCATAGTTCAGGTAGGTGGTATCACGCAGAGCAAGGGTATAGCTATTCTCCGCTACCATGGGCACGAGGATTGCGTACAATACAAGGATAAGGATGATGATGGCCGCAACAACGGAACTCTTGTTCTTACGGAAGCGGATCCACACGTCCTTAAAGTAACCAATGGGCTTGGTTTCCAGCTTTTTATCTTTAATATTGGCGTCACGCTGAGCAAACTGGAATTTTTCAGCAGGGATGTGAGCCATTGCCATATTCTTATTATCCATTTACTTTTTGCTCCCCATTCTAATTCTCGGATCGATAAATCCGTAACTCAGGTCGACTACGATACCGGCAACAAGTCCGATCGCGGTGTAGAACACGGTCAGAAGCATGAAGAAGTTGTAGTCCAGACGGTTGATGGAGTCGATGTACAAGGAACCTACACCGGGAATAACGAAGATGTTCTCAATGATAAGAGAACCGGAAAGGATACCGATGAACTGACCCAAAATGGAGGGGAAGATCGGAACCATCGCGTTTCTCAAAGCGTGGCGAACGGTGGTCTGGCTCTTGGTGAGACCCTTGGTGCGAGCCAAAAGCAGGTAGTCGCTGGTAAGAACCTCCGTAAGCTCCGCACGGGTGTAGCGGGCAAGACCTGCAATCGTACCGAAGGAGGATGCAAGCACGGCGGGAATCAGCGAGAATATAACCTCAAAGGTGAACATATCCGCCATAGTCTCTCCGGGAGCCATGGTAAAGGGGAACCATTTGAGTTTGAAGCAAAGAATATACTGTACTAAGAACGCGTAAACGTAGCTGGGCACGGAAACAAAGACCATAACGCCGGTAGAGATAACGTGGTCCTGCCATTTGTTCTTCTTCAAAGCAGCGTAGATACCGAAGATAAGACCGATCGGAATACTTACGATCATGGTAAATACGTTAAGTGCAATTGTGGGGGGGAACTTGGAAACGAAGATGGGCCATACCTCACGGGCAGGATACATGGTTTCACTTACGCCCCAGTCGCCGCCGAGAAGGGTCTTCTGGATGAAGATAAGGTACTGCTCCAAGAGGGGCTTGTTGTAACCAAGCGCTTCTCTTCTCGCCATGATGATCTCCATATCCTTACCAAACACCTTGGGAACCTCATTGGGCAAGAGCTTTACGAAAATGAAGCACATAGAAATGATAATGAACAAGGTCATGATCATCAGCGCTACACGTTTTAATACATACTTGAACATTTTGCTCTCCTTAATTTTTATATTTCCTTTGCGCTGCGGTGAAAAAAAGGCCTTTCATAGCGGCGCAAAAGAAACATAGATAAAATGTACGGATAACGGCAAGGCATGTGCGCACCAAAAGATGCGCACATGCACAAAAACCGTCTAAATTATCCGATCTAAATCGAATTATTTGTAGTTAAGAGAACCGCCCTGGGACTTAACGAATGCTTCCCACTCAGCGTCATCGTAGTTGTAGCTCATGTACTTGATGCCGCCGCGGCCTACACCGTAGATGTACTCCTCAGTGTAGAAGTTGATCTTCATACCCTTAAGGGATGCAGAAGAGTCGTCCATCATGGGGATCATGTCGTAGGTCTGAAGAACTGCGCCCTCAAGAAGGCCGAGAACCTCAAGACGAAGCTCATCCTTGCCTGCAGTGGAGCCAAGTGCGATCTCGATGGAGGAAGCCTTGTCAGCAGTTACAGCAGTGATGGTCTCGCCTGCGATGCAGTAGGTCCAATCATAAACGGATGCGAAGTACTCAACACCGTCAATGGTAACACCGATCTGCTCGGTCTTGGTGTCCCAAGCAGGGTCATACTGGTAAGAAGGAGCAGTGTATGCTTCCATCAGACCGTAGGGGTCAAGAGCGGAACCAGTCCAGCCCACACCGAAGAGCATATCAACGTTGTTAGCCTTAAGAGCATCGGAGAAGCCGTTACCAAGAGAGGAGTCAAGAGTGAAGGTAAGCTTGCCTTCAAGCTTGGTGCCCTTAACAGCCTCAGTGTAGTTGTTTACAAGGAACTCATAGCCCTTGTTGTAGAAGTTAGAGGTGTTGTTGGGAGTACCGATCTTGATTTCGATTACATCGTCAGCGTCCATGAGACCGTCTGCGATAGCCTTGTCGTATGCGGTGTTGAAGAGAACCTGAGCCTCAGCAAGGTTGTAACCGGTAAGGGTTGCAATTGCCTCGTCAGCGTTAGCGTAGAGCTTGCCAGCGCCGATATCGTCGGTAAGGTTCCAGAAGTCGGTAACAACCTTCTTCGCTACGTCAGTGGTTCTGTAAGCTTCACCGATCTCGGGGTTGGAGATGATGTAGCTGGAGAATACTGCGAAGGAAGCGTTGTTTGTGGGAGAGGTTGCAAGGCAGAACTCTGCTCTGTTAAGAGCGAAGGAGAGAGCCATACGGAATTCCTTAATGGTAAGGATGGTCTTGTTGATGTTTTCACCAACGTTGGACTGAGCGATCTTAAGTGCTTCAAGGTCAGGGTTAAGAGCCATGAAGAAGGTGGAGTCGCCAGTGGTGTAGTAGCAGTAGTCAGACTTTGCGTAGTCGGTCATATCCTCAGCGGTAAGGCCGTAGGAGTCAAGCTCACCGTTGATGAACATTTCAAGACGAGTGGAAGCCTCGGGAGCGCACTCGTAGTGAATTCTGGTGGTCTGGTAGAGACCTGCGTTAGCAGCGTCGCCGTAGCCGTACCAAGCATCGTTCTTCTCGAAGGTGATGTTCTTGTCGAGCTTGTAGTCAACAAGCTTGTAAGGACCGTAGGAGGGAGTGGTTGCAAGGGTGGTGCCGTAGCTGTTGGTGTAAACGCCGTCCTTCATGGACTCGCATTCCTTGTAAAGGTCTTCCTTAACAAGCCAAGTACCGGTCAGGTTGTAGAGAAGGTAGAAGCCTGCAAGCTCCTTCTCAAGAACGAATACGAACTCGGTGTCGCTAAGAGCGAACATACCAACGTTGCCTTCCCAAGCAAGCTCAGGATAGTCGGAACCAAGGAAGCAGAATTCCTGCCACTCGTTGTAGGTGTAGTCGCCATCGGTAGCCTCACGCTCTGCAGCATCTGCATAGCCATGAAGCTGAGCAATGATGTCGGAAAGAAGAGCTGCGATTTCAGCAGTTACAAGGATCTTACCTTCATCGTCAACCTGATCAAGAATCTTGGTCTGGTAGAGATCGGTCTCGCCGTCCATAACGGAGAAGTAACCGCCAGCCTTGTAGTAATCGTTCAAGCTGTTGGAGGACCAGTTACCGCCGTTGTCGGGGTAGAAGGCGATGTCTGCGCCGGAGGGAGTAAGAAGGATGCCGTTCTCACCGGTGGTGAAAGCATCCTTAGCTACGTACTCTTCGTCAGCGTAGGTAGGAACCATAAGGTTGGGGTAAGCATGCTTGCCCTGGTAGAGGTAGTTTCTTGCATTAACGATTGCAAAGCTACCGGAGTAGAGAGAGTCTGCGCGGTAGTTGTTTGCTACAGGGTTAAGAAGAAGCTGAGCAGAGGTAACGAAGTCATGAGCGGTGATGGGAGTACCATCGTCCCACTTAAGGTCGTTACGAAGGGTGATCTTGTAGGCGCGGTTAGCGTCGCCCTCTTCGATGCCGTACTGGCCAACGTACTGAGAGGTAACATCCTCAGGATCCTTGGTAGCCATCTCGGGAACGATCTGGTAACCATCCTTAGTATCGTTGTAATCGAAGGTGTAGAATCCTACAGACGTATAGTCGAGGATCAGGGAGTCGGTTGCGGTCTGATAGGTGTGGGGGTTCCATACAGAGGGGAATTCAGAGATGGAGAGCATATAAGTATACTCGCCTTCCTCATTGAACTTAAATCCTCCGCAGGATGCCATGCTGAATACCATGGACAGCACAAGTACCAGACAAAGCATTGTGGATAAAAGCTTTCTCATTTTTGGGAGTTCTCCTTATTCATATTTTTACCGATAATCGGTATATGTGTTATTATATAATATTGAGAGAAGTTTGTCAATCGTCTGGCAACATTTTCGTCATTTTTTTAGGAAAAAAATTCATCTTTTGGCGCAAAAATGACACCTTTTTGCGATGGTATGCATTTTTGTTATAAATATTCATTTCAACGACGGAACATAATCTTTTCACTGTCGAACATTTTTGTAAGGATACCGATCATCAGGCCGGCGTAGGCCAGATTGGAGAGGAGGAGAATGGGAATGCCGGCGGCGTTATAGGTTTTACTGAAGATGCCGCTGAGGCCGAGGACGCTGTTATAAACGGGAATCAGATAAGCAGCATGGCTCTCCCCTCCCCCGGTGCCGAGCATCGTAGTAAGACTGGCCAGCATAACGAAAATCATAAGGACGGACAGATAGCTGCTGGCCTCCTTGACAGAGTTGGCAAAGGCGGAGACAAGGGAGATACCGGAAATAAAGACAAGGATGGTGGAAAGAATGATGGCGAGGATAAGCAGATAATCTACCGCACCATAGACGGTAGCGCTGACATCTCCCATATCGCCCATCAGATTGGGCAAGGACAGGATGACGCCAAGGAAGCTGACCACGCCGCCGCTGAGAGCAATGATGCTGAGGCTGACGATCTTTCCGATGGCCAGGTGGCTACGCTTGACGGGAGTGACGAGGAGGGTAGCGATGGTTCCCCGCTCCTTTTCACCGGCGATGGATTCCGGAGCGACCGCCATGCAGCCGGAGAACATAAAGGTCATAAGCAAAAGGGGCAGAAGCATGGAGAACAGCATGGTGGTAAGGCTCTCCTCCGAGGCCAAGTCGTAGGTGGTGCCGTCGGCGTTTACGTCAAACTTGTTGGCAAGAACAGACTCGTAGTGATCGAGGACGGCAGTCATGAGGCTATAGGCCTCCGAGGAGGAGGCGCTGGCGGAGTTATAGTAGATTTGCACGTGAGGGGCGGTTCCCTCGCCCGTTACATAGGATGCCACGGCGCTGTCAAAATCATCCGGGAAGATAACGAGAAGGTCGTAGGCGCCGCTTTCCACGAGGGCGGTAGCCGATTCGTTCTCCTCCACGGCGGTCGCATCCACGGGCAGCTCCGAAAGGAGGGTGGTGACAGCAGAGGAAGGGTTGGTGATGGCTACGGAGTATCGATAAGTATCCTCGGTGATGAAATTGCCCATCATGGCGTCGCCCATAAAGGTATAGAGCACGTAAATAAGGATGCCGGGGAGGAAGATAGAGATCAGCATACGCTTATCGGTGAAGAAGCGGGTGAGCTCCTTTTTCATAATCATCCATACGTTTTTCATTCTGCATCCCCCATTTCTGCGCGGTAGATTTCAAAGAAGCGATCCTCCAGGGTCTCGGAGCCGCAAAGAGCGGAGAGCGAATCGCAGGCGACCATTTTTCCGTTGACCAAAACGCCGACGCGATCGCAGATCTTGCCTACCAGATCAAAGATGTGGGTGGAAACGATGACCGTCTTCCCTTCCCGCTTCAGATCCAGGATAAAGTCCGTCACCACACGGGCGGTGAGAACATCGAGGCCGTTAGTGGGCTCATCGAAGATGATGATCTCCGGATCGTGCACCAGCGAGATAGCAAGAGATGTCTTTTGCTTCATACCGGTGGAGAGGTTGGCAACCTTGACCTCGGCAAAGCGATCGATGCCGAATTTTTCAAAAAGGAATTTCTTGCGGGCATCGCGGACGTCGTTCGGCACGCCGTGAAGGCCGGAGAAGAAATCGTAGAGGTAGCTCGGAGTGAAGTAGTCCTCCAGCTTCAATTCACTTGTGAGAAAGCCGATTTTTTTCCGTACGCCGGCGGGATTTTTCACCACGCTGATGCCATCCACGGTGGCGTCGCCCTCATCCGGACGGATCAGAGTGGCTAACATACGGAGGGTGGTGGTTTTTCCGGCGCCGTTGGGGCCTAACAGGCCGAAGATCTCGCCGCGATAGGCGGTAAAGGAGAGATCGTTAACGGCGATCTTTTTCTTTTCGGCGGTTTTTTCAATTTTTTGTTGCTTTTTCGACAGGAGGAACGTCTTTTTCAGGTGTTCCACACGCAAAATTTCTTCCATTGGGTGCCTCCTTGATGTTTGGAATACACTCAGTATACACCCGAATCGGATTTTTTGTCAAGACTTGAATGGAGCGGCTCTCTTTGGGGCAAACTGTGCTTGCGACACCGTCGCGTGGAGGCAAAGGCGCGCCTTTGCCGGCGGAGGCAGCTCCGCGTTCCGTCCCGCGAGGACGAGGGCGTTCCCGCAACGTCTATCAAACAAGGCAACCGTCCGTTTGGGCGGTTGCCTTGTTTGATTCATAAAATTAAAGCTGCTCGAACTGCTCAAGGGCGTTCTTGAAGGAAGCCATGCAGGAGTTGAAGGCATCCATCTTGGTGAGATCCACGCCGGCCAGCTTAAGGAGCTCTACGGGGCTATCGCTGCCGCCGGAGGACAGGAAGCGGAAGTAGTCGGCAACGGCCGGTGCGCCTTCCTTCTCGATGCGCTCTGCGATGGAAACGGCGGAGATGATGCCGGTAGCGTACTTATAAACGTAGAAGCCGCGGTACAGGTGGGGGATTCTTGCCCACTCGTAGGCGATTTCAGGGTCGGATACTACGGAGCGGCCGTAGTACTTCTTGTTCAGGTTCAGGTAAGCCTCGTTCAAGGAATCCTTGGTAAGCGGAATGCCCTTCTCTGCCATGTCGTGAGCGATGTACTCAAACTCGGCAAACTGGGTCTGGCGGAAGAGGGTGCCCTTCAAGGTATCCATGTAGTAGGAAAGGAGGTACTTCTTCAGCTTAACGTCCTCGGTGGTGCGGAGGAGGTGCTTGATCAGAAGGATCTCGTTTACGGTGCTGGCCACCTCGGCTACGAAGATCTTATAATCGGCCTTTTCCTGGGGCTGGTTCTTGGAGGAATAGTAGGAGTGCATTGCGTGACCCAGCTCATGGGCGATGGTAAACACGTTATTGGTGGTCTGCTGGTAGTTGAGAAGCACGTAGGGGTGCTTGAGACCGTAAACGCTGATGCTGTAAGCTCCGCTACGCTTGCCATCGGTTTCCTCTACGTCGATCCAGCCGTTGTCGTGTGCCTCATCAAGGAGCTTTGCGTACTCCTCGCCCAAGGGCTTGAGGCCTTCCTTTACGATCTTATAGGCATCCTCGTAGTCCACGCGGATCTCGGCGTTCTCTACTACGGAGGTATAAACGTCGTACATATGCATGGTCTTGACGCCCATCAGCTTCTTCTTGTCGCGGAAGTAGCGGTGGAGAAGGGGGAGGGCCTTGTTTACGCTCTTAAGGAGGTTTTCGTAAACCTTGATATCCACGTCCTCGTTCTTCATGGCCATCTCAAGACAGCTGTTGTACTTTCTGGCGCGGGAAATGAACACGTCCTTCTCGATGTTACCGGAGAAGGCGGCGGTGATAGTATTGATCAGACCGATGTACGCCTTGTAGTAAGCCTGGAAGGCGGCCTTGCGCACGCGGCGGTCGGGCGAGTTGAGGCACACGCCGTAGGTGCCGTGGGTGAGGCGGTATTTCTCGCCGCCAACGGTAATGGTAGGCACGGGGAAATCCGCGTTATCCAGCATGGAGAATACCTGCTGGTAACCGCCGAAGACCTTGCTCTCCTGAGAGAGGAGTCCCTCGATCTCGCTGGAGAGAACGTGGGGCTTTTTGTCGATGATGCGGCGGATGGTATAGTCGTAATCCTTCAGACGCTCGTCCTTGGAGAAGGCCTCAAGGGTCTCGGTGGGAAGGGCGCTGATTTCGGGAATCATGTAGGAAATGTTGCCGGAAAGCTTCATTTCCAGGGTGTTCATACGGGCGAGGAGTGCCATTGCATCGGAGCGGCGGGTATCCTCGTCGCGGCGCATGAAGGCGTATACGGCCAAGCGGTTGATGTCGATCATGAGGGCATTGAGCTTTTCCATGCACTCATAAACGGTCTCAACGGTGTTCAGCTTGCCGGCGTACTCGGAAAAGTCCAGCTTGGTTTCTACCTCTGTGTAGACCTTTTCCCATTCCTCCTGCGTTTCAAAAATGTCCTCCAGCCGCCATTTGCGGTTAGCAGGAACGTCCTGTCTTTCTTTTGCCATGATTCTATCTCCTTAAATTTTAAATAGTTCTTGAGGGATGGTTGCACCCTCGCGGATGAAAACGGGGATACGATCGAGGGGGGCGTCGGCCTCGAGGGTGGTGTTACCCTCATACCGGCGGCCGGTGTAGGCATCCGTCCATGTGCCGGCGGGCAGATATACGCGGCGGGACCGTGCGCCGAGGGTCAGGACGGGGGCAATGAGAAGATCGTCGCCGAACAGATATTCGTCATCGATCTCCCAAGCACGGGCATCCTCGGGATATGCGTAAAACAGAGGCCGCATGGGAGGTGTTCCCTTTTGGTGGGCGGCTTCCATGACCGTTCGGATATAGGGACGCATGCGCTCACGGAGGAAGATATGGTCCTTCATGATCTCATACGCGGTCTCGCCGTAGCTCCAAAGCTCGTTATCACTACCGGAGAAGCAAGCGCCGCCGCCCGTGGGGCTGAGGGGATCCAGCGCGGGCTCGCGCCAGCCGTGCATACGGAGCACGGGACAGAAGGTGGCGTACTCAAACCAACGAACCATCAGCTCCCGATACTCCTCGCTCTCCGGCTTGCCGCCGTCGAAGCCGCCGATGTCCGTGGTCCACCACGGAATTCCGGCCATGGCCATATTAAGACCGGCACTGACCTGGCAACGCAGGGATTCAAAGGTGGGCATAATGTCGCCCGACCATACCAAGGTGCCGTATTTCTGGCTGCCTGCCCAGGCACAGCGGATCAGGTTGAGGATGTTCTCCTGCCCTTCCCCTTGCATACCCTCATAAAAGTTCTGCGCGTAGGTAACCGGATAGTAATTGCCGACCTCCAGACAGTCGCCAAGATAGTATTGATGGTTATCAAAATCGTATTGCTTATATTCGGGCTCCGCCTCGTCCAGCCAGAAAACACGGATGCCCTTGTCATAGTAATTGGCCTTGCAGGTATTCCACACAAATTCCCGTGCGCCGGGGTTGGTGGTATCGTAGAAGGTGGCATCGAAATAACAGCTGGCGTGGGGGCCGTTATCCCGGTGATCGGATATCAGGTAGCCGCGCTCCTTCATTTCCGCGTAATTTTCACTGTCGTTCTGAACGGTGGGCCAGATGGAAACCATAAGCTCCACGCCCATTTCCTTCAGCTCGCGGATCATGCCGTCGGGATCGGGGAAATAGTCCTCGTCAAAGCGGAAATCGCCTTGATGCGGCCAATGGAAGAAGTCGCAAACGATGACGCTGAGGGGAATGCCGCGACGCTTATACTCGCGGGCTACGCCCATCAACTCCTCACGGGTGCGATAACGAAGCTTGGACTGCCAGAAGCCCATGGCGTATTCCGGCATCATGGGGGGCTTGCCCGTCAAATCCATATAGGCTTCCAAAATTTCCGCAGGGGTATCGCCGGCGATGACCACATAGTCGATGGAATCGGCCATTTCGGCGGTCCATTTGGTGACGTTCTCCGCAAAGCTGACCTCGCCGATGGCAGGAAGGTTCCAAAGGAAGCCGTAGCCGCGGTCGGAGATCAGAAAGGGCACGCTGGCCTGAGAGTTGCGGTGGGCAAGCTCCAGGGTGCTTCCCTTCAGATTCAGCTGGGGCTGCTGATACTGACCCATACCAAAGATTTTTTCGCCGGGCTGAGCATCAAAGCGAGCGGTGATTTTATATTTTCCGGGCTCGGGGCGGTCTTTAAACTCTCGTGCAAAGATTTTCAAGGGATGTGCCTGCAGCTTTTCGGACAGGAGGAGGCGGTCGCCGCAATAGAAGGAGAGCTTGCCGTGGTCGCCTTCCATGACAGCGCGGAGCTTTCCGTTTGTGACAGTGGCGTTTTTTTCATCCGCTTCCACCAAAAGTGCGGGAGTGGACGCGCAGGCTACGGCGCTGGGCTTATCCGAGAAGGCGCCGGCACGGGTGGCGCGAACCCGAAGGGCGTTCGGGCCGCAGGATTCGATTCGCAGCAGCTCACCTGCGTTCTGACGTATCAATGCCGTTTTTTCGAAAGAAAACATAGACTCCTCCGTCGATTGTAAAATTTTGGCCGTCTTTGGCACATTCGTCTCATTATAACACGGATATCTTTCTCTTTTCAAGGGAGTCCTTGCATTTTCCCTGTTTCTTTTTCCTTTATCCAACTAAAGTTTGTCATTTTTTCTATTGACATCAAAATCCGGCAATGCTATAATCATACCATAATTACGGATGAACCAGAAGGACGGTTGCCCTTGTGATCCATGGGTGCCGCCGCTTTTTGTTTTTTCAGGAGGATATTATGTTAAATGAAACCATTGACTGGGGCAATCTTGGATTTGCTTACCAGAAAACCGACAAGAGATTTGTTGCCAACTTTAAGAACGGCGCATGGGAAGAAGGATATCTGACCGAGGATAACACCGTTACCCTTCACGAGTCTGCCGGCGTATTTCAGTATGCACAGACCTGCTTTGAGGGTCTGAAGGCGTACCGCACCGCAGACAACCGCATCGTTTGCTTCCGCCCTGACCTGAACGCACAGCGTATGGCCGATTCCTGCCGCCGTCTCCGTATGCCCGTGTTCCCCGAGGACAAGTTCATTGAGGCCGTTAAGGCAGTCGTTAAGGCTAATGCCGATTGGGTTCCCCCCTACGGCTCCGGCGCTTCCCTTTACATTCGTCCTTACATGATGGGTACCGACGCCGTTATCGGTGTGAAGCCTGCAACGGAATATCAGTTCCGTATGTTCGTTACCCCCGTTGGCCCTTACTTCAAGGGCGGCGTAAAGCCCCTTACCCTTCGCATCAGCGACTACGACCGCGCAGCTCCCAACGGAACTGGCCACATCAAGGCAGGTCTGAACTATGCAATGAGCCTCTTTGCCATTGTTGACGCTCACGAGCAGGGCTTTGACGAGAACGTATACCTTGACTCCGGCTCCCGCACCTATATTGAGGAGACCGGTGGTGCAAACATCCTCTTCGTAACCAAGGACAACAAGATTCTTACCCCCAAGTCCGGCACCATCCTTCCCTCCATCACCCGCCGCTCCCTTATGCAGGTTGCGGCAGATTATCTGGGTCTTGAGGCAGAAGAGCGTCCCATTCGTCTGGATGAGATCGATCAGTTTGCTGAGTGCGGCCTTTGCGGCACGGCAGCCGTAATCTCCCCCGTTGGCAAGATCGTTGACCACGGCCGTGAGATCTGCTTCCCCTCCGGTATGACGGACATGGGTAAGACCACTAAGAAGCTGTACGACACTCTTCGCGGAATTCAGATGGGTACTATTGAGGCACCCGAAGGCTGGATCTGCGAGATCGAAGCGTAAGATAAATAAACGTTATATTGCGGGGGACCTTTCTTTCTAAAAAGAAAGGTCCCCCGCCCCCCTAAAGAAAAGAATAATAAAACAAGTCTCGACAAAGATACACGTCATCTTTTAGTCGGGACTTGTTTTTTGATAAAGCGATGCTTTTTAGTGAGAAATAAACTGAATATCTACCCCGTTTTTATTTGCATCTATTTTAACGGTTCCGCCAATCGGAAATGTGAGGATTGGAAATATATGTCCAAAATCCACGCCAAATATTACCGGAATATGAGAGGGCACTTTATCTCGGACAATATCGTTGATACGATTCAATGTCATACCGCAACTCTCGTCAAAGCGTCCGAACACAATGCCTTTGACAGAGTCCGCACCCTCCATCTGTAGCAATGATTGCAAATTCCGATCAAACTCATAGGCAAAATACTCACCCATAATGTTGTCATCTTCAAGAAACAGCACTTTGTCGCGAATGTCGGGCATATAGGGTGTGCCTTGTAACAGATTAACCGTGCAAAGGTTTCCGCCAATCACAGCTCCTTCACAGGAGCCTTCTTGCAAGACGTAATATCGGCCTGCAGTTTTAGACGGTTGAATGTTAAGCGCAGTCTCCTTCGTGAAGCAATCCAAAAATGCTTTCCTCGTATACTCCTGCTCCCCGTCAAATCCAAACGTAGAATAGTGAGGGCCGCTATACGTTACGAGACCGGTTTTCGCATATATGGCATTTTGAAGGACCGTGATATCCGAATAGCCACAAAAGATTTTCGGATTTTTGGCAATCAAGTCATAGTCAAGGTGCGGAAGCAATTGGTTGGCGTTAAAGCCACCGATACTGGTGATGATCATCTTTACATTGGAATCCTGAAACGCCTCGTGCAGATCCTCTACTCTTGAAGCGATACTCGACGATTGGTATTGGTCAAGCTCTCGACAATTTTTAGAAAAGGTAAGAATAAATCCAGAATCCTGCCAGAATTGCATCGCATGATGATGCGCGCGCTCCCAAACTACAGCTTGACTTCTGGACGGTGCAACAACCCGAATTTCATCGCCGGGTTTCAATTTTTTTGCGATCACGCGATAACCTCCTTACAAGACAAGTATAGAAAAAACTGTTCCAGTTTGACACCAAGATCATTATAGCAAAAAATCAGCAGAGAAGCAATATCTCTGCTGATTCTTTATTAAAGAGTTGCCGCCATGACGGCCTTGATGGTGTGCATGCGGTTCTCAGCCTCATCGAAGACGATGGACTGAGCGCTCTCAAAGACCTCGTCGGTGACCTCCATACAGTCGATACCATACTTTTCGCTGATGGTCTTGCCGATGGTGGTGTTGAGATCGTGGAAGGCGGGCAGGCAGTGCATAAAGCGGCACTGCTCTCCTGCGTTCTCCATGATCGCCTTGGTTACGCGGTAGGGAGTGAGGTCCTTGATTCTTTCCTCCCAAACGGAATCCGCCTCGCCCATGGATACCCAAACGTCGGTATAGATCACGTGGGCACCCTTGGTGGCTTCCATGGGATCTTCAATGAACTCGAGGGTGGCACCGGTCTCGGCGGCGATGGCCTGACAGGTCGCGATCAGCTCCTCGTTCGGGAAATACTTCTTGGGAGCACAGGCAACAAAGTGCATGCCCATTTTGGCGCACCCAACCATAAGGGAGTTACCCATATTATAGCGGGCATCGCCCATATATACCAGTTTGATGCCATCAAGAGAACCAAAGTGCTCCTCGATGGTCAAGAGGTCCGCCAGGATCTGAGTGGGATGGAACTCGTTTGTAAGGCCGTTCCACACGGGAACGCCTGCGTGCTTGGCCAGCTCCTCTACAATCTCCTGACCGAAGCCGCGGTACTCGATACCGTCATACATACGGCCGAGAACGCGGGCGGTGTCGGCGATGCTTTCCTTCTTGCCGATCTGGGATCCGGTGGGATCCAGATACGTGGGATGCATACCGAGATCAGCCGCGGCTACCTCAAAGGCGCAACGGGTACGGGTGCTGGTTTTTTCAAAAATCAGGGCAATGCTCTTGCCTTCGCAGAGGCGGTGAGGGATGCCCGCTTTTTTCTTTGCTTTCAGTTCTGCCGAAAGCGTTAAGAGATCCTTGATCTCCTCGGGAGTGAAATCAAGCAGCTTCAGAAAGCTTTGTCCTTTTGTTACAGCCATTTGGTTTCTCCTTTATTCACAAGCGTTTTTAATGATTTCTACGGCTTCCGCAAGAACGTCCATGGGAATGTTCAAGGCGGGAAGCAAACGAACCTTATCCTTGGCGGTGAGGCAAAGGACACCGTTTGCCATACAGGTTTTAAGAACCTCGGCGGCAGGCTTTACGGTTTTGATACCGATCATCAAGCCCTTTCCGCTGACGGACTCGATGCCTTCCGCGTCCTTCAAAGCTTTAAAAACGTAATCACTCTTGGCCTTGACCTCATCCAAAAACTCAGGCGTAAGGCGCTCGATGATACTGACGGCGCCGGCGCAGGAGACGGGATTTCCGCCAAAGGTGGAGCCGTGGTCGCCAAAGCCCAAGACGTTTTCTGCCTTTTCGCCGAGAAGAGTTGCACCGAGAGGCAGGCCACCGCCAATTCCCTTGGCGGTGGACACCACGTCGGGGGTAACACCGTAGTGCATATAGGCGTAAAGCTCGCCGGTGCGGCCGTTGCCGGTCTGAACCTCGTCCACCATGAAGAGGATATCCTCCTCAGCGGCAATGGCTGCGACGGCTTTTACAAAGTCCTCGTTTAAGGAATTGACGCCGCCCTCGCCCTGCACGCACTCAATGAGGATGCCGGCTACCTTGTTCTCACGGACGGTGGTTCTAAGCGCTTCGATATCATTTGCAGGAGTATGCACAAAGCCGGGGGTGAGGGGTTGGAAGAGCTTATGGAAGTGATCCTGTCCGGTGGCTGCGAGGGTGGTAAGGGTACGGCCGTGGAAGCTGTTCCGAAGGGTGACGATGGTATTGTATTCACTTCCCTTTTTCTCGGCGGCGTATTTTCTTGCCACCTTGATGGCACACTCGTTTGACTCTGCGCCGGAGTTGGAGAAGAACACCTTTTTAAAGCCGGTGCGCTGGCAAAGAAGCTCGGCCAGGCGGATACAGGGCTCGGTATAATACAGGTTGGACATATGCTGAACGCGGGTAAGCTGGTCAGTTACGGCCTTGACCCAGATGGGATCGCTGATGCCGAAGCAGGTTACACCGATGCCGGAGCCCATGTCAATGTAGCGCTTGCCTTCCGTATCGTAAACCACGGAGCCCTCTCCGTGCGCGATCTCGACGGGAAAACGGTTATAGGTGCCTGCTATGTAGGCTTTATCTCTTGTCTGCCACTCGCTCATGTCAGCCTCCGGTTACCATGGTTCCTGCACCCTCGTCGGTGAGGAGCTCCATCAGAATGGAATGAGAAATACGGCCGTCCATGATGGTTACGTTTTTAACGCCCTTTCGGATGGCCTCGATGCAACAGTCCACCTTGGGGATCATGCCGCCGGAGATGATGCCCTCCTCGTGAAGGGTTTTTGCCTCGGACACAGTGATCTCGGGAATGAGCGATGCGGGGTCGTCCTTATCGCGGAGGATTCCGGCGATATCGGTCATCATAATAAGGCGCTCGGCGTTCAGCGCGCCGGCAATGTAAGCGGCGGCGGTGTCGCCGTTGATGTTATACACGTTGCCGTGGCGGTCGCTGGCAACGGTGGAAATAACGGGGATGTAGTTCTTTTCAAGAAGGTCGGTGATAGGCTGGGTACGGATCTTGGTGATGGTGCCCACGTAGCCGAGGCGTTCGTCCTTGATCTTGGCCTCGATGATACCGCCGTCCATACCGGACAGACCTACGGCGTGGCCGCCCTTCATCTGAAGGAGCGTTACGAGGGACTTGTTGACCTTGCCGGCCAGAACCATCTGCACGATGTCCACGGTTTCCTTGTCGGTGACGCGGAGGCCGTCCACAAACTCGGGCTTTTTGCCGAATTTGCTCATAACCTCGTTGATCTCCGGGCCGCCGCCGTGTACCAGCACGACCTTAACACCGATGAGCCACAGAAGCGCGATGTCCTCCATGACCTGTTCCTTTAAATGCTCGTTTACCATGGCGTTTCCGCCGTATTTGATTACAACGATCTTGCCGTTATAACGCTTGATGTACGGGAGCGCTTGGGTCAGCACCTCAGCGCGCTCGGCGTTGGAAAACATATTTTCCATGCTTTGTTCCTCCTAAGATCAGGTGCGGTAGTCGCCGTTGATCTTCACGTAATCGTAGGTCAGGTCGCATCCCCAAGCGGTCGCGCATCCCATGCCGTCGCCAAGGGCGATAAGGATCGTGATGTCATGCTCAAGAAGGATTTCCTTTGCTTTCTCCTCTGAAAATTCCACGCCGGCACCGTTTTTGCAAACGAGAATCTCGCCGGCCTTGCTCTTGAAGGATACGTCTACCCGGTTGACGTCCACGTCCGCTCCGCTGTAACCAATGGCACAAAGTACGCGGCCCCAGTTGGCGTCCGCGCCGAACATGGCGGCCTTGAGAAGGCTGGAGCAGATGACACTCTTGGCTACGGTCTTGGCGGTTGCGTTATCCTTGGCGCCCCAGGTCTTGCATTCCAAGAGCTTGGTTGCGCCCTCGCCGTCGCCGGCGATCATGCGGCAGAGGTTGACAGTTACGGTGTTCAGCGCCTTCATAAAGGTTGCGAAGTTCTCGCCGTCCTCGGTGATCTCCTCGTTTCCGGCCATGCCGTTGGCAAGGACGGTAACCATGTCGTTGGTGGAGGTATCTCCGTCTACGCTGACCATATTAAAGGTATTGGCGATGTCGGAGGAAAGTGCCTTCTGCAGCATTTCAGCCGAGATGGCAACGTCGGTGGTGATGAACACCAGCATGGTGGCCATGTTGGGATGGATCATTCCGCTTCCCTTTGCAATGCCGCCGATATGGCAGGTTTTATCGCCGAGAGTGAACTCTACGGAGACTTCCTTTTTCACGGTATCGGTGGTCATAATACCCTCGGCGGCCGCATCACAGCCGTCATAGGAGAGGCCGGCAACCAGCGCAGGGATTCCGTTTTTGATGGGGGTAATATCGAGGGGCTGGCCGATGACGCCAGTGGAGGCTACCACCACGTCGGCGGATTGAATGCCAAGCTCTGCAGCCAAAAGGTCGCTCATCTGCTCAGCAATCTCCATACCATTGGCATTGCAGGTGTTGGCGTTACCGCTGTTACAGATCACCGCCTGTGCGATTCCGTCTGCAATGTGATTTTTGGTAACGGTCAAGGGTGCTCCCTTAACCAGATTGGTTGTATAGACGGCAGCCGCCTTAGCAGGGCACTCACTATAGATCAGAGCGAGGTCCTTTTTGGTGCGGTTCTTGCGGATGCCGCAATGGATGCCGCTTGCTTTAAAGCCTTTTGCGGCGCAAACGCCGCCGGTAATTATCTTCATCAGTTGTATCTCCTATGCCAAGTTTAGTCCTGTTGCTTCGTCAAGACCCAAGAGGATGTTCATATTCTGGATGGCAGAGCCGGATGCGCCCTTGCCCAAATTATCGAATCGGGCAACCAAAAGGATGCGTTCCTCGTTGCCGCAGACGGTGATATGCATATCGTCCCGTCCGGAATAAGCAGAAGCGGAAAGGAAGCCGGATTCCTGCTCGTCGGTGTAATGAACCAAGCCGCCGTTGCCGTAATAGGTGGAATAAAGCTCCTTCAAGCCGGCCATATCGGTGTTTACCATCTCCCGGCTGAGAGGAACGGTTACCTCCATGCCGCTATAGTAGGGAGCGACGATGGGACAGAACAGGGGGGCGTTTGCAAGTCCGCAGATGGCAGCCATTTCCTTTAAGTGCTTATGCTGTTGGGTGAGACCGTACATACGGGGGGCGGCAAGGAGAGGATCCCGTTTTTCTGCCTCGTACTCCGCGATCATTTTTTTACCGCCGCCGGAATAGCCGGTGAGGGAGAAGCAGGAGAGCGTTGCGTTCGGATCGATCAAGCCGTTTTCCACCAAGGGAGCCACAAGTGCTACGAATCCGCTGGCGTGACAGCCGGGGTTAGCAATGCGCTTGGAGGCTTTGATCTGTTCGCGAAGTCCCTTGACCTCCGGGAAGCCGTAGGTCCATGCGGGGTTTGTGCGGTGTGCCGTAGAGGTATCGATCACGGCGGTATTCGGGTTATCGATCATAGCCACAGCCTCAACGGCGGCGGCATCGGGCAAGCAAAGGAAGGCCACGTCGGCGCGGTTGATGGCATCGGCACGGGCGGCGGGATCCTTGCGGGTGGCTTCGTCCAAACGAATCCATTCAAGGTCGGCGCGCTCAGCCATGCGCTCGTAAATACGGAGACCGGTGGTGCCGGCGCTGCCGTCAATAAAGATTTTTGTCATTGACCAAGTGCCTCCTTTACATACTGGATCTGCGCTTCCACCGAGGCAACGGAGGTTCCGCCCTCGGAAATACGCTTGGCTACGCAGGTTTCAAGCGAAATTTCGTTGTAAATGTCCTCCTCAAAGAGGTCGCTATAGGTGCGGTAATCGGCGAGGGGCATATCCTCCAGCACGATGCCGGCACGAAGGCAGGCAGCTACGATTTCCCCGGAAATTTTGTAGGCAGAGCGGAAGGGCATTCCCTTCTTCGTTAAGTAATCCGCCAGGTCGGTGGCATTGATAAAGCCCTTCTGTGCCGCTTTTTTCATATTGTCTCGGCAGACGGACATGGTGTCGATCATGGGAATCATAACGGAAAGGCACATCTTGACCGTATCAACGGCATCAAAGATGCTTTCCTTATCCTCCTGCATATCCTTGTTATAGGCAAGGGGCAGACCCTTGAGGGTGGTGAGGAGTGCCATCAGATCGCCGTACACGCGGCCGGTCTTGCCACGAATCAGCTCGGCCATGTCGGGGTTCTTTTTCTGGGGCATGATGGAGGAGCCGGTGGTGTAGGCATCGGACAGCTCCACAAACTTGAATTCCCAGCTGGACCAGAGGATCAGCTCCTCGGAAAAGCGGGACAGGTGCATCATGAGGATGGAGAGATCGCTCATCATTTCAAGGCAGAAGTCACGGTCGGAAACGCCGTCCAAACTGTTGTGGCAGATACCGTCGAAGCCAAGCTGCTTGGCCTCAAAGCGGCGGTCGGTGGGATAGGTGGTTCCCGCCAAGGCACAACAACCGATGGGAGACCGGTTCATTCGCTTGACGCAATCCTCCAGGCGATCCATATCGCGAAGGAGCATCATGGCATAGGCCATTAAATGGTGGCCGAAGGTAATGGGCTGAGCTCTCTGCAGATGAGTGTAGCCGGGGAGGATGGTCGCCTTCTCCGCCTCCGCCTGGCGGCAGAGGGTCAAGGTCAGATCCTTCAGCATTTCGCCGATCTCAGCGGCTTCATCCCGCAGATACATACGGATGTCGAGAGCCACTTGGTCGTTGCGGCTTCTTGCGGTGTGGAGCTTTTTGCCCACGTCGCCGAGGCGTGCGGTCAGCTCCTGCTCCACAAACATATGAATGTCCTCGCAGGAGAGATCAAAAGCAAGCTTGCCCGAATCAAGGTCGGTCAAAATGCCCTCAAGGCCGGCGATCAAGGTTTCTGCTTCCTCGGTGGCGATGATTCCCTGGGCGCCAAGCATTGCTGCGTGAGCCATGCTTCCCTTGATGTCCTGACGGTACATCCGTTTATCGAAGTGAATGGACGAGTTAAAATCGTCCGCGATCTTATCCGTATTTCCGGCGGTACGGCCGGCCCACATTTTTGCCATTGTTCCTCCAAATCAAGTGCCGTCCCAGTGGAATTTTCCCGCCGGGACGGTCCTTGGCTGCTATTTATTTCTTGTTTTTGGCATCAACCATTGCCTGAACCTTGATGGGAAGGCCGTAAAGGTTGATAAAGCCCGCAGAATCCTTCTGATCATAGTCGCTCTCACCGAAGGTTGCGATTTCCTCGCTGTAGAGGGAGTAGTCGCTCCATACGCCGGCGTTGATCATATTGCCCTTGTAGAGCTTAAGGCGAACCTTACCGGTTACCTTCTCCTGAGTCTTGTCAACGAAGGCGCTGAGTGCCTCACGAAGAGGAGTGAACCACTGGCCGTTGTAAACAAGCTCTGCAAAGGTGATGGAGAGCTTCTGCTTTTCGTGAAGGGTCATCTTATCAAGGCAGATGCTTTCCAGCACGCTGTGTGCCTTGTAAAGAATGGTTCCGCCGGGGGTCTCGTACACGCCACGGCACTTCATGCCGACAAGGCGGTTTTCTACGATATCAAGAAGACCGATACCGTTCTTGCCTCCCAGCTCGTTGAGGGCGAGGATGATCTCCTTAGCGGTCATCTTTTTGCCGTCAAGGGCAACGGGTGTTCCCTGCTCGAAGTCGATCTCTACGTAGGTGGGAACGTCGGGCGCCTGAATGGGAGAAACGCCCATTTCAAGGAAGCCGGGCTTTTCGTACATCGGCTCGTTGCCGGTATCCTCCAGGTCAAGTCCCTCATGGGACAGGTGCCAGAGGTTCTTATCCTTAGAATAGTTGGTCTCGCGGTTAATCTTGAGAGGTACGTTGTGTGCCTCGGCATAGTCGATCTCTTCCTCACGGGACTTGATATCCCACTCACGCCAAGGAGCGATGATGGGCATATCGGGGCAGAAATGCTTGAGGGTCAGCTCAAAGCGAACCTGGTCGTTACCCTTACCGGTGCAGCCGTGGCAAATGGCGTCTGCGCCTTCCTTGAGGGCGATCTCAGCCAGACCCTTTGCAATGCAGGGACGGGCGTGGCTGGTACCGAGGAGATATTCCTCGTAGATAGCGCCGGCCTTCATGGTGGGGATGATGTATTCGTCTACGTACTCATCGGTCAAGTCAAGCACATAGAGCTTGGAGGCGCCGGTCTTGAGAGCCTTTTCCTCAAGTCCCTCCAGCTCGTCGGCCTGGCCTACGTTGCCGGATACGGCGATAACCTCACAGTTATTATAGTTTTCCTTGAGCCACGGAATAATAATGGAAGTATCCAGGCCTCCGGAATATGCAAGCACTACTTTTTTAATGTTTTCCTTGTTCATAACACGCCTCCGTGAATAAAAATACTGTAATTTGATAAAATATGCACCTATTATACTGCATCCATTTCCGTTTGTCAACGGTATTTTCAAAGTTTTTTAAACTTTTTTCGCATCAGAATCCGGAGCATAAAAAGTGCCGAAAGTCTTTGCGGCACAAAGGATTCTCCAAATCGCATCCATTGTGCGCTCCGGGAGAAATACGCCTACTTGTCTGAGCACGAATATAAATCCAAGTCAAGAATAAATATTCATAATATTCACACCTTTATGCAAGGGCATGTCTTTCATGCAAAACTGCACGGAGAAACACTCGGTTATTGTATCACAAAAACGGCTCGCCGTCAATGAAAAAATGCGGTTTTTTCGTGTTTTTTCACAAATTTTGCAAAACTTTTTTGTTTGAAAAAGATTTTATCCCGGCTGACGTATAAATCGGCTGTTCTGGAATAAACTGAAACAAAAAAGGAGGGATGTCCTTTGAAATTTCGCACGAAGCTCTTTATCTTTTGCCTTGCCGTTCCGCTGCTTGTGGGTCTGATTGCAGGGCTGGCCACGCGAAGCAGCATGGATACCTTTGAGCTGCTTGACAAGCCGCCACTCTCGCCGCCCGGGTGGCTGTTCCCGGTTGTATGGACGGTTTTGTATGCGCTGATGGGAATTGCTTCCTATTTGGTTCTTGCCTCCGGGCGACCGCAAGAGGAGATCACCTCCGCCCTTCTGCTCTATGGGCTGCAGTTGGCCTTTAACTTTGTCTGGTCGTTTCTCTTTTTCAAGTTCGAGCTCTACTGGTTCTCCTTTGGATGGCTGGTGGCCCTTTGGATCTTGATCTTGTTGACGATTCTGCGCTTTCGAGCCATTGCACGGCCGACGTTCTACCTTTTACTCCCCTACCTTCTTTGGGTCACCTTTGCCGGTTATCTGAATCTCGGAATCGCGTGGTTGAATTGACATCTTTGGCAGAAAAGACGGGATACTTTTGTTCAATATAGGGAAATTTAATAAATTTAAACAATTTTTTATTGAAATCTGCTCCGATTTGTTGTATAATAACTTATATTCCCAACACAAGTATACCGAGGAGGAGCTTTTATGCCGACAACAACCATTTCTAAGATCAAGACCAAACACAACAATCTGTACCTTCGCGTTGCTCAGGGACACTTTGCCACCAACCACTCCCACAGCAACTACTATATTGACGTTGCCGCGCAAAAGTCCCGCTTGTCCGAGGCGAAGGCTGTCGCCCGTGAGCTTTGCAGTGGCTACAACTATTCCACTAAGATCGTGGATACCATTCTTTGTCTGGATGGAACCGAGGTTATCGGTACTTGCTTGGCGAACGAATTGACCAAGAATGAGTTTATGAACATCAATGCTCATCAGACGATTTATATCGTAACGCCCGAGACTACCAGCGGCTCTCAGCTTTTGTTCCGCGATAACATCGTGCCCATGATTCAGGGTAAGCACGTGCTTGTTCTGGCTGTATCCGTTGCGACCGGCTACACCGCCAAGGCCGCAATTGAGGCTGTTAAGTACTACGGCGGCGAGGTTGTAGGCGTTGCCTCCATCTTCTCCACTGCCGAGGAGTGCGGCGGTTATCCCGTTACCTCCGTATTCAACCCCAATGACCTGCCCGGCTACTTCACCTGCCCGTCCAACGAATGCCCCCTCTGCAAGGAAGGCAAGAAGATCGACGCGCTGATGAATTGCCACGGATTCTCCAAGCTTTAATCAAACAAATAAAAACGCCGTTCCTACACGGACCCTTCCCGAAAGCGATTTAATCATAAAAACAAAGGAGTATGAGCATTTGTTCGTACTCCTTTTTTGCACGCTTGCCCTGCACTCTCCTACGTAAAGGAAGCCTTCCGGTTGTAATTGCTTTTGTAGATTCGAAAACAAGCCAGACTCAAGCAACGGTTGAGAAACAAGAGATCCGCTCTATTGGAAAACCCATCCAAAGATGATATAATAATATTACAACCAAGGGAGGTAGATGCAATGAATATCGGCAATAATATAAAACAATTACGGCAGCAGAACAATCTGACGCAAGAGCAAGTCGCGGACAAATTAGGAGTTTCTTATCAAGCAGTTTCGAAGTGGGAACATCATGCTAATACGCCCGATATTGCACTGCTACCTCAAATTGCCAATTTGTTTGGCGTTTCCATTGATGCGCTATTTTCGGACAATATAGCAGGCCATTCAGCGTTGTCTCCTTTTATGAAAGACGATGATATCATACGGGTGGTACAGATAAGAGGCACAAAAATATTAAACGTTTCTCCCATCCTTTCACCGGATACGCCTCCAATAGAGATCGTTTTCCCCCACGATTGCAATGACAGAACGCAGTATTTCAAGGTAGAGGTTTACGGACACGTTATATCTGACAGCTCGATTAACGGAGATGTGGTGTGCCATCAAACGGTAACAAGCAGTACAATTAACGGGGATATAAAAAGTGAAGGAAATATTGATGTGAAAGAATTGAATGCACAGAAAGTCGTTTGTAACAATATAACCGATTGCTATAAACTTCACGCTAAAACAATAGAGTGTGCAGGAAACGTGGCTTCCGCTAATTTGACTTGTGATCAAATCATCTACAAAAAATAACAATACCGCCGAAAGCAACATTTAGTCACTTTCGGCGGTTCTTTGTTTGACCTATAAATCTGCTCATCGTAGACGCGCCTATAGGCGCGTTTTGCTTTAAATTTGAGGAATTTTATCGGGTGAGCCAAACTCACCGCGGAAGGCTCGCTGAGCATTATCGTAGACGGCCTTGCACAGCTCGGTGCGGTCTCCGATGGTCAAATTAACCTCATAGAGCCACGTCCCGTCAAAGCCAACCTCTCGGAGGGCGTTCAGCACCGCCGTATAGTTCAGCCTTCCCTCTCCGGGCCACCAATGTTTTTCGTCCACAAAATCATAGTCGGACACGTGGGTGGTAATGATCTTGTTGCCCACCTGCTTAATGTAGTGAACGGGATCCTCGATTAAAAGGTGGTTCGTATCAAAACAGGAGCGAAGCTTGGAATTGGTTGCCAGGATCTCCAGCATCTCAGCCGAGGTGCGGCCGAGGCAGTTGCGCGGCAGATTTTCCACGGCAATCACAGCCCCTTCCCTGTCGGCAATGTCCGCCAAGCGGGACAGCGTATCCTTGGCGCAATCAAGACAGGCCTGACGCGCAGGGCCTTCCTCGTTTGGGCCGTCACCCGGGTGAACCACAAAACGGCGCACGCCAATGTCGGCGGCACGCTGGATCAGATCTGTATAAATCTCTATGGTCTTAGGCACCTTGGCCGGCTCGGAAACACCAATGATCTGCCACGGAACGTAGGGCAAGTGGTAGGACCAAAGCTCGATTCGATAGTCCTTCGCCCATCGGCCAATCTGCGGATAGTCTTGCTTGTCACAGGCATCGCCGGCGATGGACAACTCCATTCGTTCGACTCCGGCCGCGCGGCAACCGGCAAACCAATCTTCCTTTACCTCACGAATTCCGTGAGTGGATATACCAACCTTAAACAAATCCGTCTCCTATTCTACCGGAGTGTACTCCAGCATCTCGTAGTGAAGCTTACTGCCCACATCAACTCCGGCCGGCAAAAGCGCCATGGCGATGAATAGATCCTCATCCTCCACCACGTCCGTCCGTCTGAGATACGCGTATTCGCCTTCGATTTTTACAATAATATAATCTTTGGGTTCCATTTCACCCTCCACTATTGAAGCAATGAATTAATCTCGTCTAAAAATATCTCTTGTATACACTTTATCCGCCACATCATCCAAGCAACTATCATATCGATTGGCGATAATGGCATTACAGATCATTTTAAATCGCTCAAGATCATTAACAATTTCACTGCCAAAGAAAGTCTCCCCATCTGGCAAGGTAGGTTCAAAAATAATCACTTTGGCGCCCTTCGCTTTGATTCGCTTCATGACACCTTGAACAGAGCTTTGGCGGAAATTGTCCGAATTAGCTTTCATTGTCAAACGATACACGCCAACAACCACTTCTTTTTCCTTGGATGCATCATACACACTATTCTCTCCATAATATCCCGCCATGCTCAAAACGCGATCCGCAATAAAATCCTTGCGCGTTCTATTCGACTCTACAATCGCAGACATCATGTTCTGCGGAACATCTTCATAGTTAGCCAAAAGTTGCTTCGTATCTTTAGGCAGGCAATATCCGCCATATCCAAAAGATGGATTGTTATAGTGGGAGCCAATACGCGGATCCAAGCAAACGCCGTCAATGATCTGTCGGGTGTCTAGGCCCTTCATTTCGGCATATGTATCAAGCTCATTAAAGTATGACACACGAAGTGCAAGATAGGTGTTAGCAAAAAGTTTAACTGCCTCTGCCTCGGTATAACCCATAATAAGCGTATCAATATTTTCCTTGATGGCTCCTTCCCGCAGAAGATCAGCGAATATATTTGCAGCTTTTACCAAACGTGGATTTCCAACATCGGTGCCAACGATAATTCGGCTTGGATAAAGATTATCATACAGTGCTTGAGATTCCCGAAGAAACTCAGGGCTGAAAATAATATTCTCACAATGGTATTTTTCGCGAATCGCTGCTGTAAAGCCAACCGGAATTGTAGATTTGATTACCATAATCGCACTAGGATTATTCTCGATAACCAATCGAATAACGGCTTCGACAGCAGAGGTGTCAAAAAAGTTTTTTTTGCCATCATAGTTGGTTGGCGTTGCTATCACCACAAACTCTGCATCCTTATAGGCCTTTGCTGCGTCTAGCGTGGCAGTCAAGTTAAGCGACTTTTCCGTAAAATATTTTTCTATGTAAGTATCTTGAATCGGCGATTTTCTATTGTTGATCATTTCCACCTTTTCAGGAATAATATCAACCGCCATCACTTCATTGTGCTGCGCCAAAAGCACCGATATTGATAAACCAACGTATCCAGTTCCTGCAACTGCGATTTTCATTTTCGTCCCTTTCACTTGCTTAGATAAAATTCATAATACCATTCTGCAAACTTGCGGATACCTTCGCGAAGCGGAGTGGCCGGTTTAAAGCCGAAATCACGAGTGAGCGCCGATGTGTCTGCATATGTGATCGGCACATCTCCAGGCTGCATTGGAACAAGCTTCTTATGCGCCTCAAAATCATAATCCTTTGGCAAAACATTTGCACGAATCAGCTCTTCCTGAAGTATATTTACAAAATCCAAAAGATTCTCCGGCTTATTATTCCCGATATTATAAACACGATAAGGAGGAATCGGAAGCCCGTCCTCTCCGGTTGCGCGCTCGGGGGGGCTCTGCATAACACGCATAATTCCCTCTATGATATCATCCACATAAGTAAAGTCACGCTGGCAATTACCATAGTTGAAAATCTCTATAGTTTCTCCCTGCAACAACTTATTGGTAAAGCCGAAATATGCCATGTCTGGACGGCCTGCCGGGCCATACACAGTAAAAAACCTCAAGCCAGTAGAAGGGATATTATAAAGTTTGGAATAGGCATGTGCCATTAACTCGTTACTCTTTTTAGTAGCAGCATAAAGCGACACCGGGCTATCCGCTTTATCTTCCGTAGAATAGGGGATGCTCGCATTGGAACCGTATACACTGGACGAACTAGCGTACACCAAGTGTTCTACAGGATGAAATCGGCAAGCCTCAAGAATGTTAAAGAAACCAACAATATTACTCTCAATGTATGCATCTGGATTTTCAATACTGTAACGCACGCCTGCCTGCGCCGCCAAATTCACAACAACTTGTGGTTTATAAGTATCGAATAGAGAGATGATGATGCTTTTATCCGCAATATTCCCCTTGACAAACAAAAAGTTATCAAAGGATTGCAATTCCGCAAGCCGTGTTTCTTTGAGTCGCACATCGTAATAATCGTTCAGATTGTCGATGCCTATCACGCGACAGTCTTTTGCATTTGCGCAAAGCCGCTTGACAAGATTAGCACCAATAAATCCCGCCGCGCCAGTGACAAGGACTGTTTTATTTTGTAATTTCATTTCATTTACAAACATACTCCCTCCTATGATTGAATGACAAAGAATGACCATTCAGTATTAGAGAAGTCTATATGCCATGATAACTTTGCGATTGAGCACCAATTGAGCAACGACATAAAGAAGCACCGTCTCAACGCCAAACACTGCAATGCTAAGCAAAGGGGTGGCGATAGGTATCAACCATTTGGTTACCAAAACAACTGCGATTGTTACTGTCATAATCGCAAGATTGGCAAAATATCGGCCGATAATCGTCCAAGGATTCACCCGATATCCGATTTTTTGCTTGAAACGACACATAATAATCATAGAGAATATCGCAGCTATTGCCGTTCCAACAATCACACCATAAAAGCCAATAAAATGCGCTAAAACTATACTTACACCAATATTAATAATACTAACGAGAATACCGTTGGTAGCGGGAGTTTTAGTGTCACCAATTGAATAGAAGTAATAGTATATCATATTACGTACTACACTTGCCTGCTGAGCGAAAATATAAATCGCAGCGCCATAAAACACACTAACACTCGCTTCATACGTAAATTCACCATAATGGAACAACAAAAGAACCGCTTCCTTACCAATTGCCACAAAGCCTGCTACCATCAGGCAAACTACCAAATGGATGAATTCCGATTGCCGCCAAAACATGGCTTGTGAATCATCACTTTTAATATTCTTTGCAATCCTAGGATAAATGTACATCAATAGATTGCCAACAATAGCCGTGTTAACCATAGACGAAATCTGAGAAGAATAACTCAAAATTGTCACTCTACCAGTTTCAAGCCGGGCCGTGATGATCGAATCAATCATTTGCGACAAATGATATACACCTGTACTAGGAATTATTGGGAGGAAACGTTTAAACAAATCTACTGTTTCCAAACCAAAGGTGAAAGACGGTTTATAGCGCCAGCCCTTTTTGAGCGCAACAGCAGTATCAATCACAAAATTAAAGACCAATCCCGCGGCCACGATCATCGTATACTGCATAACAGATATATCTTTATTATACCACTTAGCACAATACAACAAAGTTATTACAAGCAGATGGCTGAAAAAACTTATAATTTTCGGAATATTATAGAACCCTTCGCACTGAAAATATGCCACTGTAATATTCGCCACCGATGCTAGTGTTTGCGCAAGTAGTAGCACAGATAACAAGCTGCCGGCCGTATAAACAAACAATTCATCACGGTTGCTCACTGCATCAATCAGTTGTATTCTAAAGAAAATCATCATTGAAATAACTGCAAAAACAACCGCATACACAACTGTAATAAATGTATTGACCGCTTTGTGGTTTTTCTTGCCTGTATATTCGGGAATGATGATTGTAGAGACACCGGCCGCAACAAGCCCAAATAAAAACGACACGATGTTGTTGGCCAGATTAAACGCATCCAATTCTGCAGTTGCGCCAAAAATACTCGCCACAACCGAAGACTTCATTAGTGTTAACACCTGTGTCGCCATTGTAATAATGATCATTAACACTAAACTGACACTACTTTTTCTCTTCACATTAGCATGCCTCACTTACGGTTAATCCAAGACAATTCAAAATCTGAACCTTCTCAAACACTTCACCAAAAAAATCAAGCATCTGTACTTTCCACTTTGAAACAATGCGTAAATATGTGCTTTTTTCCCGAGAATACGTTTATAATACTTCCCTGCGTTCAAAAAATCACGATAGTAGTCGGATTTTTTAATCTCCTCGAAAAGCGCCACTTTCTTCGCAAGATCAACATCAAAGCAAGCAATAAGTTGCAATTTTTGATTCAAAAACCTGATGCAAAAACTCCGATATTGATCATAATCCTCCTCTGAGAAGACGCCTTCTCTCTTCAAAAAATCTAACACATACGCTCTGACCGAATTATCGTTATTATATGTTTCATATCTAATCGTCTTTGTAACACTCGACGTGTTTTGACGATAATAATAAAACACCTTTGGAAGAAACACAACGCTATTGCTGTTTTTCAGCACATCCAGACTTTGGATCAGATCTTCTCCGTGCTTAATGTGGAAAAATTGAGAGTGGTCATGATCCTTCAATACCGATGTCCTAACACATTTTCTGCAAACAGAATTATAAGCCATTGACGACAACACTTTCAGGTATAACTCTCTTTTGTCAGAAATCATTAGCTCTTCGCGATCCACAGTAGTAGACAACAATTTCCCGTTTTTCACACAGGAAAAGCCGTAAACCACACAATCGCATGCATATCGCTCAATCGTATTTGCTAATTGTTCCAATGTGTTCGGACTAATATAATCATCTGCATCCACATATACGCAATACTCTCCACAAGCACGATCAAGTGCATATTTTCTGGTTTGAAGTTGACCGGCATTATCCTTGTGATAAACCATAACCTGCGAATATTTTGCTGCATAATTATCACATATCCACCCACTGTTGTCAGTAGAACCGTCATCCACCAATATCAATTCAAAATTTTGATATGTTTGTAACAAAACAGAATCCACGCATTCTTTGAGATATTCCTGAGCATTATAAACAGGAATCAACACACTAAATGTCACAGCATCCTTCATTTTATATCTCTCTATCTCGATCTTCAATCGGAACAATGGACAATGTTCGGCCTCCCAGTGGTGTCACCAATGAATGCGGTGGAATTACCCCTTGCACAACAGTTCCCGCACCGATCACAGACCCTTCACCAATGTGAGTGCCTCGCAAAATGATAGCACCTGCACCGATCCAACAATTTGCTTCGATTATAACAGGCGTTGTCTTATAGCCTTTCTCAATACCATTTATTCCAAACCTATGGTCATGATCGTATACAACAACATTCGGACCAAATGAACAGTTGGCACCAATCGTAATGGCTTTTTGACACACAAAACTACAGTTACGATTCACAAACACTCCACTATCAACAACCATTTTCCCATCGCACACAACAGCAATGTATGCCCCCGAGCGAAAATGAAAACCTCGGCCAATCGACAGAAATCCTTTTTTAATATTGATCTTTGAACCCTTTTCACAACAAGGAATGCCTTCTAAACGACATTTTTTGCCTAATCGAAATTTAAGCACAATTGCGCGCAACACGCGCATTATTTTTTGAAACATCGCTATTCTCCTTCTCGTGAAATTAATCAGTTTTTGCCAAATCATTAGATTTGTTGTCCACTACACACCACGTGGAGGTACTGATTTTCGTGTAGCTCCCCTGCCTCGTTTGAGGCAAGGGAAGATTATATAAACAGATTATTTAATCATTTTTCCGTCAGCATCGAACTCATAGCTGTCAGGTGTAACAAGACCGTTGGCATATGCTTCAGTAACTACGCGAATCTGACCTTTGGCAATCTTGCCGCTATAAAGGACATAGTAGAGGTTGCCTTCAAACTCGACCATACCCTTACCTCCTACAAAGATTTTACCATCCTCATAGTAATAATCTTCGCGGATACCCGTGAAGGTGTCAGGCTCTTCCTCTTCGGGAACAATCATCTTTCCGTCTGCATCAAATTCATAGCTGTCGGGCTCAACAAGACCGTTGGCATATGCTTCAGTAATTACGCGAACCTGTCCCTTGGCGAT
>JAGARU010000011.1 GCA_017622085.1 Clostridia bacterium | reverse complement strand
GACTGAAAGAGAGTGCGTCCCTAACAATCCGCTATCGTGGACGAACCCGACGGATGTCGGCACGCTGGAGCGCTACCTCCGTCGGTAGCCGTGATGGTTGAGCGGCTTTCTTAACGCCTTTTCTTTTGAAGCCGCAGGCGCAAAAGAAAAGGCTTGGCGAAAAGAAAACGCCGCTTCTTCGGGCGCTGCCCGAACCCGCTCGCTTTTTTGAAAAAAAGCGAGGCAAAAAACAAATCTTTGGTGCCGACACCCTCGTGTGATTGTGTGCGATCACGTTGGCCTTTTGCGGTACTCGATATACGTGCAATCGCTTGCGGCGCATCGGGCTTCCATCGCCTCGCGGACTTGACGGCACAGGGATTCTGCCCTCTGCCGCTGTCCCTCACCCGTGGGCAAAAAGGGGCCGTCCACGTACAGCTCCAGCCTTGGCTTCTGCCCGAAGGGACGCTTCCGATACACGGCGGTTGCGGTGTACGCAGGCACGCCCATTCGGACGGGATAGTAAAAGGAGGCGGTGGAAAAGGGGCGCACGCCCGTATAGTAGGACCACACGTGGGCCTCCGGATAAATGGCAATGGGATGCCCCGTCTCGCATCGGTGGCGCAGAGCGTCCTCCAGCGCCCGCAGGCCCTTCAGCGTGCCGGGCAGGGGAAGCGCTCCCAGGTGGGGCAGGAGCCGTCCGAGCACGGGCAGATCCAGATTGGCGGGGCTGACTACCGTATATATGCGATGGGGAAAGGCCGCCAGCGCCGGCAAAAACACGTCGCCCACAGGCTGGGTGTGGTTGCCGTAAATAAAGCAACCGCCCTTCTGCCGTCGGAGCTTTTTCGCCCCGTGGATCCGCAAATGCAGGCCAAGACGGCAATAAACGGTGGAGAACACGACGGCACAGCCGTAGATCAGGGCGGCGAGGAGCTGATCCCACCACCCATCGCGCACAAATCGGTAGCCCTCGGGCAGGGTGTGCGCTCGGCCGTCGTCGTAAAAGTCCTCCGTGTCCGATGAATAGTATACGATCTTACGCTTCATAGCTTCGGTGCCAGCCGGCAATGTCGGTGGGGGCAAAATCGTAGGTCAGGGGAACGCCGTAGATCCGCTCATAAGCCGCCCGCTTCAGGGCATAGTCCGCCTCCGCCAGCCGGGCGGTGTTCTCCCGCAGGCTTGCGTCGGGGTCGGGATAGATGGTGCCGAGCACGTGCAGGCGGTACTTGACCCGATAAAACTCCTCCGTGTCCATCTCCGGCAGATCGATCATCTCCACAAAGCAGGAGACCACGGGGGCATTCAGCTTGGCGGCAAAGTGGTACGCGCCGGGCTTGGGCGGACGGGGCTTGCGGTAGTTGAACCACATTTCCTGCTCCGGATAGATCAGAACCGATTCGCCCATATCCAGCTTCTCGCCAAGGATCGTCACAAGATCCCGGGCAAGATATCGCGCCTCCTCCCCCAAGGGAACGGTGTCGGCATAGTTCATCAAGAACCCAATGGGGCCGGTCATGGCAAAATTGGTCACCTGACTGACCACGTTCAGCCGTTTTTTGCCGTGGATAGCCAAAAGATGGCGGATCACGGTGTTCTCAAGGGGGCCAAAGTGGTTGCTGGTCAGGATCACGCCCCGGTCAAGGTCGGGCAAAAGCTCCTCCCCCACGATCTCCGTGTCCCGATTGATGCGCTTGGTGGCAAAATCCGCAATGCGACGGGCAAAAAAGCGCTTGGCGCGGTAGGGCATCCCCTTGCGCCGCTTCAGATACCGATCGGTAACGGCCTTTTTCTCGCGGTCGCTCAGCACCGGGTCGCTCAGCTCCACCTTGGCGTAAAAATTCCGGTTTTCGGCGGCGTAACGGATGTTTTCGATCACCGCCTCGCGGTCGTTTCCGAGAATCATAAGCGGATGCTCACTCCTTTCTCGGCGGCGGAGCGGAAGGTAAGCTCCCCTTCGGCAATTTCCGCTCCCCGTCTTGCAAGGAGGGCGGCACATTCCCGATCCTTCGCCTTCTTTTCCTCGCTGTAAGCGTCCTTGTAGGCGCGGATCTCGTCGATGTATTCGGTTTTCTCCGCATAATGCCAGAACACGTCGCCGTAAGGGACGTTGTCGTAGCACCAGGGCTTGGAGAACAAATTGTAGTGGATCAGCTTGGGTGTCGCCAGCGGTGGGCGCCCCTCGGCGGGCATGGCGTCCCATTCCTCCCCGAGGTAATGGATCTTGCCGTTCAGCATGGCGTTGAGATAGTCCTGGTCGGGGGCAATGCAGTCAAAATGATAGGTGGTGAGCAGTTCCAAAAACCGTTGGTCCAGCTGCACCTCTCGCAGTGCCCGAAGGTCCATCAGCAAAACGCCGGAATTGATGTATTCGTGCCGGCTGACGCCCACGGCCTCCTCCATATAGCGACACAGGGGCGGCACGTCCTGTACGGAAAGGTCGTTGCAGGCGCCCACGTACTTGCCGCAGAGGTCCGTGTCAAAGAGCTCCGCCAGATCGCCCGTTACGGCCACGTCGCTGTCCACGTAAATGGCCTTGTCGTATTCCGGGAACATGGCGGGGATAAACAGGCGGAAGTAGATGGTCAAGGTAAAATAATCGCACCGCAGGCGGTTGGACATACGGTCGGTAATGGCAGAAAGTCCGTCGCCCATGGGGATAAAGTCCACGGCAAAGAATTCGGTAGCCATGGCGCCGAGGCGGCGCACGTTCTCCTCCGACAGCCCTTGATGTAAGATCACGGCGCGGTAGGTGCGGGTGGGGGATGCGTTGTCAATGGCCGAGCGGAGCGCCACCGCAAGGTAGGGCGCGTAGGCGTCGTCGATGGTAAAGAATACGGGAATTTCGTTCCTTGGTCTCATGGGAGAACCTCCTTTTGGTAAGTGGCTTGCAATGCCTCGTATTGGTCCAGCACCGGGTCAAAGGCGTGGTCGCGGAGGACGGTGTGCATCCGATCCCTTTGCCACGGCTTCACGGTGACGGCCGCAAAACGGGGGAAAAAGCGAAAATAGGTGGTAAAGTGGCGCAAAACCGTGTCAGACGCGGTGCGCGTTTGTTCGTTAAAGATGCGGGGCAGAATTTTTTTGGTGGTCGCCAGCCGATTCAGTGCGGACTGGTCGGGCAGGAGCATTTTTTTGGCGGCGCAGTAGGCGCGGCAACGGGCAAAAAGCCCGGTACGGCGGATCTCGGCCAAGTTCAGCATCAATACCCCGGAGTTCAAGTAGTCCCGGCGGAAGAGATGGCGGCGGAAGAACCAGCTGCCGTACCGATCTGGTACGCCCGCCACCTGAGTGTCCGTCATGTCCGTTTGCCAAAGGGCGGTTGGGTCGCCGTGGCACAGAACGTCGTTATCCAGATATAAAATTCGCTCCGGCAGCTCCGGGCACAGATCGGCATACAGACGGAGCATACAGCAAGGGGTAAAGCGGGTGTCCAGATTGGCGGTGGGGGGTTCCGCGGCAAAGCGCTCACTTGCGTCGATGCGCGTCACCGAGCTCCCGGGACGGGCGCTCTGCAAGCAGTCCTCCAGCCGACGGGCATCATCCTCCCCAAGGGCAATACAGCGGTCGCCCAAGGTGGCGGTCATCAAATAGACGTGTAAGGGGCAATCCGTATGAGCAAGGAACGATAGCACGGACAGAAAAACGCCCGTTTCCACGTTGCGGTCGCCGCAGTATAAAAGATTCATAAGACCTCCTCCGGCGTCCCCCGGCCTTTCGCGGATAGCCGCGTCGGATCCGGCGGAATTCCGCCATGGCTCCATTGTAGCCCCGCGTCCGCGAAAAGGCAACCTACTCCTCCACCCGCCGGGTGGAGAGGTGGTTCTCCCCCGGTAGAGTGCCCCGCTCTACCGCTCTACTGTCGGTAGAATCCCTTGCGCCCCAAGGGTTTCGTGGGCGGGAAGACCGTTTGGCGCCAAAAACAAAGGAACCCCCTCCGGCGGGGCAATGCCCGCCGGAGGGGGTTCCTTGTATTCGTTTTTTTGATTATTCCTCTCCGGCAATGAAGAGGACGCCGAGGGTGTTGGGGCCGCAATGGCTGGATACGACGCCGCCGGCGCGGGTGATGAGAATTTCATCAAAGTAGCCGAGACCTTCAAGGTAGACGCGGACGTTCTCGATGATCTCGTCGGAGCATCCGGAATGGGTGATAAACACGCGATCCTTCTTGGCCTTCAAAAGATCCGCCTCCATTTCCTTGGCGTAGGACATGATCACGCGGGAAATGTTACCCATGTACTTTTTGCCGGCCGCCATTTTGCCGTCGGTTACGGCGATTCTCGGATGGAGACGGAGCGCACTGCCCGCAAAGGCCGCCACGCTGCTGCATCGACCGCCGCGGTGGAGGAAGGTAAGAGTGTCTACTACAAAGCTGGCACGAACCCGGGGACGGATCTCCTCAATGTGCGCAGTGATCTCCTCCTTGGTCTTGCCCTCCGCTGCCATAATGGCCGCCTCGATCACCTGCAGGCCAACGCCGGTGGAAAGGTTCTTGGAATTGATAACGGAAATGCGATTCTCCGCACCCAGCTCCTTGATTGCCATGCGCATGACGTTGATGGTGGTGGACATACACTGGGAAATGGCAAAGCATACAATATCCATGCCCTCGTCCAGATATTTGCTGAATACGGTTACTGCTTCCTCCAAGCCAAGAGCAGAGGTCTTGGGGGGCAGATTGTTTTCGTTTGACCAGGCGTAGATCTCATCAGGGGTAATGTCAACGCCGTCGTTGTACTCGGTTTCGCCCAAAACAATATGAAGGGGCACTACATGAATGCCATAGCGTTCAATCAACTCAGGGGATAAATCACACGTGCTGTCCGAAATAATTTTTACACTCATTGACGTACTTCTCCTTGGTGGATTTATAGTTGTACCCTTAATTATACATCAAATCCCCTGTTTTGTCAAGATTTCCCCAACGAATCCGTCAGTTCCGCCCGCTCGGACAGGGAAAAGGCCTTAAAGTACGCCTCCTCTAAGGGGATCCATTCCTCCCGGAACCGGCGGGCCATGGCCTCTCCGTTGCGGGCAAGGATGCGGCGCATCTGCTCCTCGGGAGCAACGGTCAGAAAGACGTGCAGGTCTCCGTATTCCCACAGCCCGGGTCGGCAGGAATACACGCCCTCCACTACGGTTATGGGGGTGGGCTCTACCCGAACGGCGTCGGCTAAGGCCTGGCGTCCGCAGTCAAAGGGGCGGTAGGAAAAGGGCTTGCCCGTAGCATGGGGAATCAAAACCTCCGCCAAAAACCGTTCGTGATCCACGTTTTCTCACGGCCGGCCAAGACGCTCCGGGGTCTTTTTGTCAAAGGGCAAAAAGAAGTCGTCCATGTGGAACAGATTGGCTCCCAGCCGCTCCGCCAGGGCCGCACCCAAGGTGCTTTTGCCGGAGGCGCACCGCCCGTCGATCAAAACGGTGGCCCGCCCCTTCTCCCTCGCGATGGCGCGGGCGCGGGTGATGATTTCTTCGATCAGCTTTTCCATGGGCATTGCCTCCTTCGGTTGGTTCTTTTTCTATTTTGCCCTACTTTCGCCCGTTTGTCAACGGATATTTCGGATAAAAGATGGGTATTGAAATTTTGCGGGGCTTTTGGTATAATAAGGATAGCCCGGGAAGAAATTTTCCCTGATTTCGGAGGTATTTATGAGTAACATCTGGCACGATATCAACCCCAAGCGCATCACCCCGGAGGATTTTATTGCCGTAATTGAGATCCCCAAGGGCTCGAAAAAGAAGTATGAGCTGGATAAGGAAACCGGCCTTATTATTCTGGACCGCATTCTCTATACCTCAACGCACTATCCCTGCAACTATGGCTTTATTCCCCGCACCTACGGTGACGACGGAGACCCGCTGGACGTGCTGGTGCTGTGCAGTGAGGAGCTTCAGCCCCTCTCCTTGGTGCAGTGCTACCCCATTGGCGTTATTACCATGAAGGATAACGGAAAGTTTGACGAGAAGATCATCGCCATCCCCTTCCACGACCCCAACTATAACACCTACAAGAGCATTGCGGAGCTGCCCTTACATATCTTCCAGGAGATGCAGCACTTCTTTAAGGTCTATAAGACCTTGGAGAACAAGGAGACTGTGGTAAACGAGGCCGAGGGTCGCGAAAAGGCCATTGAGGTTATTGCCGCCTGCTGTGACAACTACCGCCAAAACTTTTGTCGATAAATCCCTATACCCGGCGGCGCACCTGTGCCACCGATTCCGAGGAATCTGTCAATGAACGAAATCAAATCCATTATTGCTAAAAACATCGCCGAGCTGAGGCAGGCCGTAGGCATGACCCAGCTGGAGCTGGCCGAGCGGCTGAACTATTCCGACAAGGCCGTCTCCAAATGGGAGCGGGGCGAATCCATCCCCGACGTCTCCGTGCTTGTGGAGATCGCACGGTTGTTTGAGGTGACCCTTGACTATCTGGTGTGCGCCGAGCATCCCGCGGCGCCCGCCCGCACGGAGGCAGAGAACCCGCCGCCCCCTAAGCCCAGCCTGCGCAAGAGCATTGTCACCCTCCTGTCCATCCTGCTTTTGTGGCTGGTGGCCGTGGTGGTCTTTGTGACGCTGTCCATGCCGTCCCTTGGCCTTAGGCACGAGTGGCTGGCCTTTATCTATGCCATTCCCCTGTCCTTTGTTTTGTGGCTGATCTTTAACAGCCTGTGGTTTAACCGCCGGCTGAATTATCTGATCATTTCCTTCCTTGTGTGGACCACCCTTCTGGCCGTCTATCTGACCGTCCTTGTGGTGGGCGCCAACGCATGGATGATCTTCCTGCCCGGCATTCCCGGTCAGCTTATTCTCATTCTTTGCCCCCTTCTGCGCCGCCCCGTCAAGACTCCCGCCGAGTCCGCCGCGCACCAGTAGGCCGGGGGAGTATTCTTGGCAGAAAACCCGATACAAAATCGAGCAAGAGGAAAAGGAGAACATCCTTTGATTCTTGCTCTTTTGTTTTTGTAGCGAACCAATGCTTGCCCCCCATGAATTCCTTGCGCGTGGTTTTTGCCGCCGACCCTTGACGGCGACGGGCAGGGTTTGCTATAATGAACCCAAGAAAAATCAGCGGAGGTGCTTATGAATTTCGTTTATATGCTGCGGTGCGGCGACGGGTCGCTCTATACGGGCTGGACGTCCGATCTGGCCGCACGGGTCAGCCGCCATCAGGCGGGGAAGGGCGCCAAATGTACCCGTGCTCATTTGCCGGTGCATCTGACTTATTTTGAGCTGTACGAGACGGCCGTGGAGGCGCAGAGAAGGGAATATGCCATCAAGCGCCTGACCAAGGCACAAAAGGAGGCACTTATCACGGAGGGCCGCGGCTTCCCCTGCCACGTAGAGGGGGAGAAAACGGTGGTTACCATACCGTCGGGCGTGCATTTTCTGCCGCGACCCCTTCGTCTGACCGCTACCCGGTGGGAGCTTCGGGGCGAGCCGGGCGCTACCTTTACCGGCAGTGTGCCCTTGCCCGGCCCTTGGGAGCCCGTGGGCAACGGCGCATACCGCACCCCCATCGATCGGGCGGCGGACGCTTTGTACGTGGGCGGCCGAAAATACACCATGGCCCGCTACCCCAAGTACAATCCCTTGGTGCCCATTTTCGGCGGCTTCTCCGCCAAGGCCACCTCCCGGGAAAAGGCGGCGGAGTGGCATGACCCCACCGGGGGCTACGTTCACGCCATGCATTCCCACAACTGGGGCGGGTACATCTACAAGATCATGGGCAAGGACCAAGAGGGTGAGTTGATCCTGCGGGGCGGCCACCAGAACAACCGTCCGATGGGTATGCATCGGGATTTCCGGTACGTGGAGAATATTTTTGAGGAAATGACCGAGCCGGGTGAATGGTTCTACGATGAGGTGAATTCCTTCGTCTACGCGATCCCCTATCCGGAGGACGATCTCAGCACGGCAGAGGTTACCGTCAATGCGTCTCTTTTGCATTTGGAGAAATGTCGGGACGTAACCGTGTCCGGGGTAACCTTTACCCGCGGTGCCCGCACGGTAATGGAGGATTACGAGCCCCTGCTCCGCAGTGACTGGACCATCCATCGGGGCGGCGCGGTATACTTGCACAAATGCCACGGATGTACGCTGACGGATTGCACCTTTGAGGATATTGGCTCAAATGCCGTGTTTGTGGATGGCGAAAACACCAACGTCCTTGTGGAAAAATCTCATTTTCACTCCATCGGAGCCAGCGCCGTCTGCTTTGTGGGCCGCAGTGATGCGGTGCGGAGTCCTCTTTTTGAATGCGGTCAGACCCAAAGTATCCGGGACGTGGACAAAAAGCCCGGTCCGCGCTCGAAGAACTACCCCCGCAACTGCACGGTAGAGGATTGCCTGATCCACGGCGTAGGCTTGGTGGAAAAGCAGGCCACCGGCGTGGAGATCTCCATGGCGCGGGGCATCACCCTGCGCAATTCCACCCTCTGCGGCGCCTCCCGCGCGGCCATTAACGTGTCGGAGGGCACCTTCGGCGGCCACGTAATCGAGGGCTGTGACGTGTTTGACACCGTTCGGGAGACCGGCGACCACGGCAGCTTCAATTCTTGGGGACGGGATCGCTTCTGGCACGCCCGGGATCTGCCCGACGGGGAGGTGTACAAGTACGCTTATTTGGACTGCGTGGATCGGAATCACATCCGGTACAACCGCTTCCGCTGTGACCGCGGCTGGGATATCGACCTGGACGACGGCTCCGGCAATTATGAAATTTCCTACAACCTGTGCTTAAACGGCGGCATCAAGCTGCGGGAGGGCTTCGGACGGCACGTGCACCATAACGTCACCGTCAATAATTCCATCCATACCCACGTGTGGTACCCGAATTCCGGGGACGTGGTGGAGCACAATCTGCTCTTCCGCGAATATAAGCCCGTTTTAATGAAGGTGCGCTGGGGCGAGCGGTTTGATCATAACGTCCTCCACGTGCCGGGGCAAACGGAGCCCACGCCGGCAACGGCCCTCCGGGAGCTGAGCCAAATGGACGAGCATTCCGTGGCGGTGGATTGCGGCTTTGTAAGCCCGGATACCGGTGATTATCGGGCCAAGGTGCCCGGCTTCGAGGACTTCCCCACGGAGTTCGGCGTCCGCTACGCTCCTCTCCGTGCTATCGCCCCCACCCCCGTTCTCCCCACCTTTGCCGAGGAGAGCCGAACGGAGAGCACGTGGCTCACAACCTATGACATGAAGATCAAGAACATCGAGACCGACGGCGAGATGTCCGCCTACGGCACCGCCGGACACAGCGGCGCCATGGTGGTGGATGCGGATCACTTTGGCCGCGCCATCGAGCGGGGACTTTTGCCGGGCGACGTGATCGTGTCGGTGGGCGACCGTGTGATCGATAACGCGGAGCAGGTGGCCGCGCTGGCGGAGAACATTCTGACGGGTGAGACCATCGTTGTCCTCCGCGCTCAGGGCCGCACGGTTCTTCCTCCAAAATAATCGGCATTCACCTTGACACACCGAGGGAATCTCTCTATAATGAAAGTGATTTTGTAAGAAAGGCAGGTCAAAATGATGACACTGGCACAAACCATTACCAAGCTGCGCACCGACGCAGGTCTTACCGAGCAGAAATTTGCGGAAAAGCTCTACGTGACCCGACAGATCGTACAGCGCTGGGAGAAGGGAACGGCTCAGCCGGAGCTGGCGACCCTGATCCGCATGGCCAAGATGTTTGGTCTTACCCTTGACGAGCTGGTTCTCTCTGTAGATCCCAAGGAGCAGAGCGTTCTCCGTCAGGACAAGGAGATCAAGCCCGACCCCAAGGCAGGACAGTGGTGGGAGGTATACGCTGACGAGATGCGGACGGAATACCGCCAGTCCATGGAGGAAGGCTTGGATATCGAGCGCTACGCCGGTCTCTTTGAGGAGGTTGCCAAAATGGAGTCCTGCTCCGTCAAGGATGCCTTGGCAGACGCCCTGTATCAGCTGATCCGTACCGCGCCCATCCGCGCGGACTATACATACGACGAGCCCTCCGACCTGCCCGCCATCAAAGCGCTCCGCAAGCCCCACCCGGTAGAGGGCACCGTGCCCACGGGCAAGGCGCTGGAGAATAAGATTGCCGGCGCATGGTACGGCCGTATTGCCGGATGTCTCCTTGGCAAACCGGTGGAATGTATCCGCACCACCGACCTTCATCCGCTTCTCAAGGCCTCGGGCAACTATCCCATGCACCGCTACATCCGTTCCACGGATATTACGGAGGAGATTGCGGCCAACAGCAAATTCTGGCTGAAGGGTCGTTGCTACGCGGACACCGTTACCTGCATGCCTTGGGACGACGACACCAACTACACCGTTCTTGGCCAGATCCTTATTGAGCGTTGCGGACGGGACTTTATCCCTCAGGACGTGGCCAACATCTGGCTGAATCTTCAGCCCAAGGACGCCTATTGCACCGCCGAGCGCGTAGCCTTCTGTAACTTTATCCGCGGCTTTGCACCGCCCGCCTCGGCCGTTTATAAGAACCCCTACCGCGAGTGGATCGGCGCACAGATCCGCGGCGACTACTTTGGCTACGTAAACCCCGGTGATCCGGAAACTGCGGCGGATATGGCTTGGCGCGATGCGGCCATCTCCCACGTAAAGAACGGTATCTACGGCGAGATGTTTATTTCCGCCATGATCGCCTGTGCTGCGAAGACCGACTCCATTGAGGATATTATCCTCGGCGGCCTCGGCGAGATTCCCGCCACCTCCCGCCTGTACGAATCCATTCTGCAGGTAGTTGAGGACTATCGCGGTGGCGTAAGCCAGGAGGAGGCCTTTGCAAAGATCCATGAGAAATGGGACGAGACGAACAGCCACGATTGGTGCCATACTATTTCCAACGCCATGATCGTGGCGGCTGCCCTTCTTTACGGCAAGGGTGAGTTTGGACCTTCCATTTGCATGGCGGTTCAGGCCTGCTTTGATACGGACTGCAACGGCGCAACGGTTGGCTCCATTCTCGGTATGCGCGGCGGCATTGATTCCATCGGCGAGGAATGGATCGCGCCCATCTGCGACACGCTGGAGACGCCCATCTTCGGCGTCGGCAAGGCGAAGATCTCTACCTTGGTTGAAAAGACCCTCAAGCACATCCCTCAGAACTAAAATTTTGCCGTGAAGGGCTCGCCCTTCACGGCTTTTTTTGCCGGGAAGCCCCGGCAGCCAAGCTTCGCCGCTTGCTCACACGTCAGCGCACACACTCACCCGAGGCAGCGTTAATTTTTGGTCAAGCTTTTTTTAAAAAGCTTGCGCGCTGGAGCCGCGGAGGCTCCTCGCTCGCCGCAGCGAGCGAAGACTCCTTACACGGCATTTTCTTTTCGCCAAGCCTTTTCTTTTGGGCCTTTTGTGTCAAAAGAAAAGGCGTCGTACAAGTGGCACAACCGCCACGGCTACAAACGAATGAGACACTCCAGCGTGCCGGCATCCGTCGGGTTCGCCCACGATAGCGGATTGTCAGGGACGCAGGCTCCCCCAGTCAGCATACGCTGACAGCCCCCTCCCGGAGGGAGCCT
>JAGARU010000151.1 GCA_017622085.1 Clostridia bacterium | reverse complement strand
TGGTCAAGCTTTTTTTAAAAAGCTTGCGCGCTGGAGCCGCGGAGGCTCCTCGCTCGCCGCAGCGAGCGAAAGCTCCTTACACGGCATTTTCTTTTCGCCAAGCCTTTTCTTTTGGGCCTTTTGCTTCAAAAGAAAAGGCGTCGTACAAGTGGCACAACCGCCACGGATACATTCGAATGGAACAATCCCTCAGTCGCCTTCGGCGCCAGCTCCCTCCCAGAGGGAGCCTAATGGAGCGTCGCTTTCGCTGACAAAGTGAAAGAGGCACGGCGGGCACAAAACCGCAGAGCCTTGATACGCAAAACACGTATTTCCATTCCATAAACATATTGAAAGGAGAACCAACATGAAAAAGCAACTGATGGCCTTGAAGCAATTTGGCTGGGGGTATTTGATGTTTGCTCTGCTCCAATTCGGGGCGGGCGTTTGCCTGATCTTGTTCCCGACGGTGTCCATTGACGGCATGTGCTACGCCGTAGGCGGACTGACGGCGGCGGTGGCGGTGGTGGAGATCGTGCTCACCTTGGCCTCAAAGAGCCGCGGAGCGTCCTTCTTCGGTCGCATTCTTCTGTCCGTGCTGGGCGTTCTGGCCGGAGGCTACATTCTCTTCTTCCGCGAGGAGGCCTTGGAGTACTTTGCGGTTACCGTGTCCTTCCTTGTGGTGCTGGATTGCGGCGCCAAGCTGCAGACGTCCGTGCGCGCCAAAGCGGCAGGACTGGGCCTGTGGTGGGTGGCAATGGTGGCGACCGTTATCGTTGCCCTTGTGGCCGGCGCGCTGATGCGCTATCGGACGGAGGATCCTGTAAAATACGCCATTTTTCTCGGCGTGACCGTCCTTGCCGACGGCGTGCTCAACCTTCTGTCCCCCTTCTATCTGGGCGCCATCCGCAAAAAGACCGAGCCCAGCGCCGGTTGATCCGTCTGCCGCCGAAAGCTCAACGCAGGACAAAAAACGGCGGAGCTCCCCTCCGCCCAACCGAAAAAGCCATCACAACCCCGCGATTTTGCGGAAGCGTGATGGCTTTTTCATGATACAACTGCAACCTTGCTTAGTCCTCGTCGTTTTCATCGAACTCAAAGGCGTTCAGCTCGGAAAAATCCAAAAATTCCGCCAGCGTCATATTAAACGCGATGGCGACCTTGTGAAGCGTCTTTACCCGCGGGTTTTTGGTCAATCCGCGCACAATGTTATCCAGTGTAGACTGCCTGACGCCACTCATCGTAGCTAACCGATTGACCGCGATTCCCCGCTCCTTACAAAGCTGACGAATCCGCCGAACGTAAATATCTGAATATTCCATATACAATCGAATTATTTCATATTTCTCTGCTGATCCATATAGTTTTGCAGGATCAGGCAGGCGGACATTTCGTCGATGACGGCCTTGCGCTTTTTGCCATGGGTGCTGGTCAGGTTCAGCATCTGGTGGGCTTGGGCGGTGGAAAGGCGCTCGTCGTGAAGGATCACAGGAAGCTCCGTCAGCTCGCTGAGAATAGCCGCAAAGGCTCGAACCCGCTCCGATCGGGGGCCGAGGGTGCCGTTCATGTTAATGGGATGGCCGACCACGATGGCGGTGACGCCCTTTTCCTTAGCCATTTCCGCCGCGATCTCTGCGGTGCGGCGCAAATTGGTGGACTGGATGCAGCCCGCGCCCGAGGCGATCAGCCCCGTGGGGTCGCTGGTTGCCACGCCCGTTCTTACGTCTCCAAAATCAATTCCCATCAGCTTTCCCATGCCATTTTCCTCCAAAAAACGTCCTTTTTCCCCCTCATTTTACCACAGGCGGCGGGGAAAATCAATTGCTCGGAAATTTTTTTCGTTTTTTGTTTGCATTTCCCATAAATTGTGGTATACTATAGGTGCATCAATAAAAATTCTTATACGGAGGTATATATATCATGTGTGGAAAAAATAAGAAAGATAGCATCCTGAAGATCGTGGCAATTACCTCTACGGTTGTTCTGGCCGTACTTGCCATCGGCGCGATCCTTTATAAGCTCTTTACCAAGTATTTCAAGATCACCTTTGAGTGCGACAACAACTGCGACGAGTGCGTTGAGGGCTGCTGCGACGGCGAGGTTCTTTGCGATTGCGATTGCGACGAGCCCGAGGTAGAGGCTACTGAGGAAGCTCCCGTTGAGGAGTAATTCCCGCCATACGTTAGGAATATCGGAAGAAAGCCACCGCGGTGGCTTTCTTTTTGTTTGGGCGGGGAAGCCCCGAAGGTGTCGGGCGGGGAAGCCCCCGCTGGCGTCATAATTTTTGGTCAAGCTTTTTTTAAAAAGCTTGCGCGGGTGTGGGGCGCGTGCCCCACGTACACGGCATTTCTTTTTTGCAAAGCTTTTTTCTTTGTGCCTGCGGTCTCAAAGAAAAAAGCGTCTAACAAATAGCACATCTGCCATGGCTACCGTCGGAGGAAGCGCCCCATTAAGCCTTCTCCTGTGGGAGAAGGTGGCGGCGAAGCCGACGGATGAGGAGAGCATTGCGCCGACGTATATAAAATGAGAGCACAGACCTTGTTGCCCTAAAGGGAAGTAACTTATTAAAGAAAAACGGAGATTGCACATCAAATATTAGCTGTGCAGAGAATGATCTCCTCATCCACCACTACCGTGGTCCCCCTTC
>JAGARU010000150.1 GCA_017622085.1 Clostridia bacterium | reverse complement strand
TGGTCAAGCTTTTTTTAAAAAGCTTGCGCGCTGGAGCCGCGGAGGCTCCTCGCTCGCCGCAGCGAGCGAAAGCTCCTTACACGGCATTTTCTTTTCGCCAAGCCTTTTCTTTTGGGCCTTTTGCTTCAAAAGAAAAGGCGTTGAACGAGGCACTCAACCCCCACGGCTACAGGCAGAGAAAACAATCCTTCAGTCACCTTCGGTGCCAGCTCCCTGAAGGTGAATTGCCCGGAGGGCAAGAGAAGCCGGCCTGGGCCGTTACACAAGGGAGCCTAATGGAGCGTCGCTTTCGCCGACAAAGTGAAATAATCGTCACGGCTACCGCCGGAGGGGGCGCTCCAGCGTGCCGGCATCCGTCGGGTTCGCCCACGATAGCGGATTGTCAGGGGCGCACTCTCTCTCAGTCGCCTTCGGCGCCAGCTCCCTCCCGGAGGGAGCCTAATAAAGCCTTCCCCGCTGGAGAAGGCTTGATGGTGCGTCTCCTCCGCCGGTAGCCGTGACGGTTTTTCTATTTATTCGGGCGGCAGGAGCAAGCCCCTCCCCTGCCACGGGAGCGTTTCCTCCGGCCGTGACCACGGTGAACATGAGGGTTGCTTATCTCCGGCCTCTTTTGCCGGAATATGCAGGATTGTTATAATATCCGGTGCATATCAAAGAAACTCGTTCAAATTCGCACAGGATTGTTATTTGCTTGGCGCCCCCAGGCGTCCGGGATTTACCGCTTTTTGCGCTTGCGGGCAGCCTCAAAGAAGGCTTGGAGCAGGGCGCGGCTTTCCGTTTCCAGAACCCCGTAGGTGACGGGCACCTTGTAGCCAAGGGGGTAGGCGTTGTAGTTCAGCACGCTGCCAAAAACACCCATGGAGGCATCCTTAGCACCGTAGACCACCCGTCCGAGGCGGGCGTTCAAAATGGCGCCGCCGCACATGGGGCAGGGCTCAAGGGTCACGTAGAGGGTGCAATCCGTCAGACGCCAGCCGCCCACGTGACGGCAGGCGGCCTCGATGGCCAGAATTTCCGCATGGTGGAGGGCGTTTTTTTCCGTTTCCCGGGTGTTGTGGGCGCGGGCAATGATCTCTCCCTCCCGCACAATGACGGCGCCCACGGGCACTTCACCCATGGCGGCGGCCAGCCGAGCCTCGGCTAAGGCTTCTTGCATAAAACGTTCGTCCATTTTCATGTCCCTTTCTTATCTTGTGATTTGCCTCTTGACTTTGGGGCGATTTTCGTGTAGAATATAGATACAACGGGATGACCCGTGAGTGATCGATCATAAGCGCATATGCGCAAAGGAGTATACAATGGCAGAAGAAATGAAGGATGATTTCATTTACACCCTGACCGACGAGGAGACCGGCATTGAGTCCAACTTTGAGCTTCTTGCAAGCTGCGAGCTGGACGGCAACGTTTACTTTGCCCTTCAGCCTGAGGACGCGCCCGAGGAATACGTAATCCTCCGCCGCGAGCTGGATGAGGACGGCGAGGAAATGCTGGTTACCATCGAGGACGACGAGGAATTTGACCGCGTTGCGGACCTCTTCGACGACGAGTTCAGCGATTTCGACTACGACGGCGAAGAAGAAAAGGAATGATCGCCGCATAAAAGGCAGATCAGGCGAATAAACTAAGAGTGGTTTCCTACCCGGCTCGTGATAGAGTGGCAATTTGGGCCCACGATCGACGAAAGGAGTCCATATTCACGACAATGTGTGCAGGCCTCCCGTATGCCTACTGCGTACGGATGTTGGAAGCAGTAAAATTTGCGTGAGAGGACACCGCCTTGCTTATGCAGGGTCCGTTCATCGCTATTCTACACGGCCCGGTGGGTTATCTTTTTACGCACAATCAAGACGGCACTGCCGTCTTTTTTTGTTTGGGCGTGGGCGGGGAAGCCCCCGCGGGCATCGTTAATTTTTGGTCAAGCTTTTTTTAAAAAGCTTGCGCGCTGGAGCCGCGGAGGCTCCTCGCTCGCCGCAGCGAGCGAAAGCTCCTTACACGGCATTTCTTTTTTGCAAAGCTTTTTTCTTTGGGCCTTTTGCTTCAAAAGACAAGTGGCTCAACCGCCACGGCTACCGCCGGAGGAGACGCACCAGAAAGCCTTCTCCAGCGGAGAAGGTGGCGGCGAAGCCGACGGATGAGGAGAGCATTATGCCGACATATATAAAATGAGAGCACAGACCTGGTTGTCCTTAAAATAAGTAACTTACCAACAGAAAAACGGAGATTGCACATCAAGTATTAGCTGCGCAGAGAATGATCTCCTCATCCACCACCGATCGGTGGTCCCCCTTCTCCGCTGGAGAAGGCTTTCTGTAGCGCCCCCCTTCGGCGATAGCCATGACGGTTGAGCGGCTTGCTTCACGCTTTTTTCTTTGAGACCGTAGGCACAAAGAAAAAAGCTTTGCAAAAAAGAAATGCCGTGTACGTGGGGCTCCGCGCCCCACGCCCGCGCGAGCTTTTTAAAAAAAGCTCGACCAAAAATTAACGCTACCCTCGTGTGATCATGCGCGCTTACAAGTGAGCAAACGCCGAAGCTTGGCCTCCGGGCCTTCCCGGCTGGCCGCGGGGCCCTCCCCGCAAAAAGCCCCCGGAATTGGCCTCTACTCCTCGTACTTGTATCCCACGCCGCGGACGGCGCGGATATGGGCGGGGCCAAGGACGGGTGTCAGCTTTTCGCGAAGGTAGCAAACGTAAACGTCTACCTCCTTTACAGACGTGCCCTCCGGCCAGAGGGCGCGATGGAGCTCCTCACGGGCGACGGGAGTGCCCTTGGCCTCGTACAATCGGGCAAAGAGGGCGAATTCCCGCTCGGTCAGAGTGGCGCTTCGGCCGCCCGCGCGCACGGTGCGACGCACGGCGTTCAGCGTAGGGCGGAGGGGCCGGTTGGCCGATTGCTCTGCCTGTGCCTGCCGCTCTTCCCACAGGGCGGCGGAAAGATTCTCCGCAAAGGCAAGGACGGAGGCATAATCCACGTCCTCGCCCACGGCAAGGCAGGGCTTTTCGCCGTCGGGAATGGAGTGGGTGTGGCACAAAATTCCGTCCGCCTCCTCATAGGTGGCGGCGATGGGGTAGCCCTCCAGCTCCAAAAGGGCGCGGAGCTCATAGACAAGCTCCGCGCCACCTTCCATGTAAAGCTTTGCGCCCCGCATCAGATGTCGGCCTCCGCCAGATATTCGGCGCCGTGGGCGGTGATGAAGGCTTTTCTCGACTCCAGATCGTCGCCGAGGAGGGTCTCAAAGATCCACGCGGTCTTGCGCGCCTCGTCGGGGGTCACCCGGATCAGGCGGCGGGAGGCGGGGTTCATGGTGGTTTTCCACATCATGTCCGGCTCGTTCTCACCAAGACCCTTGGAGCGCTGGAGGGTATACTTGGTGCTGCCCAGCTTTTTCACGATCTCGGCCTTTTCGGGCTCGTTATAAGCAAAGAGAATCTCCTTTGCGGTGGTGATCTCATACAGCGGCGACTCCGCAATGTACACCTTGCCCTCGGACAGGAGGGAGGGCAGCAGGCGGTAGAACACCGTCAGAAGGAGGGTGCGGATCTGGAAGCCGTCCTCGTCCGCATCGGTGCAGATGATGATCTTGCTCCAGGGCAGGCGGCTCAGATCAAAGGATTCGGTATCCTTTTTGCCTCCGGCCTTGATCTCCACGCCACAGCCGATGACCTTCAGAAGGTCCACGATGATGTCGCTCTTGAAAATACGGTCGTAGGAGGCCTTCAGACAGTTGAGGGTCTTGCCGCGCACGGGGATGATGGCCTGGAACTCGGCCGCCCGTCCCAGCTTACAGGAGGTCAGCGCCGAGTCACCCTCTACGATATACAGCTCCCGGATGCTGGGGTCCTTGGAGCGGCAGTTGACAAATTTTTCTACCCGGCTGGTCACGTCGTTGCTGGTGGCCAGCTTCTTTTTTACGTCGATTCGGGTCTTTTCCGAGGTTTCGCGCGCTTTTTTGTTGGCGATGACCTGGTTGATGAAGGTCTCGGTGTCCAGCGCGTTCTCGGCGAAGAAGATCTCCAGCTTTTCCTTAAGGAAGTCGGTCAGGGCGTCCTCGATGAACTTGTTGGTGATGGCCTCCTTGGTCTGGTTTGCGTAGGAGGTCTGGGTGGAAAAGCTGTTGATGACCAGGGCCAAGCTCTCCTCAATGTCGGAGAAGGTGATCTTGGAGTCGTTCTTGCCCTGCTTGCCCGATTGGCGGATGTACCGATCCACCGCGTAGGCAAAGGCGCGCCGCACGGCCTTGTCGGGGGAGCCGCCGTGCTCCAGGTAGCTGGAGTTGTGGTAATATTCGAGGAAGGGCATTTTGCTGGAGATGCAGAAGGCCACCTCCGCCTTTAAGCGGTAGTCCTCCTTGTCCGCGCGGTCGCGGCCCTTGGTTTCCAGCTTCCACAGCACGGGCGCGGTCTGGGCCGTGTCGCCCACCTGCTCGGCAATGTAGTCGGAAATGCCGTTTTCGTAGCAGAAGGTCTCCTCGTAGAAGGAGCCGTCCTCCTCTTCAAAGCGGAACACAAAGGAGAGCCCCGCGTTTACCACCGCCTGCTTGCGGAGGGTGGTGACGTAAAAGTCCTTCGGAATGTTGATATCGTTGAATACCTCAAGGTCGGGCTTCCAACGGGTGAGGGTGCCGGTGCGGCGCTCCTTGCGCTCCAAGGGGCGTTTTTCCAGTTTTCCGATCGGATTACCCTTTTTAAAGTGGATCTCCGACAGCTGCTCGCCGTTGTAGGAGTAAACGTCCATAAATTCGGAGCTGTACTGAGTGGCGCAGGCGCCGAGGCCGTTAAGGCCAAGAGAGAATTCGTAGGCGCCGCCCTCGTTGTTGTTGTACTTGCCGCCGGCGTAGAGCTCGCAGTAGACCAGCTCCCAGTTGTAGCGTTTTTCCCGTTCGTTATAGTCAAGCGGCACGCCACGGCCGTGGTCGTCCACCTCAATTACGTGATTTTTGTAGGCAGTTACGTAGATCTTGTCGCCGTAACCCTCCTTCGCCTCGTCGACCGAGTTTGACAGGATCTCGAAGAAGGAGTGCTGACAGCCCTTCAGACCGTCCGAGCCGAAGATAACGGCCGGGCGTTTCCGCACGCGATCCGCGCCCTTCAGGGAGGAAATGACCTGATCGTCGTATTTCACTTTTTTGTCTTTTTTTGCTTCTGCCATGCTCTGTCCGTTCCTTTCCAAGGTACTCTCCTTACAGTATACCAAAATTCCGGTGCATTTTCAACGGATTTTTCGTATTTTTTGCGGATTTCCGTTGCCAAGGCCGCCTCCCGCGTGATAAAATAAGACGAAGATTTTTTTGCGGGAGGATGCGATGGACGTTCGTTTGCCGGAGCTGTTAGCGGAGGAGCACATTGATACCTACGGGGCGCTGTCCCTGCGCCACTGTCGGATTCTGAAGCCGTATCTGTTGGAAAAGAACGGCTTGACGGCCGATGCTACGGCGATTTTTATGATTTTGCCCTACCACGGCGGTGTGACGCCGGAGAATTTGTCCGTCTACGCCTCCGTGCGGGATTATCACGGTTATTTTGAGGGGCTGTACCGCCGGTTAACGGAGCGGCTTTCCGCCGCCTATCCCGGGTATCGCTTCTGCGGCTTTACCGACCACTCCCCGGTGGATGAGGTGAATGGGGCGGCCCGGTGCGGCTTGGGGCTCATTGGAGACAACGGGCTTTTGATCCACCCTCGGTACGCCTCCTTTGTGTACGTAGCGGAGCTGATCACCGACGCGCCGCCGGCCCTGTTGGGCCTCTCCGCGGCGGAGCCGCGGCCCGTGCAGGCGTGCCTGCACTGCGGCGCTTGCGCGAAGGCTTGCCCCTCGGATTGCATGCGGGAGGGCGGCTCAAAGCGGGAATGTATGTCTGCCGTCACCCAGAAAAAGGGGGAATTTACCCCGGAGGAGGCCGCCGCCGTCCTTGCCCTCGGCTCAGCCTGGGGCTGCGACGTGTGCCAGAACGTGTGCCCCTATACCAAAAAAGCCATGGCTACGGGGGCGATCCGCACGCCCATTCCGTATTTTTTAGAGGATACGATCTCCCGACTGACGAAAGACTACGTAGAGAGCCTGACGGACGGGGAGTTTAATGCCCGCCCCTTCGCGTGGCGGGGAAAAGCGCCTATTTTGCGCAATTTAGAGTTGTTGGAGAGAGAAAAATGAGCTTTGAAGAGTCTGTAATCGAAATTATGAAGGAAGCCGGCAAGATCATGACCGACTCCCACGACGTGGAGCGCGTCACGGAGGTCAAGCCCGGCGACGTGAATTTTGTTACCGCCTACGACTTGGCGGTGCAGAAGTTCTTAACGGAACGGCTGTCTGCCCTTCTGCCGGGGGTCAAGTATCTGGCGGAGGAGGACGAGGTGCACGTGCTTACCGATGCGCCTACCTTTATCATCGACCCCATTGACGGAACCACCAATTTCATCCACGGCGTCGGCCATAGCTGTATCTCCGTGGCACTTTGCGAGGGCGGGGAAACCACCTATGCCTTTATTTACGACCCCTATCGGGAGGAGCTGTTTACTGCCGTCAAGGGCAAAGGCGCGTATTCCCATCGGAAAGGTAAGAGCACTAAGCTTTCCGTTACCGGCCACGGCCTGCGGGACTCGTTGATCATCGTGGGCACGGATCCGTATCGCAAGAGCGAGACGTGGCCGCTGACCATGGATATCTTTGCCAAGCTCCTTTTGGCCGGACGGGACCTGCGCCGGAGCGGCTCTGCCGCACTGGATCTGGCCTACTTGGCCGCCGGGCGGTACGACCTGTTCTTCGAATTGATGCTGTCTCCCTGGGATTATGCGGCGGGTATGCTCCTTTTGACGGAGGCCGGCGGCGTCATTACCACCATGGATAAAAAGCCCCTGCCCATGGGGCAAAAATGCTCGGTTGTTGCCGGCACTCCGAACGCACATCGGGACTTTTATCGTGAAATCCGCGTAGCGGATACCCCCCGCGTCATCTGAAATCGGCGCATCCACACGTCAGCGCACACGCTCACGCAAAAATAATAATTTTTGGTCAAGCTTTTTTTAAAAAGCTTGCGCGCTGGAGCCGCGGAGGCTCCTCGCTCGCCGCAGCGAGCGAAAGCTCCTTACACGGCGTTTTCTTTTCGCCAAGCCTTTTCTTTTGCGCCTGCGGCTTCAAAAGAAAAGGCGTCGAACAATCAGCACAACCCCCACGGCTACCGGCGGAGGAAACACTCTTGCGTACCGTCATCCGTCGGGTTCGCCCACGATAGCGGATTGTTAGGGACGCACTCTCTCTC
>JAGARU010000149.1 GCA_017622085.1 Clostridia bacterium | reverse complement strand
CGCACATCAAATATTAGCTGTGCAGAGAATGATCTCCTCATCCACCACCTATCGGTGGTCCCCCTTCTCCGCTGGAGAAGGCTACCCATGTGCCTCCTCCGGCGGTAGCCGTGGCGGTTGCACTTCTTCCTTCACGCTTTTTTCTTTGGAGGCAGAAGGCCCAAAGAAAAAAGCTCGGCAAAAAAGAAAGGCCGTGTACGTGGGGCTCCGCGCCCCACACCCGCGCAAGCTTTTTAAAAAAAGCTTGACCAAAAATTAACGCTACCCTCGTGTGATCGTGCTTGCTTACATGTGATCCCGCGGGGCTTCCCGCCGCCCGTCGGGCGGCTCGATCACTTCTGTTCAGTAGAGAGCAAAATTTTTTTCGTCAAGGGGGTTGACAAGATTTTTGGGGTGTGCTATAATCCTAACCAAAGCAATGACGAAGACGGTTAAGTTCGCTTCGCTTCAAGAGAGCCGACGGGTGGTGTGAGTCGGTAGCGGAGGTGCTTGTTTGACCCATCCCTTCCGAGCCGGAAGAGCCAACGCCTGACACAGTCAGGTCAGTAATCCTTCCCGTAGCGGCCACGTGACGGCCAAGGAATTGTTGGATTCCGTAAGGCGGTAACCGTTTGGTTGCAATTTGAGTGGTACCGCGGATGTTTGATTTTATCGCATCCGTCTCAAAGTTTTTACTTTTGAGACGGGTGCGTTTTGTTTTTTAAAGGAGGATAACCCTATGCCGAACACTGGTAACGAAAAACTTTTGGAGATGGCCCTGCGAATTCGCGAAATGCGCGAGATCGAGGGTATTAGTGAGGAAGAAATGGCGGAAAAAACCGCCGTATCCTTGAACGAATACCGCCTGTATGAGGCCGGCAAGCTGGACTTCCCCTTCAGCTTCATCCACAAGTGTGCCCTTGCCTTCGGCATTGGTATGACCGACCTTCTGGAGGGTCACAGCGGCGCCCACCTGACCTCCTACACCGTTACCCGCAAGGGTAAGGGTCAGCAGACCGCCGAGGAAGATGGCATTCGCATTGTCAATCTGGCCCCCAAGTTCCGTGACAAGATCGCTGAGCCCTACTGGGTTCGCTACGAATTCGACCCCTCTCAGCAAAACAAGCCCATCCATCTGGCTACCCACAGCGGTCAGGAGTTTGACCTGGTAATCTCCGGTAAGTTGAAAGTGCAGATCGGTAACCACACGGAGGTTCTGGAAGAAGGCGACAGCATCTACTACAACTCCTCCACCCCCCACGGTATGATCGCCGTTGACGGCCACGACTGCGTGTTCTGCGCGGTGGTTCTGCCCGGTGAGAGCACCAAGGAGGAGCTGGTTCGCCGCAGTCTGGTCACCGCCAAGGCCTCCGAGCCCCTGGTTTGCGAGAAGTTCATTACCTGCACCGAGGATGAGCAGGGTGCGCTGAAGAACATCGAGTTCCAGAACACCGACACCTTCAACTTCGGCTTTGATATCGTCGATAAGATCGCCGACAAGTACCCCGACAAGCTGGCTATGCTTCATCTGGACGTAAACCGTACCGAGCGCCGATTCACCTTCAAGGACATCAAGCACCACTCCAACCAGTGCGCCAATTACTTCAAGTCCTTGGGCATCAAGCGCGGCGATAAGGTTATGCTGGTGCTCAAGCGCCACTACCAGTTCTGGTTTGCCATGGTTGCTCTCCACAAGCTGGGCGCGGTAGCCATCCCCGCCACCAACCAGCTGAAGGAGCACGACTTTGAGTACCGCTACAACGCCGCAGGCGTTACCGCCATCGTCTGCACCGCAGACGGTGACACCGCCGACATCGCGGCGGCCGCCGCCGCCAAGTGCGATTGGCCCATCACCAAGATCATGGTGGGCGGTCAGCGCGGCGACTGGCATAACTTTGACGCGGAGTACAGCCTGTTTACCCGCAAGTTCGTGCGCCCGGAGGATGCCTCCGCCGGCGACGAGGTTGCCCTGATGTTCTTTACCTCCGGCACCACCGGAAATCCCAAAATGGCCGCTCACAAGCACACCTATGCCCTTGGCCACTACGTGACCGCCAAGTACTGGCACTGCTGCGAGAGAGACGGATTGCACCTGACCATCTCCGACACCGGCTGGGGCAAATCCCTTTGGGGCAAGCTGTACGGCCAGTGGCTGTGCGAGGGCGCGGTGTTCGTTTACGACTTTGACCGCTTTGACGAAAACGACATTCTGCCCATGTTCGCCAAATACAACATCACCACCTTCTGTGCGCCGCCTACCATGCTCCGCATGCTGATCCGCGGCGATCTGGCCAAGTACGATCTTTCTTCCATTCATCATATGACCACCGCAGGTGAAGCGCTGAATCCCGAGGTGTTCAAGAAGTTCAAGGAGGCCACCGGCCTCGAGATCATGGAGGGCTTCGGCCAGACGGAGACCACCCTTGCCATCGCCAACCTGGTTGGCACCACGCCCAAGATCGGCTCTATGGGTAAGGCCTCTCCCCAGTTTGACCTTGACGTTGTGGATGCCGACGGCAATTCCGTTGCCACCGGCGAGGTGGGCGAGATCGTCATCCACACCGACAAGAGCATCCCCTGCGGTCTGTTCCACAGCTACTACCGCGACGCGGAAAAGACGGCGGAGGCATGGCACGACGGCATGTACCACACCGGCGACACGGCTTGGCGCGATGAGGACGGTTTCTTCTGGTACGTGGGTCGCGTAGACGACGTGATCAAGTCCTCCGGCTACCGCATTGGCCCGTTCGAGATCGAGAGCGTGATCATGGAGCTTCCTTACGTGCTTGAGTGCGGCGTTTCCGCCGTTCCCGACGAGGTGCGCGGCCAGATCGTTAAGGCCAGCATCGTGCTGACCAAGGGTACGGAGCCCACCGAGGAGCTGAAAAAGGAGATCCAGAAGTATGTCAAGGATCACACCGCTCCCTACAAGTACCCCCGCGTGGTCGTATTCCGCGACAGCCTTCCCAAAACCATCAGCGGAAAGATCCAGCGCAACAAGCTTTAATACGATCGTTTTTGAGAAGAAGCCCCCCTCGCGGCCCATGGCCGCGAGGGGGGCTTCTTGTTTTGGGGGCGCCTATCCCCGGCGAAGAAGGATTTGCTCCACGTGGTGGGCGGCACGGCGGGTGACGGCAACAACGCGGCGGAGGGATTCATAGGCATGGAGGCTTACGGTCAGCATCTGGGGCGACAGCGGACGGCAGAAAAGCTCGCGGGTAAGCCTGCGATGGGCATCGTCCGCTTGGACAGCGCAGGCGAACACAGCGCGGACAGCCTCCAAAGCTGGCTCCGGCCGCTTGCTGTCTAAGACGGCCACCGCCCGCGCAAGCGGTGGGAGGCACGGCGCCACCGCCTGCCAGAGGGCAAGCTCCCCGGTCCGTTCTCCACCCGTCAGGCGGGGAACGTCCCCAAGGGAGGCGGTCAGCGTCCGCAGGTGCTCGGACAGGTCCAGAAGCTTCTCCGGATCCATGGGAGGCATGAATTCCCGCGCGAGGGCATCCCCGATTTCGTGCCGTATCGCCTCGGCGCGGGCAAGAGCGCGGCGGCAAAGAGTCTCGCTGTCATCCCCCCGCTGGAGCATCCTCCCCACCGCCTCGGCGCAGGAGGTACAGCATCCCATCTGCTCCTCTAAGCGTGCGTAATATCGATTTTTTCCATGAGCCAAGCCCTACACCTCCGCAAAAAGCAACAGTATCCTCGCAAACAAATATCCCAGCGCCCCGCACCCGGGCAGGGTGTAGACCCACGTGAGCACCAGCTCCTTGGCAATACGCCAGTTGACCCGACGAAGCCCCATGGAAGCGCCCGCTCCCATAACGGCGGTGGCCTTGGTCTGGGTGGTGCTGACGGGCAGGCCGGTCAGGGTGGAGAAAAGCAAGCACACGCCCGCCGCTACGTCTGCCCCAAGGCCCTGATGGGGGCGAAGCCGCACCATATCCACCCCCACCGAGCGAATGATGCGCCCTCCCCCCACAGACGTGCCCAAGGCCATGACCGCCGAGCACAAAAGCACCAGCGGCAGGGGCACAACGAAGGCAGACACGCTCTCCCCGCGGCCAAATGCGGCCACCAGCAGGAGCACCGCCATGAATTTTTGGCCATCCTGCGCCCCGTGCAGAAAGGCCATGGCTGCGCCGCCCAGCACTTCCCCGCCCTCGAACCATCGGGCGCAACGGAGCCGATCGTGCCCGGCGGCAAGGCGTGCAAGGAAACGCGTGAGCAAAAAGCCCAGCCCAAAGCCAAGGAAAACCGACAAAGCCAAGCCGACAACCACCTTTTGCCACGCCTGCGGGTTCAGTTGGCCGCCCAGAGCCACCGCCGCCCCGGAAATGCCCGTCACCAACGCGTGGCTCTCGCTTGTGGGGATGCCAAAGCGCCACGCAACTACCGCCCATAAGACCACCGCCCCCATAGCTGCCGAAAGTGCGATCAGCGACCGCCCGGTATTCCCCCCGAAATCGGCCAGAGTGCCCACCGTCGTCACCACCGCCGGGCTCAGCCGGGTCATCACACAGGCGCCGAGGAAATTGAATACCGCCGCCATACCCATCGCCCGCCCGGGTGGCATGGCGCGTGTAGAAATGCAGGTGGCGATGGCATTTGGCGCGTCCGTCCAGCCGTTTACAAAAATTACTCCAAGCACCAGAACCGCCGCCACAAGCCCCATTTTCCCGCCCCCGCCCGCGTTTTTATCTATATTTATGCGCCACGGCATAAAAAATGCCGCCCCTGTGGGGCGGCTGGCGAAGTGTTTTCTTTTTGTAGGAGAGGCTTTGATGGAGAGCGTGCGCAAATTACATGTTCAGCAAGATATCGGTCAGCTCGGAGACGGTATGGGCGATATGCGTGGCAGGAGAATCCTCCAGCTCGCCGGGCTGGGCATAGCCGAAGGTAACGCCCACGGTTTGCATCCCGTGGAATCGGCCGCCCTCAATATCGTAGACGCGGTCACCGACCATGGCCGAGTTATCGGAGCGCACCTCCGGGCAGGACTCCCGGATAAAAGCGATCACGTCCTCCTTTTTATGACGATCCTCCGCCATGGTGTTGCCGCAGATAAAGGTGAAATATTTGGTCAGATCAAAGTGGTCGAGAATCATCCGCGCATACTTTTCCGGCTTGGAGGTGGCAAGATACACCCGCTTGCCCGACGCAACCAAGGCGGCAAGCATCTCCGGAATGCCCTCATAGATCTCGTTTTCAAAAATGCCGGACTCCTCAAAATACACCCGGAAATCCGTAATTGCCTGCCGCGCATCCTCCTCCGTCAGCCCGTAGTAGGTCATGTAGGAGTTGAGAAGCGGCGGGCCAATGAAGCGGTACAGCTCCTCGCGGGAGGCAACCTGGATGTTTCTCAGCTTCAGCGCGTACCAAACGGAGTTGGTAATGCCAAGGCCGGGATCGGTTAAGGTGCCGTCCAAATCAAACAGTATGTTATCAATGCTCATCTTATTCTCCCTATTCCTTGTATTTAGATAGGATTACTCTGTGTTTCTCTGGCAATCTGCTCCATGGCGCGGAACACGTCGGAAAGCTGCTCCTCGTTCCGCACGCTGGTGATGGGAATTACGGGGAAGCTCTCCCTTGTAACCGCCACCAAGGCCACCGTTTGCAGGCTATAGCCACGCGCCTCGGCCTCCTTGGCCAAGGCCTCATAAAGACGAAGATTTTCCTCGCCGCCGTAGGCCGCCATCAGCTCCGGCGAGAGGGGATTGCCCGATGCCAGCTTGGCAAAATAGCCGCGGGCGGTCGCTTGGAAGGGAATCAGCGGTGTGCCGCTGGCGCGGTGGAACTGCAGTTCCTCCTCCCCCGTAATGACCAGCGTGGGATCGGGGTTGGTGTTGGCACCGGGGTTTACCTTAGCAACGCTATGCTGATTGGAAACGGCCGAAAAGCCTTGGAGCCCATGGCCTTTTGCATATTCCTCCGCCGCACGCAGACGGGCGGCGGTGTAGTTGGAGGCACCGTAATGGCGAATCTTTCCCTCGCGCACAAAGCTCTCCAGCATCTCGAGAATTGTGCCGATGGGCAGGCTCAGGTCGTCCCGATGGAGCCAGTAAAAATCGATGGTGTCCACGCCCAAGGTGGCAAGACTGCTCTCCAAATCCCACCGAACGTCCGCCTCGCCCAAGCGCTTGTGGGAGGCATCGTGCAGGTCGTGGTGGCCGCCCTTGGTGGCAATGATGGGATGCTTGCCGGTCTTTTTCATCCAACGGCCAAGGAACTGCTCACTGAGATTTGCTCCGCCGGGCATCCAGCGGCCGTAGAGGTTGGCGGTATCAATAAAATTGCCGCCGAAGTCGGTATATGCGTCTAAAATCCGCTCGGCCAGTCCATCCTTCACGCCTCCACCGAAGTGATCGGCGCCTAAGGAAACGTTACTAACCTTCAACGTGGCCAAAGTTTTGTAAATGCTCACGGTTTACCTCCTATTATTTTTATATGTTTGGTGGGATATCTTCATTTCCGGCCGCACACGACCACCCAAGGGTGACGGCACCGAAATTTAGTTTTTTGCCTCGCTTTTTTGCGGGGAAGCCCCCGCTGGCGAGATCGCCGCTTGATCACTTGTAAGCGCGCACGATCACACGAGGGTGTCGAAAACAACAATTTTTGGTCGAGCTTTTTTTAAAAAGCTCGCGCGGGTGTGGGGCGCGGAGCCCCACGTACACGGCGTTTTCTTTTCGCCAAGCCTTTTCTTTTGCGCCT
>JAGARU010000148.1 GCA_017622085.1 Clostridia bacterium | reverse complement strand
TTTTTCATCGATATGCATCTCGGTTTCTCCCGAGATGCTCGATATACCGCTCGGCATGACCTTCGCGGTTCGATATGCCGCAAGGCGGCTCGATATGCGCCTTGCGGCGCGAGCTTACTACACTAAACAACAATTTACCGTAATACTGCCCATCGGGTGATGAACACAGATACGGAGCGTGTCGCGCGACATTGGCCGCCGTGCGGCTGCAAGCAACAGCTTACAAAAAACGGGATCCGAGGCAACCCCGAGATCCCGTTTTGCATGGCATTTATCGCATTTTGGCAGGCAGACTGACAAGCCCCTCGGGCATTTTGTCGAGATACGGCAGTAGCTTGCCCGCACCCAACACAGCGCTGCTGATGGGCTTTCTCGCAAGTCTTGCGGGTACCCCCGTCACGTGCTCAATGAGACGATCCAGTCCGTGCAGAAGACTTCCGCCACCCGTGAGCACCATCCCCTTGCGGGAAATCTCCGAAAACAGCTCCTGCGGCATGGTTTCAATGATCATGCAGATCGAGTCGAGGATCGCCGTCAACGGCTCGGACACAGCCTCAATGGTTTCCTTGGAGGAAATAACCACTTCCTTGGGTGTTCCTTCGCTGAGAGACCGTCCGCACACACGCATATACAAAGGCTTTTCGTGCTCAAACACCTCGCCGATGCGGATCTTGATGTCCTCGGCGGTGCGCTCGCCGATGAGAATTCCATAACGGCGGCGGATATAGCTGACAATGGCTTCGTCGAATCGGTCACCGCCAACCTTGATGGAATCCGACACCACAATACCGCCCATGGACAACACGGCAACATCGGTCACCCCACCGCCAATATTGACGATCATGGAGCCCTCGGCCGAGGAAATGTCCAGATTAGCGCCCAGTGCGGCGGCCTTGGCCTCTTCGATCAGATAGGTGCGACGAGCACCCGCTTCACGGGAAGCCTCCATCACGGCCAGCATTTCCACCTCGGTAATTCCCGAAGGCACCGTAATCATGACACGGGGTGGGATCCATGTCTTTCCGCTGGCACGGCGGATAAAATATTTCAGCATTTGCAGCGTGACTTCATACTGGCTGATGGAGCCGTCCTTCATGGGACGAATGGTTTCGATATGCTCGGGGGTTCTGCCCTGCAACTCCATGGCATCCCGCCCTACCTTGACCACGTGATCCGTGGATACGTCCACCGCCACGACAGAAGGCTCCTTGAGAACGATGTCGCGACCTTCCACGTACACAAGCACCGTTGCCGTACCGAAATCAATGGCAATATCTCTCTTTAAATCCCGTTTCAGATTGTCAAACACCGTCTCACCTCCCGTCCGTATCGTGAATTTTTAAATGGAAATACTATTCCGCTTATATTATATCACAAACTTATGCACTCTGTCAATGACTTTTTTAAAATTTAGGCTCCTCCGGGAGATCGGGGATATTTTGCGTAGTTCTTGCCACGGTCACAAGCAAAACGGCATCCGCTCCCGCCGCAAGCAACAGCTTTGCACAAGCCGACAGAGTTGCGCCCGTCGTATGGACGTCGTCCACTAAAATCACCGTCGCGCCCGCAAGCTCGCCTTCTTTGGCATCTATACGGTAAGCATCCTTGGCGTTTGCTTGTCGTTCGGCGGCATCCAAGGATTTTTGCGCCTTTTTCCGTTTTCGGGTACGCAGAAGCAGCGCATCCGTCGGCCATCCCGTCTCACGCGACAGCGCCAACGCCAGCTGCTCCGCCTGGTCAAAGCCCTCCTTGCGAACCGCCGACGGACGGCGCGGCGGATAAGTGATGATCAGCTCCTCGGGTCGCGGTTCCATGCGTGATACCGCATCCTCCAGTATGGGAGCCAGGGCTTTGGCAACGTAAGAGAACACGCGCCGCTCGTTTTTATGCTTCATGCGGTAGATGAGCTTTTCGGGAACACCGTCGGTTTTTCCCGAGTGATATTTCACGAGAGAGACAAGCGTAAGGCCATCTTCACGGCGCACCATATTTTCGGATGCAGGAAGAAAGCCCTGTTGCCAAGCCTCTCGGCACACAGGACAAAACACCTCGTCCTGTCCTTCGCGCCACGGCATCAGCTCGCCGCATCCCACACAAGTCGGCGGGAACAGCAAAAACAGAAGTCCTTTGGCAAACGAAATTCGCTGCGGCTTTCCCATAGATCCTCCTATTCAGCCAACAAGCGGTGCACGAGTCCCGTATAGCGCAGCGTCTGGTGGTTATTCTGCACCATGGTGGCCACGATGTCCTCGCGTCCCACCAAAATCACCATGCGCTTGGCACGGGTGATGGCGGTATACAAGAGATTCCGCGTGAGCAGCATCGGGGGTGCGCCATACATGGGGATGATAACATACGGATATT
>JAGARU010000010.1 GCA_017622085.1 Clostridia bacterium | reverse complement strand
GCCGGCTTCTTCCCAGCGCTGAAGATCGGTTTTCGAACGCAAATGGAATAAGGCGTTCTCTCTCGCTTCCACATCATCCACGCCGTAATCCCATTGAGTGTCTGCCAAAGCGAACCAAAACAGAGGGGCTTCTTCCTCATCGGTCAACGAATCGGCATTGTCTTCTTTCAAGGCGAGTACAATTTCTTCGTTGCTTTTTCCTTTGTTGTATTGCTCCTTGTAGTAATCACGAATGTCCGATGTGAAATCGTCATCGTACAATTTGTGTCCCCAAGCTCCCATAATGGCTCCTTTCTGCTTTTATAATAGATTCTTTATTTTATTGTACTAAAAAGACATCTGGTTGTAAAGTCTTATATAAAACTCGTGGTCAATATTTACAATTTTTCGGGGTCATACCGTTTTTTGTTAAGAATGAGTGCAGTGTTTGTCGAATTCCAAGAATATGAAGACCAATAAAGGTCATTGCAAAGAATAGTCTTTGCAATGACCTTTTTCTGTTTCGTTTTGTTCTTTAGGAAATGGGAGCTTTCTTTAAAAGAGAGGACTTACATAGAAAGCAAATTACTGTCGGTGGTTCATTTCTGCTTGCTGTTCGGCGCTTTTTCTTTTGAGACCGTAGGCGCAAAAGAAAAAGCTAAGCAAAAAGAAAACGCCGATACTCGGGGCTCCTCGCCCCGAACCCATCGGGAGCTTTTTGAAAAAAGCTCCACCAAAAACTAAAAAGGGGGACTTTCTTTTTACAAAGAAAGTCCCCCGCGTAATTATTATATCTTTTGTACCGTTTCCATCAGATAGTCGGCGTACTCGCGGCAGGTAGCACCGTCGCGGTTGCCGGTAACAACGACCTTAGCCTCGGTATCGCAGATCTGCATGGCGCGGGCCAGCTTGTCCGCCTCGGCGATCTTACCGATGTGGCGGAGCATCATTTCCGTCGCCTTCAGAATGCTGGCGGGGTTGGCGTAGTCGCCAATGCCTTCCTCGATCATACGGGGCGCGGTGCCGTGGATGGCCTCGAACATGGCATAGCGGTCGCCGATGTTGGCGCTGCCCGCCGTGCCGACACCACCCTGGATCTGTGCCGCCTCGTCGGTGATGATATCACCGTACAGGTTAGGGAGCACGAATACCTGGAACTTATGACGGATGTTCTCGTTTACCAGGTTGGCGGTCATAATGTCAATGTACCAGTCCTCGGCTACAATTTCGGGGTAATCCTCGGCTACCTCGTGGCAGAGAGCGGTAAATTTACCGTCGGTCTTTTTCATAATGTTGGCCTTGGTAACGATAGCTACGTTGGTCTTGCCGTTGGCCTTGGCATATTCAAAGGCCGCGCGGGCAATGCGCTTGGTGCCCTCGGTGGTGGTTACCTTAAAGTCCATAGCCAGCTTTCCGGGAATCTCCACGCCGCGACTGCCCAGCACGTACTCACCCTCGGTGTTCTCACGGTAGAAGATCCAGTCGATATTCTTCTCGGGAACGCTTACGGGGCGCACGTTGGCAAACAGATCCAGCTCGCGTCGGAGGGTTACGTTGGCGCTCTCCATAGTGCCGCCCTTGGGCGTAGTGGTGGGGCCCTTCAGGAGCACGTCGCACTCCTTGATGGCGGCCAGCGTGTCGGGGGGAACGGCACAGCCAAGGGCCATGCGGTTCTCAATGGTAAGACCCTCAATGGTTCGGATCTCTACCTTACCGGCGGTTACGTCGTCCTTCAGAAGGAAGTGGAGCACTCTCTCCGCCTCGGCGGTAATGATGGGACCAATGCCGTCGCCACCGCAAACACCGATGACAATTTTCTCACTACCGTCAAAATTCTTCTTGGCCGCGCCGGCTTCCATTTTTTCTTCTCTGGCGAGCTGCTCGGTAATCAGCGTGCGGAACTGTTCGACCGCCGCCTCGATCTCTTTCTCAAAATTTGCCATGACTTATTCTCCTAACTGCTTGGTGTAGCTGAGGAGGCTGCCCGCCTTAAGAATGGCGGTCTGCCGCTCGGTAAAGGAGCAGGTCAGGGGAATGATCGCTCCGTTGGTCTCGTTCTTCAGGGTGATCTCGCCGCTCTCCATGCCGGCGTAAACGCCGGAGAGGGACAGAGTGTCTCCCTCGGCAACCTTCTCGTAATCCTCGGGATTCTTGAAGGTCAGGGGCATAATGCCGGCGTTGATCAGATTGGCCGCGTGGATGCGGGCAAAGCTCTTGGCAATTACGGCACGAACGCCCAGATACAGGGGAACCAGCGCCGCATGCTCACGGGAGGAGCCCTGACCGTAATTAGAGCCGCCTACCACGATGGAGCGGCCAAGGGCCTTGGCTCTCTCGGGGAAGGTTTTGTCGCAAACGCCGAAGCAGAACTGGGACAGGTGAGGAATGTTGGAGCGGTAGGGCAAAATCTTTGCACCGGCCGGCATAATGTGGTCGGTGGTGATGTTGTCGCCCACCTTGAGAGCAAGCGTGGCTGTCAAGGTGTCCTCCTGGGGGAAGCTGTCGGGGAATTTCTTGATGTTGGGTCCGCGAAGTACCTCAAGGCTCTTTGCCTCCTCGGGGTCGGCAGGGGTCAGCACCGCGCTGTCATCCACCTTGAACTGGTCGGGGAACTGGATCTTGGGCATCTCACCAAGGAGAATGGGATCGGTGATCTCACCGGTCAGCGCCGCCGCAACGGCCGTCTCGGGAGAAACCAGATAAACCTGTCCGTCTGCCGTGCCGCTACGACCCTCAAAGTTACGGTTGAAGGTGCGCAGACTCACGCCGCCGGAGTTGGGGGAGAAGCCCATACCGATGCAGGGTCCGCAGGCACATTCCAGCACCCGCGCACCGCTGGCCAGAATGTCGCTGAGCGCACCGCAATCGGCAAGCATGGTGAGAACCTGACGGGAGCCGGGGGAGATGGAAAGGCTGACGGAGGGCTTGATGGTCTTGCCCTTGAGCAGTGCGGCAACCTTCAGCATATCAAGCAGGGAAGAGTTGGTGCAGGAGCCGATGCACACCTGATCCACCTTGGTGCCCTTAAGGGAAGAAACCTTCACAATGTTGTCGGGGCTGTGGGGGCAGGCAATGAGAGGCTCAAGCTCGGAGAGGTTAATGTCAATGACGCGATCGTAAACCGCATCGGGGTCGCTTGAAAGGGGACGGTAGTCTGCCTCACGTCCCTCGGCGCGGAGGAAGTCGCGGGTAATTTCGTCAGAGGGGAAGATGGAGGTGGTAGCACCCAGCTCCGTTCCCATGTTGGTGATGGTAGCACGCTCCGGCACGGACAGGGTCTTGATGCCCTCGCCGCCCCACTCGATGATGGCGCCCACACCGCCCTTAACGGACAGAATGCGGAGGATCTCAAGGGAAACGTCCTTCGCCGTTACAAAATCGCGGAGCTTGCCGGTCAGATTGACCTTGTACATCTTGGGCATGGTGATGTAGTACGCACCGCCGCCCATGGCAACGGCTACGTCAAGGCCGCCCGCACCCATAGCCAGCATACCGATACCGCCGCCCGTGGGGGTGTGGCTGTCGGAGCCGATCAGGGTCTTGCCGGGAATGCCAAAGCGCTCCAGATGCACCTGATGGCAAATGCCGTTTCCGGGACGGGAGAAGTAAATGCCGTGCTTTTTGGCTACGGACTGGATGTAACGGTGGTCGTCGGCATTTTCAAAGCCGGACTGCAGGGTGTTGTGGTCAATGTATGCTACACTGCGTTCGGTACGAACCCGGTCAATACCCATGGTTTCAAACTCAAGGTAAGCCATGGTACCGGTAGCGTCCTGGGTCAAGGTCTGGTCGATGCGAAGTGCCACCTCGGAACCAACGGTCATGTCACCGCTGACCAGATGGTCACGAATGATCTTTTGTGCAATGGTAAGTCCCATTATTCTTCTCCTCCGGGTAATAAATGTTCCTTGGCACGGCGTACGTGCTCCGTCATCCGAGCCGCGGCCAAAGCGGGATCGTGAGCGGCAATGGCCTCGTAAATGGCGCGGTGCTCCTCAATGGAGCCGGCCGCACGGCTCTTGTTCCGTGCTAAGGCACGGCGGAATTTCTGCGTCTTGTTGTGCAGGGGGAACAGCGTGTCGTGAAGCACGTTGCTGCGGGTAAACTTGTAGATCAGCTCGTGGAAACGGCTGTCCTGCGAGGTGATACGTACGGCGTCGTTCTTCATCAGGTAGAATTCCTGCAGATCCAGCGCCTCCTTCAGAATGACCAGCTCCTCGTCGGTAATGGCCTCTGCCGTACGCTCGGCCGCCAAGCCCTCGATGCGAAGGCGGATATCAAAAATATCCTCCACGTCCTTCTCGGTCACACCGAGAATGTGGATGCCCTTCTGGTCAATGGCAACGATGTGCTCCTGCTCCAGCCGCTTGATGGCCTCGCGGATGGGGGTGCGGCTGGTGCCCAGCTCCGCAACCAGCTTGTTTTCGGTCAAAATCTCGCCGTGGGCGTATTTTCCGCTTAAAATCTCATTTTCCAGTCTCTCAAAAACCTGGTCGGCCAGGGAGACCGTTCTGTGGTCAAACATAAGCATCTCCTTTTATAGACGGGTAAAGCGGCCGCCGGAAAGCACCTCCAGCTTCTCCTCCAGCTCGGAGTTGGAGAGGGAGGTCTGGCGTCCGTCCTCGTATTCTTTATCAATCCATTCCTTCAGGGCAACGACAACGGGATCGCGCTTGTCGATCACCTCGTCACCTGTCAGGCGGTAGGTCTGGTTGATCCAGTAGGCGATACCGGCAAGACCGGAGGTCTTGCTTACCAGCACGGAGGCCGGGCGGTTCAGGATCTTGTCGGTGTTGAAGATGTTGTAGATCTCCTCATCCTTCAGCAGTCCGTCCGCATGGATGCCGGCGCGGGTCACGTTAAAGTTACGGCCCACAAAGGGGGTCATGGGCGGGATGGTATAGCCCATCTCACGGTGGAAGTAATCGGCGATCTCGGAAATAGCGGTGGTGTCCATACCGTCAAGAGAGCCGCGCAGGGAGGCGTACTCCATGATCATGGCCTCCAGCGGAATGTTACCGGTGCGCTCGCCGATGCCAAGCAAGGAACAGTTTACGGCGCAAGCACCGTACAGCCAAGCGGTGGAGGCGTTGGCAACCGCCTTGTAGAAGTCGTTGTGACCGTGCCACTCCAGCATTTCGCTGGGCACGTCAGAGTAGTGCTGTAAGCCGTAAATAATGCCGGGCACGCTTCGGGGCAGGGCAACCTCCGGGTAGGGAACGCCGTAGCCCATGGTGTCGCAGGCGCGAATCTTAACGGGGATGTCCGCATCCTTGGACATCTTCATCAGCTCGTTGACAAAGGGCACAACGAAGCCGTAAAAGTCCGCACGGGTAATGTCCTCCAGATGGCAACGGGGCATAACGCCGGCCTCAAAGGCCTCGCCAACGGCGGCCAGATAGTGGTCAAGGGCCTGCTTGCGGCTCATTTTCAGCTTTTTAAAGATATGGTAGTCACTGCAGGATACAAGAATACCCGTTTCACGGATGCCGAGATCCTTTACCAGCTTAAAGTCCTCCTTGCTGGCACGGATCCATGTGGTGATCTCAGGGAAGCGCAGACCTAAGGCCTGGCACTGCTCCAAGGCCTCCCGGTCCTTCTTGCTGTAGACGAAGAACTCGGTCTGGCGGATGATGCCGTAAGGGCCGCCCAGCTTGGACATCAGCTTGTAGAGGTCCACGATCTGCTTGACGCTGTAGGGCTCCACGGACTGTTGACCGTCCCGCAGAGAGGTGTCGGTGATCCAGATCTCCTCCGGCATGCCGATGGGCACGCGACGGTGGTTAAAGGCTACACGGGGAATATCGTCGTAGCTGTATATATCCCGGTACAGGTTGGGCTCAGCCACGTCCTGCAGGGAGTATTTGTAATTTTTTTGCTCGAGCAGGTTAGTTTTGCTTGAAATTTCCAGCATAAATGGTCTCCTTTCGCGAGGGGAAAGTTTGGGTTGTATACAGATGTATACAATTATACATTTTGCTCTCGCTCCTGTCAAGACGGTTCGACAAATTCACTCCCCAACCGTTATAAAAAATTACTCATTTTCCGCCCGCTTCTTTGTGCAAAAGAGAAAAATCCTCCCGACCGGATGTCGGGAGGATTTTTTTAAGAATGCTTCGCCCCGGAGCGGTGCTTCACCAAGCCAACCAGCTTAGCCAGCTCCATGACGATCAGGGGAACAAGGATCAGCCCGAGAGCGATCAGATAAAGCTTCGCATCCAGCGCGATCAGACCGAAGGCGGTAGCAAAGGGAGGCACAAACAGCACCAAAGCTACCAGCGCAACGGATACCAAGGCCGCCAGGTTCAGCGTGCGGTTGCCGAAGGGGCCGATCTTGAAGAGGGATCGGTCGGAGCGCATATTGTACGCCTGCACCACCTGCGACAGGGCCAGCACCATAAAGGCCATGGTCTGTCCGCCGGCCTCAAGACCGGTGGCGGTACGTCCGATGTAGAAGCCCACCAAGGTAAGGATGGCAAACATCAAGCCCTGAAGAACCACGCGAACCCCAAGTCCCCCGGCAAAGATGCCCTCGTTTTTGGGCTTGGGCTTCTGATCCATAATGCCGGGCTCCACCGCCTCCATACCCAGCGCAATGGCGGGCAGGCTGTCGGTTACCAGATTGATCCAAAGGAGTTGAATGGAAATGAGGGGCGTCGCATGCCACATCAGCATGGCAATAAATACCGTAAATACCTCACCGATGTTGGTGCCAAGCAGGAAGCCAACTACCTTTTTAATGTTGGCGTAAATGCCGCGACCCTCCCGAACGGCGTCCACAATGGTGGAGAAATTGTCGTCGGTCAAGGTCATGTCAGCCGCACCCTTGGCCACGTCCGTGCCGGTAATACCCATAGCACAGCCAATGTCGGCGGCCTTGAGGGCAGGGGCGTCGTTTACGCCGTCGCCGGTCATGGAGACGACCTGCCCCTTTCTCTGCCAAGCCTTCACAATGCGGATCTTGTTCTCGGGGGATACACGGGCGTAAACGGAGATCTGTTCCACCTGCTCGTCAAGCTCCCGATCGGTCATGGCGTCCAGCTCCGCACCGGTAATGGCGCGGTCACCCTCCACAAAAATGCCCAGCTCGCGAGCGATGGCCGTGGCGGTCACCACGTGGTCGCCGGTAATCATTACGGGCTTGATGCCCGCACGGCGGCAGGTGGCAACAGCTACCGTTGCCTCGGGGCGGGGCGGGTCGATCATGCCGACCAGGCCCATAAAGGTCAGCCCGGATTCCAGATCCTCGGAGGTCAGTGTGGGGGGAATCGCATCGATCTCCTTGTATCCAACCGCCAGTACGCGCAACGCGTCCCGGCTCATGGCCTCGGTCATATCCCTTCCGACGGTAAGATCGCCGGCCACACAGCGGGTAGCCATCATGTCAAAGGCACCCTTTACGATCACCAGCAGCTTGCCGTCGATCTCCTGAATGGTGGACATCAGCTTCCGGTCGGAGTCAAAGGGAATGCCGCCAAGGCGCGGATACGTTCGGTTCAGCTCCTCCTTCGGCATGCCCGCCTTGTGCGCGGCGTAAACGATGGCAGTCTCGGTGGGGTCACCGATGTGCTGTTCATTTTCTCCCTCAAAGACCACGGAGCCGTCACAGCACAGGGTGCCGTACATCAAAAGCTTCTTCGCCTCGGGGGAAAGCTCGCCCTCAAGGGTGGCAGGCGCGGTGTCTCCGTCCACGAAGGTGCGTACCAGTGTCATGCGGTTCTGGGTCAGCGTTCCGGTCTTGTCGGAGCAAATAATGGAGGCCGATCCCAAGGTCTCAACGGCAGGCAGGCGGCGGATCAGCGCGTTCTTCTTTACCATCCGCTGCACGCCAATGGAAAGCACCACCGTTACAATGGCCGGCAAGCCCTCGGGAATGGCGGATACCGCCAAGGAAACGGCCGTCATAAAGATCTCCATAACGGGAATCTCATTGGCCAGACCCACCACAAAGATCACACCGCAGGCCAAAAGCGCCAGAATGCCAAGATACTTGCCAAGCTGTGCCAGCTTCTGCTGGAGAGGTGTCTGGGTGTCGGCCTCGTCGTCCAGAAGGTTGGCGATCTTACCCATTTCCGTGTCCATGCCCGTGGCCGTAACCACGGCCACAGCCGTGCCGTAGGTAATGCTGCAGCCGGAGAACACCATGTTGGCGCGGTCACCAAGGGGCGCCTTTTCCTCCACCACCGCATCCGCATCCTTCTCGGAGGGAACGGACTCGCCGGTAAGGGCAGATTCCTCGCTCTTTAAGGACGTGCTGGAAAGCAGCCGCGCATCCGCCGGAACAAAATCACCGGCCTCAAGAAAAATAATGTCACCGGGCACCAGCCGGGAGGCATCGATCACCGCCTCCTTGCCGTCCCGCAGCACCCGTGCATGGGGCGCGGACATATTTTTCAGCGCCTCTAAGGCCTTTTCCGCCTTGCTCTCCTGCATAACGCCCAGAACGGCGTTGATAATCACGATCAGCAGGATCAGCGCAGGCTCAAAAAATTCCTTGGGATTGCCCTCCACGCAGGCGATCACAAAGGAGATCACCGCGGCGGCAATCAAAATCAGGATCATAACGTCCTTGAATTGGTCAATAAATCTCTGAAGGTTGGTTTTCTTCTTTTTCTGTCGGAGCTTATTTTCTCCGTACCGGCTCTGTCTTAGGGCAACCTCAGCCTCAGACAGACCCCGTTCTCGCTCGACGTTCCACGCATCGAGCACCTCCTGTTGGGAGCGATCATAGGGTAACAACAAATTTTTCCTCCTTACCGTACTGAAATGTGCGTAAACGGCGCAAGCGTCGGCAAAGCTGCCGCCCGATTTGCGCGTGTGATACAGTATATCACGTTTGACTCCGCATCTCAATCACTTTTTCAGAAAAATAGAAGCCCTATTTTTCCAAAATCAGCAAAATAGACGCCCGCCCGGCAAAAATTCCAAGAAATCCTACACAAACACCTCCGCCCGTGGTATAATAAAAGGAAGAAAAACAGGAGGAGGACCCTATGAAAAAAATCTGTATCATATACACCGGCGGCACCATCGGCATGACGCGCACGGAGGACGGCTACGCTCCCAAGGCAAACTATCTGGCCACAGCCCTGACCCATATCGAGGATTTGTACCGCGCCCCCATGCCTGAGTGGGAGCTTTTGGAAATGGCCCCCCTTCTGGACTCCTCCAACATGGCGGTAGAGGAGTGGAACCGCATTGCCTCCGTTATCGGAGAGCGTTACACCGCCTACGACGGCTTTGTCATCCTTCACGGCACGGATACCATGGCCTACACCGCGTCGGCTCTGTCCTTTATGCTGGAGAACTTAGCCAAGCCCGTCATTTTAACCGGCTCTCAGATCCCCCTCTGCGAGCTTCGTAGCGACGGACGGGATAATCTGATCACCTCCCTTCTGATCGCCGCCCAGGGCAAGGTAAGGGAAGTGTGCCTTTATTTTGGCGGCCGACTGCTTCGCGGCAACCGCGCCACCAAATATTCGGCGGATGGCATGCTGGCCTTCCGCTCACCCAACGCCCCCTATTTGGCAGACGCAGGCATTGAGATCCGCTATAGCGAGGCGCTTCTCCGTACCCCGCCCGAGGGAGATTTTCGGGTACAGCCCTTTGAGCACGTACCCATTGGCGTCATCAAGGTTTTTCCCGGCATCCAGTTTGATCTGTTTGAATCCATCATGACGGAGCAGTTAAAGGGCATCGTTATCGAGACCTTTGGCGCCGGCAACATCCCGGGCAACGGCCGGGCCCTGCTCCCCATTATAAAGAAGGCCTTCCGCCACGGCACGGTGCTTGCGGTCTGCTCTCAGTGCCCGGAGGGCACGGTGACACTTGGCACCTACGCCACCAGCTCTCCTTTAAAGGAAGCCGGTGCAGTCAGCGGCTACGACATGACAACGGAGGCCGCCGTCGCCAAGCTCTACTATCTGTTCAGCCGCGGCTACGATACCGACGTGATCAAGCAAAAAATGGAGACCGACCTCCGCGGCGAGCTGACCCGATAAAGTGTCGTATTGTTGCCCTAAGTTTTTGGCAAATTCCACAAAAATAAGCAATGTTTGCTTTTGTTTTTTGTGTTATTGACAGATATATCTTGCTGTGGTATAATAATGCAAAGGAAGTTGTACGACATATATAAGCAAAGGGGCTTTCCCGGAAAGGAAATGCATATGAGTAAAAAAATTATATCTATCGTAGTATGGATGCTCTGCATCCTTATGCTGTGCCTCAGCGGATGCGGAAAAGAGGAGATTCCACCTGTTTGTGTACAGAGTAGACCACTTGCTATAAGTGGATTTGCACATGATTCCGTATATATTTATCGCATTTATCTCGAAGAACAGAGAGACTTTGAGGTGCGATTCCAGATTTTGGACAATTTGCAGGAGAAGGGTCTTCCTCTTTATGCGGATACGTTGGCAAATCAGGAGGAAAATCCGTTTTCTACCCAAAATATATTCTTGGAGAGAATTTTGATCGACCCTGCGGCAACGGCCGCAAACGGAGGTACTCCCGTGGTTTTGGCTCATGGCCAGTATCGAAGTCCGATCGATGATCCTATGATAAGATTTGAATATTACAATCGCATCTTCTCTTACGACGTGGTTGCTAATAAAATGACCGTGATCCAAGAGGGTATTGCAGATTCCATTCGGGACATGTATTTGTACGGTGATACCCTGTTTTATACTACAAATGCTGGCGAAAACGGTTATATGATCCATCGCATTGGCACGGACGGCACTGGATTTGCTACCATGGAAAATCCGGAGGCTCGACTTTACCAGATCCAAACGATCCATAGAGATCGCCTGTATTATACGGACGGCTCCGGCCTTTATTCCTGTGCGCTGGACTTTACCGATCATACATGCCATAAAGAGGGGGCGATCTCCTCTTTTGCAGGAGTTTTCTGCTACGGAGACTATATTTATTACTCGGACCATACAGAGTATTATCCCACGTCGGAGCAGCATCCTCTCGCTGCCGAAAGCTTGTGTAGAATTCGAATCGATGGTGAAGGGGAGGAAGAAATTCTTTTCGGAGGCTTTAGAGCCGGTATGAGCTGCAACGGTAAAGTCTATTACGTGTCCGCCGAGAATGTGAGATCCTCTTCAATGGATGTGTATGACATTCTTTATGAGTACGACGTAGAAACCGGGGAACGGCGCGAGATTTACAACTGGCAGAAAGAGCCTATATTCATGTCTCTTGTGTTCCCTACAGATAGTTATCTACTCTGCAATAAAACCGATCATACGACAGGAGAAACCGTGCTTGTTTGTATCGATCTTGAAACGCTTGAAATCAAAGAAATTCCTTCTTGATGGTGAACAAAGATGATTTTAAAGCTAACTGCATACGAATGGAGGAAGCTTTTGTCTTCCTCCTTTCTTAAATTGTTGATGATTCTTCTTTTGGTGGTCAATTTCGTGCTTTGTGCCGATTATGCCACAAAGGGCACCTATGTTTCGCCGGAAAAGCAAGAATTTTTAGATGCAATTTTTACATTGTACCGTACAGACCCGGAGCAGTTTTGGGTCGAGTATCAGCGCGCCATAGATGCTGAGGAGGCCGGTGAATTTCCGGCTACTCCGTATGGAAACGGGAATTATTTTGCTACGAATAATTTTGAGGATGTACTCCCCATAGTCCAAGCCGATAGCAATTACCATCAGCAGCTGACCGATATTATCCGCCAGTCGGAAAATATGGTGCCCACCTACCTTTTGATGGGAGTCAGCGAGAACGATTACCGCGTTCGCTATCAAAAAAAGGTGTCGGAGATTTATACTCGCCTGAATGCCGCAGTAACCTTGGACGACGTGGGAGCAGTAGGCTGGGAGCAATATTTCACCTATGAGAGTGAATATTATCCGGCGATGATCGTAATGCTGGCCATTTGCGTTATGATCGCGCTGAACGATCGTCGCATCGGCTTTTACCCCATTGCCAGCACTTGCCGCCACGGTAGGGGTTCGACAATCGTGGCCAAATTGTTGGCCGCCGTGTCGGCCTCTGCGGTTGTTGCCGCGTTGTTTTCCGGCGTTACGCTTTTATCGGTAGGCATGTCGATTGGTCTGTCCTCGCCTCACGTGCCTGTTCAGACCCTTGAGAGCATGCGGCTTTGTCCTTATGCTATCACCATCGGCGGTGCCGCTCTTTTATCCCTGTGCCTCAAGCTTCTTGCCGCTGTTTTGTTTGCCGCCATTGTTTTTGTGGTTTCCATGCTGTTAAAAAACATGCTTCTTGGTTACGTGGCGGGCGCAGGTGTCATTATGGTGCCTCTTTTCCTCCAAGCTTTGGAAGTGGTTGATGTAGGGCAATGGAAATACTTAAATCTGTTTTCTGTTTACGTTCCCAGCGAGTTTGTTGGCCGTTACCGTAGTGTCAATCTGTTTTCGTTCCCCGTTTCTTTAGTGTATTTCTTTATAGTTATGACCTTTGTGCTGGCAATTGTGGCTCTTTTGGTTTCTTGTGCCGTTTGTCACACACGGGGCATCCCCTTTTCTGCTCTATCCCGTCGGATTCGCGCGCGTATGGTCGAGCTCCGAGGTGAGCGGGTCAAAAAAGTCTCCGGGCGTTCGCTGTCTCTAATGGCTCACGAGGCCTATAAATGCCGTATTCTGTACGTTGTGCTGGCGGTGCTCCTTCTTGTTTCCGCCCATCAATCGAAGGACTATTATTCGTCTTACGTAGAATCCGCCTCGGAGAGAAACTATAAGGCGTACCTGACGGAAATCGGAGGCCCATACACGGAGGAAAAATACCAATCCCTTCTGTCCGATGAAAGGGAATGCCGAGACATTGTAAACTTGTACGATACCATGGAGGAACGTTACGCAAACGATGAGATCACCGAGCGGGAGTTTAATAAATACTTAAAGCAATACAGTACCGCCTCCGGTAAGCTAAACGGCCTTCATTTGCTCTTGCCGTCCGCTCGGCATCTGTACAAGCTGGCTTCGCAGGGAATTATCGGTAGCTTTGTGTACGAAACAGGCTATAATTGGTATCGATCCCGTGGGGTAGATTGGCTGTTGATCTTGTTTGTCGCTTTGTTCAGCTGTTATTTTTATCTTATTGAAAATGAGTTCTCCGCCAACGGGTCTGCGGCCATCGTTCTCGTTCGCACCGCCCCCAAAGGTCGCCTTGTCTTGCTTTGGCGCAAGCTTACCCTGTGCCTTGGTACGGTCACCCTTGCGTGGTGTGCATTTTCTGCTATTGACTTTTGGTATTTCTCTGCTACAATGGAATTACCCGCGCTGCACGAACCTCTTGTCAGCCTGTCGCTTTATGAGGGCGCCCCCGTCAACTTGACAATTGCCACCTATACCGTTTTGACAGAGCTTGCAAGCCTTGTTGGCGTGTGGATTCTTTCGGTTTTGTGCTTCTTTATCGCCTTTTTGGTAAAGAGACCGGTTTATACTTATGCTATTGTGACCGTCCTTCTGGTGGTGCCCCATTTTGCATCTGCTACAGGTGTGGGTATCGCCTCGCGGGTAGATCTGACCATGCTGCAAAACACGGACGCGCTGTTCCGCTATTCCTTGACGGAGCACTGTTCTCCCGTTTGGTTTGTTACGTTCCTATCGGCGGCCGCCGTGCTGACGCTTGTGCTGGCGCTGGTTTGCTCCCATAGGATCCGGAAAGGAGGAAAAGCGTAATGCTGTTAACCATTGACCATGTCTCCAAAAGCTATGGCACCAACCGTGCCTTAACCGATTTTACCGCTTCCCTTGAGCCCGGCATTTATGCGCTTTTAGGGCCCAACGGCTCCGGAAAATCCACACTTATGAACATTATTACGGATAATCTTGCCGCTGACACCGGTAAGATTACCTACAGCAAGGACGGCGGGCCCGCCGAGGACGTAAGGGAAATGGGTGTCCGCTTCCGTCGGGAGCTGGGCTTTATGCCCCAATACCCCGGTATGTATGCGTCCTTTACGGTGGAACGCTTTTTGTGGTACATGGCCGCATTAAAGGACATGGCCCCTGACTTAAAGGGTAAGGAACGCAAGGCCTTCCTTGCCAACCAGATCCGAGAGGTCTTAGAGGCCGTCGAGCTCTGGGACGTGGCTGACCGACGCATTGGCGCTCTGTCCGGCGGTATGAGGCAGCGCCTGGCGCTGGCGCAGGCCGTTTTGGGCGATCCCTCTATTCTGATCCTGGATGAGCCCACCGCCGGCCTTGATCCCAAGCAGCGCATTGCCATCCGCAATTACATATCAAAAATTGCCTTCAATAAGATCGTCATTATCGCCACCCACTTGGTGCCCGACGTGGAGTACATCGCGAAAGAGGCCATCATCCTCAAAAAGGGCGTGATCGTGGATCAGGCATCTCCCGCCGAGCTGACGAAAAAAATCAACGGCAAGGTGTGGAGCATCTCTGTTCCCGAGGAGCAGGTGGGAGAACTTCAGCGCCGCTACCGCGTGACCAGCATCGCCAAAAACGAGAACTCGGATACGGTATCTCTCCGCGTCTTGGCGGAAACGGCCCCTACCACCGACGCAATCTCCGTTGCCCCCGGCCTTGAGGATTACTACCTCTACGTTTTCGACGAGCAGACGGCAGAACCTACGTAAAATCATCGCCTTGAGGGTTCCTCAAGGCGATTTTACCGACTTTTTTGATCAAGGAGTGTACTTTGGATACCTTTGTTTTCATTTTAGAGATCATCGGCACCGTTGCCTTCGCGGTTTCGGGCGCCATGACGGCAATTAAAAAGCACATGGACGTTTTGGGCGTCGTAATTCTCGGTCTGACCACCGCCGTAGGCGGGGGCATCATCCGGGATCTGGTGCTGGGCAACACGCCCCCCAATACCTTCCGGAATTCCATTTACGCCATCGTGGCGGTGTGTACCTCCCTTGTGATCTTTTTCCCCTTTGTGCGCCGTTTTTTGTCCCGCACCCATAAGTTTTATGATGCCATTTTGTTCTTTATGGACTCTCTCGGCTTGGCCATTTTTACCGTTATGGGTATTTTTGCCGCCAGCGAAACGGCATGGAATCACGGAATGTTCCTGCTCCTCTTCGTTGGTGTGATCACCGGCGTGGGCGGCGGCGTTCTGCGAGACATTCTGGCCGGCAACACCCCCTATATTTTCGTTAAGCACATTTACGCCTGCGCATCCCTTTCGGGTGCGGTGGCTTGCGTGATTTTATGGCCTTGGATCGGCTCTCTCTACGCCATGATCGTGGGCGCAGCGGTGGTCTTTGTCCTCCGTATCTTAGCCGCTCACTTCAAGTGGAATTTGCCGAGAGCCAAGGACTTCAGTACGGAAGGAGAACTGAAATGACTGATCTTATTTTTTCTTTTGACACGGAGGACTTCACCTCAAAGGAGTCCATGGATACGATTCTTGAGGAGGCCAATCTCTTTCATGAGGAGGGCGTTCGCGGATGCTTTTGTCTGGTTGGCCTCTTGGCCAAGCACATGAAGGAGTGGGGCAGAGAAGACGTGATTGAGGCGCTCTCCCACCACGAGATCGATTCCCATACCTATGGCCACACCCTCCATCCTATGATTAACGAGTATACGGATATCGAGGACGCAAACGAGGCCATTGCCCGGGTAATCAAGGAGGAAAGTCTGGCGATTGACTACATTAAGGATACCATGGGTGCAAGGCGCATTTATGCCGCCGTTCCTCCCGGAAACCAAAAGTCCTACGCCGCCATGTATGCCTATGCCAAAATGGGCATTCCGATCTATGCCGATACCTTCTGCGATCCCTTGGACGGCTCCGGCTCCTACTATTGCAATATTTACCACATTGCCTACGTGGATGCGATGGAAAGCATCATGCACGGGGAGGAAGAGGACATCCGCCGCCTTCTGGACCGCCTGGCACAGCGCAAGCGCTCCGTGCTTTATACCCATCCCAATATGGCGCGTTACTCCGAGTTCTGGGATCAAGTGAATTATCATAAGGAAAATCTGGTTCCCTTTGGCCAGTGGAAAATGTGCAAGCGCCGCTCCGAGGCGGAGACTCAGCATTTTTATAAGAATCTCCGCACCCTGATCCGCTTGGTCAAGGCGGATCCCCGCTTCCGCATCACCACCTACGAGGAGATCACCGCCGAGCTTGAGAAAGCTCCCGCCCGCACCGTGACCGCGGCCGACCTGCCTGCCATCCGTGCTCAGCTGGCCGAGAATTTCTTCCCCGTTAAGATCCCTTGCTCCCTGTCCCTGTCGGATCTGATGCTTGCCTGCCGCGACCTACTGCTGGGCAAGCCCAGCCATACCTGCGGCGACGTGTACGGATTCCTCTCCGCCCCCAAGGGTATTGCCGCACCCATTACCGTAACCGCCGAGGCCATCCGTGCATCGGCCACCCAGATCGGCGACGGCTTCTTGCCTGAGGAGATCCGGGTAGGAGAGACCGCCATTGGCCCCCGCGATTGGCTCATTGCCGCTCTGTCCGTTCTCTCCGGCGAGGAGGCGGTTACCCTGACCCCCGCCCCCCAGCTGCCTTGTCTTGATCTTTTGCCTGAGGTGCGCGACTCCAACTTCCGCGGCACGTGGCAGCATAGCGACTCCTTCATGGATCGTTACCTCTCCGACCGCCTCCGCTACCAAAGCTGGACCATGCGGTTCTGAGAATCCTTTCGCAGAAAAATCCCCCGGCCACAGGTTATCCGTGGCCGGGGGATTTTTTATTGTTCCATCGCTTTTTTGATCCAGGCAATCGCTTCCTCTGCCTGCTTGGCGGTCAGGGGCGCTTTTTGTTCGTCGGTCAGAATTCTTGGGTTGGTAAAGTATTCCAGACACTCGATCATCGCTTGACCGTAGAGACGGAGATTGGATCGCAGATACTCTGCCAGCTCCTTGCCTTTCAGGCAGTTGCCGCGCCCAAGATTGTATTCGCGGCAAACCTCAAAGCCGGGAAGCTGATCTGCGTACTTCCGTGCAAGATCCACACGGCCCTTGGTGTAGTAACAATACATCAGATCCCGGGTGACCATGGCGCGAAGCTGGGTGTCGGTGCTGATCTCAAGAAGCTTCAGGTATAGGTGAATGGCCTCCTCATAGTTGTCCTCGCTCTCGCCCTTTGTGCCGCGCAAAGCCCATGCCAGCTTATACATCAGCCTGTCGTTTCCGGGATAGCCTACGTAAGCCTCCCGAAGAATGCAAACGGCCTCGGTATACCGGCTCTCCGCCATCAAAGCGTCGGCCTCTTCTATGATTGTGCGGATTGTCTCGCTCTTTTTCGTTACATCAAAGGCCAGCAGGGCATCAATGGATACGTCAAAGAAATTCGCCAGAATGGGGAGCAAGGAAAGGTCGGGGTAGGTGGAGTTGGTCTCCCACCGGCTGACTGCCTGTGGGGAAACACCCATGGCCTCTGCCAGCTGCTCTTGTGTCAAGCCCCGTTGCTGGCGCAGAGATTTGATGGTTTTTCCAAAATTGTAGCTCATAAGTACCTCGTGTTTTCAAATTGAACCGGTTCTGACTCCAGTATAGCACAAAGCAAAGGGAAAACCATGGCTCCGTATTTGTGAAAAAACCAACCGGCAGTTGAGAGATACTCCGCTTAATTCTGTCGCTGGACGCTTTTGTACTCGTCGTAGAAGCGGTAGTAGGGGCAACGGGCGCAGTCGCCGTGGAGGAAGTTCCGGTACTCGTCCTCGTCCAGATTCACGGTGCATATATAGGCGTCAAGATATTCGTCGTAATCGTAGTAGACACAGCTCTCACAGCTTGAGGCCGGTCGCTGTTTTTTCCTCTCCATGAGCACGCTTCCTTTCACTACGTTTTTACCTGTTTATTATACCACAGAAACGTCCGGTTGTCACCCCTTTCTTTCGCTTTCTTAGAAAAAATTTCCATGTTTGGAAAAATAAAAATCTACCCTTTTCACAAAAAAACAGCGGACAATTTCCTCTTTTTTGAAGGCATAAAATTTCACCTCCTGTTTTTGTCGTATTTTCACAAAAATCATAAATATTGTAGTGAACACTTGCAAACACTACAAGATATAGTATATAATAGTCTTGCTGTGAAATTATCATTCCCAAAGAAAGGAGCTTATTATGAAGGTTATCAAACGTAACGGCACCGAGGTCGTATTTGACATTGAAAAGATCGTGGTTGCCATCACCAAGGCGAATAACGCCGTGGCAGAAGAAGACCGTATGACGGGACGACAGATCCAGCGAATTGCCGAGTTCGTTACTCTCTCCTGCGAGAACGCAAACCGCGCCATGGGCGTGGAGGAGATCCAGGATCTGGTTGAGGAACAGATCATGGCGCACGGTGCCTTTGAGGTAGCGAAGCGCTACATTACTTACCGTTATACCAGAACCCTTGTTCGTCAGTCCAACACCACGGACGACCGCATTATGAGCTTGATCGAGTGCAACAACGAGGAGGTCAAGCAGGAAAACTCCAACAAGAATCCCACCGTAAACAGCGTTCAGCGCGACTACATGGCGGGTGAGGTCAGCAAGGACCTGACCAAGCGTATTCTTCTCCCCCAGGACATCGTAGAGGCACACGAGGAGGGTATTATCCACTTCCACGATGCCGACTACTACGCCCAGCATATGCACAACTGTGACCTTGTCAATCTGGAGGACATGCTTCAGAACGGCACCGTTATCAGCGGCACCCTGATCGAGAAGCCCCATAGCTTCTCCACCGCCTGCAACATCGCCACCCAGATCATCGCTCAGGTTGCCTCCAACCAGTACGGCGGCCAGTCCATTTCTCTTACGCATCTTGCTCCCTTCGTGGAGGTAAGCCGTAAAAAGATCCGCCGCGAGGTGGCAGAGGAGCTGGCCGGTGTTCCCGTATCCGAGGAAAAGATCGCTGAGATTGCTGAAAAGCGCCTCCGTGACGAGATCAAAAAGGGTATTCAGACCATCCAGTACCAGGTGGTTACTCTCCTTACCACCAACGGCCAGGCACCCTTTGTTACCGTATTTATGTATCTGAACGAGGCGAAGGACGAGAGAGAAAAGGCCGACCTTGCCATGATCATTGAGGAAACCCTCAATCAGAGAATCCGCGGCGTTAAGAACGAGTCCGGCGTGTGGATCACCCCCGCGTTCCCCAAGCTGATCTACGTTCTTGAGCCCGATAACATCACCGAGGGCTCCCCCTACTGGTATCTGACCGAGCTGGCGGCAAAATGTACCGCCAAGCGCATGGTTCCCGACTACATCTCCGAGAAGAAGATGCTGGAATATAAGGTTGACAAGAACGGCGAGGGACACTGCTACACCTGCATGGGCTGCCGAAGCTTCCTTACCCCCTACGTGGATGCCGAGGGCAAGCCCAAGTACTACGGCCGCTTCAATCAGGGCGTCGTTACCATCAATCTGGTGGACGTAGCTCTTTCCTCCGGCGGCAACACCGAGAAGTTCTGGAGCATCTTTGACGAGCGCCTTGAGCTTTGCTACCGCGCATTGATGTGCCGCCACAACCGTTTGAAGGGTACGCTCTCCGACGCTGCTCCCATCCTTTGGCAGTACGGCGCTCTGGCCCGCCTTAAGAAGGGCGAGACCATCGATAAGCTCCTCTTTGGCGGCTATTCCACCATTTCCCTTGGCTACGCCGGCCTTTACGAGTGCGTAAAGTTCATGATCGGCAAGTCCCATACCGATCCCGACGCCAAGCCCTTCGCCCTGGCCGTTATGCAGTACATGAACGATAAGTGCAAGGGATGGAAGGAAAAGGAGCACATCGACTTCTCCCTTTACGGAACTCCCCTTGAGAGCACCACGTATAAGTTCTCCAAGTGTCTGCAAAAGAGATTCGGCCTGATCCCCGGCGTAACGGATAAGAGCTATATTACCAACAGCTACCACGTACACGTTTCCGAGGAGATCGACGCCTTTACCAAGCTGAAGTTCGAGAGCGACTTCCAGCAGCTGTCTCCCGGTGGAGCCATCAGCTACGTGGAGGTTCCCAATATGATGAACAACATTCCCGCGGTTCTTTCCGTTATGAAGTTCATCTATGACAACATCATGTACGCAGAGCTGAACACCAAGAGTGACTACTGCCAGGAGTGCGGCTACGACGGCGAGATCGCCATTGTAACCGACGAGGACGGCAAGCTGGTTTGGGAATGCCCCAACTGCAAGAACCGTGACCAGGCCAAGATGAACGTAGCGCGCCGCACCTGCGGATACATCGGCACCCAGTACTGGAACCAGGGTCGTACCCAGGAAATCAAGGAACGCGTGCTCCATCTGTAAGTCATGAACTACGGCGAAATTAAAACGACGGATATTGCAAACGGCATCGGCGTGCGAGTGTCCCTTTTCGTTTCCGGCTGTACCCACCGTTGCAAGGGCTGCTTTAACGAGCAGACGTGGGATTTCTCCTTCGGCCAGCCCTACACGGAGGCCACGGAGGAGTACATCCTTTCGTCCTTGGCGCCCGATTATATCGAGGGGTTGACCCTCCTTGGGGGCGAGCCCTTTGAGCCGGATAATCAACGGGCGTTGCTTCCGCTTCTCAGAAAACTGAGAGAGCGGATGCCCCACAAAACCGTCTGGTGCTACTCCGGATACCTGTTTGACCGCGAGCTGTGCTCCGAGAGCCGCGCCCGGTGCGAGGTTACCGATGAGATGCTGTCCATGATCGACGTTTTGGTAGACGGACGGTTCGTGGAGGCACAGAAAAGCCTGATGCTGAAGTTTCGTGGTTCGGCCAATCAGCGGATCATTGACGTAAAAAAATCCCTCGCGGCAGGCTCCGTCATTCTCTACATGGATTAAACGGAACGGACATCGCCCATGCGATGTCCGTTCTTTTTGTTAAGTGAAAGCCGTCGGCACGGCCGATGACTATGATTCGGAAAGGAAATGTTATGCAGATTCAGATCAAAAAATTAAGAGATAACGCCACCGTGCCCACCTGCGGCTCCCAATATGCGGCCGGATACGACCTCTACGCTGCGCTGGAAACCGATAGCGTGGTAATTCCCGCCCACGAGACGGTAAAGATCGGCACCGGTCTGGCTATAGCTCTGCCGGAGGGCTACTTCGGCGCGATTTTTGCCCGTAGCGGCCTGGCAACCAAGCAGGGCCTGCGCCCCGCCAACTGCGTCGGCGTGGCGGATTGCGACTACCGCGGCGAATACATCGTGGCGCTTCATAACGATACCGACCTGCCCAAGGCGGTTATGAACGGCGACCGCATTGCCCAGCTGGTGGTTCTCCCCTGTCTCTCCCTCGATTTCCAGGTGGTGGACCAGCTCTCTGACACCGAGCGCGGTGCCGGCGGCTTTGGTAGCACGGGAAAGTAATCGAATAAAAGAAAAGCCATGATAGGGGACAGAGAATTTCCTATATCATGGCTTTTTTGTTAGTTGATTGTATTCAAATTGGCCTCCTGCATAGCACCTAAGTGTGCCCGGTGTTCCTGCCTTCACTTCTGCGACGAATACAAAAGTGTACAGCGTCAGAACGAACAGTACCAAGTGGCTTTGTTAGAACGGAGGCCACTCCTCACGATGCGCATGGTTATTGCTTCTTTTCCTCAAGAATCGTATGGATCCTATCGATGGCCGCGGAGGACAGTACCGCCTGTGTTTCTTCCCGTAGGAAAAGCAACTCGGCAGAATGCGTAATTCCAAAGTAGCTTACCTCAGTCATCGCCTCGAAGTATTGAAGTAAAACGCTCTCAAAATCCTTCCGGCTAAGCAATTCCATAAATCCGTTAAAATCCTCCATAGGATATTCCAACGGGCCGTGTTTCGAGGGCGGTGTAGAGAGGGCGGAACACCAGCAATGGAACCATTCGGATTCCAAAACTGAATTCAAAAGCACGTCGGTTTCTGCCCGAAGCTCCCGCCAAGATAATTGCGGAAATTTGCTACGCCCACAGGAAACGATGGTTACACATAGCACAAGGCACAGAAGAATGCAACCAATACGTACAATACAAGGGTGTCGGTTCAAGAAAAAACCTCACTTTCGTATGCGAATTGTGATTTATTCGCTAAACATAAAGATGTTAATACAAAATTTTCATTAAAAACCTTCTAAAGATAAAATAAACGTTGGATGATAAGAGTGCATGAGAATAAAGCGCATGGAAAAATGCTTCTTTTCCATGCGCTTTAATTGCTGATTTTAGGAGGTGTGCTCAAATTGTCTACAAGGATCAGGCAACGGGTCGCGCATGAACATAATTTGCTCTGCATGAAAATCATAGCATTCACCTCCATAGAATAGCTTTCATTTGGTTCTCAAGAAACCTTTCACTTGTATTATAACGTGAATGCCATGATCTGTCAATGTTTCATTGTAATTTGATAAGCGATAAAGATCTGCGGTGTATAATTAGTTGATCGTATTCAAATTGGCCTCCTGCATAGCACCTAAGTGTGCCCGAAGAGCAGGGCAGGCGGCGAGGCCGGGATCGGCGGCGATCAGCGCCCGGGCGTCCTCTACGGCGGCCTCAAAGAGCGCCGTGTCGCCCAACCGGTCGGCCAGACGGAACGTTACACCGCCATGCTGGCGGATGGCACCGTCGCCGGTGGGCAGAAAATCACCGGGGCCGCGGAGCTGTAGATCGTGCTCCGCGATCTTGTAGCCGTCGTTGGTCTCCTTCATAATGTTCAGCCGGCTGAGAGCCGCCTCTCCGTTGGCATCGGAGACCAGCACGCAGTAGGACTTGGCGTTGCCCCGTCCCACCCGACCGCGAAGCTGGTGGAGCTGGGATAAGCCAAAGCGCTCTGCATTTTCAATCACCATCAGCGTGGCGTTGGGTACGTTCACACCCACCTCAATCACCGTGGTGGATACCAGAATGTCAATTTCACCGGCGGCAAAGGCCTGCATAATGCGGTCCTTTTCCGCTCCCTTGATCCGTCCGTGGATAAATTCGATCCGTCGGTGGGGTAGCGCCTGCTTCAGTCGCTCTGCATATTCCACCGCCGCCTTCATGGGCAAGGGGGAGGCAAAGGTCTCTCTGCCAAAGGGCGTGTAGTTGGCCATGTTTTCCGGATCGGTTTCTTCTTTTCCTTCCACCGCCGGGCAAACCACGTATACCTGATGCCCCTCGGCGATCTGCTTTTCCATAAACCCGTTCAAGCGCACCCGATAGCTCTCACCCACCACAAAGGTGTCAATGGGCATCCGCCCCGGAGGCATTTGTTCAATGCGGGAAATGTCCAGATCTCCGTGAAGCACCAGCGACAGCGTCCGGGGAATGGGCGTTGCGCTCATAACCAAAACGTGGGTGTGTGCCGACTTTTCTGCCAGCGCCGCCCGCTGCATCACGCCAAACCGATGCTGCTCGTCGGTAATAACCAGTCCAAGCCGCGCAAAGGTTACCTTGTTTTCAAGGAGCGCATGGGTGCCCACCACAAAGGAGATTTCTCCGGAGGCCAGCCCATCCCGCACCGCCTTTTTTTCCTTGGCGGTCATCGAGCCGGAAAGGAGTGCGGCAGAATAGCCGAGGGAGGCAAAGGTAGGCGCAAGGGAGTGATAGTGCTGAGCGGCCAGAATTTCCGTCGGCGCCATCAGGGCACATTGATAGCCGTTTTGCGCCGCAAGCACAGCGGCAGCGGCCGCGCAGGCGGTTTTTCCGCTTCCCACGTCGCCGATCAGAATGCGGCTCATGGGAGCAACGGTGCCGTCGGGCGCAGGCTCACCCTCGCCGCACATATCCAGCACCACGTCGTTGATGGCGCAAAGCTGGTCGTAGGTCAGCTCGTAGGGCAGAGAGTCCAAATAAGCCGAAAGATCGATCTCCCCCATATAAGGCGCGCCGGAGGCCGCCCGCTCTCCTTTGGCACGGAGCAGGGAAAGGGCATAGGTAAAGAACTCGTTAAAGGCCAACCGGTGCACGGAACGCTTCAATGCCTCCTCGTCCGCTGGGAAGTGGATGTTTTCCCACGCGTAGCGCAGGGTAGGGAGCTTATTTTTCAGGCGAATATCTCCGGGCAGATAGTCCTCCGGCGTTTCCACCAAGGAAAGTGCCTCCTTGACGGCGCGGCTGATCAGCTTTTGGGATAAGCCTGCGGCCAAGGGATAGACGGGAACCAGATCGGGCAGGGAAATGCCCTCGACGTAGGGCTCAAACAGGGGGGAGGCCAGCTTTTTTACGTACTTGTCCTGTACCATCCGTCCAAAAAAGCGGAACTCCATGCCTACGTGGAAGGTATCCTTCAAAAAATTCTGATTGAAGTAGGACACCTCGCAGGTTCCGGACTCGTCAAAGGCGCGGAAGCGGAGGATGGACATTCCCCGCCGGATCAGATGGACGCGGGGCTCGGTGGCCACGGTCAAAAGGTAAGAGCAAGCCCCGTCGGGATCGAATCCGGCCACGGGGTGAATATTTGCGCGGTTCTGGTACGCCCGCGGATAATGCTGGATCAGATCGGAGAGGGTAACGATGCCAAGCTTCTCAAAGGCCTTGGCCCGAACCTCTCCAATTCCGTTCAAAACGGTAATCGGCGTGTTGGGTGACAGCTTCATGTGCCCTCCGGAAAACAGTATTTTTCTTATTGTACCACAAAAGAGAACAAAAGGCAAATAAAAAGACCGCCCATACGAGCGGTCTTTTCACGTTGTGTGTTAAATTACTTAACTTCAACCTTAGCGCCTGCTTCGGTAAGCTGCTTAGCAACGTCCTCAGCGGTAGCCTTGTCAACAGCTTCCTTGATCGCCTTGGGAGCGCTCTCAACGAGGTCCTTAGCGTCCTTGAGGCCGAGACCGGTGAGCTCACGAACAACCTTGATAACGTTAAGCTTGGAAGCACCAGCCTCAACAAGGATAACGTCGAACTCGGTCTTTTCTTCCTCAGCGGGAGCTGCAGCTGCAGCTGCGCCAGCAACTGCTACGGGAGCAGCGGATACGCCGAATTCTTCTTCGATTGCCTTTACAAGGTCAGCAAGTTCAAGAATGGTGAGAGTTTTGATCTGATCAATGATCTGGATGGACTTTTCGTTAGCCATTTCAATATCCTCCTAAAAAATTAAGTTAAAATGTTTTTGTGTGTCAAGCGGCCGAAATTAAGCCTCGGCGGGAGCTTCCTCGGCAGGAACGGCCTCGCCGCTCTTGTCGATAATTGCCTGAAGACCGTAAGCAAGGTTGTAAAGGGGACCCTGGATGCTGCCAAGAAGACGTGCGATAAGCACTTCCTTGGAGGGGGTCTCAGCGAGGGTTACTACCTCAGCCTCACCGATAACGCCGTTATCAATGAAACCTGCCTTGATCTTAAAGGACTCGATCTTATCTGCATATTCCTTGAGGATCTTCGCGGGAGCGATGGGATCGGTAGCACTAACTGCGATCGCATTCATGCCGTGGAGATGCTCCTTGATGGCACCGTAGCCGACTTCCTCGCAAGCTCTGCCGATAAGAGTGTTCTTAATAACCATGTATTCAACGCCTGCCTTACGAAGCGCTGCACGAAGCTTGGTGTCGTCTTCTACAGTGATACCCTGATACTGAACGACAACGCCGGCCTGAGCATTCTTGATCTTCTCAGCAAGGTTGGCAACGACGGCTTTCTTTTCTTCAAGAATTTTGTTGCTGGGCATTGTGATTACCTCCTATGTTATTTGCGAGACAGCAAAAAAAATAATCTTTTCATGGCGCACTCCACCAAGAAAAGATCACAAGAAAAATATATTCTCTATGAAATCTCTCCTCGGCAGGGAGCCTTGCGGCAATTACCATGACCTGCTGTCTTTGGATCAACACAGGGAGTATATCATATTTAAAACCGATTGTCAATACCTTTTTTGCAAAAAAATCAACTTTTTCGAAAAAAGGAAGTCATTGTAAAGCGCAGGGCTTCACAATGACTTCCTTTATTGTTTTCGACAGGATTTTTTGCAGTTCTTTTATGTTATCCTTGGCTTTACCGCTGCGGTACACGCTCGCCATACCGATAATACATGATCGTTCGGATGTCGTCTACCGTGAGATACCCGCGCTGAAAGGCTTCATCCAGAGTGCAGGTCTCGTCGTTTCGCACGACCCAAAACGCATCCTGTCCGCGATCGTAGGCTACTCCGGCCACCAGACCGTTACCGTATTCATCCCAAAGATTTTTGCTGACGAACACAATACAGCCGTGATATGTGCCAAGGTACGTGCTTCTGGCGAAGGGATCGTCCTCTCCGGACGCGTCAATAGCCGCCAACAGATCGGCTCTGCTGTAGGGGCATTCTTCAAGAGCGGGGGGCAGATCACCAAGAACCGTTGCATAGGGATCGTCCAAGTCGGTTCTTTGAGATATTTGTTCCTTTAGCGCTGCAAGTCGGTCGGAAATCACGGTGGCGCTGGCAGAATCAAGGCTTACATCGGTCAGCGAGTAGAGCGCGCCATCCTTGTAAGCATAACCAGCCGCGTTATTTTGAAGCAGAATGACGTAGCCGTTTACTGTGCCCATATACATCACGCCAAAATGGCGAGTCACAATGTTATCCCAGTTGAACCATTTCATGTCATAGCCGTTGGCGTTGCGCCAGGCAGTCTCGATCTCAGCTACCAGCTGTTCCGTCAGGGGCGCTACGCCGTCCATTTCCGGGAATTTGGGAGGATAGTCTACATCCGGTGAAGCCGCAACGGGGATTTGTTCAGAACCGCAGGCCGCAAGAGTGACGAGCAACAAAACGCAGAGCATCAAGATACTAACGACTTTTTTCATAAGATTTCCTCCTTTACTTAGTCAGCGGATATTTATATACAGGAATAACTTTCCCTTTTAAGTATATTTTAACAAATAACACCACAAAAATCATCAAAATCTTATTAAGAATGTTTGAATAAACTAGAAACAATAAAACATGCTTGGGGGAAATCCGGCAATATGTTGATTTTATCCGTTAAAGGCCCGGAAGAAACCTCTTGGTTTTAAAAGTTACCCATCGGAGCCCTTTACTATATATAAGTGTTTTTTGAGGCCTTTTTCTTCAATACGATCATGACTTTGTATGAATGCACAAAACTTGAGTTGTGTTTTTGTGCAATAGAAAAGAAAATCATCACAAAGCCGCAATGGTTCGGCGTTGTGATGACTTCCTTTTGTGAGCTTGTGGGGGAAATGGAATGTTTTTGCGCAATTCAATCGGGAAACGGGCGGGGGAACTGTGCGGGCGCGTGTTGTTTGACGCTTTTTTCTTTGTGTCCGCAGGCGCAAAGAAAAAAGCTTGGCAAAAAAACGCCGTTTCCGTGGGGCTCTGCGCCCCACACCCGCACCACCTTTTAAAAAAGGTGGACGAAAACTAACAGGGGGCCTTTCTTTTGGGAAAGAAAGGCCCCCTGCTTATATTCATACAGTAAACTTAAGGAAGTTCTTCTTTCCGCGCTTTACGAGAAGGCCGTTTGCGAAGGCATCCTTTGTAAAGGTTGCCTTGATATTGGTCACCTTTTCGCCATCCACGGTTACGCCGCCCTGTTCCACGGCACGTCTTGCCTCGGACTTGGAGGGCGTCATGCCGGACTTAACCAGCATTGTGAGAATGTCGATGGAGCCGTCCACAAAGTCCTCGTCTGCCAAGGTGAAGGCGGGAGTATTTTCCGAAGCACCGCCGGCGCCGAACAACGCCTTTGCGGCATCCTGCGCCTTGTTTGCCTCGTCCTCGCCGTGTACCAGCTTGGTCAGCTCGTAAGCCAGGATCTCCTTTGCGCGGTTCAGCTGACTGCCTTCCCACTTGTCCATCGCGTCGATCTCTTCAAGCGGCAGGAAGGTCAACATACGGATGAACTTCAGAACGTCGGCGTCCTCCACGTTTCTCCAGTACTGGTAGAACTCAAAGGGAGAGGTCTTGTTCGGATCCAGCCAAACCGCACCCTTGGCGGTCTTACCCATCTTCTTGCCCTCGGAGTTGAGGAGCAGGGTAATGGTCATAGCATGAGCATCCTTGCCCAGCTTGCGGCGGATCAGCTCCGTACCGCCCAGCATATTGGACCACTGGTCGTTGCCGCCGAACTGCATATTGCAGCCGTAGTTCTGGTACAGGTGGTAGAAGTCGTAGGACTGCATGATCATGTAGTTGAATTCAAGGAAGGAAAGGCCCTTTTCCATTCTCTGCTTGTAGCACTCGGCGCGAAGCATGTTGTTAACAGAGAAGCAAGCACCAACCTCGCGGAGCACGTCCACGTAGTTCAGGCCAAGCAACCAGTCGGCGTTGTTCACCATCTGTGCCTTGCCCTCGCCAAACTCGATAAAGCGTTCCATCTGGTGCTTGAAGCAATCGCAGTTGTGCTGAATGGTTTCCTTTGTCATCATCGAGCGCATATCGGTACGGCCGGAGGGGTCGCCGATCATTGCCGTGCCGCCGCCGATCAGGGCGATGGGGCGGTTGCCGGCCATCTGCAGACGCTTCATCAGGCAGAGCGCCATAAAGTGACCCACGTGCAGAGAGTCTGCGGTGGGGTCAAAGCCGATGTAGAAGGTGGCCTTGCCGTTGTTGACCAGCTCCTTGATCTCGTTTTCGTCGGTAACCTGAGCGATCAGGCCGCGGGCTACCAATTCTTCATAAATTCCCATAATAAAATATCTCCTAATAATACCAAAAATTTAACTACTTTAATACGTATTTCCAGGTGTCGCCATCCCGGTAATAATAGAATTCGCTGAGAGAATCGTCCAGAAATACTTTAAGCATGTCCTCCATATCACTGGCGAGGGACAATTCGGTCAGCGTATCCATGTCGGCCCAAAAGACCTCGCCTTCCGATGAGGAAATCAGCTCTCCCGTGAATTGATCTGTTTTATAGAAAAGGACGATGTAGCGACTTCCGTCTTCTCTTGGCCAGCTTTTGATGCCGCACAGTTGCGGTGACGAGATCGTAAGGCCGGTCTCTTCCCAAACCTCTCGGATGACGGCATCGGTAAAGGATTCGTTTTTCTCAACGTGGCCGCCAGGGAAGGTAATGCCTTTCCATTTGGGATCCAATCGATCCTGGACGAGAACCTTGCCGTCCTTGTAAACCATACACATATTTGTGAGAATTACTTCTGTCTTTGCCACGACCTTTCCCCTTTCTGCGGTGTTCGCGAGAAAAATAAAACACCCCGGAACCGCCAAAACGGTTCAAGGGTGAAAAAATCACGGTACCACCTTGATTTACGCAAAAATGCGCCTCAGTGAGCCAAAGCTCGGCGGGATAACGGCCGCACCGTCGTAGCCTACCCAGCGGAAAACGCCTTCGGTACGAAGCTCAGGGAGGTATTCACCGTTTGTGTGCGTGCGCCTCTCATCCACCGGCCACTTTCTGTTCGCACGGGATAAACGGCTACTTGATCCCGTCATAGCCCTACCATTATAATATATGGGGCGAGAATTGTCAAGAGATTTTTTCGCCAGCCCTTGCTTGACGGATGAAAATATGGTAAGATAGTGCCAAAGAGAAGGAAAGGGAGGAGCCTGCCGTGATCGAAATTCTGCGGGAAACCCGCGATTATACCGTCTGCATCAAGCCCTGCGGCGTCCTCTCGGAGGAATCACGCTCGGGAATGCCGGGCATGGTGAATCTGCTCGCCGAGCAGTCAGGCGCCCCGGTCTATCCCATTCACCGCCTGGATACAGGCGTTGGCGGCGTTGCCGTCTACGCTAAAACCAAGCGCGCCGCCGCCAACCTCACCGCACAGGTCACCGATCGACGGATGGAAAAGGAATACATCGCCCTGGTGCACGGCACCCCCGAAGCCCCCGCCGCCGAGCTCCGTGATTTTCTCTTTAAGGATGCCCGGAAAAATAAAAGCTACGTGATCAAAAAGGAGCGCAAGGGCGCCAAGGAGGCCATCCTCACCTATGAAACCGTTGGCCGGGCCGAAACCAAGTACGGTCCCGCCACCTTGGTGCGTGTCCACTTGGTTACCGGACGGACGCACCAGATCCGCGTGCAGTTTTCTTCCCGCAAGCACCCCTTGGTGGGCGACGGCAAGTACGGCGGCTCGGATAACGGCGCGTCTATCGGCCTCTTTCTGCGGAGCCTGTCCTTCTTTGACCCCGCAAGTGGGGAACGGGTAACCTTTTCCGCCAAGCCTTCTTCCGCGGACAGTCCGTGGAGCGAAATTTCACCGCTTTTGGAGGTGTTACCGTGAAACGAGCCGTAGCCCTCGCATTGACCGTGGCCTTGCTTGTGCTCTTGGCTGCCTGCTCGCCCTATGACCCCGACATGGTGATCATTGTGCAAAACGGCACCACTGCGCCTTTGCCCACAACCCCGACGGATACTACCCCGACGGCAACCGCCCCTGCGGCCACCACTCCTGCGGCCAGCACTCCTGCAACGACTCCCTCCGCAACAACTCCTGCGGCTACTACGCCTGCCGTTACCACGCCGATCGAAACAACTCCGGCGCAAACCACCGCTCCTATTGATTGGAACACCACCCGGTTCGTCATCAGCATCAGCACCGGCAAGTTCCATCTGCCCTCCTGCCACTACGTGGATCGGATCAAGGAGGAAAACCGCCGAGAGGTTGTAGGAACGGCTGAATTTACCGAGGACAACACCCCTTGCAAGGTGTGTCTGCCCGAATTTGATCAAAATAAGTAAGGAAGATAGATATGGAACAGAACAAGCTTGACCGAATCAACGAACTTGCCAAAATCGTAAAGGAGCGCCCCCTGACCGAGGAGGAGCTGGCTGAGCGCAAGGTGCTCCGGGAGGAGTTCCTGCAGGAATTCCGCCAGTCCTTCGGCGGCATTCTCGATAACACCTACATCGAGCGCCCCGACGGAAGCAAGGAAAAGCTGAAAAGACAGGGTAAATAATGGAGATCCGTCTGCCCGAATGGGCGGAGAGGGCGATTTTCACCTTGGAGAACCGCGGCTATGAAGCCTACGCCGTAGGCGGATGTGTCCGCGACGCCCTGCTCGGCCGCCCCTTGAACGATATCGACGTTACCACAAGCGCCCCGCCCGAGGCCGTTAAGGCGGCCTTTGTCGGCTGCCCCGTCATCGAAACGGGCATTAAGCACGGCACAGTTACGGTTCTTGTGGATCGCAACCCCATCGAGATCACCACCTATCGCTCGGAGACCGGCTATGCGGACGGCCGCCATCCGGATGCCGTCACCTTCGGTTGCTCCCTTGTGGAGGACCTTGCCCGAAGAGATTTTACCGTCAACGCCATGGCCTATCACCCCGTTCGCGGCTTGGTGGATCAATTTGGCGGCCGGGAGGATCTTGCCCGTCGGATCATCCGTTGCGTGGGCGAGCCCCAACGTCGCTTTGAGGAGGATGCCCTCCGCATCCTGCGCGCCCTGCGCTTCTCCTCCGTTCTGGATTTTGATATCGACAAGGCAACGGAGAACGCCCTCCGCGCTTGCGCCCCCCGCATTGCTATGGTGTCTGTGGAACGGATCGCATCGGAGCTGACCCGTCTGCTGACCGGTGCTCGCGCCGGCGCCATCCTGCGGGAATATCCGTCCGTGCTTGGTGTGTTTCTGCCGGAGCTTTTGCCGGCCGTAGGCTTTGATCAGCACAATTACCATCATAAATATAACGTTCTCGACCACATCGCCGCCGTGGTGGATGCCGCCCCGGCCGAGCCGATTCTACGCTTGGCGGCGCTTCTCCACGACGTTGGTAAGCCGTCCTGCTTTTCGCTGGATGGGGAAGGCGTTGGTCATTTTTACGGCCACGCCACTCGAAGTGCGGAAATGGCCGACACGATCCTCCACCGCTTGCGGTACGATAATCATACCACGGAGGAGGTTACCCTCCTGGTACGCCATCACGATGGCCCCATTGAGGAGGATAAGCGCGCCGTCCGCCGTAAGATGGCTAAGCTTGGGACGGAACGCTTCTTCCGTCTTTTGGCACTCCAGCGCGCCGATTGCATGGGCCAGGCCGATTGGCTCCGGGATCGCTTGAAGCATTATGACGCCTTGGAGACCATTGCCCGGGAAATTTGCACAGACGAGGAATGCCTCTCCGTCGGCAAGCTGGCCGTCAACGGCCACGACTTAATGGCTCTCGGCTACCAAGGCCGCGCCATCGGCGATACCCTCCGCACCCTCCTCGACGCCGTCCTCTCGGAGCATGTGAAAAATGAAAAGGATGCCCTTCTGGCTTTTCTTGCCAAGCAATAAAAGTTTTTGCCTCGCTTTTTTCAAAAAGCGAGCGCGGTGTGGACGCGCAGTCCACGCAAACGGCATTTCTTTTTTGCAAAGCTTTTTTCTTTGTGCCTGCGGTATCAAAGAAAAAAGCGTCAATCGCACAGGAGCACTTCTGTGATAACCGACAAGCATAACAAACCCCCACGTAAAACAGTTTTCTGCTTTGCATGGGGGTTTACTGTTTAAATTACATACTTTCAACTGTTGGGATGCCAAGCGCATCCAGCTGTTTTTGTAAAATAGCCTTGGTAATTACGCAAAGCGCCAGACGTGTGGCACGCTTTTCCTCGTTTTCCTCGCTCAGAATATGGTTCTCGTGATAGAACCGAGAAAACGCCACAGCCAGCTGATACGCATTTTCGCACAGAAGATTCGGGGATTTTTCCCGATAAGCGGCAAGAAAGGCTCCGCCGCTCAGCGCTAGCCGCAAAAGCAGCTCCCGCTCGCTTTCGGTATATACGTGACAGAGATGCGTGGGGATTTTCTCGCTCTTTTTTAAGATCGAGTGGATCCGTGCGATTACGTACAGGAGGTAAACGCCGGTTTTTCCCTCGGAGGCCATAAACTTTTCCAAGTCAAAAATGCAGTCCTTGGAATAGTGATTGATCAGATCTCCGAACTTGATGGCCGCAATACCGATGGCCTCGGCGGTTTTCTGCTTTTCCGCCTCCGCCGTACCCTCCGGCAACCTCAGCTTTTCATAAGCCCGTTCCACGACGGCGTTTAAAAGCTCCGACAGCTGCATGACGCCGCCGTCTCTGGTCTTGAAGGGCTTTCCATCCGTTCCGTTCACCGTGCCGAAGCAAAGATGCGTGAGTGCCGTGCTCTCCGGCACCAGACCCGCCCGCCGCGCGGTGCGGAATACCTGTGTAAAGTGGAGATTTTGACGGAAATCCACTACGTACCAGATCGCATCGGGAGCAAAATCCTTTTGCCGCTGTAAAACGGTGGCCACGTCGGTGGTTGCATATCCTTCGGAGCCGTTTGACTTCAGGATGATGGTGGGCGGCAGAGGGTTTTTGTCTCCCTCCATGGCAACCTCAACCACCTGCGCCCCCTCGCTTTCGGTTAAAAGCTCTTTACTTTTCAGAATTTCTAAAAGCTCCGGCACGTACGGGCTGGAATTGCTCTCTCCATACCAATAGTCAAAGGTAGCACCCAGCCGATCAAAGGTGGCACGGATGTCGGCAACGGAGAGGGCGATCATCTTTTTCCACGTGGCGCGGCAGGTGTCATCGCCCTTTTGGAGCAGAGCGGTCATGCTCCGCGCCTTTTCAAGAAATTCCGCATTCTCCTTGCTCTTCTTGCTGGCAAAGGGATAGATCTCATTCAGTAGCTCCGTGGTGAGCGTGGGGAGCTCGTTTCCGTACCGTTCTTCCAGCTCGGCCAGAACCAACCCCATGGGCAGTCCCCAATCGCCCAAATGAACGTCGCCGATGGTGTGATGACCAACGGCAGAGGCAATCCGCTTAAGGGCCTCACCAATGACCGCTGAACGTAAATGTCCCACGTGTAAAGGCTTTGCTACGTTTGGGTTGCCGTAATCCAGCACGATCGTTTTCGGTGTTGTTGCTTGCGGTACGCCGAGATGCCGGTCGGCATAAACCTCTTCTACGTATTGCATCAAAAAATCATCCGTCAAGGTGATGTTTAAAAAGCCGGGCGCCGCAATTTCCACAGCCTTGAAACGATCTTGCCCCTTTACCTCTTGCAAAACCTCGTTTGCAATCTGCATGGGCGATTTTTTGTATTGCTTCGCTCCAGCCAGTGCTCCATTGCATTGGAACTGGCAAAGCTCCGGCCTTGCCGATGCGACTACTGTGCCAAGGGATGCCTCGTATCCGCAAGCAGCAAAGGCATCCATAAAAAGATCCGATAAAATTTCAGTTAAAAGCTTCATTTATTCATCCTCCAAAATAATAAAAAACTGCCAAGGCCACGCCTTGGCAGTTGTGTTTGAAGGAATCCTCACTCACTCTCCACGGGCGCGGCAAAACAAGGCCTGTACCCATAGAGATACACGCCTCATCGTCGACGTCGGATGATCTGAGTGAAGAAAATGCTCATAATAAACTCCTTTGAATATAAATGGCAACCGAAGGATCCGCGGTTGATGCTCGACGCCTTTTCTTTTGACGCAATAGGCCCAAAAGAAAAGGCTTTGCGAAAAGAAAATGCTGTTTTTTGTGGGCGCTGCCCACACCCGCAAACTTTTGAAAAAGTTTGATCAAAACTTAATACAGCATACCGGCGGATGGAAGAGCTGCTTTAGCAGCAAATCAGCTCAACCGTGTCGTAGAGCTCCTTGAATTCCTTGCGTCTTTCCTCGCAAAGAGCTTCCATGTAAGCGATCTCCTCGGGGGAGTGCTTGTCCAGCTCCTCGGGCTTCATCTTGCCCTTATACATACGGTCCACGGTAAAGGCAACGTCAAGGTCGCACTCACAAATATCGCCCTTGCGCTCGCAAATAACGATATTGCTCTTGCCCTGAAGAAGCATTTCTACCGCATACGCGCCAACCTTAGCGGCAAACACACGGTCGCGAAGGGTAGGAACGCCGCCGCGAAGAATGTGTGCGGGGCGGCAGAAGCGCGCCTCAATGCCCGTATTCTCCTCGATCTCCTTTACAAACTGCTCGCCGAAATCTGCGCCAACGCCCTCGGCAACTACTACGATAAAGCTCTGCTGGCCGGCGGCACGAAGCTTTTTCATGCGGGCGTAGCAAGCCTCTTTATCAAAGGGAATTTCCTTGGTTACAACGGCAACGGCGTTTACGGCCGCACCTACGTTCAGCGCGATGTAGCCCGCATTGCGGCCCATCAGCTCAACCACGTTGCAGCGGGAGTGAGACTCGCAGGTGTCGCGAAGCTTATCGCAAAGATTCATACCGGTGGTCATGGCCGTATCAAAGCCGATGGTCACGTCGGTAGCGGTAATGTCATTATCGATGGTTCCGGGCAGACCGATGCAGGGAATACCCTTAGCGGAAAGATCGTACGCACCGCGGAAGGTTCCGTCGCCGCCGATTACGACCATACCGTCGATCTCGTGCTTTTTGCAGGTCTCAACGGCCTTCATAATGCCGGCTTCCTCCATGAACTCGGTGCAACGGGCCGAGTAGAGGGCCGTGCCGCCGCGAGAAACGATGTCAGCCACGTCCGCCGTGGTAAGATACTTTACGTTGTTGTCGATCAGACCGCGGTAGCCGCCGATGATTCCGACAACCTCAACTCCATGGGCAAGAGCCGCCGCCGTTACGCTTTTAATGGCCGCATTCATGCCGGGGGCATCGCCGCCGGAGGTAAGAACACCAATTCTTCTGAATTTCTTTTCCATAATTCGATTCTCCTTTGTAGGATAATTCTCTAACATTGCTATTGTAATACAAGATCAAGGAAAAATCAAGATAAACGCCTGAATTTTTCTTCCAAAAGAACCCGCGTCTCCTCAAGGGCAAAGCCGGCGGCCGCATTGCGTACCTGTTCTCTGGAAAAATTCCGATTGATGTTCAGTCGAATGACCTCAATCTCCCCATCAATACAAATGCCAACGTAAACCAAGCCCACCGGTTTTGCGGCAGAGCCGCCGCCGGGACCGGCAATTCCGGTGGTGGCAACGCCCACCTCCGCGCCGATGGCGCGGCAAACGCCTGCGGCCATGGCCTCCGCCACCTGGGGCGATACGGCACCGTGGGCCTCCAGCACCTCGTGGGGAACGGCGAGAAGCGCTTCCTTTACTTCGTTTGCGTAGGAAACCACGCCGCCGGGGTACACGTCGGAGCATCCCGGCACATCCGTCAGCCGCTTGGCTACCAGCCCGCCCGTGCAGGACTCGGCCGTTGCGATCCTCCAGCCCTTTTTCCGCAAAAGCTCCAAAAGCTCGCCCGTTCGCGCACAGCGCGGATCGTCAATGTAAGGCTTTCCGCCGGAATAGAGCACCGTTTTCATAAAAAAGCCTCCTTTTTAGACAAAACTATAACAAAATATGACGGTTGTCTTCTTTATTGCAGTACGTCCTTCGTGTAGTACGCGCCGGTGTGTGCGCGGCGTCGGCAGTCGTCCTGAACTGTCACGCGGAAGTAGATAAATTCATCCTTCAAATCAAATTCGGCGTGTGTAAATATCTCGCCGGGCTTGGCGTGTGCCGCCATTGTGGCCCGTCCTGCGGTGTTTACGTATACCGCCTCTGCCGGGCTGAAGTCTACGTATAGACGGTTGTCTTCTACGTAAAGATTTTTAATTTCCGGCGCACCCCGTCCTACACAAATGTAGAAATTGCCCGCCAGAAGGGAATCAATCACGTTTTCGTAGGTCAAAGCGGGCGCGGCAATCATGGTGTAGCCGCCAAAGGAGGTGTCCGTCTCCTTCATCCAGTTGTGATTATCGTCACCTGCCATGGGGAACAGCCGCTTTCCGGCACGGAGAAGCCACTCGTAGTCGTCAATGCAGTAATCCATGCCGCCGTTATAGTCAGCCGCATAGTTGTAGACCTCAAGAGAGTGCAGACCCTCCAGATTCTCCAGATCGATCAGACGGTTGTTGGACCAGTAGGGGTGGTTAAAGCACACGAAAAATCCGGCTTCATTTGCCCGACGGATCATGTCGTTCAAGCCCTCGGCCGAAAGCACGCGCTCGTAATCGTCGCCGTCTCTGTGCGCCTCGTCGGGGGTGTGGTTTCTTGCCCGTCCCCAGATGTACTTGGGGTTGTAGGAGGTGTGGTAGGTGTTGTGGGGATCCTTGGCGAACAGATTCATATGTACGACCTTTTTCATATTGAAGGGCATATCCGCACCGGACGTGCCGCACAGCGCAATGGGGCTTACGTCGTGGTCGGCAATGCTGTATTCCGTGCCAGTCAAGGCCACAAAGCTCTCGTCGGTCAGATCGGAGTGATCCACAATTACGTCGTGGTCGGTGTAGGCCACGATGGAGTAGCCCTGTGCCTTGTAAACCTCCTTCATCTCTTCGGGAGTGAAGTTTCCGTCGCTGACCATGGAGTGAGAATGCATATTCGCTTTATAATAGGTAGCGTTTTCGGGCAAAAGATACGTTTTCATGGTATTCTCTCCTTTATTTGATAACTACGGTTTCGTATTCCTGCGTGCCGAGCCCTACCGATTCGAGGGCATCCAGCTGAACGTAAGGGTTCTTTCCGTGCAACTGCTCAAACAAATGTCCGTGTCCCGACAGCTCCATGCCGGCCGGCACACCTACGGGAATTAGATCCTCCAGCTTAATGGCGTCGATGCTGGCACGCTCCACCGCCACAATGTCGTCACCGGCAATGATGCCAATGTCCGGCACAAGGGAAGGGGTAGTCATGCCCCAGCAGTCGCAAAGGGCGGTGATCTGGGTCAGAAGATTGATGTAGTATACGTTGCCGGGCTCAAAGGTGTCCAACACCGCCTTGGTGCAAACGGCCATGCCCATCTGGAAATCGGCGTAGTCGTGAGAATCAAGCGTGATCGCGCCCACGGGGCAAACCTTCAGACAGTGCTGGCACATGGTGCAGTGATGGTAATTGACCGTGTATTTGCCGTCCTTGAAGCGGTTGGCATAGTGGTTGCAGGCGGGGATGCACTTTTCGCAGTGGATGCACTTGGCCTTATCCCACACAAGACCGCCCTCCAGAGCGTGGATCTCGTGACGGGTGCGGTCGGTTACACAACCCATGGCGATATTCTTGCACGCGCCACCAAAGCCGCAGGAGCCGTGCCCCTTCACGTGGGAGAAGTCAATGAGAAAGTCTGCATCGTGGATCAGCCCGGCTACGTCAATGTGACGGAGTCCCTTGTAACTTACTTCCTTTGTATAGAAGTACTTTCCGAAATAGCCGCAGTCGTCCAGCACCGGGCAACCCAGATTGGATTCCGTGTAGCCGCGCTCCTCGGGGTGGCGAGGGTGAACGTAATGGTCGGTCACAAAGCAGTCGCCGCCGTTCTCTTTAATAAAGGAAACTAATTTTCGCACGAACACGGGAGGGATGGTGGAGTAAGAGACTCCCTGACCTACGTGCATCTTGATTGCGACCTTTTTCCCCCGGATTTTCTCGGCCAGACCCGAGGCTTTTAGAAGGCGGGAAAACTTTTCGGGCAAGGTCTGAGTGGCCTCATAGCGGGAAAAGGCCATGGGTGCAAACAAAATCTTGGACGGCATCTTAACTATCTCCTTAGTATATATAAAGCTTGTATTTGTAGAAATTATACCACACCTTCGTTAAAATGTCCATCCTTTCCCGAAAAAAAGGCCTTTCCGAGGGGGATGTGTAAAAAAATCCATCAAACCAAAAAAAATAGTGAAAACCTCTTGACATTTTTGACAAAAAACATTAAAATTACATATAGATATCATAGCATCTAAAACCAAATCAAATTCACACGAAAGGGACAAAACAAAATGAAAACAAATTTCAAACGTTTGTTGGCAGTTGTACTGAGCGCATTGCTCCTCGTTAGCTCCTTCGCCGTTGTGGCGTTTGCTGATGACGCAGTAACCTCCGCACCTGCAGCCACGAATTTGGCTACTTCCGCTACCGTCTTCGCTGACGGCGTGGAAACTACCGTTCTTAACGACGGTGATATCGAGACCTTCTACGCTTCTGAGGAGGCCATCGAGGTTGGTTACCACCAGTATGGTAACGAAGTTGTTCTTACTCTCGCTGAGAGATCCTTTGTAAGCGAAGTTGTTATCTCTGCTTACAACTGGGCTGCTAAGAACGCTGCTATCACCTACAAGGTATACGTACTTGACGGTGAAGAGTGGATCTACGTTGCTACCGCCGCTGCTCCTGCTACCTCTGACGAGGTTGCTGCAAGCGTAGCTACCTTCGACGCAGTTATGGCTGACGCCGTTAAGGTTGTTGCTGAGGCAGTAGGTTACAGATGGATGCCCCAGATCAACGAGATCGAGATTTACGCTAAGAGCCTTGGTAACGACGGCTTCGACGACGTAGCAGACGATGACTGGTACGCAGCAGCTGTTGCTTACGTAAGAGTAAACGGTCTCATGACCGGCATTGATGAAGTTAACTTCGCTCCCGCAAGCTACTTCACTTATGCAATGATGGCACAGGTTCTTTACAACCTTGCAGGCGCACCTGAGGTTGAGACTGCTCCTACCTTCGCAGACGTTGATCCCGAGGGCTGGTACGCAGACGCTATCGCATGGGCAGAGGCTAACGGCATCGCAGCAGGCAATGCTGACGGTTCCTTCACTCCCGACAATGCGATCACCCGCGCTGACATCGCTCTTTACCTTTACAACTACTCCAGATACCTCAAGCTCTACACTGTTGACAGAGCTGACCTTTCTGCTTTCGCAGACGCCGCTGATGCTTCCGCTGCTATGAAGTGGGCAGTAGCTGTTGGCCTCTTCGAGGGTAGAAGCGAGACCGAACTTGCTGCTGACGCTACCGCAACCCGTGCAGAGGTTGCTACCATCCTTATGCGTTACTGCGAGCTTGACCTTGCTCCCAATACCTTCAGAAACGTTGCTGCACAGGCAACCGCTTCCGCTTCCTCTGTAAGAGGTTCCGCTAATGGTCCTGAAAAGGCAGTTGACGGTGCTGACGGCACTTACTGGCAGCCCATCTCTGAGAAGGACGCTGACGGTAACTTCACCGGCGTTGCTACTTGGAACCTCAAGCTTGACGAAGCCTTCGACATCAGCAGACTTGTTCTGACTGTTGCAAGCTACAAGACTTGGGCAAAGGGTGTCGACTACAAGGTTGAGGCTCTCGTTGACGGTTCTTGGAAGACCATCGCTACCTTCAACGATGGCGATGCATTCTCCGCTACCAGTAAGGCTACCTTCAACATCGTTCTTGACGCTGCAGTAGCTGCTACCGAGCTCAAGATCACCTGCACCAACGCAGACGCAGCTGAGGCTGCTTTCGTTAAGGCTGCTATCTACGAGATTCAGATCATCGCAGCTGAGGCTGGCATGCTCGAAGCTCCTTCTGTAGTATACGATAACAATGCTGCTGATGCAAAGGTTAGCGCATCCTCTTCTGCAAACGCTAACAATCTTCCCGCAAACGCTGTTGACGCAGATCCTAAGACCGCTTGGACTTCTCTTGCTGAGAAGGACGCTGATGGCAAGTACAACGGTGCAAACCTTGTTCTTGACTGGGGCTACACCCAGCATATCGCAAGCATCGAGCTCCTTGTTGCTAACTACTCCAACTGGGGCCTTGAGGCTGGCGTTGACTACGTAGTAGAGCTTCGCATGAATGGTAAGTGGGTTGAGGTTTACTCCTTCAACGACGCTGACCTTGGCGACAACAAGCCTGCATCTGTTTCCTACAAGGTAGAGTTCAATGGCCTTCTTTCTGCTGATGCGGTAAGAGTTACCGGCTACAACTACACCGGTTCCGTTAAGCCCAAGGTATTCGACATTAACGTTACCTGCTGGGATAAGTACGTAATCGACTACTCTGATGTTACTTCTCTTGTTTTCGATGCCGCTACTGCTTCCGCTTCTAACTTCAAGAACCAGTGGGGTGCTGGTGTTGCTTCCCTCTTTGATGGCAAGCTTGACACTAGAGACAATATGATCCCTGGCACTGAAGTACTTGTTGGTCTTGTTGATATCACTGCTGCTGATGTTATTGGTATCTACACTCTGAACAACGCTAAGGATATCCCTGGTTACTGGGGTACCGCCAATGATCTTGTTTTCAAGGTAGAGCTTCTTGTTGGCGAAGAATGGGTAGAATTTGCTACCTACACTCAGTCTGAGGCTATCACTACTCTTGACTACACTGTATGGAATTATATCTCTCTTGAGGGCGCAGACGCTTCTGCTACTCAGGCTAAGATTACCGTTGTTGACTGCTGCACCAACTGGCACAGCGATCTTTACGAGATCTCCGCATTCGTTACCGCTCCCGTGTTCTACTTCGAATAATTCATAACTGAATTACATAAAAAGGCTATCGCTTCGGCGATAGCCTTTTTTTATTCGTTTGAACGTTCCTCTGCCACATTACGAACAAAAAATGCCTTTCCGAGGAATGCTAACAGTGGCCCAAGAATCATGCCCGCAACGCCAAACACCCGGTATCCGGCGTATACCGCAAATAAAGTAAGCAAGGGGTGCACACCGATCACTCCGGATACCAGCTTGGGCTCGATGATCTGTCGCACCAGATATAAAATCAAGTATAAGATCAAAAGCCCAATTCCCAAGGTGGTGTCCCCCACAACAAAGGAAAATATGGCCCACGGAATCAATACGATCCCCACTCCAATAACCGGAAGCAGATCCAAAATTGCCGTTACTAAGGCAATTAGCACCGCATAGTTAATGCCCAATACCAAAAAGCCTACCAAAAGCTCGGCAAAGGTCAAAAACATCAAAAGTAGATACGCCCGTAAATACCGGATCATCCCCTCAAGTAACCGATGCTTTACGGCTCTTACCCACTCCTTGCCGCGTTCCGGTATCCGTTCCATAAGAACTGCTACAATTTTTGGGTAGTCCTTGAAGAAATAGAACATGGCAATCAAGCTGACGCTGACGGCAAAGATTCCCCGCGGAAGTGCGCTCAGCGCCCGCGTCACACCGGCGGTCAGCCCTGCGCTTAATTCCGATAACATATTTTTTGCTACCCGCACAATGCCATCGTATAGAGTAGCCCCCTCGGAAAATAAAGGTCCCTGTAAGAATGGGAATCGCTCCTGCCATTGCTCCACCGATGCAAAAAAGCGCTGGATAAAGTTTTCCTCCCGGTTCAGCTCCGCTAAAAGCGCACTGAGCGCCGCTCCCGCCTCTTGGCTCAGATAAACAGCCAGCGCAATCAGCACGTAAAGCAGAATGAACACCAAAATAAAGAACAGAAGAATGCCAATAATGGGCTGGGAAAACCGGCTCTTCCGACAAAGATACAGAACGATGGGGCGCAAAAGGAGCGCTACCCCAAACGCCGCAAGAAACGGCAGCAAGATTCCGCTCAGATACGCTAAGGCCAGATATCCTAAGGCACCACCCGAAACCAGAACTACGCACCATGCCGCAACCCGATAAAGCTTTTCCTTTTTCACTCCCTCACCCCCATTTAGTCCATCTTATGTTCCCCCGGCAGAGAATATCTATACCTTGCTTGACTTTCCGCGTGAAATCTGCTACAATGCATCTGTCAGTAAATTCTCAGGAGGATTTTTTATGGTAAAAATCGAAATGGAAAACGGCGGTATCATCACCTTGGAGCTGGACCCCTCTGCGGCTCCTATAACCGTCGCAAACTTTGAAAAGCTGGTTAAGGAAGGCTTCTATGACGGCCTGATCTTTCACCGTGTAATTGCCGGTTTTATGATCCAGGGCGGCGACCCCACCGGCACCGGAATGGGCGGCGCAGACGAGAAAATCAAGGGCGAATTCGCTATGAACGGAGTTCCCAACCCCATCAAGCATACGAGAGGCGTCATTTCTATGGCTCGCTCCTCCATGCCGAACTCCGCATCCTCGCAGTTCTTCATTATGCACGCAGATGCTCCTCATCTGGACGGTAGCTATGCGGCCTTCGGCCACGTAACTTCTGGCATCGAGGTGGTTGACGAGATCGCCGGTTGCGCAACCGACTTCCGCGACAAGCCCCTTAAGCCTCAGCGCATCAAAACGATTACCTTGGAATAAAGCAAAAGCCCCACCCGCGACGGGTGGGACTTTTATTCTTTTATGAATCTCTCGCCTTATCCACAGCCTCTTGCCAGCCGCGGTAAAGGGTAAAGCGCCGTGCGCTGTCCATTTTGGGCGTAAAGACGGTCTGCGTCTCGCGAATCTGCTCGATTTCTGCCAGATCCCGCCAGAAGCCAACAGCCAATCCTGCTAAATATGCCGCGCCGATGGCGGTCGTCTCAGTCATGGCCGGTCGGTTGACCTCCATGCCCAGCATATCGGATTGGAACTGCATCATCACGTCGCTGACGCTGGCGCCGCCATCCACACGGAGCTCGGTAATCTTGCCGGCATCCAGCCGCATGGCCTCCACCAAGTCCGTTACCTGATAAGCAATAGCCTCGAGAGTAGCGCGGGCGATATGAGCCTTAGTCGAGCCGCGGGTCAGTCCGCAAAGCACACCGCGGGCATACATATCCCAGTAAGGTGCGCCAAGTCCGGTAAAAGCGGGAACAAAGTAAACACCGCCGGTGTCCTCCACACTCTCGGCTAAAACGTCACATTCTCGTGCTGTAGAAATCAGCCCCAACTCGTCCCGAAGCCATTGAATGGCCGCTCCGGCGTTAAAGGCACTGCCCTCCAGCGCATAGGTCACCTTTCCGTCTAGCGCCCATGCGACGGAGGTTACCAAGCCTCGCGAGGAACGCACACGGTTGGAGCCCACGTTCATTAAGGTAAAGCATCCGGTGCCATACGTATTTTTCGCCTGCCCCTCCTTCACACAGCACTGGCCAAACAGTGCGGCGGCCTGGTCACCGGCCATGCCGCTGATGGGCGTGCCGGCCAGAGCCCCCAGCCCGGGAATTCCCTTGGCCACGTGGCCAAGCACACCACAGCCGGAGACGGGGGTGGGAAGCATACACGCAGGAATATCAAAGAGCTGGAGAAGCTCCTCATCCCACGTAAGGGTGTCAATGTTAAAGAGCATGGTACGGGAAGCATTGGAGTAGTCAGTGGCATGCACCGCGCCCCCGGTCAGATTCCAAAGGAGCCAGGTGTCTACGGTTCCAAACAGAATTTCGCCCTTGCGCGCCCGTTCCTTCAGCCCGGGTACGTTCTCAAGAATCCACGCAATTTTCGTGGCAGAGAAGTAGGCGTCAATTACAAGACCGGTTTTCTCGCTGATGCGTTCTCCCCAGCCTTGCTCAATCAGCTTGTCGCAGCGGCGGGAGGTACGGCGGCATTGCCATACAATGGCGTTATGTACCGGGCGCCCGGTGGATTTTTCCCACAGGATCGTCGTCTCTCTTTGGTTGGTAATGCCGATGGCGGCGATGTCCTTGGCCTCGCAGGTGTCAAGGAGATCTCGTATGCAGTGGAGCTGGGTCTCCAAAATGTCCATGGGGTCGTGCTCTACCCAGCCCGGCTTCGGGTAGATCTGGTGCACCGAATACTGCGCCTTGCCGCAGGGAGCGCCACGCCGATTGAATAGAATGGCGCGGGAGCTAGTAGTGCCCTGATCCAGGGCTAAAACGTATTTCATAGAGCGCCTCCCGCTTTAGCGGAAGAGACGGCCGATGGCGCGTACCGTGCGGCACACCAGCCATATACCGGCGCAAACAGCAAGAACGTCCATCAAAAGATATTCGTTCTTATCCTTCAGCTCGATCTTGCCGATGGGCTCCACCTCTTCCTTGCGGCGGAGCAAAAGGGTGCGGCGGCAATCGGACTCGATCACCACGCGGTTTCCCTCACGGAATTTCTTGATCAGCGCCAAGCATTTGCACATATTTTTATCCTCCTACGTAGTAAGGTTTGCTTTCTATCCTTATTATACCCAAAAAAATCGGTTTGTGCAACATCAATCTTCACAGAACGAAAATTTTCGGCGGTTTTGTTCAAATTGGTTGACTTGAAGGGATTTATGGTATAAAATATAAAAGTGAGTATCGAGTATTCAGAAAGGAGTTTCGATCGTTACTATGTATTATGAAATGAAATTGGCGGGTCTTTCTCGCAAATTGCCCCTTTGTCCCGTAAACGAAAGCCTGTATATTGGCGCGTTCGTTATTTTTGGCGACCCTGAGCTAACCACCGCCTGCGCGGACGCTCTGCTCAAAAAAGTACCGGAATATGATTATATTATTACCGCCGAGGCCAAGGGTATTCCTCTGGCTCACGAGATGGCGCGTCTGGCCGGCAACCAGAAGTATATGCTGGCTCGTAAAGCCCCCAAGCTCTATATGCAGGACGTGCTTTCCGTTACGGTTCGCTCCATCACTACCGCCAGAGAGCAGGTGCTGTTCTTGGACGGCAACGATGCCAAGCTCATGGAAGGCAAGCGTATCCTTATTGTGGATGACGTAATTTCAACCGGCGAGTCTTTGCACGCTCTTGAGGAGCTGGTACACCGTGCCGGAGGCAACATTGTAGGCCGTGCGGCTATTTTAGCCGAGGGTGACGCGATTGGCAACCCCGACCTAATCTATCTTGAGGAGCTTCCTCTCTTCAATCCCGACGGTACCATCAAAGCATAAGAAAAAAGCTTTCCCGCGGCTATGCGCCGAGGGAAAGCTTTTTTATTCATATGAGTCATATGAGGGAAGTGTCGTTGATGCTCAGCTTGAAGACCAGATCAAGCTTTTCGGCCGCCTTGCGGCACAGGAGCATCCGCCCCATAAAGATTTCAAAATAGTCCATCACACTGCCAAAATCGGTATCAACGGTCAGCGCCAGACGAACAGTGTGCTTATCCTCGGAAATCTGCAGCTCAGATTTGGTAACGGAATAGTTTACCCGGTCGTGGATATCAAAGTCGGACAGGTTCATGTTGCGTACACGGCTGCGGCGTACGTCGCTCTTGTCCGCAATGATCAGCGCGGCGGCAATGGCATCCACGGGAACACCCGTTCCCTCGTCGTGGTTTCCAATGGCCGTAACCACGGTGCAAAGCTCATCGGCCTCCATGCCAAGCTTGTCAAGAATACGGAAGGCCATCAGCGCTCCGCTTTGGGAGTGGTCAGTGCGGTTGACCAGATTGCCGATATCGTGGAGAAAACCGGCAATTCCGGTCAGCTCAACCGTTCGATCCGGATAGTTGAGGGTGCGTAAAAGATACATGGCCGTTTCTGCCACGTGGGTCACGTGGGCAAAGCTGTGCTCGGTGTAGCCCAGCGCCTCAAGAGAGGCATCGGCCTTTCGGATATAGGTGCGGATGGTTTCATCTCGCTTGATGCTTTCATACGTGATCATAGAGGTAAGCTCCTTTTCCAAGGATTATTTTTTACCCGCCAGCTTGTTGAAGAGGGGGAAGGTGAGGGGCCAAACGGCGACCGCAACCAATACTAACAGGAAGTACCGTACCAGTGCGCAAAGATTGACGCCAAGCAACGGAACCAGCGGAATCTTAAGCAGCTCTTTTACGGCAATTACCACGCCGAGACCCAGTACGGTCTTCAGAATCTGTACCCACCAAACGCCCTTCACGTCAAAGTTGATGTAGCGTTTTTCAATGGGATATGCCACAGCAAAGCCGAGGAGTGCGCCGAGGAGATTGTATGCGTTTTTCGTACCCGATTCCAGATTGTGGGCGTCCACGTCTGCAGGGAAGGGATAGAAGGATACGTAGCAGAGATAGCCGATGGAGCAGGCCAGCATAATTCCGATCAGCACGTACATGGTCTTTGGGTTTTCCTCCGCACGGACAAAAATGGGACGGAGGATAAGAACCAGTGCCGCGGCGATCAAAAGCGAAACGCCAACGTCCAGAGGCGTATGTACGCCCAGATACATACGGGAGAAGGATACCAGCACGATCAGCACAATGCTGACGATGCGGAACCATTTTTCTTTTGCGGAGGCCGCAAGGGAGCCAAAGGTTCCGGCCGCATTCTGCGTGTGACCGCTGGGGAAGGAATAACCACCCGCACCCTCTTTGGCGCTTTCCACGATCTCAAAGGAGGGATCCTTGACCCAAGGGCGGGGAATGCGGAACACCAATTTTAAGAACTGGTTGAGGATGGTGCCAAAGAAGCCCACGCTGAGAACAAAATATCCGCGCCGCTTATCCACGCACCAGAAAAAGAGGATGGCCAACAGCATAAAGCCGATCTCATCGCCAAGATACGTAACGGTTCCCATAATCGCATCCAGCACCGGATTGCGAAGATTTGCTAAAAATCGAAGAAATTCCATAAGTACCTCCTTAAATACATCTCTATTTTATCGCAATTTGGGGGAGATTGCAACGAAAATATTAGTAATTCTGGCAATTGATTCAAAAAAACTGTGGTGCTATAATGAAATAAAGTCATTTGCATTTCCGGAGGAGAATTTATGAGTAAAGGAAAACAGTTACTAAAGCGTTATTTCATCGACGCTATGGGCGCAATGGCCCAAGGCTTGTTTGCATCGCTCTTAATCGGAACGATCATCGGAACGGTTGGCAGTCAGTTTGGTATTGATGTGATGACCAAAATCGCAAATTATGCAAAATCCACCTACGTGGTAGGCGCCGCCATGGCTGTGGCCATTGGCTATGCCTTAAAGGCTGACCCCCTTGTCTTATTCTCCTTGGTAACGGTAGGTGCGGCCGCCAACGATCTCGGTGCCGCCGGTGGCCCTTTGGCGGTTCTGGTTATTGCCATTATCGCCTCGGAATGCGGTAGCTTAGTCTCGAAAAAAACAAAAGTGGACATTCTGGTAACTCCCTGTGTGACCATCGCCGTGGGCGTGCTTTTATCCATTCTGATCGCTCCTCCCATTGGTGCGGCCGCCCGTGCGGTTGGTAACCTGATTATGTGGGCAACGGAGCTCCATCCCTTCTTCATGGGCATTCTTGTTTCGCTGATCATTGGTATTGCCCTTACCTTGCCCATTAGTAGCGCGGCCATCTGTGCGGCGCTTAAGCTGACCGGCTTGGCCGGCGGCGCGGCAGTTGCCGGTTGCTGTGCTCAGATGGTTGGCTTTGCCGTTATGAGCTTCCGGGAAAACCGCTGGTCCGGCCTTGTATCGCAGGGCCTTGGCACCAGTATGCTTCAGATGGGTAACATTGTCAGAAATCCTCGCGTCTGGATCCCTCCGACGCTGGCCTCTATGATCACCGGCCCCATCGCCACCTGCCTCTTCCGCCTGCAGATGAACGGCCCGGAGATCGCCTCCGGCATGGGCACCTGCGGCATGGTTGGCCCCATCGGCGTCTACACCGGATGGGTAAACGACGTGGCCTCGGGCGCAAAAACGGCCATTACCGCCATGGACTGGATCGGCCTCGTGCTGATCTGCATCGTTCTTCCTGCCGTCCTCTCCTGGTTCTTCGGCTGGATCCTCCGTCGCATCGGCTGGATCAAGGAAGGCGACTTGACCCTTTCTGTATAAACAAACGCCGCCCATGGGCAAAAGCCCACGGGCGGTTCCTTTTTGTCTCCGACAAAAGAACCCACAGAGAAGAGTGCTTCTCTGTGGGCGTTTGTTTTTTGTATGATTAAGCCTTGTTTGCAGAGCCGAAGAGCTCGATCTTTTCCTTAACGGTGGCCTTGATCGCCTCAACGCCGGGAGCGAGAAGCTTTCTGGGGTCAAAGCCCTTACCCTGAAGATCCTTGCCAGCCTCAATGTACTCACGGGTAGCCGCTGCAAATGCAAGCTGGCACTCGGTGTTTACGTTGATCTTGGAAACGCCAAGGGAAATTGCCTTCTGGATCATCTCGGCAGGAATGCCGGTACCGCCGTGAAGAACGAGGGGCATATCGCCGGTGAGCTCGCTGATCTTGCCGAGAACCTCAAAGTTAAGGCCGGCCCAGTTTGCGGGGTACTTACCGTGGATGTTACCAATACCGGCAGCCAGCATGGAAACACCGAGATCGGCGATCATCTTGCACTCGTTGGGGTCAGCAACCTCGCCACTGCCAACAACGCCGTCTTCCTCACCGCCGATGGCACCAACCTCAGCCTCAAGGGACATACCCTTAGCAGCTGCAAGCTCGATGAGCTCCTTGGTCTTGGCAATGTTCTCTTCGATGGGGTAGTGAGAACCGTCGAACATGATGGAGGAGAATCCGGCCTCGATGCACTTCTTAGCGCCCTCGTAGGAGCCGTGGTCCAGGTGGAGAGCAACGGGAACGGTAATGCCGAGGGTTTCGATCATGCCGTTTACCATGCCAACAATGGTGTTGTAGCCGCACATATACTTGCCTGCACCCTCAGAAACACCGAGGATAACGGGGGAGTTCATCTCCTGCGCGGTCTGAAGGATGGCCTTGGTCCACTCAAGGTTGTTGATGTTGAACTGACCAACTGCATATTTGCCTGCTTTTGCTTTTTTGAGCATTTCTGCTGCTGAAACTAACATAGTTAAATCTCCTTTTTTTATCGATGATATCGCATCGCATAGTTTGATATGATTATAGCACAGAACGGTGGGGAAATCAATGGTTTTTTATCGATTTCGGGCACTTGTGAAAAAAATTCACACACCGGCCCGAACGGTTGACTTTCGGGACAAAATGCTATATACTGGAAACGGAAGTTCAATTTTGATGCTTGAGGTGAATTATGACCAACAAGGAAAAATTTATTGAGTTATACAACAAATACATCAAGCGCGAGGGCGCTGATAAGCTGCTGGAGTTCCTTTGCTCCCCCGCCTCGGATTTCTTTACCGCGCCGGCCAGCGCCCGCTACCACGGCTCCTTTGAGGGCGGCCTTGTGGAGCATAGCATGAACGTGTTCGATTGCCTTTGCGCCTATCTCGACCGGGAGAGAGCCAAGGATACCTATAAGCTGGACTATAGCCGGGAATCCATTGCCATTGTAGCCCTGCTCCACGACCTTTGCAAGGTCAATTGCTACAAGGTGAGCTCCCGCAACGTCAAGGACGAGTTCGGCAAGTGGCAGTCCGTGCCCTATTTTGAGTTTGACGATAAAATGCCCTACGGCCACGGTGAAAAGTCGGTGTACATCATCTCGGGTTATATGAAGCTGACCCGCGAGGAGGCCTTTGCCATCCGTTACCACATGGGCTTCTCCGGCACGGAGGACGAGCGCAACGTAGGCAAAGCCTTTGAGATGTTTCCCCTGGCCTTTGCCCTGTCCGTTGCCGACATGGAGGCTACTTATTTCTTGGAAGGAAAGGCATAAAAGAATCCCTCCCACCCGCAATGCCGTACTAGGATCGACCAAAAACAGAATAAAAAATCTCCTTGCCGCCGGGCAAGGAGATTTTTGTTTTTATTTTTCCTCTTTTGCGGTTTCCACAATGGAGGATGCAAGACCGGCAACGGCCTGAATCTCGCTGGGAATGATGATCTTGGTGGCCTGACCGTTGGCAGCCTGAGCAAATGCTTCCAGCTTCTTAAGGGTAAGATAAGCCTCCTGGGGATTTGCCTCGTTGATCAGACGAATGGACTCCGCCTGAGCTCTCTGCACGGCCAGAATCGCCTCGGCTTCACCCTCGGCCTCGCGGATCTTCGCTTCCTTAAGTGCCTCTGCCTGAAGGATCGCAGCTTCCTTAGCGGCCTCTGCCTCAAGGATCTGGGATGCTTTCTGACCCTCGGCTACAAGGATCTGAGAAGCCTTTTCACCCTCAGCCTGAAGGATGGCCTCACGGCGCTGGCGCTCTGCCTTCATCTGCTTTTCCATGGCGTCCTGAATGGCCGCCGGAGGAACGATGTTCTTCAGCTCCACGCGGTTTACCTTGATACCCCAAGGATCGGTGGCATCGTCGAGAATGCTGCGGATGCTGGAGTTGATGGTGTCACGGGAGGTCAAGGTGTGGTCAAGCTCCATGTCACCGATGATGTTACGGAGCGTGGTGGCGGTCAGATTTTCAATGGCCGCGATGGGGCGCTCTACGCCGTAAACGTACAGCTTGGGGTCGGTGATCTGGAAGAATACGACGGTGTCGATCTGCATGGTAACGTTATCCTTGGTAATAACGGGCTGGGGAGGGAAGTCCGCAACCTGCTCCTTTAAGGATACCTGCTTTGCTACTCGCTCAAGAATGGGAATCAGCAGGTGGGGGCCGGTCTGCCACGTGGTGTGGTAAGCGCCAAGGCGCTCAATAACGTAAGCCTTGGACTGGGGAACGATCTTGATGTTGGCGATGATAATAAGAATTGCTACCGCCAAAATACCGATCAAAACATATCCGAAGGGACCCATAAAATACCTCTCTTTCTTCCGGAGAGCTCCGGAATTTTATTTGATGGATACAATTGCCTTGTTGCCCTCGATTTTTTCAAAGGTAACAAGAGTGTCAACGGGAATCTCACTTCCGTCCGAAGAGCGTGCGGACCAATAATTGCCCTGAATCTTAACCTGACCTGCACCGGTCACGTTGTTAATGGCCTCAACAACGACTGCCGTCTCACCGATCAGTCGGTCAAGATTGGTTTCGTTGCTCTTCGACTTGTGAAGGAACTTTTTAACCAGGGGTCTGGTCGCTGCCAAAAGAATGGCAGAAAGAACTAAGAAGATCAGGATCTGATAGGGAATGCCGATGGAAGGGAAGATTGCCACCAAAATGGCGGTAACTGCCGCGCCGGCGCCCAGCCAGACCGAGATCAGCTGTGTAGTCAGACATTCCGCAATGAGCAGAACGACTGCCAAAGCAATCCAAAAATAACTCATGCGAATCTCCTTTCAATTATGTGTAGTATGCGAGGGAAAAATACGCCTTAGCACTCAACGGCGGCCGCACGATAAGCCTCAACCAGCTTAACGCTGTTGTAGGAGCTTTCGGGGGTAACCATTTCGGGTGCCTTGTTTTCCTTGATGCAGTTCATGAAGTAACGGATCTCAACGCTATAGCCGTCGGCATTACTTACGTTGATACCAAGATCCTCATTTGCGCACTTTGCAGCACCAAGGTCGACCTTCTCACCGTTACGGTAAAGCTCGCCGCCGGCCAGCTTTACAAAGCCGTTCTCAAATACGGCAAGGAAGGAAGCGTCAAAGGGAATACCGGTGTGGAACCAAGTAGCTTCGGTGGAAACAATGATATCACCGTACATCAGATTGGCAACGGCAAAGTCGTTGTCATCGCGAAGGGCGTGGTAGATACCGGAGATGGAGTCGGGCATACCAAGCACGGACTGAACGTAGTCAAGGTCGTGGATCATAAGATCCATGGGGGTTCCGCCGCTCTTCTCGGGCTGTCTCATCCAGTCTTCCCAGCTCCAGGTGGGGATGGCGGAGATGCGCTTCATGTCAAGGCGGAGAAGCTTGCCCAGCTCGCCGCTCTTGATTACGTTGCGAAGGTAAGCGTAGGGCTCCATAAAGCGAACCACGTGCGCAACCATAAAGAGCTTATCGGTCTTTTTCGCGGCGTCCAGCACGCGCTGAGCGTCCTCGGTCGAGAGGGTCATGGGCTTTTCGCAAAGCACGTGGCATCCGGCCTCAAGAGCCTTGATCGCCAGGTCTGCGTGGAGATAGCTGGGGGTGCAGATGTCAATGAGCTCGGGCTTTTCATTAGCCAACAGCTCTTCCATGGTGGCGTAAACCTTGGCGCCGGTGCCCTCAACCTTTCCCTTTGCCATATCGGTGCGAACGTCCGCAACGGCGATGATCTCTGCTTCGGGGATGGACTTGTAGTTCATAAAGTGGCAGCCGCCCATGCCGCCAATACCAATCAGTGCAACTTTCATTTTTTTCGTGTCCTTTCGTATGTATCTCGATTAAAGCTTTTCGATGATGGCAGTCAGATAATCCTTTGCGTAAAGGATGTCCTTGATCTGCTGGTCACCGCTGATCTCACGCTCAATGGTGATGGGGCCGTCGTAACCCTTTTCCTTCAGCTTTGCAAGAAGGAGGGGGAAGTTGGCGCGTCCGTCGCCGATTCTCTTTTCCTCACCCAGATACTTGCCGCAGGTGGGATATTCGCCGTCCTTGCCGTGTACGTTGCGTACGTATTCACCGAATACGTCAACGGCATCACAGGGATTTGCCTTTCCGTAGAGAAGCAGGTTGGCCGGGTCAAGGTTAATGCCAAGATTGCCGGTTCCCACGTCCTCAATGGTACGCTTCAGAGTGATGGGGGTCTCCTGACCGGTCTCAAAGAGGAAGTTCTGGCCGTTGCCCTTGCAGTAGTACGCAATGTCGCGAAGAGCTGCAACGAGGGAGGTGTACTCCGTGGTCTTGGGATTTTCGGGCAGGAAGCCAACGTGAGTGATCAGGTCGGTAACGCCGATCTTCTTTGCAAAGTCAGAGCCGCGCTTCAACTGCTTCATGCGGTCGTAGCGGTAGTCCATGGGAACGATACCGAGGGTCAAGGGGCCTTCGTGGAAGTCCCAAACGGCAGGACCGTCCCAGCCGCACCAAACGGCGGTGATCTCTACGTGGTGGCGTGCCGATGCGTTACGAACCTTTTCGGCGTACTCATCGGTAAAGAAGGAATGATTCCAGCAACAGAGCTGGCAGGAGGGAATGCCGTAGCTTTCAATATCGGCGAATTTTGCCTCAACGTTTTCGTCAAGGTGCAGCATAAGTCCAAGCTTCATAAAAGTAAGTCCATGCCCGGGAAACGGGCTCCTTTCTTTTCATCTTTCTTTTATTATACAGGTTTTCCGTGGGGAATACAATACTTTTAACAAAGATTTTTAGGACATCCCCCGGCAGAAAAATGAAAATAATGGAGAAAAGGAGGTTGAAAATCAAAAGGGAGCGTGGTATAATGGTAGGGTATTGAATACGGTGACACGATTGGAGGAGACAATGATTTATAAGGGCTTTGACAATGAAAAATATCTTCAGATGCAGTCGCAAAAGATCCGGGAGCGTATTGACCGTTTTGGCGGTAAGCTTTATCTGGAGTTTGGCGGCAAGCTGTTTGACGATCATCACGCGGCCCGTGTTCTGCCCGGCTTTGCGCCCGACAGTAAGATCCGCATGCTGGAACAGCTGAAGAACGAGGCAGAGGTCATCATCGCCATTAACGCGGCCGATATTGAAAAGAATAAGGTTCGCGGCGACCTCGGCATCACCTACGATCTGGACGTGCTCCGCCTGATCGACGCCTTCCGCGGCATCGGACTGTACGTTGGTAGCGTGGTTCTTACCCGCTATTCCGCCCAGCCCTCGGTGGAGGCCTTCAAAACCAAGCTGGAGAATCTTGGCATCAAGGTGTACCGTCATTATTCCATTCCCAGCTATCCCTACGACATTCCGCTGATCGTCAGCGACGCAGGCTACGGTCAGAATGAATACATTGAGACCACCCGTTCTCTGGTCATCGTTACCGCCCCCGGCCCCGGCAGCGGAAAGATGGCTACCTGTCTTTCCCAGATCTATCACGATCAGAAGCGAGGTGTCAAGGCCGGCTACGCCAAGTTTGAGACCTTCCCCATCTGGAACCTGCCTCTCAAGCACCCGGTCAATCTGGCCTATGAGGCCGCAACCGCCGATCTCAACGACGTAAATATGATCGACCCCTTCCACCTGGAGGCCTACGGCCAGACCGCCGTAAACTATAACCGGGACGTAGAGGTGTTCCCCGTGCTCCGCGCAATGTTTGAGAGCATTCTTGGGGAGTGTCCCTACAAATCCCCCACCGACATGGGCGTAAACATGGTCGGCAATTGCATCGTGGATGACGAAGTCGTTAAGGCCGCCGCCCGCGAGGAGATCGTCCGCCGCTACTACGCCGCCCTCTGCAACCGCAGAAAGGGCATGGGCTCCGATGAGGAGGTCAACGTAATCGACCTTCTGATGAAGCAGGCCGGCGTTTCGGTTGAGAACCGTCCCTGCATTGCCGCCGCCGTGGCTAAGGCAGAAGCCACAAATGCTCCCGCCGCGGCCATTCAGTTAAACGACGGCCGCATCGTAACGGGCAAGACCTCACCCCTTCTTGGCGCATCCTCCGCCGCTCTTTTGAACGCCTTGAAGGCCTTGGCGGATATTCCCGACGATGTCCATCTGATCTCTCCCATCGTAATCGAGCCGGTTCAAAAGCTCAAGGTCGAGTGCCTTGGCAACCATAACCCCCGTCTCCATATGGATGAGATTTTGGTTGCCCTGTCCATCTGCGCCGTCACGGACGAGCATGCGGCCGCCGCCATGGCGAAGATCAAGGAGCTGAGCGGATGCGAGGCCCATTCCTCTGTGATCTTAGCCCCCACGGACGAGGCTGTCTTCCGCAAGCTGGGCATTCACCTGACCTGCGAGCCCCAGTACCAGACCAAAAAGCTTTATCACGGATAACAAAGCCACTTCAAGGGTATGCCATCGGCATACCCTTTGTTCATAGGATCACCTCCTGTCCCACTGTGCTTATAGTATACCATGGGGCGGGGGAGGGATAAAGAACTGCGGCGGCAAAATAAAGCCCGTTTTTCCTACTGTTACAGCAAAATAAACGGGTTGACGGCCATCCCTTGCAAAAGCGGGCGCGCTGTGCTATCCTACCTATGAAAATCCAAGCCAAACGATAGTCCACCTCCGCAAACGGTTCCTGTTTTTATGGGGGAGGATCTGCTATGATTAAGATACAAAAGCGCTTTTGAATTTCTTGATACGGAGGAACGATTTATGTCCATCGGCTCTACCATCCGACAGCTGCGCCGGGCAAAAAATATCACCCAGGAGCAGTTGGCGGAATATCTCGGCATCACCTCCCGCGCCGTCTCTCAGTGGGAGTGCGACCGTACCGCCCCGGATCTTTCCCAGATTCCCGCCCTCTGCCACGTCTTTAACGTCAGCTCGGATACTCTCTTGGGCATCGACGTTGAAAAATCCAAGGAGGCCGCCGAGGCCTGCATCAAGGACGCAAGGGAACGTTACCTGCGGGAGGGTAAATTTGAGGAGTATGCCGACGCCCTGCGGGAGGCCAACCGCCGTTTCCCCCGCTCCTATCCTATCATGCACGCTCTGGCGGAGGCACTGGTCAGCGTGTATTCCCGCCAAAAGCGCAAGGATTATGCGGAGGTCATCGCCCTTTGTCGGCGCATCCTTGAGGAATGCACCGATAGCCACCTGCGCTATGAAACCGTGGATACTCTCATCACCACTTACCACTATGCGGGCATGGAGCGGGAGGAGAAGGAGCTCATGGCGCAAATGCCCCGCGTCCATCAAACCTACGAGCATAATATGGTTTACTCTTGGGAGGGAAACGAGGGGCTGGAGGAGAGGCATCGGTATATGAGCTTCCTTATCCGCGAGCTGTTGGCCATGACTTATCTTCTGGGCGGCCACATGGACGACAGTCAAAAATGGTCCCATACCCATGAGGAGAGAATACAGCTCCGACGTCTGCTCCTCGAGCTTTTGGATTTGATCTATCCCGACGGCGATTATCACCAGGATGCCTATTACGGCAACGTAGCCTGCTCCTTCTTTGTAAATGAGGCCCTTCAGGCAGGGGATATGGAGGCTCTCTGGTACTGGATCGGACGGGGCGCCGATTTTGCCATCCATTCCGACACCTACGACTTTGACGCACCCCATACCTCACCCCTCCTCCGGGGCTACCGTTCCGGCGGCTGGATCATGGAGTCCCACGGCAACCATTCGCAGATCATGCTGGATTGGCTCACCACCGAGGAAAAGCTGATCCCCCATCGCCAAAGCCCCCGGTACCTCGCCTTGGTTGACCGCTTGCGTCAAGTGGCCAAAAAGCCGTAAACGAAAAAAGAAAGCCATTGCCAGCACCGTATCCCGGCATCTGCAATGGCTTTTTCTTAGCGGCCTTTGTTTTTTCGCTCCTCGTATTTTTTGCGGTCGATCACGCCGTTGGCCAGCATTTTCTCGGCCCAGAGCTGTAAGGTTTCAACGGTGATGGAAATGCGCTCCAGCTCATCCTGAATGTGGATAAAGTCGTCGATTTCCTCGGTGTCAATGCGCCCATCGGCGGTAATTTCAATCAGGCGATCCCGTTTGCCGTTGACGGAGTTCAGCGACGCCAGCATTTCCAGCACAATGGAGGAGAGCTCCTTTACCTTGACCTCCGGCACGTACTGCTTGCCAATGGGGCATTGGTTGGAGCAGTAGTAATTGCACAGGGAAGGGCGCTTGTACTTTTCCGCAATGGTCAAAACCTCATCGGGATGGGGCAGGGACTTTTCCGTCTCGATCTTCTCGATCCGCTCCGGCATAATGCTTTCCAGCAGCTCGCTGGCCTTCTCGCGGGAAAGGCCCAGCTCCTCGCGGATCAGCTGATACCGGTTCTTGTTTTCTCTCTTTGATGCACGTCCCATGGCAGTACCCCCAAAAACAAAATATCACTTCTATTATAAGTGAATTTTTATCCGTTGTCAATGCATAAACATCAAAGAAAATGCCATACGAAAAAATCCGCATGGCATACCATTTATTCGATGATCAGAGTATGTCCGCACGCCCGACAGATGCCCGAATCGGCCGTGCTCTCCGCGCCGCAAACCACGCAGATCACCGGATCCGCCGCCCGCTTGGGCTTGATCTGCACAAACCCCGTTCCGGCCACGTGAGTCACCACGTCTCCCGGCTGATACGTGTTAATAAAGCGACCCTCCCGCGCCTTTCCGGCATACACCTTCCGACGGGATACGTTGCCTGCCTCATCCTCCACAAAAACGTAAATGTGGTTTTTGAAGTGCATACCCGCCGTGGTGTTTTTGTAGGGGTAATCGTTGTCCGTGGCGGTATAGACCATTACCCGCGTCACGGTGCCCCGCCAGGAGCGGTCGCGCAGGATGGTGTGGATGCCAAAGCCCGCAATGGGCGCGACGATCAGCAGAACGTGGATCAAAACGTAGGAGAACGTGTCAAAGGCAGAAAACGTCCGCTTGCCAAACAGCAAAAGATACGTGATTAAAAGAATCTCCGTGGCTACGCACATCACGATCTGCTTCGTGTATTTTTTGCGCACGTAATCCCGGATGTCGGATGGAACGGTCATTTGAGTCCTCCTTTGCTTGTTCTGTATCCAGTATATCACACCGTAAAGGAAAAATAAAGCCATGATATAGCAAAATAGACCGGTCTATTTCCGCTTTATCGGCTAAAAAAATCCCCGCCGGGTGGCGGGGATTTTTTTATGCGAAGCTCGAAATTAAGCGAGTTCTGCGAAGTACTTGATGGTGCGAACCATCTGGCTGGTGTAGGAGTTCTCGTTGTCGTACCAAGAAACAACCTGTACCTGGTAGGTGTCGTCGTCGATCTTAGCAACCATGGTCTGGGTAGCATCGAAGAGAGAACCGTAGGAGATACCGATGATATCGGAGGATACGATCTGGTCAACGTTGTAACCGAAGGAAGCGGAAGCCTGAGCCTTCATTGCAGCGTTTACGCTGTCAACGGTAACGTCCTGACCCTTAACAACAGCTACAAGGATGGTGGTGGAACCGGTGCAGGTGGGAACACGCTGAGCGGAACCGATGAGCTTGCCGTTGAGCTCGGGAATTACAAGGCCGATAGCCTTAGCAGCGCCGGTGGAGTTGGGAACGATGTTCTGTGCGCCGGCACGTGCACGACGAAGGTCACCCTTTCTGTGAGGACCGTCGAGGATCATCTGGTCACCGGTGTAAGCGTGAACGGTGGTCATGATACCGGACTGGATGGGGAAAGCATCGTTAAGAGCCTTAGCCATGGGAGCCAGGCAGTTG
>JAGARU010000147.1 GCA_017622085.1 Clostridia bacterium | reverse complement strand
TTTTTCATCGATATGCATCTCGGTTTCTCCCGAGATGCTCGATATACCGCTCGGCATGACCTTCGCGGTTCGATATGCCGCAAGGCGGCTCGATATGCGCCTTGCGGCGCGAGCTTACTACACTAAACAACAATTTACCGTTGTACCGCCTAAAAAAACAGAGCAGGAAACCCTGCTCTGCAAAAAATCAATGCTCGTCCCGTACCAATGCCGCGCCAATCACCGTGCCGAACTGCGCATACTCGGGAATGATAAAATTCACCCCAAAGGAATCTCCCAATCCCTCAAACACCCTACGGATCGGTGCGATGTTGGTAAGATTGCCCGTGAGAACAATATTTTGAATGCCGTGACCGCGCGCCGCAAAAATGGCCACCATGGCAATGGTCTCTGCGACCATGTTGCAAAGCCCCAAGGCGATATCCTCATTCGTTGCCATATCGGACAGCTTGCCGAAGTTGGCCGCCGTCAGATTCGCGCCGATCGGGAACTGGTCGTGCTGCTTGGAGATGTCACGGATGGTCAAATCGATCTTGGAAAGATCACCGCCCTCGCAAAGCTGCTCGATATGCTCCACGGTATCAACGCCCAGCATTCTCTTGGTCAGACCCAACAGCGTACCGCCGCCGACACCTGTGCCGCCGAGGTAATTGATGTCGGTCTTGCCGTCAGCCGTGCGCTTGGCATGAACGATGGCCGTGCCCGTACCCATGCTGACGATGATGGCCTCGTCCAGCTTGGAAAGATACAATCCTCCCAATCCCACACCCGAAAATTCGGGTACGACACGGCAATCCAGATCGTAAATGCCGCCTTCCATATGGGAAGATCCCACGCCTGTCATCATGACACGGCGGATGTCAGACAGCGAGAGATGATTTTCGGATGTAAAACGACCCAAGGCTCCGTAAATGGAGGTGATGGGATCGGTGGCTCGCACAAACAGGGGAGGCATGAGCTGCGGGGTGGGGGTGTCGTTGCGGAAGCCCACGATTTTGGTGGTGCTACCGCCCACGTCGATACCGATGACAACGTGACCCGAAGTGCTGCAAAGAGAATTTTCAACTGTCATGGCAATCTCCTTTTTCTGAATCATCTTGCAATATATGTAAAATGAGAGATGAAATCATATTTTACAAAATATTATAGCATACTCTTGAAAAAAAATCAAGTCTATGGTATAATATTTCGAGAAATCATCCAAAACGGAGGCTGCTATGTCACAGAAAATTACCGATATCGACCGCAATTTGGCCGTGGAGACCGTATGCAATATTCCCGTGCAATATCACAATGTCCGCAACGCCCCCTTTGCCGTGTACGGTCTTTGCGATATTTGTGACGGAGCTCCGTTTCACCGTATCCCGCAGGAGGTTGCCGACGCTACCAACGAAGGGGTGAAATGGCTCAATCTCCATACCTCGGGAGGGCGCGTTCGCTTCAGAACCGACGCCCCTCACATGGCTGTCAAGGTCAAGCTGTCGGACGTGGGGATGATGCCCCACATGACTCTTGTTGGCACGGCAGGCCTGGACGTATATCTCGGCCATAACGGAGAATACCGCTATTATGGCTCCTGCATGACCGAGGGCGGGAACGATGCCGCCATCAAAATGACAAGCAACGGGGGATATACCAATATGGTCTGGCTTCCTGTTGATGGCATGAAGGATGTGCTGCTCAACCTTCCGCTGTACGGCGGAATTGAAGAATTATGGATCGGTCTGACCCCCGGCGCTAAGCTGGAGGCTGCCGAGTCTTACCGAGATCTGCTTCCGACGGTCTATTACGGATCCTCTATCACCCAAGGCGGTTGCGCATCACGTCCCGGTAACAATTATCCCAACATCCTCTCCCGCAGGTTTGGCGTGGATTTCCGAAACCTCGGCTTTTCGGGAAGCGCCCGCGGTGAGCAGGCGATCTCTGATTATATCGCATCACAGCCCATGTCAGCCTTCGTTTTTGCATATGACCACAATGCTCCCAACGTGGAGCATCTGGCGGCGACCCATGAGCCGATGTACCTGAATATCCGCGCGACCCATCCCGACATCCCTGTCATATTCATCACTCGCCCCGGTATCCGCTACAACGCGGAAGAAAGAGCTCGCCGCGATGTGGTCAGAGCTACCTATGAGAACGCCAAGGCCAGAGGGGAGAACGTCTACTTCGTGGACGGCGAACAGATCTTCGCCATTTTTGGAGGCGACGGCGGCAGCGTGGACGGATGTCATCCCAACGATCTGGGCTTTGCCTGCGTAGCGGCCGCGTTGGAGCCTGTTTTTGAAGAAATATACGGGAGATAGATTGTTGCCACCTCTGCGAAGGGGCTTTGAATCGCGGGAAACTGTTTGTGTTTGTCGTCCGACGGGCAGTAAATGGTAAATTGTTGTTTACGGGCTGAAAGCCCGTAGCGCCCACGCAAGTGGGCATATCGATCCGATGCGGGCATCGCCCGCTCGGAATATCGAGTGCGGAGGGAATCGACGCACATATCGAACGCCGAAGGCGTATATCGA
>JAGARU010000146.1 GCA_017622085.1 Clostridia bacterium | reverse complement strand
GTAAGGACCCCACCAAGGTGGACCGTTCTGCCTCCTATGCTGCTCGCTATGTGGCCAAAAATATCGTAGCTGCCGGCTTGGCCGATAAGTGCGAGGTTCAGATTGCCTATGCCATCGGCGTTGCTAAGCCCGTATCCGTTCTTGTGGATACCTTCGGTACGGCAAAGGTGGACGAGGATAAGATCTCCGAGTTTGTCAAGAACAACATCGACCTTCGCCCTGCCGCAATCATTGAACGCTTCGATCTTCGCCGTCCTATCTACCGCAAGCTGGCCGCTTACGGACACATGGGTAGAGAGGACCTGAACACTCCTTGGGAGAAGACAGATCTTGTGGATCAGCTTCGCACTGAGCTTCTCGGCTAATATCACATAAGACAAACAACTCTAACCTGCATATCATGTCAACGGGGGTGTGCTGTGGTTAGAGTTGTTTTTGAGATCTTCCTGTGCGTCCTTGCCCTGTATGGCTTGCGATGCGCGTGGGACGAATGGTTCCCGTTATGCAATAAGATATACCAATTTTTACGTGAAAGGAGGAAGCCCGATGAACGAAGAGCTGATCGCCTTAGAGGCAACGGTGGAGTGGATCAAGTACCAGAACGAAGAAAACGGATATACCGTGTGCGAGGTAAGCGACGCCGAGGAGAATGAGATCATCGTCGTCGGTGAGCTTCCGTACCTTTCCATCGGTGAGAATGTAACTCTGTACGGCAAATGGACGCATCACGCCGTGTATGGCCGCCAGTTCAAGGCCGAGTACTACGAAAAAAATCTTCCCGTAACCGAAAACGATATTCTCCGCTACCTGTCCTCTGGCACCATCAAGGGCATCGGTCCCAAGACGGCCCGAAAAATCGTGGATATGTACGGAACGGATACCTTTGACGTGTTGGAAAATCATCCGGATTGGTTGATCCAAATCAGCGGAATCACTCCGAAAAAGGCCAATTCCATCCATGAGGACTTCTGCGAGAAGGCTGGCGCTCGGGAAACACTCATGTTCTGCCGTGAGTTCCTGTCGCCCTCCACCAGTATGCGAATTTATAAAAAATGGGGAAGGGGCTCTGTGGAGCGCATCAAACAAGACCCCTACCGCCTCTGCGGCGAGTTTAACGGCATCGGCTTCCGCCACGCGGATCAGATTGCCATGTCTTTAGGTGTCAAAAACGATGCCGATATCCGCATTGAAAGTGGCATCCGCTACGCCCTTGGCGTCTTTGCCCAACGGGACGGCCATACTTATGTAAATGAGGACAAGCTCATCGAGGCTGTTTCCGCCCTGCTTGAGGTTCCCACCGAAAAGGTGGCCGATGTCCTTTCCGGCTCGGTTGCCAAGGTTCGTACGGTCTTTTACCGCGGGGAAAAGCACGTGTACCTCAAATCCTATTACGAGGCCGAGGAATATATCGCCCGTAAGCTTTCGGTCATCGACCGCATGAGCCCTGCCATCGACCGCGGTGACGCCGAGCAGATCATCGACCAGATTGAAACCATGGATAACATTAAATATGCCCCTCTTCAGCGTAAAGCCATCCATGAAGCCCTGCTGCACGGCGTAATGATCCTGACCGGCGGCCCCGGCACGGGCAAAACCACGGTTATTAAGGCACTGATCCGTATTTTTGATCATATGGGCTTTGATTATGCCCTGGCCGCGCCAACCGGCCGCGCCGCTAAGCGCATCAGTGAATCCACCTCCCACGAGGCCAAAACCATCCACCGCCTGCTGGAAATGGAGTACAGCGATGAGGCGGAATCCCGTTTTGCCCGCTGTGAGAGCAATCTTTTGGACGAAAGCATTGTCATTGTGGACGAGGCCTCCATGATTGATACACTCTTAATGGAGTCTCTTCTGCGCGCCATCAAGCCCGGTGCCCGACTGATCGTAATTGGTGACGCCTGCCAGCTTCCTTCCGTCAGCGCAGGAAACGTGCTGGAGGATCTGATCCTGTCAGAGCGCTTCAGTACCGTGCGCCTGACTGAGATTTTCCGTCAGGCTCAGGAGAGTGGCATTGTCATGAACGCACACGCCATCAATCAAGGGCGCCATCCCGATCTGACCGCCAAGCATCCGGACTTTTTCTTTATTACCAAAGAGAACGAGCGGGAGATCCCCGCTTATCTGTGCTCTCTTTATCGGGATCGCCTGCCCAAAACCTACGGAGCCGACACGGTCAACCGTATCCAGGTCATTTGTCCCAGCAAAAAGGGCGAGGCCGGTACCGAGCACCTGAATCTGGTTTTGCAATCTTACCTTAACCCGCCCACTCCCATGAAAAATGAGCATAAAAGTCGGGAGCGCACCTTCCGCGAGGGAGATCGCGTTATGCAGATCCGCAACAATTATATGATGGAGTGGGAATCCGACCGCGGCGAGACCGGAATGGGCGTCTATAACGGCGACATCGGCACCATCGAGGAGATCGATAACAACGAGGAATACGTAGCCGTCCGCTTCGACGGCAGACGGGCCATCTACGACTTCTCGGAGCTTGAGGAGCTGGAGCACGCCTACGCCATTACCGTTCACAAGAGTCAGGGAAGTGAATATCCCTTCCTCATTATTCCCCTGGGCCACAACTGTCCTCCCATGCTTATGACCCGAAATCTGATTTATACGGCTATCACCCGTGGCGAGCGTATGGTTATTCTGCTGGGCTCAAAGGACGTATTCTTCCGCATGGTGGAAAATGACCGCCACGTGTGCCGGAATACGGGTCTGATCCATTTCCTTAAAAACGGGGAGGATGTATGAGTTTCTTTCAAGAGCTGATTGATCTGTTCATCCCGCCCCTGTGCTTTGGCTGTGACGACGCCATAAGCCCAGGTCATTCCTTCTGTTATGAGTGCCAGAAAACATGGGATGCGTGGATCGCCCATAAATGCCCCAAATGCGGACGACCGGCTCCACTTTGTACCTGTGTGCCCAGCGCGCGCAAAAACAAACCGGATAACCGCTTGTTTTATGCCTTCTACTACGCCCCACGTGAGGAAGGGTGCATCGCCAACCGCATGATCCATATGCTCAAGCGTGATTTTGATCGCCGCCTGCTCCGATTTTTGGCCGGCTATCTGGCGGGGATTGTGCATTCTTCTGCCGATGCTCACGGCATTGACCTGTCCGAATACGCCATCACCTATCCGCCTCGTGCCCGCCGCGCCATCCGCCGGCATGGTCACGATCATACCGCGCTTTTGGCCCGTGCCCTCGGTCGTGAGCTGAATCTCCCGGTGATCAAAGCCTTGACCCGCATTGGTAACCGCGCCCAAAAGGAGCTGACTGCCAAGGAGCGTCAGTTGAACGCGGTTCAATCCTATAAGCTGGCAAAGAACGTCGCGCTGGAAGGGAAAAAGCTGATCCTTCTGGACGACGTGATCACCAGCGGCGCCACCCTCACTGTATGTGAGGCCCTTCTGTACACCGCAGGCGCAGAGGACGTACTCCTTTGCACCTTAGCAAAAGATATTTAAATTATGGAGGAACTGTTATGTTAAAAGGAATCCCTGCAATCTTGTCCCCCGAGCTTTTGAAGGTTCTTTGCGAAATGGGTCATAGCGACCGTATTGTGATTGCCGACGGCAATTTCCCCTCGGAATCCATGGGTAAAAACGCCAAGGTCATTCGTTGCGACGGCCACGGCGTTCCGGAGCTGCTGGACGCCATCCTTCAGCTTTTCCCGCTGGATACATACGTAGAGCATCCCGTTAACCTTATGGCCGTTATGGACGGTGATACCGTAGAGACTCCCATCTGGGACACCTACCGTGAGATTGTAACCAAGCACGATTCTCGCGGCGGCGAGGCCATCTCCAACATTGAACGCTTCCGCTTCTATGAGGAGGCAAAGCAGGCCTACGCCATTATCGCCACCGGCGAAAAGGCACTTTACGCCAACATCATGCTCCAGAAGGGCGTGGTATAAGAAAAAAGCATCGGCAAATTTGGTTGCCGATGCTTTTTTCTGTTGTAAGTAGGGAAAAAATGTGCTATAATGTGGATGATATAATTTTCCTGTATTCAACCGCTTGGATACGGATTAAAATCGAGAATTTCCTCGGATTGGAGAAGTTATGAGAAAAACTAAAATAATTTGCACCATTGGTCCTGCCTGTTCAAACGAGGCCACACTTGCCGCCATGGTAAAGGCCGGTATGAACGTTGCCCGCCTGAACTTTTCTCACGGCACCCACGAAAGCCACCGCCGGATGATCGATATGATCAAAAAGGTCCGCGAGGAAATGGACGTTCCGCTTGGCATCATGTTAGATACGAAGGGCCCCGAGTACCGCATCCGCACCCTCCGCGGCGGAAAAGCCACCTTGGTGGACGGACAGACCTTTGCCCTCACCACGGAGGATATAACAGGTGATGATACCCGTGTTTCCGTTTCCTATAAGGGCACCGTTAAGGAGCTGTCTGTGGGTGACGTGGTAACAATCTGCAACGGCCTGGTTATTCTTCGCGTTGAGGAGCTGACCGAAACCGATGCTATCTGCCGTGTCGAAAACGGTGGTGAAATTTCCGATAACAAGAGCATGAGCTTCCCCGGTAAGGTGTTGAAGCAGGAATACTTAAGCGAGCAGGATAAGGCAGACCTTCTGTTCGGTATTGCTAACGACGTAGACCTGATTGCTTGCTCCTTCGTTTCCACCCGTGAGGATCTGGAGAAGGTAAGAGCCTTTATGGTAGCGAACGGCGGCGAGGAGATCGACCTGATCGCTAAGATCGAGAACCGTTCCGGTGTGGATAATATCGAGGATATCATTGCCGCCAGCGACGGCATCATGGTTGCCCGTGGCGATTTGGGCGTGGAGATCCCCTACGAGGAGCTTCCCGCCATTCAGAAGAAGCTGATCAACACCTGCCGCCTTTGCGGTAAGCGCGTAATCACCGCCACCGAAATGCTGGAATCCATGACCAATAACCCCCGTCCCACCCGTGCGGAGATCTCCGACGTGGCCAATGCCGTATACGACGGCACCAGCGCGCTGATGCTCTCGGGCGAGACTGCCGCCGGTAAATATCCCGTTGAGGCCGTTACTGCCATGAGCAAGGTTGCTAAGCGTACCGAGGGAGAAATCGACTATACCCAGCGCTTCCGCGACATCCGCTTCCGTATTCAGAATAATAGCGATGCCATCTCCCACGCCACCTGCGCCTTGGCTATTGACGTTGACGCCAAGCTGATCGTGGCCTCCACCCTGTCGGGTAGCACCGCGAGAATGGTTTCCCGTTTCCGTGCACCCAAGCCCATCGTAGCCCTTACCACCAGCCGTAAGGCCTATAATAAGCTTGCGCTTTCCTGGGCAGTCATTCCCATGCTGACGGACGAGTATCATTCCATCGACGTTCTGTTCTACCAGGCCGTTGGCGCTCTCAAGTCCTCCAAATTGGTTAGTAAAGGCGACCGTGTCATCATCACAGCCGGTGAGATGAACGGTAAATCCGGTTCCACCAACCTGATCAAGCTGGAAACCATCTAAGAAAAAAGAAAAACGACTGTGCATGGCACAGTCGTTTTTTTGTTAGAAGTCGTATTTTGCGGCAAGCTTGGCCGGCGGCTGACGAAGCAAGCGAAGTACCGGCAAAGCGGCGATCAGCAAGCGGCAAGCCAGGATCAAAAGCAAGGTCAGGCCTGCTACCCAAATGGGGTAGTACATATCAACGTCCGCAAAGGTAAGCCCCTTCAAGGCACCCCAAACCACCAGCACCGTGGGCAGGGCATACTTCAAGGTCAGCGTAAGGCTCTCGGTGCAGAAGATAAAGAGCAAATTGCGCTTCGGAATACCCAGCAACCGGTAAACCGCAATCAGATCCATCCGTTCCCGGATCTTGGAGCGTTGCATCAGATAAAGCATAACCAGAGCCAAAGCCGTTACGGCAATGGCAACGATGGTCTTTGCGTCCAGACGCGCCATGGTCTGCTCCTTGTAGGCGTTATACGCCGTAGCGTAGGCGTCGGTTACGGTCATTCGGAAGTAGGGAGTCATTTCCTCCGGCAATCCCTCTGCCAAAAGGGCGTGCATCGCCGCCTTGTCGGCGCACCAAAGGATTACTTCTTCAGTTTTCAAAAGAACTGCCCGATAAAATTCCTCAAGTCCCTCGTCGGAAATAATGATCTTTGCCGTAATCGAGTCATCCGTTTCGTTGAGCACATCCACAATGGTGAAATTGTATCCGCTGTGGGTCGTGAAGAGATATCCAACCTTGTTCCGATACATGGATCCGGCGTAATCCGTCAGCACAATACATTCGTCCACACCCAAGGAGTCCACGGCGGAGTATCCGGTCCGCTCACGGAATTCGCTCAGCGTCATAATTTCCGTGCCGGCCGAAGCGATGGAAACCAAAGCCTCCGTGCTCATGTAAATGTCCGGCTCTCCAGAGTCGCAAATGCCTACTACAGTCACCGCGTAGGGGGAACTGCGAATGTCCAGCGTCCGTCCAAGGAAGTAGGACGCGTCGGGAATTACGTTCTGCAAAATACCGGGGATGGAAAGCGCGTGCTCCACCACCCAGCGGTCAATTACCACCTCAGTGGACGTCTCCGGCATCCGACCGAGAATCAGCGTTTCTTCATCCAGCCGGGATACGTTTACGTAGTTGGCCAAGGGGAATTCCACGTACAGGCTTCCGTACTGCGGGAAGGTGCTATCCACGTACTCAAATACCGTGCCGGAAACCGGAATCATGTCAAAGTCCAGCCCGGAGCCGCTTAAGAGATTCAGATATTCGTCCATGTACGGCTTAATGTTCCAAGGCCATCCCAGCTTTTCGCCAATGCCGAAATCAAGATGGACGGTGTGAGAGTCCGTGGTAATAAAGTCCTCCGGCTCAATGTGCGCAATGGAGGACACGTAAGCCATAGAGAGAGAAAGAATCAGAGAGAGCAGAATAATAAACAATCCGGTACCAAATCTACGGAGCTTTTTGCCGGACACCAACGTCCGCACCTCGCTCATCAAAAGGCTCAATTCCAGCTGTTTTTTAACGCGTCCGCCCGTTTCCTTAGGTGCATTCTTCGCCTCCGTTTTCGGCGCCACAAGGCTTTCTGCGTTGAGGATCGGACGCTTGCCCTCCACAAGTCGGGGCGCCGTCGCCTCAGAGCAGAGAACAATGCGGGGGTCGTCCACTTTAATTACGATCCGATCCGCTTCCGCAATCACCGTAAGTGCAACTGGAGCCGCTCCCTCAGCTGTCAGAACTCGCAGGGAAACCTCGTCCTGAGTAACGGTTTTCTCCGCATAATCCCCCGCATACAAGGTGTCCTTGGCACCGGCATCCATCGTGCCGCGCGTCCAGTCCGTGGAGTCAGAGGCGATCTGACCGTCGCTTAAGGTAATGATGCGGTCGGCAAAGAACCGCGCGATCCGTTCCTCGTGGGTTACCATAATCACCAAGCTCTCACGGGAAAGCTCCTTGAGAATGGTGCAGATGTTCATGGTGTTGGCCTCGTCCAAATTACCCGTAGGCTCATCGGCAAAGATTACCCGAGGCCGCCGCGCAATGGCACGGGCAATGGCCACACGCTGCTGCTGTCCACCGGAAAGCTCACCAACCGGCCGCTTCCGATAGCGAAGCATATCCACGCGCGCCAAGGCATCCTTCACCCTCAGCATTTTTTCTTTTTTGGTAAGAGGCATGGAGTGCATGCCCATAAATACGTTGTAAGCCGCCGAATGCTCGGACAGGAGGTAATAGTTTTGGAAGATGTAACCGAAGTTGGCATTCCGCTCCCGCTCCATCTCCGGCGAAGAGCCCCGCGTAATCTCAGCGGTCTCCGTTATGATCTTACCGCTGTCAAACACGTCTAAGCCGCCAATGGCATTTAAAAGACTGGTTTTTCCACAGCCGGAAGCACCCAGAATGCAAACGAATCCGGTATCGGGCAGGTCAAAAGACAATCCGTGGAGCACCTCGTGCGCCAGCCGCGTGCCGCGATCGTATGTTTTTTTCAACTGTTCAATTCGGATCATACGGCGTCCTCCATAAGAGAAAAGTCAATATCCATGCGGATCTTTTCCTTGTAGAAAATATTTTTCTTCATTGCACGGAGCACCGACCAAAGGGCAAACAGAACGGAAACGAAGTGCGCACCGATCAGCGCCGCCACGCCCCAAGGATCCAAATACTTCACCAGATCCACCACGCGGCTTACCCCGGCCAGATTCAAGGCCAGCACCGCACCGCCGCCAATCAGCTCTCCAAGCAGTGTCAGAAGCAGGAGCATCAGGGAAAGGGACAGATAAGCGGTCTTTGCCGTAAGTCCGACGTTAGAAAGCAACCGATAGTGGTCATAAAGGGAAGAGAACAGCGCCCGAAGCAGGATCACCTGCAAAATACCAGCCAGAAGGAAGGTCGCAAGGCAAATGCAAAGGGTAATGATGCGCTCCGTTGCCAGATTCACGTTATCCCGTGTGGCACCGGTCTGGAAGGGCGAGGTCGCCAGGTAACCCAGCTTGCCAAGGGCCTTGATTACCCGATTGGTATAAGCATAGTCCTCAATATAGAGCGAAACCTGGTTGGGGGCAGAGAAGTCCGTTACCTTCTCAAAGATCTCATAGGAGGTCAGAACCATGGATTTAAAGTAACTAGTGAACCACCCGGAAATCGTCAAGGGCATCGTCGCATCCCCCGGCAGATCAAGGGTCAGCTGGCCGTTGACCGTGGGCACCCGTGAGAAGTGGCAGTCCTCGGGCAAGAGACAGTAGTTTGCCGGCATAATAAAGGTCGGCCCACCGCCCACAAATCGCTCCTCCTCATAGGGGAGGCAAAGATAGCGCCAGGTGTAGGTAGTAGAAAATACGTCCTTCGGAATGGTGGACAGATTCACCGCACTGCACATTGCCGCACAGAAGGCGTCGGAGAAGTAGAAGCCCTCCCCGTAGGAGCTCTCGCCCACTACGTCAAAGGGAATGGCAAGATAAGCGGATCGGCTCCATGCATTGTAGTCCCGGATGTAAATGACCACCGTATCGCCCACCTTATAATCGGGATCGGCAGAAACGATCTCATAAACACCCTTGGGCATGACACCCTCCGTTAAGAACGTACCGTCAAAGGTCGGCACCGATTGCACAAAGCGCATATCGGTGGACTTAAAGTAAACGACCTCTGTTAGCTTGTGCTCCATGTCCATAAAGCTGTCGCCTACGATCACGTCCTGATAATCGCGGATAAAGTCGATCCCCTCCCGATAGTGGTAGGTGATGTCGTTTACGTATCCCCACCGCTCCAACCGCACGGCACGCCGTACGGAAAGGATTGCTTGATAATCCTCCTCCGTCATCTTCGCACCGTCGGGCCGCATTACCACAACGCGCGTGGGATCGCCGTTATAAAAGGCACCGGTATCGTATATCTTCGTGTTGGTATCGTCAATGGCTGTGGAGAACGTTCCGAGAAAGATGAAGGTTATCACCGTCATCAGGGCCAAAAGGATGCACAGCGTGGCAGTCAGCACCGGCCGTGCCTTCAGCGTCAGCCGTGCTACGTACGGTGCAAGAGAGCCCTTGCTTGTCTTAGCCTTAGTCGGCAGCTTGCCCACTTCAGCCTCTTCGGTGGGACGCAGATGAGAGTCAGTCACCACAACGCCGTCCGCCAAAATCACGCGGCGGGTCGCCACGTCCTTGGCCTCCTCAAATTCATGGGTGATCAGAATAACCAACCGATCCTCCGAGGCCTTTTTCAAGAGCTGAATGATCTTTTCGCTGTTCTCTCGATCCAGATTTCCCGTAGGCTCGTCCGCAATCAGAATTTTGGAGGGCTTGGCCAGCGCTCGTGCGATGGAAAGCCGTTGCTTCTGACCGCTGGACAGCTTTCCCGCCCGGCGGGTCATGTAGGGCTCAAGATCCACCTCACGCAGTACCTCAATGGCCTTTTCCCGGGCGACTTTTTTGTCCATGCCACCCAAAATCAGCGCGCTTTCTACGTTTTCATATACCGTGTTACCGGCTAAAATACCGTAGCTCTGGGAGATGAAGCCAATCATATCCCGGCGATACCGCTCCCAATCCGTGGCGTCATAGTGGGAGGTGGGCTGACCGTATACGTAAAGCTCACCGCCCTCATAAGGCAAAATACCGCCCAAAACGTGAGCCATCGTCGATTTTCCGCTTCCGCTCTCACCGGTAACGGCTACAAACTCGCCGACGGAAAAGGACAGATTGATGCCCGTTAAGCCAATCACCACAGACGATTGGGAGGTGTAGTATTTCGATAAATTTTCCAGTCTTAAAACTTCCACAAGGAACCTCCGCAAAATAAACGTACAATACAAATACTTTACCACAATATCCCGCAAAAGTCAATGAATCCACCCCTTTATGAACAAAAGAAGAACGGCCGTCTGGCCGTTCTTCGTTCTTATTCAAGATCAAGCTCCGGGGGCACGTCGATCTCATCGGAAATGTATTTTCCGTTCTTTTTTCGCTGCCTTACACACTCGGTCAAAAGATATTCGATCTGTCCGTTCACCGACCGGAAATCATCCTCCGCCCAAGCGGCAATGGCATTGTATAGCTTGGCGGAAAGCCGCAGGGGAACCTGCTTTTTCTGGTTATCGCCCATATCAGTACAGACTGCCGGAGTTTACAACGGGCTGTGCATCCCGATTTCCGCAAAGTACAACCAAAAGATTGGAAACCATAGCCGCCTTGCGTTCCTCGTCAAGAACTACCGTTCCGTGCTCGTTCAGCCGCTCCAAGGCCATCTCAACCATGCCAACCGCGCCGTCCACGATCATCTTGCGGGCATCAATAATGGCCGATGCCTGCTGACGCTGCAGCATAACCGCCGCAATTTCGGTGGCGTAGGCAAGATAGGTGATCCTCGCCTCCACGATCTCAATGCCGGCCTCCGCTACCCGCTCCTGAATCTCATCGCGAATACGGGAGGCTACGATCTCGCTGGAGCCGCGCAGGCTTCCGTCATCGGCCAGGCCGTCACCGGTGGTGTCAATGCCGGGTGCTACGTCGTAGGGATAAATGCGAACAATGTTTCGGAGTGCCGCATCGCACTGCAGGGAGAGGAACTCCTTGTAGTTGTCTACGTTAAATACTGCCTTCGCCGTGTCCACGATCCGCCAGATCACGGCAATACCGATCTCCACCGGATTTCCTAAGCAATCGTTTACCTTCTGCTTGTTGTTGTTCAGGGTCATGATCTTGAGGGAAAGCTTCTTGTTGACAAATTCAACGGAAACCGACTCGCCGTTGGTGTTTGCCACGGGAGCAGAAACGGTTCTCACGTCGCCGGATTGGTTCAGCCGCGTTTTTGCCGCCGGATTCACCGCCACGCAGAAGGGATTCACCCAGTAAAAGCCCTCATCCTTGATGGTGCCAACGTACTTACCGAACAGGGTCAGAACCAAAGCCTCCTTTGGTTTCAGAACCCGCAGTCCGAGCAACGGAATCCAGCCAAGGCAGAGATAAGCCACGCATACGCTGAGTAAAACAGCCTCCGCCGTATTGTACAGGCTAACGCTGATCGCCAACCCAAGGCAGGCAATCACATACAGCAAAATGGTCAACAGCAGAACTGCCATGCCGTGCTTTTTGTTGGATAAAATTTTTTCTTCCATAGTTGTCTCCTTCGATAAAATAATATTGATATCAAAATGATATCACAAAAACAACCATTTGTCAATGATTTCCGCAAAAAAAGCAGGCACATATAACCGTGCCTGCTTATATTACTTTTTCAAAGCGCCTCCCCGTCGCATTTCACGGTAGCTTTGAATCAGCGCAACCGTAAATACCAACAGCGGCGCCAGCCCGAAGGTTGATACAAGCTGATAAATCAGATTGATCGTCCGGATCCAGCCGTAGGGTAGGGTCGAGTCAATCACCGCATTCAGCATTGCTTGCGATAAAAGGATACTGCCCAAGCGCATGGCAACCCAGCCAACCCATCCGGCAATCACGCAAATAAGATTTTTTACCGTCACCCCGATCCGATACGAGCGATAGGACAGCACCGTTGCCACGATCATACCAATCTCCCAAAGGGTCATCAGTATGGAAACAATAATTTGAATGGTTCCACCGCTTTCGATGGGAATTCCGTGCAGCGCCGCCCGAAGATAATGCCACCAGCTGTTCATGACACCGGTGGAAAGGGAAAGAAAAACGTCAACCAGGAGCAAAACCGTCCACCCGCACCAGAGTCCTACCCTCCGTCGGAACAAAATGCATACCAGCGCACACAAAAACAGCGGAATCGCAAATAAAAAGCCCAAACCGCCCGCGCCCAAAAGCCCGGCAAATATACAAAGAAAGCCGGCAATCAAAAGCACCAAGGCCGCCGTCTTTCGCGGCTCTCGCTCCCGGTAAACGATCACCGTCTGTGTCGAGCCACCTACAGCCTGAGAGCTCTCGCTTGCGGCCTCCTTCGGTGCCTCGCCCTTAACCAGCTCGTCTAAGGTTACACCAAAAATTTCACTCAGCCGCACCAGATGGTCGATCTCCGGCACCGCCGCTCCGGTCTCCCACTTAGAGATGGATTGCCGTGAGACACCCAAAGCATCGGCCAGATCTCCCTGCGATAACTTCATCGCCATCCGAAGGCTGTAAATACGTTCATTCAGTTTCATTCCATACCTCCAATCGTTTTGTGAGCCCATTATATCACGCAAAACGCCCCAAAAGCAACCAACCCCGGTTGGAAATTTTAGCAACCACCGGTTGCACCGCCCGTTTTTGCACCAAAAAAGACTTCATATGCTCAAAAACAGACCGTTTTTGCTCGAAAAATTGCTTGTTGCATCTCTATACGATTCGTGTTACAATGTAGGTGAAGCATGAGACCCGGTTTGTTCCTTCCCAAAAATTACGTGTGGATAAAGGAGTTATTATGAGCGTATTAACGCAAAAAACGTGGGATGTAAAATATACTCCTGAGGTTTTAGAAATCTTGGGTGGAGATCATTTGCTGTACGTCCGTGGCTATATTCTTTTGGAATATCTCAGTCGCGACGTGGCGGTATTAGAACGCAGAAGCCACCTGTTCCACGATACACTCACCGTGCCCGGTATGCGTGAGACGATGGAGCAAACCTTGGAAACATTGGAACGAATTGCTCAAATGGTGCAGATGCAAAGCCGAGTATCCGAGGGTGACCGGGATCTGTATTCTGTTAAGGAGCTTCACCTCTATTTTGACGTTGTTGATCGTCTTAGCACCTTTTATTTGGAGCAGGGGAGCAAGCTCACCTCAGAGGATTATAAAGCATGGCTCGGTCACACTCACGACATTGCTCAAACGGAGGACTATCAAGCCATCAAGCGCGGCACCGCCGATTTGATTGAGAAGATTTCTCGGGTTAAAAGTATTTCCATCGGTTTTAACGTGGATGCGTCTCTTTCTGTGTGCGAGTCCGGTATTTTGTCTGTCAATGATCGTCCCATCAAGTCCGGTCAACTGATTGACCGCCTCCTTCGTCCTTCCTCGGATGAGTTTTCCATGATCACCATGGCTCCCTTGATTGCCCCTAAACGGGTTTGCAACGAAAAGGAGTATGAGGTTTTAACCTATTCACTCAATCAAGCGCTTAATAAGATATTCAAGCGTGAGCTCCGCCAATGGGAGCCGGAGATGGATAAGTACCTGAAAACCAATTTGGATTATCTCTTGGATTCTTTGCCCGATCTTCAATTTATTATGGGAGTCACAAAGATTCTTGCCAATCTTCAATCTCACCATCTGAAGCTATGTAAGCCCATCTATCGCCCCGAGGCGGAAAAATGCTTCTCCGTCTCCAATTTTTATAATCCAACCTTAGCCGTGTCCATGGCAGAGCGCGGAATAAAAGGCGGAATCGTAAAAAATAGTCTGACTTTTGACGGAGAGGGAAGCATCTTCCTCCTCACCGGTGCTAACAGTGGCGGTAAAACGGTGTATATGCGTGCAATTGGCCTTATTCAGCTTATGGCTCAGCTTGGCATGCCCGTTCCTGCAGATCGTTTGGAGATTAGCCCTTCCAGCGGCATTTTTGTTCAACTTCCGTTATACTCTAATAAGGATAGCCGCTTAGTAGAAGAATGTGAAAAAGTGCGAGCTACGTTTGCCCAAGCAGACGAGCATGCCCTTTGTATCTTCGACGAACTGTTCTCATCTACCGATCCGGCAGAATCCATTGCCTTGTCGGAAGAAGTTTTGAAGGCTATGTGTCACAAGGGCATCCGCGGCATCTATTCTACGCACTTTCATTCTCTGGGAGATCATGTGGCGGAAATTCACGCCGGTGTTCAGAACTGTCGCTCCAAAATCGACTTTCTTGTGGCCGAGGTGGATGAAAAAACCGAACGCCGTACCTACCTCATCACCCGCCGCCCGCCCGACAAAAAGAGCTACGCTAAAACCATATCCGACAAATACGGCATTTCTTATGACCGCCTAGTATGATAAGAAGCAGGACAGCTGATTTCTATCCTGCTTTTGTATTCCGATAAAACAATGAATCGTTGACCGCTAAACAATCAATTGATTATTGATTCTCCCGTCCCCTCATGCTACAATAAAGTCAACAAAACCATAGGAGGTTCTACGATGCAACTGCAGTTAGGAGAAAAAATTCGGGAGCTCCGTCAGCGCGACGGACGTCGACAGGAGGATCTGGCCATTGCCCTTGGTGTCACGCCTCAAGCCATTTCCCGCTGGGAATCGGGCGGTGGGTATCCGGATATGGAGATGATCCCCTCCATCGCTAATTATTTCCACGTCACCATCGATTGGCTTTTCGGCTATAATGATGCCCGCGAGATCAAAATTAACGAGATTTTGCGCCGCACAAACGATGAACTGGCATCGGGTGGCGATTTGACCGCTTGTGTTGAATTTCTTCGCTCCGCCGTGCATGAATTCCCGTCCGAGAGCGCTCTATGGCTCAATTTGGGACTTGCCCTCTCTGCGGAGTCCCTCCGACGGATTCCGGTCAAGAGCAAACGGCAGGATAAGGACGGTTTTTTAAGCTACGATACCGCCCATAATGCGCAAAATCCGATGGCGCACGAGGCCATCGAGGTATTGGAGCGTGCCTTAACCATGGCGCAATCCCCCGACGACCGCAAAAAAGCCGTCCTTTCTCTGACCATCCATTATGCTACCATGGGTATGTACGATCGCGCCCGAGAGCTGGCCGCCAAGCAAAGCCCCATTGATGCAAGCAGGGAATTCATACTGACCTACGCTACCGCCGGGGAGGAGCGCGCTTTGCATAATGGCAATCTGCTTCTCATTCTCCTCCGTTTGCTCAAGTTATCCCTCGTTTGGGGGCTTTCTACCGACACCGACACACGCACGTCCGAGTACGGTGTACAAACTCTGGATCAGCTGATTGCCCTGTACCATCAAATCGTACCCGACGGCAAGTTCGGCGTTGCTCATGGAGATCTGTCGGATCTTCATGTTTTCGCCGCTATAACAGCTGCTCGCCTTGAGGACCGTTCCCGCACCGAGCACCATCTGGATATGGCTATCGCCCACCGTACCGCATACGACGAGGCGCGTACAAGCAATTGCATTACCTATACAGCTCCGCTTTTGCGCTCCATCATGCTGGACGGTCGCATTCTTCCTCCACACACCCTCCATCCCTTTGCGGCAATGTGCAAGAACATCCCAAAGCCCATGCAGGAGGAGCTGAAGAAGCTTGAAAAATACCGCCCGCTCTTTGCGGATTAAAGGAGTCCTATGAACGAAATCGTACTGTCCGCCGAAGGCCTGGAAAAGTCCTTTGGTCAGCACCGTGTCTTGAAGGGAATCGACTTGTCGATTCGCCGTGGAGAGATATTTGGTCTGATCGGCCCCTCCGGTGCCGGAAAAACCACGCTGATCCGTATTCTGACCGGTCAACTCCCCGCCGATCAGGGAAGGGCATCCATCCTTGGCGAATCCACCGCCGCCCTTAGTGACCGCTTTTATCGCTCCATAGGCGTAGTGTTTGATTCTCTCGGACTGCTTGAGCGTCTTACCTGCCAACAGAATTTATCGGTGTTTGCCCGTATCCATTCGATCCCCAACGCCCGCATCCACCAAGCTCTGTCTGCCGTAGGCCTGCAGGACGCCGCGAAATGTAAGGCGTGCTACCTATCCCGTGGTATGCGCCAGCGCTTGGCCATCGCCCGTGCCGTACTTCACAACCCGCAAATCCTCTTTTTGGATGAGCCCACCTCCGGTTTGGATCCCGTAAATACCGAGGGCATTCACCGGCTGATCCGCGCCCAGAGAGATCGCGGCGCCACGGTATTCTTGACCACCCATCGCATGGATGAGGCGATGAAGCTGTGCGACCGAATTCTCCTCCTGAATCAAGGGGCGGTAGCCGAGCAGGGAACTCCCGCCGAAATTTGCTCCCGTTATCAGATGAATTCCTGCATCCGCATCCTCTGCCGCGACGGCACCGAGCAGATTCTTCCCATAGGCCCCGCCGGCGCTGAGACGCTTGGCCGCCTGATGCAGGAGGACGCCATCGAAACTCTCCATACCACCGAGCCCAATTTGGAGGATGTATTTTTGCAGATCGCCAAAAGAAAGGAGATGCCCCCATGCGAGTAAAAAACGTCGCCGCCGTTGCATATAAGCAGTGGTTGGATGCCTCTGCCGTCAAAAGCATTGCCGTGCAGTTTCTGCTTTATCCGGTGCTCCTTTGGATCTTCACGCTTGGGCGCGATAGCGCCGCCCGGACTACCTTGGTCGCAGTTCTTTCTCCCATGCTCATTGGCTCGTCTCCCATGCTTACGGTTCATTCTCTTATCCGGGAGGATAAGCACTCCGGGGCGCTCAAAGCCCTGATGCTCGCCTCCGTCCGCCCCGGAGAGTATATGGCCGGTGTCAGCCTTTTTCTGATTGGAATTTCCGCCCTCGCTTCGGCCTTTATGGGCATTTTGGGCGGCGTGCCGATCCATACGCTCCTCTGGTTTATTCTCGCCATGACCTTGACCTCCACTCTTACGATCCTGCTAGGCTGCGCAGCCTCGCTTCGCACGGCCAACCAGTCCAACGCTGTCCTGTTTATTTCCGTTTTTTCCTTGATCAACGGAATGATCCCCGCGCTTGAAGCTCTCCATCCAACCATCCATACCGTCACCCGCTTTTGGTACACACAGCAGGTTAAGGACATGACCCTCCGGTTCTGTGGCGGTCATGCCGATACCTTGCTCTTTGGCTTTGGAGTGATCGGCATCAATCTTCTCTTGATCCTTAGCGCCTTGTTTTTTACCTATCGAAAAACCCGTTTGTTTGAAAATTAAAAGCTTGGAAAACCTGTGTTTCCCCTCGAATTCTTTCTTTAAGGGGAGTGGGGGCCTTTCTTTTTGCAAAGAAAGGCCCCCACATTATTTTTATGATTTAATTTTACGCCAAGAATCCGTTTACGATCTGTTCCTCGGCCTCTGCCTCCGTCAGACCAAGAGTCATCAGCTTGATCAGCTGTTCGCCGGCAATCTTTCCGATGGCCGCCTCGTGAATGAGGGAAGCCTCGGGGGAATTTGCCACGATTTCGGGAATCGCACTTACCTGAGCTTCGTCCATAATGATGGCGTCACACTCGGAGTGTCCGGCGCACGCGCCGTTACCGCGAATGTTGGAGCGGAAGACCTGATAAGACTTGCCCTTGGCAACGGAACGGGAAATAATGTTTGCGGAGCAGTGCTCGCCGTTGAGATCAACCGTAAAATCGGTCTCTGCCCGTTGCTCTCCGTGGGTCATGATCTTTTCCTTTACCACAAGAGAGGCCCCTGCCGCCAAGGTGGCCTTTGTGTCACGAATGGTGGAGTCAATACCCTTGATCTGGGTGGTCTCCATTTCCATTTCGCTGTTCTCATCCATGTAAATTACGGTGGAGGGATTCATCACACGGCCGCCAATGCCGTCGCCGTCACCGTAATGCTTTTCCACGTATCGGATCTTCGCACCCTTGCCAATATGGAAGGTGTGGATACCGTCGTGCTTGGACATATCCGTGCCGCAATTGTGAATGCCGCATCCGGCAATAATGGTCACGTCTGAGCCCTCGCCAATGTAAAAGTCGTTGTAAACCACCTCGGTAATACCGCTCTCGCTGATAATAACCGGAATGTGCACACTCTGCTTTACCGTGCCGGGCTTAATAATAATATCGATACCGGACTTGTCCTCTTTTGTAACGATGTCAATGTTTGCGGTGGTATTTCGCGCGGCGGATTCACCGTTTGCGCGAATGTTGTACGCACCCTCGGGGATCTCATGGAGATCCGCAATTTCCTGTAGTAATTTCTTCTGAATGTTATCCATACCTCAGACCTCCTCAGTTAAACTTGTCCTTGAGGACCGAGCAAGCGGAGTCCGAGCCCAAAAGGGAGGGAAGGATCTCATCCTTCGGTCCATAGTTCTGAATCTCGCCACCGGCGATCACAACGATCTTGTCGGCAATATTAAGAATGCGCTCCTGATGGGAGATAATAAGAATCGAGCCGTTGATCTTCTCATGCATTTTCTCAAATACCTTGATCAGATTGGTAAAGCTCCAGAGGTCGATACCGGCCTCCGGCTCGTCAAATACGGTAAGCTTGGTGGAGCGAACCAGTACCATAGCAATCTCGATGCGCTTCAGCTCGCCGCCGGAAAGGCTGGCGTTTACCTCACGGCTGATGTAGTCGCGGGCGCACAGACCTACCTCGGAAAGGTAGGAGCAAGCCTCCACTACACTGATCTTGCGGCCGGCGGCCAGATTGATCAGATCGTGCACCGTCAAGCCCTTAAAGCGTACCGGCTGCTGGAAGGCGTAGCTGATGCCCATTTGTGCGCGCTCGGTAATGGACTTGTCTGTAATATCCTCGCCGTCAAGGTAAATCCGACCCTCCGTGGGCGTAATAATACCGGCAATCATTTTAGCAAGCGTAGACTTACCGCCGCCGTTCGGTCCGGTAATGGCAATAAAGCGGTCGTCCAAGCACAAATTTATATTTTTCAAAATTTCTTTGGTTCCGTTTTCCTGTTCAACAGCATACGAAACGTTTTTTAATTCTATCATAATGACCTCCTGTTCGGGAATCGGGTCAAGAAAAACTCAACCACATTGTATTATAACGCAAATAAACGGAAAATGCACTATATTTTGAAAAAAAGTCTAAAAAATGTGACAAAGTCACAAAAAGAAAAGGACCCCATCCCGCCGGGATGAGGCCGCGCATGGTGGACCATCAAGGACTCGAACCTTGGGCCGACCGGTTATGAGCCGGTAGCTCTAACCAACTGAGCTAATGGTCCGTCTGCTACCTTTCTATTTTACACATTTTGCCCTCCATTGTCAATAGGTTTTCTGAGATTTCCTTTTGCGTATTCGTCACCCACTCGCCTTGACAAACTGGTAAAAAAAGGGTATAATAAAGATAAATAAAGTCCGCTAAGAGAGGGTTGAACATGAGTTACAAGATTTTTAAGCACGATCCCAGTCTGTTACCGTTTGAAACCGATATCAATCAGCGCATGAAGAATTATGAAAACAAGCTCCGCGAGCTGGTTGGCAAGGAGGGAACCCTCCGCGACTTTGCCAACGGCCACGAATATTTCGGCTTCCATAAAACCGAGGACGGCTGGTACTACCGCGAGTGGGCCCCTGCCGCCGACGCCGTGTACCTTACCGGTGACATGGTGGAGTGGAATCGGCTGGATCTCAAGCTTACCCCCATTGGAAACGGCGTTTTTGAGATCTTTATGCCGGGCAAGGACTTTCTGTACGACGGATGTCACGTAAAGACCATCGTTTGTCATAACGGTTGCTTCCTTGAGCGTATCCCTCTGTACATCCGTCGGGTGGAGCAGGATAAGAATACCTACGCATGGTGCGGCGTCATTACCGACGAGCCCGCCTATGAGTGGAAGAAAAAGAACTTCAAGCCTAAAAAGGAGCTCTTTATCTACGAGTGCCACATCGGTATGGCCCAGGAAAAGGAGGGAATCGGCACTTACCGCGAGTTTGCGGATAACATTCTCCCTCGCATCCATTCCCTTGGCTATACGGTTATTCAGATCATGGCCATTATGGAGCACCCCTACTACGGCTCCTTTGGCTATCAGGTCTCTTCCTTCTTTGCCGCCTCCTCTAAGTACGGTACACCGAACGATCTGAAGTATCTGATCGATACCGCCCATAAGCTTGGCATCGCCGTCCTCCTTGACGTGGTGCATTCCCACGCCGTCCGCAATACCGCAGAGGGAATCAACGAGTTTGACGGAACCACCTACCAGTTCTTCCACGCCGGCGACCGCGGCGAGCATCCCGCCTGGGGCACCAAGCTCTTCAACTATAATAAAAACGAGGTTATTCACTTCCTTCTGTCCAATCTGAAGTATTGGCTGGACGAGTTCCACTTTGACGGTTTCCGCTTTGATGGCGTCACCTCCATGATCTACCACGACCACGGTCTGGGTACTGCCTTCACGGATTATAGCAAATACTTCTCTCTCAATACCGATACCGAAGCCATTACCTACCTCCAGCTTGCCAATAAGCTGATCCGGGAGGTCAATCCCCGCGCCATCACCATCGCTGAGGATATGTCCGCCATGCCCGGTATGTGCCTGCCTATTAAGGAGGGCGGCATTGGCTTTGACTACCGACTGGCCATGGGTCTGCCGGATTTGTGGATCAAGCTGATCAAGACCCAAAGGGACGAGAACTGGAATATGTGGCACATCTGGCACGAGCTGACCAGTCGCCGCCCGGCGGAAAAATACATCGGCTACGCCGAGTCTCACGACCAGGCGCTGGTGGGAGACAAAACCATCATGTTCCGCCTATGCGATGCCAATATGTATACCGGCATGTCCCGCTTCAGCGCCCCCGATCCCATCATTGACCGAGGCATGGCCCTCCATAAAATGATCCGCTTTGTTACCTTGACCTTGGGCGGAGAGGGTTACCTCAACTTTATGGGCAACGAGTTTGGCCATCCGGAGTGGATCGATTTCCCCAGAGAAGGGAATAACTGGAGCTACTTCTATTGCCGCCGACAGTGGCACTTGGCCGACGACGAGAACCTGAAATATAAGTTCCTCCAAGCCTTTGATACCGCTCTTGTCCGCTTTGCCAAGGATCATCCCCTTTATAAAAAGCCGGGTAAGGCCTTGCAGATCGATGAGCAAAAGCAGGTTCTGATCTATGAGCGCGGCGATGTGATCTTTGCAGTCAATTTCAGCCCCAATAATTCCTATACGGGTTATACCGTCAAAGCCCAACCGGGTCAGTACCGCGTAGCCCTTTCCACCGACGAGGCCCGCTTTGGCGGCTACGATCGCGTGGCTAAGGATTACGTCTATACCGCAGAGCCCATGGGCGATTCCTACGGCTTCCCCTTCTACCTTCCCGCCCGCACCGCCGTCTGCATAACGAAGGTAAACGAATAACGCATAAAAGAAAGAGCGATTGGCCTGAACCATTCGCTCTTTTTTATTATCGAAGAGAAACGATCAAAAACTGTACGCCGCCGCTGTCAATCAGAAGCAGAATCACTCCCACAAGGCAAATTACGGCAAGACAAGTCACTACCGATAAAGCCACCGCCGCGCGTTCAAACAACCGATTGTGTACTTTCAAAAGCTGGATGTTCTCCGAGCGGAGAATGCTCTCTGCCACCTCCTGCGGTGTGCCCATCTCCTCACACAAAAGGTCCATGGTGCACCCCGCCGTGTCAAATGTGGCCAGCCGCTGGCTGAGCTCTTGCTGGAACACCCGCTTCAGCCCACGCGGACACGGAAGTGCGGCGGAAAACTCCTTTAAATAAGCCTTAATTGCTGGATTTTGTTTCATGACGCACCCTCCGTCCTTGTACCATCAGCCTCCGCAGTGATTATCAGCTCGTCTGAGGCGCTCTTGCCGTTCATGTTACCGCCGATGGTGATGATGTATACGTTGGGCGATGATTGCTCTACACTAAGAATCCACGTATCGTCACTCTTGGTAGAGAAGGTGTAGCTTTGATGCTGAATAAACGGATTGGGAATCAAAAGCAAAGCGATCAGAATCGCACAAATGCCGCCTGTCACAGCAGACAATCCGGTCATTATCCGCCCAAGCCGCTTGGCCTGCGCCTTCAGCGCATACAGGTTTTCCGTGGTGTCAAAGCCTGCCGCAATGTCCTCCGGTGTGCCGAATTCCTCGTATAGCTCGGCCAAGGTAGCCGTTTCCGATACGTCCCCCAGCATATCTCTCATATTGTCGGTAAAAGCCCGTTTTAAATTGCCGGGGCAGTCCAACGCCCGGCGAAGCTCCTTTAAATAGAGCCTAACTGCTTTATTCCGTCGTTTCATCATTGATTTTACATCCTTTAATTATGTTGTTGGCCCCGTCAAAGATCCGCCGGAACTCGCCAATGGCGTGCCGCAGATACTCCTTGCCGGCATCCTCGATGTGGTAGTATACGCGCACTCGACGCTCGCCTACCTGTTCCTTGTAGCTGGAGATCTTGCCCTGCTGCTCCATCCGGTACAGGGGAACGTAAAGAGAACCCTGCTTTACCAAAAAAGCGCCGCCGCTCCGGGATTCCATTTCATTTTTTAATTGATATCCGTACATATCCTCCTCGTATAGCAGAGAAAGGATCAAAATTTCAATGATACCGCATTTCAGATTTTCCTGAATGTCATTATTTCTCGGCATAAAACATCACCTGCTTTCAAGGATAGGATATCATATTGCCCCAAAAAAGTCAATCGCCAAACGGGGCAAAACCCAAGGCACCGCCTTGGGCTTTTCATAGTACGAACGGCTGTTTAAAATGATTCAGGAAGTAATTAAACTGTCAATGCTTTTAATTCAAATACAATTTTTTAAGGGTCAATCAGTGATAAAGAAACCGCCATCTGTAAAGAAGCCATAGATCGTGCTATTTCCGTCATTTTCATAGTAGAAAAGCGTTGTATTTTCCGGCAATCCAAGTTGCTCCACAATTGCATTAAGGTTCACCGCATCGGCAACATCATCCGCGTACACGAAAACAACCGTGCCGAGTACCAACACCAGCGCAAAAATAAGGGCGAGAATTTTCTTTTTCATAAAAAATACCTCCATTTTTATTTGTTTTTATTAAACAGCCAAAGCCGTACTATGGCAAAGGGAAAACAAATGGCCGCATGCATTGCGGCAAAAATGCTTTGTAACTTTACGATATCACATAAATATTATGTTGTCAATAGATTAAAACAATATTTTATTCAAAAAATAGTATATTCAATTAAATATCATGAAATTGCCCATCCATCCCAAGACCCACTTGACCTTGGGCGAAAAAGCCGCTATAATATGGGTAACGACTTATACCGGAGAGGGAAGTATGAAATTAAACGAGATTAACATACGTGACCCGTTTGTGTTGACAGAGAAGGGTAAATATTATATGTACGGCTCTCGCGGCTGGGAGCTTTGGGAGCTGGGCACCGGCCTTGACGTTTACGTCAGCGACGATCTTGAAAACTGGGAAGGCCCCATTGAGGTTTTTACCAAACCGGAAAATTTCTGGGCGGATCGCAACTTCTGGGCACCGGAGGTACATAAATATCGCGGCAGCTACTATATGTTCGTCACCTTCAAAAGCGAGACCCGTTGCCGCGGCACACAGATTCTCCGTGCCGACGCTCCCTTAGGCCCGTTCCTCCCCCACTCAAACGGTCCCGTTACTCCCGAGGAATGGGAATGCCTGGACGGTACGTTCTACGTAGATAAGCAGGATAAACCCTACATTATTTTTTGCCACGAATGGGTACAGGCCGTGGACGGTACGGTTTGCGCTCTCCCCCTGACCGATGACCTGACCGCCCCTGCCGGCGAGCCCCGCATCCTATTCCATGCCTCCGAGCCCGCCTGGACCGATCCCATCACCTGGGGCGAGCTCTGCGGCTACGTAACGGATGGCCCCTTCGTCCACCGCCTGGAGAGCGGCCGCCTGATGATCCTTTGGGCCTCCTTCCGCGCCGGACTCTATTGCCAGTCCATGGCCTTCTCCGATAACGGAGAGATTACCGGCAACTGGTCCCACGCTGAGGCGCCCCTCTATTCCGCCGACGGCGGCCACGGCATGGTCTTCCGTACCCTGGAGGGAAAGTTAAAGCTCACCCTCCACAGTCCCAACGACACACCCAACGAGCGCCCGCTGTTCTTCGACGTGGAAGAAATAAACGGCATCCTGTGGGTAAAGGAATAAAGGAGAAAATGATATGCAGTACACAGAAAGCGAATGCTGGGGCTTCCGCCGCCTGGATTTTAAATTCCGCGACCGGGTCGCCATGGTCATCCTGCCGAAGGAAGGTACCTCCAACGGCAAGGGCGTAATCAAAACCGAGTATTTCGGTGCCTTTCCGGACACCCAGATCGAAATGCTCAAGCGCGGCTATACCTTCTGCTTCAACGAAAATCGCAACCGTTGGGGAACCAAGGAGGATCTGGAGGATAAATACGACTTTATCCGCTTTGTCGCGGAGGAATTTAACCTTGATCCCAAATTCTCCATGATCGGCATGAGCTGTGGCGGTATGTATGCCATCCAGCTGACCGCCCTTCATCCGGATTGCGCCTCCGTTCTCTATCTGGACGCCCCCGTCGTCAACTTCCTCAGCTGTCCCTGCGGTATGGGCGTAGCGGAGCTGCCGGACTCCATGTTTGAGGAGATCCACCGCGCCTACGGCATGACCAAATCTCAGCTCTTGTCCTACCGTAACCACCCCTTGGATAATATCCCTAAGCTCATTGAGCATGATATCCCCGTGGTTATGGTCTACGGTGATTCCGATAAGACCGTTCCTTACGTTGAAAACGGCGCTCACCTTGAGGCCTACTATAAGGCCCACGGCGGCAAGCTTCTGGTCATCGGCAAGGAGGGCTGCGACCATCACCCCCATGGCCTCACCGATCCTACCCCCATCCTCGATTTTATCGACCGGCACGCATAAATAGGTAGCATTATTTGCTGGGAGGTGCCCATGAAAATTATAATTGGCGGCGACGTGTCGATTCAGGACAGCGCGCCCTTGTTTGCAGAGGGGGGCGTGCAGAAGCCGTTCGGCAATGTGGTCGAAGCATTCCGCGCATCCGACCGGGTATTGACCAATCTGGAGTGCGCCATCACCGACAAGGCATCCGCTTGGCAAACGATGGGGAAGCCGCTCGCCTCCTTTCCGAGTTCTCCGCGCGCAGTAAAAGCCTGGAGGACGAAAGCTGGTATACCCATTGGCGCACCTTCGCGCTCAGTCAGTCCCGCTACCGTATTGTTCCCCCGGAGCACTATGAGAATCTGGCTCACTACCTCGATTGCGAATCCCACACCGATGTTTGCCGCGAGATCTATCAAACCATGAACCAATCGAACGAGCTTGAATAACTGTTTTGGCGTGATGCTGTAACCGGAGCATCACGCCATTCTTATATCAAAACTCACGGCGCTAATATTTTGTTTTCCCCCCTTGACATTGACGCAACGTCAAGTGATATACTGTAGATAGAGAAGGGAGCGATCCAATGGAACAAAAGCTTTATGATATTACTGAAATCTGCCGTATGTTCGGTATTACGTCGCGCACCTTGCGCTTTTATGAGGAGAAGGGCATCGTCCAAAGCACGACCGTCCTCCCCTCCGCCCGTCGCCACTATACGGAGGCACAAATGAAGAACATCCGAAACGTGTTGGTTTTGCGCTCCCTTGGCCTGCCGCTCCGTACGATCGTAGAGCTCCAAGGGGAGAAGGGAAGTCTCAAAGAAGCCGTTTTGCATCGCCGCGGCGAGATCTTTGCGTCGCTTGAAGCTAAGGTGCAGCAGATCAATCTTTTGGAGGAGGCTCTCGCTTCCATCCATGACGGCGTGGATATCTTTCAAGATCTCCCAACCGCTACCTTAAGGGAGAACCGGCGGCAACGGGAGCAGATCGCGTCCGAGTGTACCCGTGCCTTTGTGGAAGGCCGAACGGAAATTCTCCACACCCACCTGAGCGAAAAAATGCAAGCTTATATGCCGGAGAGTGCCTACGTCGCTGTGTGTGCCGATGCTCTTGCACCGGTGGGCGAGTTTGTTTCCTATGGCGCTCTGTATCAAAATCGCCGCTTGCCCAACGTCTTTATCCACGAGCTGCATTATCAGCTCCTGTCCTTGCGGCTGGAATACGTGTTCCATAAAAATAAAATTTGCGGATATTGGATCCGTTATATCGAGGAGTCCGAGCAATGAAAAACCGAATTCTCATCCCCGTCCTGTTTATCCTTTGCCTCTTGCTGTGTGCCTGTAGCTCTGCTCCCATTACACTCCCGGGAGAGAATTTCTCGCGCGAGGAGATCGCAGAAAACGGCATCACTCAGCGCCATTTTATCATTGAAAGCGAGGGCTTTTCCTTGAACGCCGTCTATACCTACGTTCCGGACGGCAAGCATCACCCCACCGTCCTCCTGATTGCCGGCTCCGGCCCCGCCGATTGCGATTCTACCGTCGGTGCGTGGAAGCCCTTGGAGGATATCGCCCTCGGCCTTGCCGCCCAAGGGGTCAACTCTCTGCGGCTGGATAAACGCACCTTGAACGGAGCGGATCGCTTCCGCCCCACCGACGGCGTGGCGGAGGAATACGTGACCGATTGTCTTGCCGCCCTTGCCTGCCTCAGAGCCGCCGGCATAGAGGACGTTTATCTGCTTGGCCATAGCCTTGGAGGTCAAATTGCCGCCGAGCTTGCGGCAAATACGCCCGGCATACGGGGCATGATCTTGTTTCATAGCACCCCCCGTCACCTGGCAGACGTAGCCTGTGACCAGTATACTCGTGCGGATCCTTCAAACGCCGCCGCATATCGCTTTTATGCCGACGCCGCCAAATCCGCCACCGAGGAAACCGCCAAGGGCTACTACTATTACGGCGCGCCCGACTATTATTGGGTCACGTATAACGGGCTGGATACCGTTGCCGCCATTCGTAAGGCCTCCGTTCCAACCTTAATTATCAATAGCACCGCTGACGGACAAATGTTCCAAGCCGACCTTGCCGCGTGGAAACCCTTGGCCGACGACCAAGACGTAACCATTCGTTTAAACGACGGCATAAACCATTTCGGCTACTGCGCCGACACAAGCGATCCCACCGAGCTCGAGCGGGAATATCCCTTTTCTCAAACGCTGATCGACCAGTTTGCCGATTTTTGTAAGGAGCACTCATGAAACGAATTGCCTTGACCGTATTTCTGTCCTTCTTGACCCTATGCCTCACCTCCTGTCGCGTCAATTGGTTTGACCGAACCTACGAGGTGCCTTGGTGGATGGTCGCCATTTACTTGGCCGTGTGGATCACCGTTCCAACCTATATCGCCGGCCGTTATATCATGAGCAAAAAATATGCCTGCCCCTCCTGCGGTAAGACCTTTTATCCCAAGTTCTGGGAGTCCGTCTTTTCCTTCCACATGGGCGATCTCCGCGCCTTGCGTTGCCCCCATTGCGGCAAAAAGGATCTCTGCGGCCCCTCCTATGACCAATAAAAAAGGATCCTTGCAAACGATTTGCAAGGATCCTTTTGTGTTTTGTATAAGCTTAACTGTGGGGTGTGAGCTCCATTCCCAAAATCTTCTTGATGCTGACGCCTTTTACGCAAAGCGCAAACAGCTGAGTAGCCGAAATGAGGTCCTCAAGGCAGGGATAGGAGGGAGCAATGCGGATGTTGCGGTCACGGGGGTCAATTCCGTAGGGGAAGGTGGCGCCCGCGCTGGTCATAACCACGCCCAGCTTTTTGCACTCGCGCACGATTGCCTTGGCGCAACCGTCCATAGAGTCGAAGGAGATAAAGTATCCGCCGCAGGGCTTAGTCCACTCACCAATGCCAAGTCCGCCAAGCTCACGAGTAAGAATCTCGTCAACCGCCTCGAACTTGGGACGGAGGATGTCCGCGTGCAGTCTCATATGGCGGCGAATGCCCTCAAAGTTCTTGAAGAAGCGAACGTGACGGAGCTGATTTACCTTGTCGTGACCGATGGTCTGGATGGTCATCTGGCGACGGATCTCATCCAGATTGTTGGAGGAGGCGGCAAGGGCCGCGATACCGGAGCCGGGGAAGCTGATCTTGGAGGTAGAGGAGAACTTGTAAACCATGTCGGGATTTCCGGCACGGCGGCACTCGGTCAGGATCTCGATCAGATAGTCCTGATGATCGTCGTAGAGGTGATGTACGCAGTACGCGTTATCCCAGTAGATGCGGAAATCGCTTGCCTTTGGATTCAGCCGTGCAAAGCGGCGCACGGTCTCGGCCGAGTAGGAGTAACCCTGAGGGTTGGAGTATTTCGGTACACACCAGATACCCTTGATGGAGTCATCCTCCGATACCAGCTTCTCCACCATGTCCATGTCGGGGCCCGTTTCGGTCATGGGAACGTTGATCATCTCAATTCCGAAATGCTCCGTAATGGCAAAGTGGCGGTCGTAGCCGGGCACCGGGCAGAGGAACTTTACCTTGTCCAGCTTACACCAAGGAGTAGAGCCCATAACGCCGTGGGTCATGGAGCGGGAGATGGTGTCGTACATAATGTTCAGGCTGGAGTTGCCGTAGATAATAATATTCTCAGCGGGAACCTCCATCATAGCCGCCAGCAGATCCTTTGCCTCGGCAATACCGTCAAGGATTCCGTAGTTACGGCAGTCTGCACCGTCCTCGCAGGTCAGATCGTCCGCAGAGGAGAGAACGTCCATCATTCCCATGGAAAGATTCAACTGCTCAACGGAGGGCTTTCCGCGTGCCATGTTAAGGGAAAGTGCCTTGTTCTGGAAGGCTTTGAACTCTTTGCGGAGACGAGCAAGCTCAGCTTCAAGCTCTTCCTTGCTCCATTCGATGTAGGGTTTCATGAGGATACCTCGCTTATAATCAGATAAAGTGGTAAACATTAAAAAGATTGTACCAATACAGGCAAAAAAAGTCAATAGGTAAATTTAACGGAAATTATCCCTTCAAGGGGCAACTTTACAGATACAAATACCTTTTTCCTCGCCCGTCAGCCTCACGGGCACGATCCGCCCGGAAAGGGAAGGGTCGGCAGGCGCCTTTACCTCCATAAAATTCTCCGTGTGGCCGTAGATAAATTGCTCATCCCACGCCTCAAAGAGAACGTCCACCTCCGGTGCTGTGCGGATCTGTTCGGCGATCCAATCGCTGCGAATCGCCACTTGCTGCTCGGATAACCGTGCCAATCGCTGTGCCTTTATGGCATCCGGCACCTGATCCGGCATGGTCGCGGCCGGCGTCCCGGTACGCTTGGAGTAGGGGAAAATGTGCAAATGGAAGAACCTCGCCTCCCGGCAAAAGGCCATCGTTTCCTCAAATTCTGCCTCTGTCTCTCCGGGAAATCCGACGATCAGATCCGTCGAGAACATCACGTGAGGAATCTTTTTCCGCAAATACTCCAACCGATCCAGCGCCGTCGCCGTCAGATAACGCCGCCGCATGCGCTTAAGCACCGAATCGGAGCCACTCTGCATGGAAATATGGTAATGAGGCATCAGCTTTTCTAACCCTGCGATCCGATCAATAAAATCATGGGTCATCGCCGCCGGATCGAGGGAGCCCAGTCGGATCCGCTCAATTCCGTCAATTTGATGGATGGCTTGGAGCAGATCCGCCAGATTGTAAGGCTTGTCAAAATCGCGTCCGTAGGAGGAGGTCTCAATACCGGTCAGTACAACCTCCTTGCATCCGTGTCGGGCAATAGCCGTTACCTCAGCAATGACGTCCTCCGCCGGTTTGGAGCGTATTTTTCCCCTGGCGTAAGGAATAATGCAGTAGGCGCACTTGGATTCACATCCATCCTCGATCTTAACAAAAGCCCGCGTCCGGCTCTCCGGCTTTTCAATGGCCATACGCTCAAAGGAAGCGTCAAAAATGTCGCCCACGTCAAAGGCGCAAAAGGCCTCCCGCCGCACAGCTGCCATGGCCTTATCCGCTACGGAAACCTTTCGGTCGTTTCCGCAAACCAGCGTCACACCGGGAATTGCCGCAGCCGCCTCCGCCGATACCTGAGCAAAGCAACCCGTTACCGCAATCACCGCCGCCGGATTTTTCTTGATGCACCGCCGGATCAACTGACGGGATTTCCGATCGCTCTCCGCTGTTACCGTGCAGGTGTTGATCACGTAAACGTCCGCCACCTCAGAGGGAGGGCAAACCTTGGCCCCCAGCGCCTCAAAACGCGCCGAAATGGCATCGCTCTCGTATTGATTCACCCGACACCCAAGGGTCAGTATTGCCGCACGTACCTGTTCCATCTCTTCGCCGCCTTTCGTATCATAACACTTTATTATAACATAAATTTCTCGCCTTGTAAAGCCCACCGTTCCAAAAGTGCCAATTTATACCGGTATTGACACGGGATGAATAATATGATATAATATTCTTGGTAAAGAAAAACCCGACAATTCGAGATGAATCCCGTTGCCGAGTTTTCCTCAAAGAAAATGATTCGCGCAACAGAGGTCGGGTATCCCCCTGTGCGCGTTTTTTAGATTTACACGAAAGAAGAACTTGATAAATGAAAAAGATGTTACCCTGGAATCACATACAAGCCCCTCGGCGGATTCGTTTGGTTCGCCGATAGGGCAAGTGGTCCTGTCGGCCTACCGCATAGCTTATTCGCATGTAGTTGCGAGAAAGGAAATGTAAATGTGTAAAGTTCGCAAACGTATCAAGCTTTTGTCTGCGCTTTTAGCATTCGCTATGCACGTTATGTTATTGTGTATCTCCCTTTCTGCCTGCTCGCATATCTGGGACGATGACTTGACGGATTATATTCCTACGCAAGACATCATCACTGCGGATTCGATAGAAAGCTTTAATCACAAGTTGGATTCATATAGTCGAGCCTCCGAGCTTTGTGCTCCATTTTGGCCCTTAGAAAAAAATTTACTGGAGGATGAGGGCTATGCGATCTATCACGTACAATTTCACCATTGGAAAACAGGAAAAAATATCATGGATAAAGGGCGGGAGAAATTACGGATCGAATGGAAGAATGTGGAGGAAAACGGGTTAACGTTTTTTTTAATTATTGATTATTATCCGGATGGCCATGGGATAAGTTCGGATGTAAGGGTAGAAACGGGCCATAATTCCGAGACATATTCTATGGGGATTAGTGAAACCTTGTGGTTCAAATTTTCCATACCTTACGATGTCGCAAACAGAGACTGTCTTATCGATCGTTTTCTTTCGTATGGTCAAACCCTCTGCACCGACGAACAAAATGACAAATTATCGTAGAAAGTAATCATGAAGGCGCGATGCTCCATTAAAGAGCACCGCGCCTTTTCTTTGCCGCAAATAATACTTGAAAACCGGCGGGGAATAGGATATAATGAGCATGGAAAATAAAGACAGGAGGCTTTCAGGGGCGATTTTCCCGCCGTGGCACGTCCCGGTACCCCGCATAAGCCATCCGTTTTTGATAGCGCAATGATAGACGGAGCGAAATAGAGCAAATGAGAGAATTCACCATAAACGCAAACGATGCCGGCCAGCGCCTGGACAAATTTATTCAAAAAACCGTCCGCGGCATACCGATCTCCTTGATGTATAAGGCCATCCGTACCAAAAAGATCAAGGTCAATCGCGCCAGAGCCGAGCAAAAGCAGATCCTCATGGAAGGGGACACCGTGCAAATGTTCTTAGCGGAGGAGTTCTTCGGTGAAAAGATCACCCAGAACGAGCTCATGGGCACCACTCCCAAGCTGGATATTGTCTACGAGGATGAAAATATCCTCATCTGCGAGAAAAAGCCCGGCATCCTGTGCCATAGCGGCGACGGCGACGGTAAGACCAACGGCGACGGCCGTATCTCCGACCGCAATACCCTGATCTACCACATCCAGTCCTATCTTTGCAGGAAAGGGGAGTACGATCCCACCGCTGAAAATTCCTTTGCCCCGGCCCTCTGCAACCGCATCGACCGCAATACCGGCGGGCTTGTCATCGCCGCAAAAACGGCCGCCGCCCTCCGGGAAATGAACGAAAAGATCCGCGCCGATAAGGTGGATAAGCAGTACCTCTGCGCTGCCCACGGACGTCCCGCCCGCAAAACCGATACCCTGACGGGCTATCTGATCAAAAATTCCAAGGACAATAAGGTCTACGTCACCGACCGCAAATCGCCTGCCGCCAAGGAGATCATCACAAAATACACCGTGGTGGATTATGACGAGGATAAGGACGTCTCCTTGCTCCGCATCGAGCTGATCACCGGCCGCACCCACCAGATCCGCGCCCACCTGTCCTCCATCGGTCACCCGCTTCTCGGCGACGGTAAATACGGCGTCAACCAGGCAGATCGCCGCATCGGCTATAAGCACCAGGCCCTCTATTCTTACCGCGTCAAATTCAACTTCAGCGACGGATGCCTGTCCTACCTGAACGGCAGGGAATTCTACGCCACCCGGGAAAATATCGACTTCCTCTCCGAGTTCTCCTACGGTAAGATCTCCCCCCTGTTCCCGAAAAAATAACCGAATTCCACCCAAATTTTTTGGGTGGAATTTTTTCGTCCAATCCGTTGCATTTGCCATGGGTTAGTGATATAATTCTCCGTGAATAATACTTGTCCGGAAGGGAGATTCCATGAAAAAGAGAGAACTGAACATCACCGAGGGCCCGCTCCTCGGCAGTATGCTTCGCTATGCGGTTCCGGTCATTCTGACCAGCCTCTTGCAGCTGTTTTATAACTCAGCCGATATGTTCGTTATCGGTAATTTCTGCGATGATCCCAACGCCATCGGCTCCATTGGCTGTACCGGTGCTATCATCAATCTGATTCTCGGTTTGTTCTTTGGCCTCGGCGCCGGCGTCTGCGTAGTCCTTGCCCGTGCCATCGGATCGGGCGACGAGCTCAAGGTCACCCGCACCGTACATACCTCCATCGCTCTCAGCATCGTCATGGGCGCGGTTGTCGGTGTTATCGGCTATATCATTACCCCGACTGCCCTTGGCTGGATGAACACCGGCGAGGAATTTTTGGCCGGCGCTACCTCCTATATGCGCATCTATTTCTGCGGCGCTGTGGGAAACATGGTCTATAACTTCTGCGTCGGTATGCTCCGCTCCCGCGGCGATACCATCAATCCCTTGATCTTCGCTTCCATCGGCGGCGTGGTCAACATTGGGCTGAATCTTGTTTTTGTTATCGTCTTTGATATGGGCGTAGCCGGCGTAGCTCTCGCCACTATTGTTTCTCAGTATATCTCCGCCATCCTGTCCATCATCCATATGGTGCGCCTGAAGGACTCCTGCCGCTTGGATCTCCGCCGCCTCCGCATCGATTGGCGTACCGCCTTTGATTTCATGCGCATCGGCATCCCCGCAGGCCTGCAGGGAATGATGTTCTCTCTTTCAAACGTAGTGCTTCAGGTGGGCTATAACTCTCTTTCTCCCGTGCATGTTAACGCCAATTCTGCCGCCGGACAGGTGGATGGCTATCTCTATAATATCCTCAACGCCTTTTATCATACCGTCCTTACCTTCGCTTCTCAGAATTATGGCGCCCGAAAACCCAAACGCCTTAAAAAGGTCTTTCTTACCGGCGCAGGCTGTGTTACGGTGATCGGTATTATCCTCGGCTCCTTGATCTATACCTTCTCGGATACCTTGGTTGGTATTTTTGATTCAGATCCCGCCGTCCTTGCCGTGGCAAAGTACCGCTTGCTTCTGGTTGCATTCCCGTACTTCCTGTGCGGCTTAATGGAGGTAGGCACGGCCATGCTCCGCTCCATCGGATTTTCCTTTACCTCCACCATCATCACCTTCTTTGGCTCGTGCCTGTTCCGTATCGTGTGGGTGCTTACCGTTTTTAATACCTATAAGGACGTAACCGTGCTTTATATGGTCTATCCTCTCTCTTGGACGATCACCTTCACCACCCTTGTCATCGCCTACGTGATCCTCTATCGCAAAAAAGTCCGTAAGATCCTCGGCGACCCCTTGGCAGTAAATCCCGCATAAATAAAAAAACACCGACAATGGCGGGTATTCATAAGACAGTTAACAAGTGTAGTAAGGCGATTCACGGCGCCTGTCCTTGAATAACAGATGGTTAATCCATTTTATCAAATGTAAAGGAGTGATTTTATATGAAAAAGACAACAATGAACAGAAACAATACAATCAGGAGGGGTACAATGTTTTAACCCTCTAAACAAACCGGAGGAAAAAATGTATTACGAAAAAGATATCATCTCGAAGTGGAATTCGGAGATGTATGATTGTAATGAAACTGATACTAATGATGTGGAATTTGCATTATCTGTTATAGGTGTTGAACCCAAGCGGATTTTGGAGATTGCCTGCGGTAGTGGGCGATTTCTTGTGCCTATGGCAAATGCAGGGCATAATGTTACGGGGCTTGATTTTGATGAACATATGCTAAATAGGATAAGTAGAAAAATATCAAATACTCAAAATATTCATTGGCACAAGTCAGATGTCATTAATGATGAGTGGGGAACTGGATTTGATGTCGTGCTTTTGGCTGCTAATTTTTTATTCAACATAGTATCTGATATGGATTATAGGCAAGCACAAGAACTTATGATTAAAAAATCAGCTGAAGCGCTTATGCCTGGAGGACATGTTCTCATCGACTATGCCTATACGTTTTATCCCGAGAAATGGTTCAATAATCCTAATCCTAATATAGTATGGCAAGGAACAGACAGCGAAGGAAATTTTGGAAAAATGGTATTGCTTAATAATACGTATGATAAGGAAACCGGTATCACAAAGTTTATTCGCAGATTTGAAATGACACTTGCTGATGGAAGTAATCTTATTCAAGAAATACCGACCGAAAAACATTTTGCTGCTATTGAGCAAGTTCGAGAATGGTTAAAACGTGCTGGCTTTGTTATCGAAAACGAGTGGGGAGATTACCATGGTAATCCTATTAGCGAGAATACTCACAGAGCGATTATCTGGGCAAAGAAATAGTAATTACGTTTTATAGTTCATTTATAGGTTTCAGTTTAATAAAGCGTTTATCCCCAATTTAGTGAATGGATAAAGGGCGCACTTCTATACGCCGTTCGGTGTAGTGCGCGATGTTCAGTATCGAAAAAACCGACCTATGTTTCGCACATAGGTCGGTTTAACTGTTTTACGAAGCTCCGCCGAATTGTCGGTGTTTTTTTACGTTATTTTCTCTTCCGCCGAGCCAGGAACATGGTTAGTCCGCCAAGCGCCACACCGGCGCCAATGGCAATTACGATAATAGGCGTATTGTTTTTGGGCGCAGGGGGAAGCTTCTCCGTCAAGCGGGTCTCCACCTTGCCGCAAACGGTGCAAGCGCGGGTCTCCTCGCCCTCCAGCTCCTCTGTTGCCGCCCGGCTCACGGTCCATTCGCCAAAGAGATGCTCTCCGGTCGCTGCAATTTCACGTGTTTCGGTCAGACCGCAAGCGCAAGTCCGCGTCTCGACCCCGGCCGCCGCGCAGGAAGCCTCGGTCGTTACAGCCCATTCGCCGTAAACGTGCTCACCGGTGGCAGGAATCTCCCGGGTCTCGACCTTCCCGCAAACGCTGCACTCACGCGCCTCGGTACCGGCCTCGACACAGCTCGCCGCCTTGGTCACAGCCCACTCGCCGTAAACGTGCTCACCGGTAGCGGGGATTTCGCGAGCTTCTGTCTTGGAGCAAGTGACACACCGATAGGTAGCCGTGCCCGCTTCAATACACGTAGCGTCTTCGATCACGATAGGATTTCGCCCGTAACGATGATCGCCGGTTGGAGGAATTTCACGGTAAATCCAATGTCCACAGACAGCACATCTTGCTCGGTCGGCTCCGGCCTGTGCACAAGAAGGTCGATAGCTGAGCGTCCATTCTCCGTAGCTGTGCTCTCCTGTGGCAGGAATCTCACGGCTGCTTTCTTTGCCGCAAAGATTACACGTACTTGTCTCCGTTCCCACAGAACCACATGTGGGAGCTTCGGTCATAATCCAATCGGTATAAACGTGATCATCATTCTTGGGAATGTCTTGGGGCGCAATAAAAATTTTATCACAAATGGAGCACTTAGACCCTTCGGTTGCACCGAGTGTTGCGCACGTGGGCGCAACGGGAGGAATCGTTACTTCTGTGTGCCCTGAGATGGGCAAAATCAACGCTTCGGCATCAAGGAGCAAGGATTTATCCTCATAAGAGAACCAACAACCGCACTCCGTGCAACGCCAGTGATTGTCGTAGCCCTCACTTAGACAGGTAGATGCCACCGCGCCGGAAACCAAACTATGGACGTGCTCATTTTTGTAAGCATCCTCTTGTCCGTAATAATCGATATAGCATTCTCTTTTTGGTTCCCACATGGATCGATATGCCATGACTTCTCCGCTCAGAGAGTGGAAATAGTATACAAATTCAGCGATTACATCCGTTTCCCAAACCAAGTTTAAACATTGGTCATAGCGACGCACGTGATAATGAGAATTTGCATGGTTGCCCGAGAAGGTCAACTCTATCACACAAAATCCACCATCATCGAGCCATTCAATCGTGCGATTCATGCCATAATCCAAATCCAATGATTTCACAACATTCCATTCTATGTCAAACAAAATGATTCCACATCCTTGGTCCATTTCGTAGCACACCAAAAAGGTTCCATTTTTATTTGCTTTAAATTCTCTAATATTAAACGAATCTTCTGTTGAACCTGTAATTTTTATCTTATCCTCCACCTCATACGTAACAGGGTTAAGGATTTCAACAATAGTATAATGCATTCCATCCGATGATTCATATCTGCTTTGTCGCAAAAGCGTCTCCCCAAATTGGCGAATTGAAGTGTGAAAACCAGGCAGAACGGTTTCACCTACATCAGCCAAAAACTTTTCCCTGTCAATGTTAAGCGAATCGATAGGAGTGATCGTTCCGTCAATTGAAGAGAGATGGACCCATTCGTTTCCTCCAAAGTGGTTAACGAACAACCCCGCCGCCGGCCGAATCATGATTCCATCTGTTTTTTTTATGAATGAAGAATCAAAATAACCATCCATATCGTAGAAATCACGGTAATCCTCATTGATCCACTTCAACTTTGCTTCTGCATCGAAACAAAAGAACAAACAGGGCATACCCTTATCACAACACATGAATATATAGCGATCATCACCTGTTTCAGCTATGTTGACAATGGTCGTGTTACTAAGTGGATTATCGACAATAGTTTGGCTCAACACATTGCCATTGTAATCCAGTCGCATAAACTCAATTTTTTTGCAATATTCATGGTTTTCCCATAGCGCAGTAATTACAAGAATACTATCTTCTTTCGGGAAAAAATATGCCTTAGAATTGTCTCTTAAATATGCGCCAGTGCCGGGAAGCTGTTTTTCGCTGATTGCAAATAGATAATTCTCTATAGAAGCAGTGAGAGTAGTCGCAGCTAATCCGTTTCCGGAGGAATCCTGAACGCTGTTTTCCGGGAATATAAGCTTATATCCCCTCTTATACAAGTCGTCATTAAATGTGATTTCAATTTTATTTCTGGGGTAGTGGGTAAGAAGTATGGAGGCATCTAATGGGTTCCCTTCCATATCCGTTATTTGTATATCATCCCACATCTCACCTGCATATATGTACTCATTAAACTGTAAATTGATCGTTTCCTTAAATTCCAAATCGCTTTCTTGGGTTGTAATAAGCGGAGCAACATGATCGGCAACAAAGGAAACGTCAAAGGTCAAATATTCCTCATTATGCTCCTCAAAATTTTCAATTTGAATTCCGGTATACCTACCATCATGTGTGTCTGAGGAGGGCAAATGATTGGGAGCTAACATGGAATCCGGCCCGAATGCAGTAAGGTTACGCCCGCCCATGTTGCTAAAAATCAAATTATATTTTGGGTCGGCGGAAAGCTCTTCAACAAACAGATAGGGTGATAAGTGCTCCGTACGGTGAGGATTGTCCCGATCAGGACGAGGGTCATAGTGAAGATTGCAATATAAAAATGTAGTTTTCTCTTCATTTAGTCGGGCATCAATATGCCAAATTACACCGGAGGTGTGCAGATAATCGTTGTATGCAATTATGAAAAATTCATCGAAAAAGCCATTAAACCGGTCCGTCACGATGGCAACGTCATCTGCAGTATCATTGTTGTATAATTCTAATTGAACATTATGTGAGTTTTCTGTAATAACTTTTACGGTATCGATCCACCCAAGTAATATTTTAAAATAGGGGTTTATAAAATCATGATTACCAACCATTAAGTCCACAGCAGGCTTTAAACCAAAATACGATTCTCCGTAAAGGTCAGGCATATCAAGGGTGTGCATAAGTTCATGCCGTATGGTACGTATTAGATGCATGTCATGAGCGCCGACTCGTTCATCTACTTGAACGATGGTAGTAAACTTCAAATTATCAATTATACCAAAATAGTTGGAGACACCATAAGCCACTCCGGGATACCAAGGTGTATATCGCTCTGTGGTTGTTTCTCCCGCAAAGTGAAATACAATTGCATCAATCGTACCGTCACCGTCGCCGTCAAATTGAGAAAAATCTACCCCTTGTGCCTGATAATATTCTGCAGCTTCCATTACAAGCTCTGCTTTGCGATCATCGTAATAAGAGCGCTCATGCTTGGCAGTGTACCAATCAAATACTTGTCCGCTTAAATTCAGCTTTCCGTAGGATTGTTCTTTATAAAAGCTGGCAACCGTTTCTTTTCCTTGTGTTGATTTTTCCCATCCGCCACTAAAATAAAGCTTATTGTAATACTCTTGCGTGGCTTTCGGGTTGTCATTCATATAATCCGGGAATTGAATAAGGAAGACTACAATTTTACCTTCGCCGTGAGTAGGCATACTGCGAGTGCCAAACAACTCCGGATGCTCCTCCACGGGGATGCCAACCTCCACGATTTGCTCCTCGGCTTGTACCACCGCCATTGGGCAAAGGATAAGGACCAGCATAAAAATTGCCAAACCTAAAAGAAGCTTTTTTACAGCGTTGCCGTTTTGTTTTGCTTTTGTCATGATGATATACCTCTTTTAAATAGGGAATTGTTAATTCCTATTGTATCATAAACAACGGGAAACTTCAACCAACGAAAGCCAAAAGACATCCCGTAAGCACAAAAAAGAAAAGGCTCCCTTGTGTAAAGGGAGCTCCGCCGAAGGCGGTGAGGGATTGTTCGGGTGCATAATGGAACAGTTACAACCCCTCGGCAACCTTCGTCTGTAGCCACCCCTTGTGCAGGGGAGGCAATTTTCGTGCGACAGACCTTTTATAGGAAAAATTAAAGCTTGGAAACGATATCCTCGGTATCCTTTGCGATCATGAGCTCTTCGTTCGTAGGAATTACGTAAACCTTAACCTTGGAGTTAGGGGTAGAGAGCTCAACGATGTTACCCTGACGAAGAACCTTGGCATTCAGCTCAAAGTCGATCTCAATGCCGTAGAAGTCCATGTCGCGGCAAACACGCTCACGAAGCTCGGGGTTGTTCTCACCCATACCGGCGGTAAATACAACGGCGTCAAGACCGTTCATTGCGGCAGAGTAGGAGCCAATGTACTTCTTGATCTGGTAAGCAAGAATATTAGCGGCAAGAAGCGCATTCTTGTCACCCTTAAGGATTGCGGCCTCAATGTCGCGGCTGTCGGAGGAAATGCCGGAAACACCAAGGAATCCGCACTTCTTGTTCATGTAGTCGCTCATCTGGTCGGGGGTCATGCCGGTCTTCTTCATGATGTAGGTAACGATTGCAGGGTCGATGGATCCGCAACGGGTACCCATTTCAACACCGTCGAGGGGAGTGAAGCCCATGGAGGTGTCAATAACCTTACCGCCCTTAACTGCGGAGATGGAGGAGCCGTTACCGATGTGGCAGGTAACGATCTTGGTATCCTCAACGGGCTTGTTAAGGAGCTTCAGCATTTCCTTAGTAACAAAGCGGTGAGAGGTACCGTGTGCGCCGTAACGGCGAACCTTGTCTTTCTCAATGAACTCACGGGTGATCGGGTAGGTGTAAGCATAGTCAGGCATGGTCTGATGGAACGCGGTATCAAATACCAGAACCTGAGGAACGTTCGGCATAACAGCGGTGCAGCCGGCAATACCCATCAGGTGGGGGGGAGTGTGCAGGGGAGCAAAGTCTACGCACATCTTAAGCTTGTCAAGCACCTCGTCGGTAACAAGGCAGCTTTCAAAGAAGTAGGGACCGCCATGCACAACGCGATGGCCAACCGCCTGGATCTCATCCATGGAGGTAAGGCAACCGTGCTCTTTGTCGGTCAGCATATCAACAACGATCTTGGTGGCAACGGAGTGATTTTCCATAGGAGTTTCATTCTTAACCTTGGTTCCGTCTGCCTTCTTGTGCTCGATCAAGCTACCTTCAAGACCGATTCTTTCGCAAATACCCTTAGCGAGTACGGCTTCGGTTTCGGTATCAAAGAGCTGATACTTAAGGGAGGAGCTTCCTGCGTTTACTACGAGAACTTTCATTTCCACATTTCTGCCGCGTATGCGGCAGTCCTTTCTTAAAACGATATATTCGCGTCGGTCGGCGCAAATTGTCCGTTGACAAAGCGTCAAAAAACAATTATATTTAATATATAACAATTATAAAGGAAACTCCCAAAAAATACAAGACCAAAAACGAAAAAATAAGGGAAAGGAGTGCAAAAAGTGATGAAAAAAGCAATTGCCGCTGTAATCTGCGAGTACAATCCCTTCCATTTGGGTCACGAATATCTGCTTTCCCGCATCCGCGAAGAGATTGGCGTGGGCGGCGTGATCGTGGCAATTATGTCCGGTAATTTTACCGAGCGCGGGGAAGCCGCCCTCTTTGATAAATACCTCCGGGCGGAGGCTGCCATTCTCGGCGGCGCCGATGCCGTTTTTGAGCTTCCGTATCCCTTTTCCGCCTCCGGTGCTGAATTTTTTGCTTCTGCCGGGGTGAAAATTGCCGCCGCCCTTGGCGCAACCCACCTTTATTTTGGCGCAGAAACGCCCGACCGGACGGCCTTTGAACGCATGGCCGAGATCCAGAACAACCCGGATTACGAGGCGGCCTTAAAATCCCGCACCGCTGAAAATTCCGACCGCCCCTATGCCGCCGTCCGCGCAGAGGTGCTGGCCGAGTGGGGAATCTCAGCCCCGGAATCTCCAAACGACATTCTTGCCGCCGAATACGTCCGTGCCATTCGTAAAAACGGATATCATATCATCCCTCGCCCGATTCAGCGTATCGGTGCCGGATATCACGACAACGAAGAACAGCCCATCATGTCCGCCTCCGGCATCCGCGCTCGCCTTAAGATTGGGGAACCTTTGTCTTCCGTTCCCGATGCTGTACGCCCCCTGTATGAAGCCGCCCTGGCGGAAGGGAACTATACGGACGGAAACCTGCCCTCGGTCTCGGTTTTGGCCTATTTGAGACTGACTCCCCCGGAGCATCTGAAGGAGATTGCCGGATTGTCCTCCGGCCTCGCTCACCGACTGGCAGACAGCGCCCGAAATGCCTTGACCTTGACGGAGCTACACCGCATGGTCGCCACCAAAAAATATACGGATGCCCACATCCGCCGCGCTACCCTCTATTCGATGACCGGCGTAACCTATGCCGACCTGGATCAAGGCCCCCTTTATACTCAGCTTCTTGCCATGCGCAAGGATGCCGGATTCCTTGCCAAGCAATGCACCGTGCCCGTGGTAACCAAGCCCGCCTCCTACAAAAAGCTACCCAAAGAGGCTCGCGCCCAGTACGAGCTTACCCTCTGCGCCGACGCGCTGTATACCTTGGCGCTGAAAACGCAAAAATCGGCAGGCGAGTATCTCCGACGCTCTCCCACCGTTCTGAATTTATAAACAAAAAGAGCCGTTGCAAGATCTTGCAACGGCTCTTGAATTTATGAGCACCAAAGAGAGGAGGGTGTATGCTTGGGATTTCCTTCGTAAGAGTGCGGGGTCAGCGCACCACCATCCGCCGTAAGCGCGGCGGCAAGAAGAGATTTGGTCAGGTCGGGCACGTCCGCCCGCCCCATGGCCTCCTCGGTGTCAATCCAAAGCACCTCGCTGTTTTCTTCTCCGTCCGGGCGGGCATCGCCTGAGACGTACTCGGCCCGGAATACTACGTACCAGTCGTGCATATTAAAGCGCACACCAATCAGGGCGCGTGGCTCAACCAGAACGCCGGTCTCCTCCAAAAACTCCCGCTTCAATGCATCCTGCGGCGTCTCACCATAGTCCACGTACCCGCCGGGAATGATCAGAAGTCCGTTTCCGCGCCCGTAGGTGTGCCGTGCCAAAAGAACCTTTCCGTCCCGGATCACAACGCCCGCAACGCTCTGTCCCCAGTTTGTGTTTTCGTGACTCATACCGTTTCATCTCCCACGTGATATACCGTCCGATACAGTACGTTTTTGATTCGATCCGGCTCATCCAGCGCACACGGATAGCTCATGAGGATCATGTCTACCCCTTGTCCACCCGGTCGGTAGGATGGCTGGTGATACGGATAGTCGTTTATGTGGAAGCCCACCTTCTTGTAGAACTCAATGCGCCCGGAGGCCTCCTCCGTTGTGGGGAGCTCCACCTCCAGAACAATGGGCAACCCCTGAGCCTTCAAGCAGTCCAGCACCGCCCGGCCGTAGCCGTGCCTCCGGTAAGCCTCATAGGTTACCAGGTGCTCGATAAACAGAACGCCCTCAATTTGCCATGTGGACACAAAGCCAACGCGCTTGCCTCCGTCTATCATGTGGTAGAGGGTAAACTGCGGTTCCGCCAGTACTTCACGCGCCGCATCCTCGTCCCGACGCTCCTCCAAAATGAAGTTTTTCTCCATTTCCCGATAAATCGCCGAAAATTCCTCGGCCGTTACCCGAATCAGTTCCATACAGTGCCTCCTTGTGATAAAACGCCGCCCCGATCTTCGACCGGGGCGGTACCGTTTTTTAAAGATTAAACTACGAATACGCGAGCAATTCCGGCTACAGCGGCGATCTTGTCAATTGCCTCGGCAGGAACCGCTTCGTTTACGTCAACAAGTGTGCAGGAGTAGTCTCCCTTGGAGCGGTTCGCCATGTTCTCGATGTTCAGGCCAACGGCGGAAAGGGCAGAGGAGATGCTGGCAAGCATGTTGGGGATGTTCTTGTGCAGGATGCAAATACGGGCTACACCGGATCTCTCCATGGAAACGGCAGGATAGTTTACGCTGTTGGTAATGTTACCGTTTACGAGGAAGTCGTCCAGCTGGCGTGCCGCCATAACCGCACAGTTGTCCTCAGCCTCTTCGGTGGAAGCGCCAAGGTGGGGAATGGTGATGAATTTATCCGTGTTAATGGTCTCCTCGGTGGGGAAGTCGGTTACGTAGCAAGCAACCTTTCCGGCCTCGGTGGCGGCCTTCAGATCTGCCGCACAAACAAGATCCGCACGGGAGAGGTTAATGATCTTAACGCCGTCCTTCATGGTGGCAATGGACTCTGCGTTGATCATGTTCTTGGTATCCTTGGTTGCAGGAACGTGCAAGGTGATGTAATCCGCCTTCTTGAAGACTTCCTCATAGGAGGCAGCCGCCGTAATGGCGCGGGAAAGGTTCCAAGCCGCCTTAACGGTGATGAAGGGGTCGTAGCCGATAACCTTCATGCCAAGATCGATGGCCGCGTTTGCAACCATACCGCCGATGGCACCGAGACCGATTACGCCAAGGGTCTTACCCTGAATTTCACAGCCGCCAAACTTGCTCTTGCCCTTCTCAACGGCCTTGGCTACGCCAAGCTCATTGCCGGCCAGCGTGTTGCTCCATGCAATACCGCCCACAATGTTACGGGAGGCAAGAAGGATCGCTGCGATAGCGAGCTCCTTAACGCTGTTCGCATTGGCGCCGGGGGTGTTGAAGACAACGATACCCTCTTCTGCACAGCGCTCAACGGGGATGTTGTTTACACCTGCACCGCAGCGGGCAATGGCCTTAACAGACTTGGGGAAGGTAAGGTCGTGCATGGCCGCAGAGCGAACCATAATGGCATCGGGGTTCTCCGCAGTTTCGGAGAAGGTGTATTTCTCCGCGTCAAGCTCATTGTAGATAACGGGAGAGATCTTATTTAAAAGTTTAATTTCCATGGTAATATTCCTCACTTATGCCTTGGGATTTTCTGCGGCAAATTTCTTCATGAATTCGATGAGAGCCTCAACACCGGCCTTGGGCATTGCGTTGTAGATGGAAGCACGCATACCGCCAACGGAACGGTGACCCTTCAGATTCTTAAGACCTGCCTTGCCGGCCTCGGATGCAAACTTCTTGTCAAGCTCCGCGTCTCCGGTCACGAAGGTAACGTTCATCAAGGAACGGCACTGGGGCTTAACGGGAGCGATGTAGTAGTCCTGATTATCCAGATAGTCGTAGAGAAGAGCCGCCTTTTCCTCGTTCATCTTCTTCATGACGTCAAGACCGCCAAGGGAAAGGATCCACTCGTAAACCAGCTTAGCCATGTAGATGGTATAGCAGGGAGGAGTATTGTACATAGAACCGTTTTCTGCCATGGTCTTCCACTCAAGCATGGTGGGCATCTTGGGATCGGCATATTCAAGCAGATCCTCGCGAACGATAACAAGAGTCATGCCGGCAGGAGCCATGTTCTTCTGTGCGCCTGCATAGATCACACCGAACTTGGAAACGTCCACGGGCTCGGAGATGATGCAGGAGGACATATCGGCAACCAGAGGAATATCACCGGTGTCGGGGATATAGTTGTACTTGGTGCCGTAAATGGTGTTGTTGAAGCAGATGTGAACGTAGGAAGCATCGGGACGGAAGGCATCGCGGGTAACCTCAGGAATGTAGGTGAAGTTATCCTCCTTAGAGGTAGCAACGCACTTTACGTCGTAGCCCATCTTCTGAGCCTCCTTGAAGGCCTTACCGGAGAACTGGCCGGAAACGATGTAGTCCGCCTTGCCGGTCTTGCCGATCAGGTTCAGGGGAACTGCGGCAAACTGAGTGGAGGCACCGCCCTGAAGGAACAGTACCTTGTAATTTTCGGGAATGTTCATCAGCTTACGGAGAAGAGTCTCTGCCTCCCCGATGATAGCCTCGTAAGCAGGAGATCGATGGCTCATCTCCATTACGGACATCCCGGCGCCGGGATAAACCACCAGTTCGTCAGCAGCACGCTGAAGCACGGGCAAGGGGAGCATAGAAGGACCTGCAGAAAAATTGAAAACTCTTTCTTCCATAATAAAAACCTCCAGGGAAGCAAGTAAAAAATTAAATATATCCATGTATAAAAATACAAAAATATCGATTTCACTCATTATACAACTAAAGTGCAAAATTGTCAATTGCACAATTAACAAAGAAAAAGGAAGCGTTTGCTTCCTTTTTCGTGCATATTGACGGGATTAAGCGCGGTCAGACTCAACTTCGGTATCGCGGAACAAAAGAGAAATGCACCAGATTCCGGCAAGAGCAACGACGGAATAGATGATGCGGCTGATGAGGGCGGCAGGGCCGCCACCGATCCAGGCAACGATATCAAAGCTGAACAGACCGATGCTACCCCAGTTCAGTGCGCCGATGATAACCAGCGCCAGGGCGATTTTATCGATCCACATAAAAAATCCTCCGATCCGCACAGTTGCACGGACAATAGTATCGTTCCCAATCCGACCGCTTTCATGTGGAATAAGGAAAGAAAATCATTTCCACAGGCACAAAAAACTGGAAATAAACATATAGATTGGATACCGCCAAAGAGCGGCAAAGGAGGAGCTATGCGTTCAATTTTATCAGTTTTTCTGAATTTTGTGTACATGATCTTAGGCGTTGCCGACGAGCGGAAATTCCCGCCGCCCTTGCCGAAGGCTGTGGAAACGGAGTACTTTTTAAAAATGAGAGAAGGCGACCGCGCCGCCAGAGATAAGCTCATCGAGCACAATCTTCGCTTAGTATCCCACGTAGTGAGGAAATATTACGCCTCCAGCAAAAATCAGGACGATCTTGTTTCTGTGGGCACCGTAGGGTTGATCAAGGCGGTGGATTCCTTTGATTGTCGCAACGGCGCCCGCTTTGCCACCTACGGCGCCAAATGCATTCAGAACGAGATCCTCATGCTGTTCCGCGGCCAGAAAAAGACCGCCTGTGAGGTCTCCATCAACGAAACCATCGATATGGATAAGGACGGTAACCCCTTGACCTACATCGATATCATAAGCGTGGAGGATACCATTGCCGACGACATCGACCGTAAGCTGCAAAGCAAAAAGGCCATCGATTACATCCGCACCCGCCTGACAGAGAGGGAAAAAACCGTCATGGTGCTCCGGTACGGCTTAAATAATGAACCTCCCGTTACCCAGCGGGAGGTGGCACGTAAGCTGGGCATTTCCCGTTCCTACGTTTCCCGCATTGAAAAGTCTGTTCTTGAGCGACTTTACGCCCACCTCCGGTGAAATTTGAAAGGGAATTTCGGGAATTCCTTGACCTTTCGGGAATTTTGGTGTATAATACCATGGGATAACATGGGTATCTATGCTCATATGAGGAAAGGAATCGGCCGCTGATTCAGCGCGGTCAAGGTAAACCGATGGTAACAATCGCAGAAGTCCGACCGCACTCCTTGGCGGAGCGCGCCGGCATCCGGGAAACGGACGTTTTGGTCAGCATCAACGGCAATCCCATCCGGGACGTGCTGGATTATCGCTTCTATCTGGCTGATAAGTCTCTTGAGCTCCAGCTTACACGGGACGGAATGCCCGTGATCGCCAAAATTGAGAAAAAGACCTACGACGATATCGGCCTGGAGTTTGAGACCCCGCTGATGGACCGTAAGCACTCCTGCCGTAATCAATGCGTGTTCTGCTTTATCGATCAGCTGCCCAAAGGATTGCGGGAAACTCTTTATTTCAAGGACGACGACTCCCGCCTGTCCTTCCTTCATGGCAATTATATCACCATGACCAACCTTGAGGATTGGGAGATCCAGCGCATCATCGATATGCACATTTCTCCCATCAATATTTCCGTCCATACCACTAACCCTGAGCTGCGCCGCCGGATGATGAAAAACAAACGGGCAGGGGAGACGCTGTCCTATCTTCGCCGCTTGGCCGAGGGGGGATGCGAGCTCCATTGCCAGATCGTCCTGTGCCGCGGCATCAACGACGGGGAGGAGCTTTCGAGAACCCTGCACGACCTGGCCGCTCTTGGCCCTAAAATGCAGTGTACCGCCATCGTTCCCGCCGGTCTTACCGCCTTCCGGGAGGGTCTATATCCCCTTGAGCCCTTCACGCCCGAGGAGTGTGCGGCCGTCATCCGACAGGTGGATGCCATTTCCGATCAATATGAGGCAGAATGCGGTAAGCGGCTGTTCTTCTGCGCCGATGAATTCTATTTGCGCGCCGGTCTGCCCATCCCGGAGGACGAGTACTACGGCGACTACGCCCAGATCGAGGACGGCGTCGGTATGCTCCGCTCCCTGGATACGGAATTCAACGCCTTCCTGCTTACGTTAAGCGAGGAAGAGCGGCAGATCAAGCGTCACGTAACCATTCCTACAGGGGAGGCCGCCTACGGACAGATCTTCCAAATGGCAAAAAAGCTGGAGGCGCTGTGCCCGAATCTTACCTGCAATGTCCGTTGTATCAAAAACAAGTTCTTCGGCGGCCACATTACCGTTACCGGCCTTCTGACCGGCAAGGATATTTATGAGCAGTTGCAGGGCGAACCCTTGGGCGAGGAGATCTTAATTTCCCGCAACACCGTACGAAGCGAGGGAGACCTGTTCCTCTGCGGCATGTCCGTGGATGAGCTCTCCGAAAAGCTGAACACAAAAGTGCGCTTAACCGAGTGCGACGGCGCGGATTTCGTATGCGCTGTCCTGAATCTGGAATCATGAAAATAAAGCCGTAAAACGGCACGGAGGATAAAATGTCAAAATCTGTTATTGCCATCGTTGGTCGCCCCAACGTAGGCAAAAGTACCCTGTTTAATAAACTGATCGGTGAACGCCGCTCCATCGTGGAGGACACCCCCGGTGTCACCCGCGACCGCATCTATGGCGAGACGGAGTGGAACGGCCGAAAGCTGATGGTAGTGGATACCGGAGGTATCGAGCCCAAGACCGACGATATTATTTTGAAAAAAATGAGAGAGCAGGCTCAGCTTGCCATCGATACCGCTGAGGTCATCGTATTCGTGTGCGACGTGACCACCGGCCTTCTGGCCGATGACCGTAGCATTGCCACCATGCTCAAGCGCTCCGGTAAGCCCGTCATCCCCTGCATCAATAAGGTGGATAGCGTAGGCGCGCTCCCCGGTGAGTTCTATGAGTTCTATGAGCTCGGCTTCAAGATCGATCCCATCGCCGTTTCCTCCGTTCACGGTAGCGGAACCGGCGACCTTTTGGACGAGATCATCGCCCATCTCCCCGCTCAGGGTGACGATGCCGAGGAGGAGGACGTGATCAACGTCGCTGTGATCGGCAAGCCCAACGCCGGTAAGTCCTCTCTGATTAACCGCATTCTCGGGGAGGACCGTCTGATCGTATCCAACATCGCCGGTACCACCCGTGATGCCATCGATACCCGCTTTGAAAACGAACACGGCAAGTATAACTTTATCGATACCGCCGGTATGCGCCGCCAGAAAAAGGTGGAGGACCGCGTAGAAAAGTTCAGCGTTCTCCGCGCCAAAATGGCCGTTGAGCGTGCCGACGTGTGCGTCCTTGTAATCGATGCCTCCGAGGGCATCACCGAACAGGATGAGAAGATCGCAGGTATCGCTCACGAGGCCGGTAAGGCAACCATCGTCGTGGTCAATAAGTGGGATCTGATCGATAAGGATAACAATACCACCAACCAGTTCACAAAAAAGATCTACGAGTCCCTGGCCTACATGACCTACGCTCCCATTCTGTTCCTGTCCGCTATGACCGGCCAGAGAGTCAATCGCCTCTTTGAGGAGATCAATTACGTCCACAATCAGACCAATATGCGTATCTCCACCGGTATGCTCAACGACATTCTGAACGAGGCCATGACCAGAACCCAGCCTCCGTCCGATAAGGGACGCCGTCTGAAGATCTACTACATGACCCAGTCCACCGTAGCACCGCCCACCTTCGTCCTCTTCTGTAACAATGCAGAGCTGTTCCACTTCTCGTATCAGAGATACATTGAGAACTGCCTGCGCAACACCTTCGGTTTTAAGGGCACACCCATTCGCCTTGTCATCCGTGAGCGCGGCGAGACCGCCCCGGACGTCCGTTGAGGAAAGGAGAGAGAATATGAACGGAGATACAATCGTAACCATTCCGGAGCTGACCGGAGTCGACCGCATTTTGCGCTATGGCTTCCTTGGTGACTATCTGTCCACCCACGAGCAGCCCACTGCGGCCGCCGTTATTATTCCGATGCTGCTCGGATTCCTCGCTTGTGCTGTCCTTGCGTACCTCATCGGTAGCTTGAACGTGGGCATTATCCTGTCCAAGCGCGTGTATAAGCAGGATATCCGTGAATTAGGCAGTAAAAATGCCGGTGCCACCAATATGGCACGCGTGTTCGGCGGCAAGGCCGGCGTGCTTACCATCCTCGGTGAATTTTTGAAAACCGGACTCGCCTTGGCCGTGGGCCGTACGATCTTTGGCATTGAGGGCATGTATATGTCGGCCCTGTTTGCCGTCATCGGTCAGATCTTTCCGATCTTCTACCGTATGCGCGGTGGCAAGGGCGTTGCCGCAACGGCCGCCGTTATGCTGTTTTCCAGCCCCTTGACCTTCCTTGCTGAATTCATTATCTTCGCCATCATGGCCGGAGGCACCAAGTTTATTTCCTTGGCCTCCATTATGTGCGCCATGCTCTATCCCGTCCTGCTCAATAGCTTCAGCGGCGCCGGCTTCCATAACCTGATCGCCGTTACCATTGCCGCTCTGGTTATTTTCCGCCATAAGGATAACATCAAGCGCCTTTGGAACAAGGAGGAGCGTAAGTTTGAGTTTGGTAAGGTCTTCAAGTCCAACCGCCGAAAGAGAAAAGAAGCCGAGGCCGAGGAGCTTGCCGCCCTTGATAAAACCGCCAATCGTAACAACGGAGAAAAGAAATGAGCGATACTCCCAAATCGAAAATTGAAGAGCTGATCCAGGTCGCCATCCGACGGGAGAGCCTGAAAAAGGTGGTTCTCTCCAAAAGCGCCGACCGATCGGTTTTAAAGGCCGTTGCCTCCCTCAAAAAGGTGGGCAACCGTGTGGTGCTCCAAACGGAAACCTTCTACCGCGACGGCAAAGCTCGCCACGTAAATACGGAGCTGGCCCACGTGCCGGCCGCCTTGCCGGAGCTACTCTCCGGCTACGGACAGATCAACGTCCTCACCACCGCCGGCGACGCAGAGCTCCGTACCTCCAAAAGCGGAAGTTCCACGGCCATCGGTGCGGATAAGGTTCTCCGTTCCCTTGCCTCGGACAAGCCCCTGACCCGCGCGGAGGTCGCCTCCCACGACAGGGAAAAGGAGTACCTCCTTACCGGCTCGGAGGAGTTTCTCATCCGCCTGGGCGTCAGCGATAAAAATGGCTGCCTCTACGACAAAAAACGGTCCAAATTCCGCCAGATCAATCAGTTTCTCCGTCACATCGAGGAGGTTGAGTCTCACATTCCCGCCGAGGGAGACCTGTATATCCTTGACCTCTGTTGCGGAAAAAGCTACCTCAGCTTCGCCGTATATTACTATTTCGCTGTTTTGAAGCAGCGAAAGACGGAAATGGTCGGCGTGGATCTGAAGGCCGACGTCATTGAATACTGCACCTCCGTCGCCTCCGACGTAGGCTTTGACGGCCTCGCCTTCCATTGTATGGACATTAACGATTTTACCCCCGCCCGTACCCCGGATCTGGTAATTTCTCTCCACGCCTGTGATATTGCTACGGACATCGTGCTTCATAAAGCCGCCGCTTGCCGCGCCGGCGTGATCCTGTCCACCCCTTGTTGCCACCACGAGCTGAACCATACCTTAAACTGTCCTACGCTGTCCTTTATTACCCGCCATTCCATGCTTCGCCAAAAGCTGGCGGACGCGGCAACGGACGCTATGCGCCTTCTGCGACTGGAAAGCGAGGGCTACGAGGTAGCGGCTCTTGAACTGATCGACCCGGAGGATACACCGAAAAATATCCTTTTGCGCGCTGTGCGTAAAGAGAAGTTCGATCGGGAATCGGCCGCAGCCAAGGCCTTGCGTCAGTCCTTTGATGAGGCTCGACTCTTTCTTGTTGGCCCAAATGAAGAACTTCACGTGTGAATGGTCTAAAGAGGAAGAGTGAGGAAAAGAAAGGAATATTATGGATGTTTTTGACATTTTAACCTTAATTGGCGGATTGTCTCTGTTTTTGTTTGGTATGAATATTATGGGACAAGCTCTGGAGCGCCGTGCGGGCTCCAAGCTCCGCAGTTTACTCGGCAAGTTGACCACAAAGCCTTTGGCAGGCCTTTTGACCGGCCTTTGTGTAACCGCCGTGATTCAGAGCTCGTCGGCTACTACAGTTATGGTGGTCGGTTTTGTAAACTCGGGCCTTATGACCTTGGCACAATCTATCAATGTAATCATGGGCGCCAATATTGGTACTACCGTTACCGCTTGGATTCTTAGTTTGGGCCAGATTGAAGGCGATAACTTGTTTGTGCAGCTTTTGAAGCCTACGTCATTTACGCCGGTCCTTGCTCTGCTTGGTATCGTTCTTTATATGTTCTGCAAGGGAAGTAAGAAGCGGGATACAGGTGTTATTCTTCTGGGCTTTGCCACTCTTATGTTCGGCATGGACACCATGTCGGGTGCGGTGTCGGGTCTTTCTGAGGTTCCGGCATTCCGTGAATTGTTTATCATGTTCCAAAACCCGATTCTCGGCGTGCTTGCGGGTGCGATTCTGACCGCGATCATCCAGTCCAGCTCTGGATCCGTTGGTATTCTCCAGGCTTTGGCAGTGACGGGGCAGGTTACCTATGGTGCGGCAATTCCCATTATTATGGGTCAGAACATCGGTACTTGTATCACAGCGCTTCTTTCCGCTGTTGGAACCACCAAAAATGCGAAGCGCGCTGCGATTGTGCATCTTTCTTTTAACGTGATAGGTACAGTTGTATGGCTCGCGGTCTTTTCTGTTGTCCGTGCAATTTTCACTCCGGCTATTCTGGGTGATCCGGCAGAACGCTTTGGCATTGCTGTAGTGCACTCTGTTTTCAATCTCCTTTGCGTAGTTCTTTTGTTCCCCATGGCAAAGTGGCTTGAGAAGCTGGTGAAAAAGATCGTCCCTGATTCTGAGGCTCCGGAGACTGTGTCCGAGCTGGATGATCGTCTTCTTAACACCCCTCCCATTGCTCTTGAGCGTTGCCGCAAGGTGGCGGAAGAGATGGCAATGGAGTCAGCCCGTGCCCTCAAGAGCGGTATTTCTTCCATTTGGAATTATACCGAGGAGCTTGCGGAGTCTGTACGCGAGCTTGAGGAGCGCAATGACCACTACGAGGATATTCTCAGCACATACCTTTTAAAGCTCAGCATGCATCAGGTCAGTGATGCTGACCATGCGGAATCCGCTAAGATTCTGAAAGTAATCGGAGACGCAGAGCGTATCTCCGACCACAGTGTCAATCTGGTTGAGTCGGCAGAGGAAATTCGAGAGAAGGAGCTGAAATTCTCACCGGAAGCAATAAAGGAACTGCAGATTATTGGTGCGGCTGTTGAAGAGATCATTGATTTGTCTCTTGCTGCGTTTCTTCACAACGATATGCTGGCGGCGCAAAAGGTTGAGCCGCTGGAGGAGGTTATCGATAGTCTGAAGGAGCAGCTCCGAACCAATCATATTTTGCGCCTTCAGCAGGGTAATTGCTCTATTGAAGCGGGCTTTGTTCTTTCGGACATTTTGACCAATCTGGAGCGAACCTCAGACCATTGCTCCAACATCGCCGGCTGCGTGGCTGATGCAGCTGCCAATAACATGAATCTGCATGAGTCTCTTCGCAATGTTCGTGTTAACGCCGACTTTGCGGAAATGTTCGAGGAATATGAGTCGAAGTATTCTTTTGCAGGGCTGAACAACAAATAAAAATACCGCGGACGACCGACTGCCAAAGGGCAGAAGACCGTCCGCGCTATTTTATTTTGCCAGCTCTGTCCGTAAAGAGGAGAAGATTTTTTTCTCCTCCCGGGAGATTTTTACCTGAGTCAACCCCAGCCGATCGGCAGTTTGCTGTTGGGAAAGCTCCCGATAAAAGCGGAAATATAAGATTTTCCGCCACAGCGGCGGAAGCTTTCCAATGGCCTCCGATAGCTCCAACTGTTCCAGACGCCGCTCAATGTTATTTTCTCCCGCCAAGGTCTGCTCCAAGGTGAATTCCTCGTCATCCCCGATCAGATCGGAAATGGAGTGCACGGAGGAGGTGGCATCCAGTGCCAGCGTCGCCTCCTCAAGAGATAATCCACAGGCCTCCGCTACCTCGGAAAGATGGGGCTCACTTCCACGCTCCGCCGCCAGCTCCTCGCGCTTGCGCATCAAAAGCATCCCGTTCCGCTTGTATACACGGCTCACCTTGATCAGCCCGTCATCCCGTAAAAACCGCCGGATCTCTCCAATGATCAGCGGCACGCAGTAGGTGGAAAAGGCATTTCCCCGATCCACCTCAAAGCTACGAATGGCCTTCAGCATTCCAATGGAGCCGATCTGGATCAGATCCTCCATATCCACCCCCCGATCCCGGAACCGATAGCAAATGGAGCGCACCAGACCCATATTCAGCTCCACCAAATCCGCGGTAGCCCTTTCGTCTCCTGCCTGTGACCGGCGGATCAGCTCGCTGTTCCGCCCGTAATCCGATTCGTTTTTCAGAACATCGCCCCCTCACGTTTTATGTACCGGGAGCATTCAGGAGAGCTTTTTCCGCATGGACACCACCGTTCCGCGCCCTATTTTACTGCGGACGGACAGCCGATCTGTAAAGGTCTGCATCACTGCAAAGCCCATGCCACTCCGCTCTCCCTCCGGATCGGTGGTATATAGGGGTTGCATCGCTACCTCTACGTTTTCAATGCCGCATCCCTTGTCCTTGATCTCTAAATACATACACCGCTCCTCGTCTGCCCGGACCCGTAGCGCAATCTCACCCGGCGCATACCGATACCCATGTACAATGGCATTGGTCACCGCCTCCGATACGGCACACTTGATGTCGGAAATCTCCTCAATGGTCGGATTGAACTGCGCCACAAAGGATGCCACCACCGACCGACAAAGCCCTTCGTTTGCGGAGTGGGAAGGGAACACCACCTTCATTTCATTCACGTATTTTTTCATCGTTTCCTCCGTATCGGATCTTGATCAGCCGTTCGATCCCGGCCAGACCCAAAATTTTTTTTACGCTCTCGGACGGATCCTCCAAAATCAGCTCCGCTCCAATCTCCTCCGCGCCTGTCCTTCGCCCAAGAATCAATCCAAGCCCGGAACTGTCCATGAACTCCACCCGGGAGAGATTGATCACGCAAACGCTGGGACGATAAAAGAACAGCGCCGAGTCCATGGACTCCCGTAGATCCTTCGCCCCGTGGTGATCGATGTCTCCAAGAATCGTAAAACGGAGGGTGGCATCCTCCTGTCGGATTGTTAAATTTCCGGTTTCAGCCAAATTTTTCACCTTCCTTTTGTAGTTGAGTGTCCCCATTGTACTATGTAAAAAATGAGAATCTTGTCACAATGAGTCACGGACAAAAAATAAAGCGGCACGAAACAATCCGTGCCGCGTATTCTTACCGTCTGCCACGACCCGTGCAGGACAGCATGGAGGAAACTCCATTTGCCATTTCCTTCATTTCCCGGGTCACCTTCCTTGCGCTGATTTTTTTGCCACTCAGCATAACCGTAGCCACCGAGCCGACCGCCATACCGATGGCTGTCGCTGTAATGGGATTGATCTTCACACCGGACACCTCCTTGTTTGTGCTTGTAACCGTAGTTTTTCCTCGCCGATCCCTCGCCATACAGGGCAAAATAAGGGCGCGCAGCATAAAACTTCTTAGGCTGACCGCGCCAAAACCTACACATACTGAGCCTGTACGCAACGATACAAAAAAGGAGATAACCATGAAAAAATTGATCCTGACCCTGTCGTCCCTTGCCATGGCGGCAACCGTCACCTTCACCGCCTATGCCGCCCCCGCCGGCTGGTACTGCAAGCGGAATAAGGAGCACAAGCAGCCCACCCTGGACTCGAATATGGCCGTCATCGAGCAGTATAACGCCTATTACGTTGACAAAAATCACGGAGATACCAGCGAAGAAAAGGTCCTTTATCTGACCTTTGATGCCGGATATGAAAACGGAAACGTGGAAAAGATCCTCAACACCCTGAAGGACGAAAACGTTCCCGCCGCCTTCTTTATTCTCGACAATCTCATCCTAAAAAATACGGATCTGGTCAAGCGCATGGCCGCCGAGGGCCATACGGTCTGTAACCATACCATGAAACACCGGGATATGACAAAGGTAACGGATATTGCAGAGTTTGAGGCAGAGCTCACCGGCCTTGAGCGCTTGTATGAGGAGAAAATCGGAGCCAAAATGGCAAAATTCTACCGCCCTCCGGAGGGCAAGTTCAGCGAGCAGAACCTCCAATTTGCTACGGAGCTTGGCTACACCACGGTTTTCTGGAGCTTCGCCTATGCCGATTGGGACAATAAGCATCAAATGAGCGAGGAGGAGGCCATGAAAAAGGTGATGGAAAATACCCATAACGGCGCTATTCTCCTGTTTCACCCCACCTCGGAGACCAACGCCAAGATCCTCCCCCGTCTGATCGCAGAGTGGAAGGCCCAAGGCTACCGATTCGGCACCTTGGACGAACTGAAAAAGGGCTAACGTATGTGGACGCAGCTTGTCTCCACCCTCCTCGCCGCCACCCTTGTCTTTACCCCTGTTACTCTCATAGAGGACGATAACGTGTATACTCATGGCAGTCGGGAGGAGCGTACCATCGCTCTTACCTTTGACGACGGCCCCCATCCCACCTACACGGATCGCATCCTTGACGTCCTTGAAAAGCATAATGTCAAGGCTACCTTCTTCGCAGTGGGCGTCAATGCGGAAAATTATCCCGCCCCACTCCTCCGTGCTTACGAGGAGGGGCATGAGATCGGCAACCACACCTATAACCACAAAAGCATGCGCACCATGAGCTACGAGGATATGCTCCGGGAGGTAACGGATACCGCCAAAAGGATCTACGACCTGACGGATTACGGCGTTAACCTGATCCGCCCACCCCAAGGTGCCATGAGCGCCCAGTTTCTTTCTTTGGCGGAGGAGCTTGGATATCGCATCGTCCTCTGGGACGTGGATACCCGTGATTGGGCACACGAGCCGGTGGATAAAATGGTAAAAAATATTATGGAAAGCACCGATAACGGCGACATCATCCTTTTTCACGACTATCATCCAAGCGTCGCCAATACCATAAAAACGTTGGATATCATCATTCCTGCCCTTCAAGAACAAGGCTTCCGCTTTGTCACCGTATCCGAGCTTCTCTCATAAGAAAAGCCCCACTCCAAAAGCGGAGTGAGGGCTTTTTTCTTGACAACGGCATACACCTGTTATATAATTTAGAAAAAATCCAAGGAGGCCCGCTGTGAAAAAAAGAAAAGCCGTGCTCATACTCGTTACCGTCCTAGTCTTACTGTTGGACGTTGCCATCATTGGCCTTGCCGTTCGTGAATATTTGCAAACCGACACACTCTCTCAAAACACAGTCACCCGCGCCATTCTCTTGCTCATCGGCTCGGTCTTTACCTTGATCAAAGCCTTCGGCGGCCGCCGCGCCCCCAAGCGTACCATTGCCTTTTACCGCAAGCATTATAACGATTTGATGGGCAACGCCTTTCTTGGTAATCCCAAGGGAGAAAAAGAGTTCTTAAAGGCCTTGAATGCCTTTAACGCCGATAAGCCCCTTGTGGCGATCAAGCATCTGGATCGCCTCTGGCCGGAGGTGGAATCCACCACCGATCGCTTTGCCGTCGCTACCTTCCTCGGCCTCTGCTACGACGATGGAACGTATTATCTCCAAGCCGCCGAATGGTATGAAAAGGCCGCCGCCCTTACCCCCAATTCCACCGTTCTGTCCAACGCCGGTATCTGCTACCAGCGCTTAGGCAATAACGCCCGCGCCATCGAGGCCTATGAGCGTGCCCTTAAGGTGGATCCTCAAAACGCCAACGCTTATAGTAACATTGCCAATCTGTACGTACGAGAGGCCGAATACGAGGGCGCATTGGAATACGCCGAAAAGGCTCTCGCTATAAACGCGAATTTGATTCCGGCTCATTCCGCCCGTTCCATTGCCTACGCCGCCATGGGAGACGAGGAGGCCTACGAAAAAGCCCTTTGCCAAGCCGCCGCGGCCGGTGCCGACCGCAAAAAGATCGAGCTTGCCGTCCGCTATATCCTGGACGAAAACGACTAAATACAGATTTCAGCAAAGTTAAGCAACATTGTCGGGTTTCACAGATTGACAACGCACGCCGGAAGGAGTACAATAAATGCGGATTTCTCTCGGAAAAGGTCGTTTTGAGGAGAAATCAAACTTAATATTTATTATGGAGGCTTTATGAGAAAGCTTGTTGGTTTACTTCTTTGGGTTGGTTCTTTTGCTGCCGCGTTTTATTGTTTCGGTATCTACTTTGGAACTATGGAATATGAGACTCCCCAGATCGGATATCTGGTTGGCATGACCGTACTTTTGCTCCTTTCCGGTATTGGTCGCCGCGTGTTCCATATCAAAAAGGCGTTGGTAGAGAGAAAAGGTCTTTTGGGTGCAGTTTTAAGCCGTATCAATTGTATGCGTTTCTATTTCTCCGTTGTTATGTATACTGCTCTTGCATTCGTGGTTTATTTCATCCAGCGCATGAACACGATTCCCGGCACCAACGGGGATGGAATCAAGGCCGCAATTGCAGGCTTTGTTGTTCTCGTATTCTTCTTTGCCAATCGGCTTACCTGTCGCAAGTGCGGTTACAGCCTGAAGCATGATGGCGATACCGCCAGCAATGAGATTGAACTGACTTGGTACTCTGACTCCGTTTCCGGATCCCAGAAGGTAACCGAGTATTATCACTGTCCCCGTTGTGGCGCGCAGGTAAAGATGCATAGCAAGCGCGACGTCGGTTCTGTAACGTTCAAATAAGATCAAGCTACATAATAGGCAAAGGGCTACCCTGAAAATGGGGTAGCCCTTGTGTTATATTTTGGTTTCTGTTTGCCGCCGTGCCATCCTTTGCCAGCTGATAAAGCCGTAAAGGTCGTTCACCAAGAAAACGGCAAAGCAGATGATTACGGATAGATAAGAAATGTCCGTTCTCGCCGCCAAAGCCCACAAAACGATCAGTACCAGATCGTTCGCCGCATAGATCAAAGCAAAGTAAGGACACCGCCGGAAGGTCAGATATACCGCTCCGAAGCTGGTGGCAACGGACAAAGTGCTTGGCACAATGTTTGCCGTCCCAAAGGCGTCCAAAATAAAGTAGAAGCCCACCGTCACCGCCGCTGTTAAAACGATAAGAAAGGGAATCTCCCGCCATCTCAGCCGATTCACTGCCACCTCAGCCCGATTTCCCTTATAGGGATGCACCAGCCACGCAATCAGAGAAAACAAAGCCATCGGCGCCGTCATGCCAAGATACGTAATCATCTCTCCGTAATAGGCAAAGGAGTAGGAAATGATGCCGTAAAGCACGCTGAAAATTACCATCAACGCCTGCCCAATGGGATTTCCCTTGGCACAAAAGATCAGAGAAGTAACCCCCACAATCGATGCCGCAAGGGTCAGATAGCTTTCCCGGTCAAACAGGAAAAAGGAAGCAAGAATCAAAGCAAGGGAAGAGAACCACAAAGCTAGCTCCCCCCGCGAAAAGTACGTCAGTAACCGTCGCATAAATCCTCCACAAAAAAAGCATCCGCATGCGCGTCTTCAAAGACCTAACGACGCGCAAACGGATGCTAAGCATCACACTACCCGGTGGCAGTTATTCGATCCGTATTGTATCACGAATCGGTTCAAAAAGCAAGTATTAAATGACAAATCCGCCATTTACCCCAAGAACCTGTCCCGTCACAAAGCCGGAAGCCTCGGAGGAAAGGAAATAAATGCTCTCGGCAACCTCCTCGGGCGTACCGATGCGTCCAAGCGGGGTCTGCTCAGCCAAGCGCTCCATAACCTCGGGGGAGTAATCCTTGTTCATCTCCGTGTCGATCACTCCGGGGCAAACGCAGTTGACCCGAACGCAAGAGGGCGCCAGCTCCTTGGCTAAGGCCTTGGTAAGTCCGATCACCCCGGCCTTTGCGGCAGAGTATGCCACTTCCATGGCCGCACCTACCTGTCCCCAGATGGAGGAAACGGTAACCATGGCACCGCCACCGGCCGCAATCATCTCCTTTGCCGCCGCCTGACAGGTGTAGAATACACTGCCCAGATTGGTGTCCATCATAGTCCGGAATTCCTCCGGCGTTGTTTCCGTAAACAAACGGGACTCAGCGATTCCCGCATTGGCAACCAAAGCGTCCACCCGGCCAAATTCAAAAATCGCTTTGGCAACGATCCGCCGGCACGCAGAGGGATCGGAAAGATCGCCCCCAAAGGCAACTGCCCGCACGGAAAATTCTTGCGCCAATTCCTGCGCCAAGGCCTCGGCTCGTTCTTTGTTTCTGTTATAACCTAAAACCAAATTCCAACCGTGAGCGGCGAATACGCGGGCTGTCGCCTGCCCAATTCCGCCGGAGGCCCCGGTAATAATAACGGCTCGTTCCATTTCAGTCTCCTTACGTCAAGTATCAAGAGTATTCTATCACAAGCGGGGCAATCTTTCAAGCCTCATCCGACAGGATGTGCTTCCGAAATGCCCGAAACGCCGCAGGAATCGCATAATTCTCCCGGATCTCCTCCCGGCTGACCCATACGAATCCCTCAGTCTCACGGGCACAGTCCAAAAGGAATCCCTTCATATGCCACTCTACGTGAGAAAATACGTGTACCGCTTCTGTGATAGCCTCAGCCCTAAGCACCGTAATTCCCAGCATACCGGCGGCCTCGGAGAGGGAAAACTCTCCGTCAATGGGGAGAGAGGGAAGCTCCCACATTCCGGCAAGCAGTCCCTTTGCCGGACGCTTCCGCAAAGCATACCGATCTCTGCAACGCAGAATAAGGATGGCACGCTCCTCAACCGTCCGCGCCTTTTTCGGTGCCTTGACGGGCAATTCATCCGTCAATCCCTCGCGCCGCGCCCGACAATCTTCCCGTAAAGGGCAATTTTCACATAAGGGCTCTCCGTTTGGCAAGCAGGCAACCTCGCCCACCTCCATCAAGCCCTCGGTCAGATCGGAGGCATCCTTGCCTGTGGGATAAATCTCGGCCAGCATCCGGGTAACCTCCGCTTTCACGGAGCCTTTGGCGATATCGTCATATTCACCAAGATAGCGCATTACCACCCGCAGTACGTTTCCGTCAACCGCCGGGCAGGGAAGTCCAAAGGCGATGGAGGCAATTGCCCCCGCTGTGTAATCACCGATTCCCGGCAACGCCCGCAAGGCCTCATAGTCTGCCGGCAAAGCGCCGCCGTGCTCTTCACAAATGGCAAGAGCGGCCTTCTTTAAATTCCTCGCCCGGGAGTAGTACCCAAGTCCTTCCCATAGCTTCATCAGCCGATCGTCTGAAATCTTTGCCAGTGCGGTGACGTCGGGTATTTCCGCAAGAAAGCGTTGGTAGTATGGGATCACCGTGGAAATTCTTGTCTGCTGCAACATGATCTCCGAGATCCATACACCATAAGGGGTAGAAATCTCCCTCCACGGCACCGATTTTTTGTTTTTTCTGTACCATTGGATTAAGCTGGGAATTGCCGCGGCCATTGCCTCTTTGCCTGTCAGAATATCCATATGCCACCTCCGTTCTTTGTCACTAATGTACCATAAATTTGGCGATTTGTCAAATATAGCGAAAGTAGATGTGCGAAAAACATCAAGTCGTGTCGATATTACCACTTGACAAGAAGGGGTGAAAATGGTAGAATAACCATGTTGATCATTCTTTAATGTAATCTCTGCGACTGACGGATAAATGTGAGTAACACAGTGGAACAGAGATCGTACAAAGCCGACCGTCTGGGCACACTGAACCGTTATGAGGGGTAAGTGCGCCCTTTTTGTTTTGCAGTATCAAAATAGTTTTCAAGGAGGCAATTATGGTTAAAAAAGTTGGTATCGTTATGGGTAGCGACAGTGACCTTCCCATTATCACCAAAGCTACCGATATGCTCACGTCTCTCGATATTCCCTTTGAGGTGCACGTGTATTCTGCCCACAGAACGCCTGAGGAGGCCGGAACTTTTGCCGCGGATGCGAAAAAGAACGGCTTCGGCGTTATCATTGCCGCCGCCGGCATGGCTGCTCACCTGGCAGGAGCCCTGGCCGCACGAACCACCTTACCCGTCATCGGAATCCCTTGTAAATCCAGCGTTCTTGACGGTATGGATGCCTTGCTTTCCACTGTGCAGATGCCCACTGGCATCCCGGTAGCCACCGTTGCTATTAACGGCGGAGGCAACGCCGCTCTTCTTGCTGCACAGATTCTTGCTCTTAGCGATGAGGCACTTGCTCAGCGTCTGGATGATAAGCGTAGGGCCGATGCCGAGGCCGTCCTCAAAAAGGACGCCGCCATCGCCGCTCAGCTGAATCACTAAGTGGTTGTCAGCAAAGGAAGAATCAATATGAAAAAATATTTGTTACCCAATGGCGTAAACTGGTACCGGGCCAATATGCATTGCCACACGGTGTGCTCCGACGGTGCATATACTCCGGAAAAGGTCAAGGAGGTCTATAAGTCCCACGGCTACTCCATCGTTGCCTACTCCGACCATGAGATCCTGCTTGACCACTCGGATCTTACGGACGATACCTTCTTAGCCCTGACCAGCTCCGAGTATTCCTTGACGGAATCCGAGCCTTCCTTCCCGCAGATCTTTGGCGTTGAAAGTGCCAATTGGCCGAGAACCAAGTGCTTCCACCTGAACATTTTTGCAAAGGACCCCCATAACACCTTCCAGCCAGCTTCTTCCTTCGAAAACCTCGGATGGAGAAGGGAAGAATACAAGGATGTGTTCCGGGGCGATGGATATCATCGTGTCTGCACTCGCGAGAGTGTCAACGAGACGGTCAAGCGTTGCAATGAGGCGGGCTTTCTGGTACAGCTTAACCATCCCTATTGGTCCTTGAACGAGCGCGAGGATTATCTGAATGTGGAAGGCCTTTGGGGCTTGGAGATCCTCAACTACGCCACCGAGCTCGAGACCGGTAGCGAGTATTGCCCCTACATCTACGACGATATGCTCCGAAACGGCATGTATAATCTTGTTTGTACCATGGGCGACGATAACCACAACCACGGCGACAGCGTAAGAGAATCCTTCGGCGGCTCCACCTTCATCGGCGCCAAGGAGCTGAAGTACGATCAAGTCATCGAGGCTATGGAAAAGGGACATATCTACTGCGCAAGCGGTAGAGATAATCCTCCTCAGTTCAAGGAGCTGTACGTAGAAAACAATACCATCGTTGTGGAATGCTCCCCCGTTGAGAGCATCTACATCAACGGATACGGCCGATGCGACCGCCACGTGACCGCGCCCGAAAATGAGACGATCACTCACGCGGAGTTCCCCCTCCGAGAGAGCGACGTGTACTTCCGCATAACCGTGCGTGATTCCCGTGGCAATAACGCACACACCCATACTTATTTTGTGAAAGATTATTTAGATAAATAAAAGGAGATTAAACCTATGAGACATGTTTACACCGGTAAAACCAAAGACGTTTTTGCACTTGATAACGGAAATTACCTTTTGAAGTTCAAGGATGATTGCACCGGAAAAGACGGTGTGTTCGATCCCGGCGAAAATTCCGTTGGTCTCACCATTGACGGCGTGGGAGACGTAAATCTTCGCATGTCCATTTACTTCTTTGAGAAAGTAAATGCGGCCGGAATTAAAACCCACTATATCAGCGCCAACCTGGACGACACCACTATGGAGGTTCTCCCCGCAAAGGCATTCGGCCACGGTCTTGAGGTTATTTGCCGCCATAAGGCAGTTGGTAGCTTCTACCGCCGCTACAGCGACTACATCGAGGAGGGTGCAGACCTTCCTGCGTACGTAGAAACCACCTTCAAGAACGATGCGAAGGGCGATCCCTTGGTAACTAAGGATGGCCTTGTAGACCTTGGCGTTATGACTGCTCAGCAGTATGACGACATCAAGGAAATGACCCAGAAGATCACTCAGATTGTAGCAGACGATCTGAAGGAAAAGGGTCTGATCCTTTACGATATCAAGTTTGAATTCGGTTACGATGCAAACGGAGACGTAATGCTCATCGATGAGATTGCATCCGGAAATATGCGCGTATATAAGAACGGCGAGTACATCGATCCGATGACTCTCTCCGAGCTCTTCTTCGCTTGATTTCGGCATAACAGAACATAAGAATGCCGACGGCTGTGACTTGTTTTGCCCTCCTACAGGAGGAAAATGCGCCACAGCCGCCTCGGCGTGAATACGCAAATTGATAGAAAGCCGCAGAGGCGGCATTGGAGATATACATGGGTGGATTTTTTGGAGTTGTTTCGAAGCATGACTGCATTGCTGACGTGTTCTTCGGAACCGATTATCATTCGCATTTAGGAACCAGTCGTGGAGGAATGGCTGCATACGACGAGCGGATTGGCTTGCAGAGAGATATTCACAATATCTCAAATTCGCCTTTCCGCACCAAGTTTGAGCATATTTTCGACGAAATGAGGGGAAATAGTGCCATTGGGTGCATTAGCGATTCCGATCCTCAGCCTCTACTTATACGGTCTAAGCTCGGTACTTTTGCTATCTGTATGGTGGGTGTAATCAATAATGCAAATGAACTGATTGAGCAGTATTTCTCAAACAGTGGCGGTTATTATTCCGCAATGACGGGCGGCCGAGTTAATTCATTGGAGCTTCTTGCTGCCCTCATCAGTCAAAAAGATTCTTTTGCGGATGGTATTCGGTTTGCACAGCAATCGATTGAAGGCACAGCATCTATTCTGATCCTGAAGGACGGTGGAAACATTATTGCGGCTCGTGATCTTGTGGGTCGACTCCCTGTAGAGATTGGAGAGCGTGACGGTGAGTATTGTGTATCCTTTGAGTCCTTTGCATGTGATAAGTTGGATTTTGAAGTTGTTAAGGAGCTTGGACCCGGTGAAATCGTGGAGATTTCTCTCAATAAGGGAATAGAGCAGCTTGTCGCACCCGGCGAGAAGATGCGAATTTGCTCCTTCCTTTGGACCTATTACGGTTATCCCGCATCCACCTATGAGGGCGTGAATGTGGAGACTATGCGTGTAAGAGACGGTGCGATCATGGCAGCGTACGATGCCAAGGTAGGAAGTGCCAAGGATGTAGATTATGTCAGCGGATTACCGGATTCGGGCACTCCACACGCTATCGGTTATGCGAATCAAAGCCACATTCCTTTCGCCCGTCCGTATATTAAATACACTCCTACTTGGGCACGGAGCTTCACTCCTCAACGCCAGGTGGAAAGGGAACGGGTTGCAAAAATGAAGCAGATTCCCATTCACGATCTTATTGTGGATAAGAATCTTCTTTTTGTGGACGATTCCATCGTCCGCGGAACCCAGCTCCAAGAGACTGTGGAATTCCTTTATGAAAACGGCGCAAAGGCTGTACATATGCGTTCCGGATGCCCTCCCATCATGTATAGCTGCAAGTACCTCAATTTCTCACGTTCGAACAGTGAGATGGAGCTTCTTGCTCGTCGCACGATCATGGAGCTGGAGGGCGAAGAGGGCTTTAAGTATCTTGAGGAATACAGCGATGGTGAGACCGAGCGTGGAAAGAATCTGCGTGCGGCTATTTGTAAGAAATTTAACTTCTCCTCTCTCGAGTTCCAGTCGCTTGAAGGTATTATAAAGGCAATTGGTATTGATCCTTGTAAGCTTTGCACCTATTGTTGGAACGGAAAAGAATAAATTGACGATAATTACGGAAAGGAAGAATTATTATGCATTCAAATTCTAAATCCGAAAGCTACGCTGCAGCAGGCGTAGATATTACCGCCGGCTACAAGGCCGTTGAACTTATGAAAAAGCACATTGCCCGCACCAAAAACGAGGGATGCCTTGATGACGTAGGCGGCTTCGGCGGATGCTTCGGCCTGCCCATTGCCGGCATGGAGGAGCCTGTTCTCGTTTCCGGTACCGACGGTTGCGGCACAAAGGTTAAAATGGCGATCCTCATGGATAAGCACGACACCATCGGTATCGACGCTGTTGCCATGTGTGTAAACGATATTATTTGTTGCGGCGCCAAGCCCCTGTTCTTCCTCGACTATATTGCTTGCGGCAAGAATATTCCCGAAAAGATCGCCTCCATCGTTGGCGGTGTTGCCGAGGGCTGTGTTCAGTCCGGCGCGGCGCTGATCGGCGGCGAGACTGCCGAGCATCCCGGCATGATGCCCGTTGAGGATTACGACCTGGCTGGCTTTGCCGTAGGTATCGTAGATAAGAAAAAGATCCTTGACAATACCCGTATGGCAGCGGGTGACGTTGTGATCGCACTTGCTTCTACAGGCGTTCACTCCAATGGCTTCTCCCTTTGCCGTAAGGTGTTTGAAATCGATAAGAATCCCGATGCTCTCTACGTTCCCAATGAAAAGCTGGGCGGAAAGAGCATTGCCGAAACGCTCCTTACTCCCACCAAGATTTACGTTAAGAGCATTCTTGCTCTGCTTGAGCAGGTTGACGTTAAGGGAATTTCCCACATTACGGGCGGCGGCTTCTACGAAAATATTCCGAGATCCATTCCTAAGGGCTTGACTGCGAAGATCGATAAGAGCGCTGTTAAGGTGCTTCCCATCTTTAATCTGATTGCAGAGGTTGGCAACGTGCCCGAAAGAGATATGTATAATACCTATAATATGGGTGTTGGTATGAGCGTTGTTGTGCCTGCAGGTGAAGTAGATAAGGCTCTTGAGATCCTTACCGCCAACGGTGAGACCGCATACGTCATCGGTGAAATCATTGAGGGCGACGACGGGGTGATTCTTTGCTGATGGAAACAAAGATTACAAAAATCGGCGTACTTCTGTCCGGCGGCGGAACGAATTTCCAAGCGCTGATTGATGCAGAGAAGCGCGGAGACCTCGGCAATGGAAAAATTACCCTTGCTATTTCCTCCAAGCCTGAAGTTTATGGCCTCGAGCGTGCGAAAAACAACGATATTCCCTCTAAGGTAATTGCGAGAAAAGCGTATAATGATATCGCAGCCTACACCAAGGATATCGTAGATGCTCTCAAGGCAGAAGGGATTGACCTCGTTGTTTTGGCGGGCTTTCTCACCATCTTTGACGAGCAGCTTTATAATGCATTCCCGAACAGAATCTTGAATGTTCATCCTGCCTTGATTCCTTCCTTCTGCGGCAAGGGCTTCTACGGACTTCATGTCCACGAGGCAGCGCTTGCCAAAGGCGTTAAGGTGTCCGGTGCTACCGTGCATATCGTTACTCCCGAGTGTGACGCCGGCCCCATCGTGCTTCAAAAGGCCGTGGCAGTAAAGCAAGACGACACACCCGAAACCCTCCAGAGACGCATCATGGAGGAGGCCGAATGGAAGATCCTTCCCGAGGCCGTCAAGCTGTTCTGTGAAGACAAGATCACCGTAAAAGACGGTAAAGTGTATATTGAAGGAGAGTAATTATGAAAATCAACTCCATTAAAGACGAGCTTAACTCTCTTGCCTACCACGGCAGAGGTATTATGATCGGTAAGAGCGCCGATGGAAAAAAGGCCGTTACCGCCTACTTTATCATGGGCCGTAGCGAAAACAGCCGCAACCGTGTATTCGTTCTCGAGGGCGACGCCATGCGTACCAAGGCCTTCGACGAATCCAAGATGGTAGACCCCCATCTGATTATCTACTATCCCGTTCGCGTTCTGGGCAACAAGACCATTGTAACCAATGGCGACCAGACCGATACCATCTACGACTTGATGGATAAGCAGATGACCTTCGAGCAGGCACTCCGTACCCGGGAGTTCGAGGACGATAAGCCCAACTTCACCCCTCGCATCTCCGGCATTATCCGCCGCGAGCAGGACGGCATGAACTTTGCGATGTCCATCCTCAAGAGCGCCGAGGGCGACGATAGCTCCTGCGAGCGCTTCACCTACGCTTACTCCAATCCCATCGCCGGTCGTGCTAAGTTTATCCATACCTACAACGGAGACGGCAATCCGCTTCCTTCCTTTGAGGGCGAGCCCAAGACCCTTGAGCTTCCCGCCGTGGATATCGATACTCTGACCGACCTGATCTGGACCAACCTGAACGCCGATAATAAGGTGTCCCTCTTCGTTCGCTACATCGACATCGCCACCGGCGAGAGCGAAACCAGAGTGGTAAATAAAAACGCATGAGCATTTATTTTGATGGCCCGACCATTTATGGAAAGATACATTACTTTAAGTCCACACGGTGCTTCAATACGGAAGAAATAAAGCGCTACAATCAATATAAAATTACTTGTAGCGAGATTGTTTCATTTGATTGTCTGAACTTTGAGATGTCTGAAATTGATGATCCCCAAGTGGCGATACAGCCTACGGAGCAGATCATTGCATGCATTACGCGTCCCTCTGAAACGCCCTGTACATCACTTGAGACGAAAGGTTTTACCTTTTGTGGGTATGATTTGGTGGAAGAATTTAGTGGAATCAGCTCGATCACAGCTTGTGACGGAAGTTTTGCATCCATTCCATACGATGATCTTACAGAGTACGGCCTGATTCCAACGTATGAGTTGGTTACAAGGACTCAACAAGCGCTTTTGGCGGAGGATCCCAATGACTCCCATGCTGATTGCGAGATCTGTGAGATCTGGAGACGGATTATTTGAATTGAATGTCAAACAACAAGGAGATAATTATGAACGAATTTGAACTTAAATACGGCTGTAACCCCAACCAGAAGCCCTCCCGCATCTTTATGAAGGACGGCAGCGAGCTTCCCATCACTGTTTTGAACGGTCGCCCCGGCTACATCAACTTCCTTGACGCATTCAACTCCTGGCAGCTGGTTAAGGAGCTGAAGGAAGCCCTTGGCCTTCCCGCCGCAACCTCCTTCAAGCACGTTTCTCCCACTTCCGCCGCCGTTGGCCTTCCGCTCAGCGACTCCCTCAAGAAGGCTTGCTTCGTTGACGGCTTTGAGGGACTTGACGAGTCCCCCCTCGCGTGTGCCTACGTTCGCGCCCGCGGCACCGACCGTCTTTGCTCCTTCGGTGACTGGGTAGCCCTGTCCGACGTTTGTGACGTTACCACCGCTAAGCTCCTCGCTCGCGAGGTTTCCGACGGAATCATCGCTCCCGGCTACGAGCCCGAGGCTCTCGAGATCCTCAAGGGTAAGCGCAAGGGCGGCTATAACATCGTACAGATTGATCCCAACTATAAGCCCGCACCCATCGAGACTAAGGATGTGTACGGTATCACCTTTGAACAGGGAAGAAACGAGTTTAAGATCGGCGAGCACCTGCTTGAGAATATCGTTACCGCAAATAAGGATCTGCCCGAGTCCGCAAAACGTGACCTGATCGTGGCACTGATCACCCTTAAATATACCCAGTCCAACTCCGTATGCTACGCCATCGATGGCCAGGCTATCGGCGTTGGCGCAGGTCAGCAGAGCCGTATCCATTGTACCAGACTTGCTGGTACCAAGGCCGATACCTGGCTTATGCGCCAGCACCCCAAGGCGCTGAATCTCCCCTTCATCCCCACCATGGGTCGTCCCGAACGTGACAACGTTATTGATGGCTACATCAACGGCAACGAAGAGGACGTTTGCGCAGATGGTATCTGGCAGAACTACTTCACCGAGCAGCCCGCCCCCATCACCGCAAAAGAGCGTGCGGAATGGCTTGCCGGCTTCTCCGGCGTGGCTCTTGCCTCGGACGCTTTCTTCCCCTTCGCAGATAACATCAAGCGCGCCTTTGCCTCCGGCGTAACCTACGTTGCCGAGCCCGGCGGATCCATCCGTGACGATCTTGTTATCGCTGAGTGCGATAAGAACAACATGGTTATGGCCTTCACCGGCATGCGCCTGTTCCACCACTAAGACAGATTTGCCCGAAAGCACCCCTTTCGGGCACCCCATGTGGGGATAATGCTTCCAAATCCAACAGAAAGGGAAGAAGAAAGAATGAAAGTACTTGTTGTCGGCGGTGGCGGAAGAGAACACGCCATCATCAAAAAAGTAAAAGAAAACAAGTCGGTTGAAGCAATTTACGCTCTCCCCGGCAACGGCGGTATCGCCGCAGATGCCCAGTGCGTAAATATCGGTGCTAAGGATATCGACGCCATCGTTGCTTTCGCCACAGAAAATAAGATCGATTACGCCATCGTTGCACCCGACGATCCCCTGGTGCTCGGTGCCGTGGATGCCTTGGAGGCCAAGGGCATTCCTTGCTTCGGCCCTCGTGCCAATGCGGCAATCATTGAGGGAAGTAAGGTCTTCTCCAAGAACCTGATGAAGAAATACGGCATTCCCACCGCCGCCTACGAGGTCTTCGATGATATGGATGCGGCACTTGCTTATCTTGAGAGCGCCCCCATTCCCACCGTTATCAAGGCCGACGGCCTGGCGCTTGGTAAGGGCGTTATTATCGCCATGACCCGCGACGAGGCCAAGGACGCCGTCCGCTCCATGATGGAGGATAAGGTGTTCGGCAAGAGTGGCGACCACATTGTAATTGAAGAGTTCCTCACCGGCCCCGAGGTTTCCGTCCTCGCCTTTACCGACGGTAAAACCGTCGTTCCCATGGTTTCCTCCATGGACCATAAGCGGGCAGGGGATCATGATACCGGCCTTAACACCGGTGGCATGGGAACCATTGCTCCCAACCCCTACTATACTGCGGATATTGCCTCCACCTGCATGGAGACCATCTTCCTGCCGACCATGAATGCCATGAATGCCGAGGGCAGAACCTTCAAGGGCTGTCTCTACTTCGGTCTCATGCTCACCCCGAACGGCCCCAAGGTAATCGAGTATAACTGCCGCTTCGGTGACCCCGAAACCCAGGTTGTCCTGCCCCTGCTTGAAAGTGACCTCCTTACCGTGATGCAGGCCGTTACCGAGGAGCGCCTTTCCGAGGTTGAGGTCAAGTTCTCCACCGGCGCCGCCTGTTGTGTTATCATGGCCTCCGAGGGCTATCCCACCGCGTACGAAAAGGGTTACGAGATCACGATTCCCGCTTCCCGTGCACAAAACGTGTACGTAGCCGGTGCCGCATTGAAGGACGGTAAGCTCCTTACCTCCGGCGGCCGCGTGTTGGGCGTTACCGCCACGGCAGAGAATCTTCCTGCCGCCATTGAGAAGGCCTATTCCTACGTAAACGAAATTCACTTTGATAACGCGTTCTTCCGCCACGACATCGGCGCAAGAGCCATGAAAGCTTTGAAGGAGGATAAATAACCGGATGGTTTACCGTATATTTGTTGAAAAGAAGCCGGAGCTTGCCCATGAGGCTCATGCTCTTTTGGCCGAGCTTAAAAATCTGATCGGCATTGAAGGTCTGACCGGCGTGCGCATTATAAACCGCTACGATGCCGAAAACATTTCTGCCGACCTGTTTGCAGAGGCCTCCCGAACCGTATTTTCCGAGCCTCAGCTGGATATCACCTATCCCGAGCTGAAGGCGGAGGGAAGCACCGTTTTCGCTGTAGAGTATCTTCCCGGCCAGTTTGACCAGCGCGCCGACTCTGCCGCACAGTGCATCCAGATTATCTCCCAGGGCGACCGTCCCACCATCCGTACCGCAAAGGTGTATGTCCTTGACGGAGCTCTCACGGATGCCGATCTTGCCGAGATCAAAAAGTACGTAATCAACCCCGTAGAAGCACGTGAGGCGGCACTTGCTATGCCCGAAACCCTCCTTGCAAACTACGAGATTCCTACCGAGGTTGAAACCCTCCACGGCTTCCTTCAGCTGAACGCCGATGAGCTTAAGGCCTTCGTTGCCAAGTACGGTCTCGCTATGGATGCCGATGATATTGCCTTCTGCCAGAAGTACTTTGCATCGGAAAAGCGCGACCCCACCATTACCGAGATCCGCATGATCGATACCTATTGGTCCGACCATTGCCGTCATACCACCTTCCTTACCACCATCGATAATGTAACGTTTGAGGATAAGCTGTTGGAAGATGCGTATAATGAGTACGTAGAGGTTCGACGCCAGCTTGGCCGCACCAAGCCCATCAATCTGATGGATATTGCGACTCTTGCCACCAAGTATCTGAAGCAGAAGGGCCTGCTTGATAAGCTGGACGAGTCCGAGGAGATCAATGCCTGCACCGTCAAGATCGAGATCGAGGCGGACGGCGTAAAAGAGCCCTGGCTCCTCCTCTTCAAGAACGAGACCCATAATCACCCCACGGAAATCGAGCCCTTTGGTGGCGCAGCCACCTGCATCGGCGGTGCCATCCGTGACCCTCTGTCCGGACGCTCCTACGTTTACGCAGCTATGCGCGTAACCGGCGCGGCCGATCCCCTGAAGCCCGTTTCCGAGACTATTAAGGGTAAGCTTCCCCAGCGTAAGATCGTAACCACCGCCGCCGCTGGCTACTCCTCCTACGGTAACCAGATCGGTCTTGCAACCGGCATGGTAGACGAGGTTTACCACGACGGCTACGCCGCAAAGCGCATGGAGATCGGTGCCGTTATTGCTGCCGCTCCCGCAGAGAACGTTCGCCGAGAGCGTCCCGAGGACGGTGACGTAGTTATCCTTCTCGGTGGCCGTACCGGTCGTGACGGTATCGGCGGCGCAACCGGTTCCTCCAAGGCACATAACCTTCAGTCCGTTGAGACTTGCGGCGCTGAGGTGCAGAAGGGTAACGCACCCGAGGAGAGAAAGCTCCAGCGTCTCTTCCGCAATCCCGAGGCGACCCGCATGATCAAGCGCTGTAACGACTTCGGCGCCGGCGGCGTATCCGTTGCCGTAGGCGAGCTGGCCGACGGCCTTGATATCGATCTGAATGCCGTTCCCAAGAAATACGAGGGTCTTGACGGCACCGAGCTTGCCATCAGCGAGTCTCAGGAGCGTATGGCCGTTGTTGTAGAGCCCAAGGATGCCGAGGCCTTTATGGCTCTCGCCCTCAGCGAAAACCTGGAGGCAACCGTGGTTGCTCACGTAACCGAAGAGCCCAGACTCCGTATGCATTGGAATGGAAAGACCATCGTTGACCTCTCTCGTGAGTTCTTGAACTCCAACGGTGCAGAAAAGCATATCGATATTGCCCCCGTTAAGCCCGAGTGCTACGCAAAAGCACCCGTGGATAACTTTACCAAGGCTTATGAGGAGCTGGTTTCCGACCTTAATGTCTGCTCCAAGCGCGGTCTTTCCGAGCGCTTTGACTCCACCATCGGAGCCGGCACTGTGCTGATGCCCTTCGGCGGTAAGCACCAGCGCACCCCCATTCAGGCTATGGTTCATAAGATCTCCGTTGAGCAGAAGCACACGGACGATTGCTCTTATATGGCATGGGGCTACAATCCCTTCATTACCTCTAAAAGCCCCTACCACGGCGCTTACCTCGCTGTTGTAGAGAGCGTTTCCAAGATGATCGCCACCGGCGCATCCTTCGAGGACGTGTACCTTACCTTCCAGGAATACTTTGAAAAGCCCGGCCGTGACGCCGCAAGATGGGGCAAGCCTCTGGCCGCCCTCCTTGGCTCCTTCAAGGCTCAGCTGGATCTGGGCATTGCCTCCATCGGCGGTAAGGACTCCATGAGCGGCTCCTTCGAGCAGCTGGACGTTCCTCCCACGCTGGTTTCCTTTGCCGTAACCACCGGCAAGACCACCGAGGTCATCTCTAACGACGCCAAGGCCGCGGGCCATAAGCTGATCTGTCTTTGCCCCAAGTATGATGAAAACGGACTGCCCAATCCCGCATCCTTAATGGAAACTTTCCGCAAGGTAACCGCCATGATGCGTGCGGGTAAGGTGTATTCCGCATATACTCCCACCATGGGCGGTATGGCAGAAGCCGTATATAAGATGTGTATCGGTAACGGCCTCGGCTTCCGCTTCCTTGATTCCGCTCTGTCGGTCAACGATATCTTCGGCTATTGCTACGGCGCATTCCTTCTGGAGGTAGATGCCGATACCGAAGGACAGACCGTGGGTACCTTCACTGATGACGGTGCTATCACCTATGGGGAAGAGAAGCTGGATATGGCTCATCTGGATGCTCTCTATGAGGAAAAGCTGGAGAGCGTATACCCCATTCATACCAACGCTCCCAAGACTAAGATCGAAACCTTCTCCTATAACGCAGAGACCCGCGCCGCTCCCGCCATCCTGAACGCCCGTCCCAAGGTGCTCATCCCCGTATTCCCCGGCACCAACTGTGAGTACGATACCGCCAAGGTCATGCGTGATGCCGGTGCCGATGCTAAGATCATGGTGATCAATAACCTGTCTGCTGCCGGCATTTCCGCCTCGGTTGAGACCTTCGCCAAGGAGCTGAAGGACGCGCAGATGATTTTTGTTCCCGGTGGCTTCTCCGGCGGTGACGAGCCCGATGGCTCCGGCAAGTTCATCATGGCCTTCTTCCGCAATGAGGCCATCAAAGAGGGTGTGCACACCCTGCTTAACGACCGCGACGGCTTGATGTGCGGTATCTGTAACGGATTCCAGGCTCTCATTAAGCTGGGACTTGTGCCCTACGGCAAGATCATCGATACCGATGAAAATTCCGCAACTCTTACCTTTAATACCATCTCTCGCCACCAGTCCAAGCTGGTTCGTACCAGAATTGCATCCAATAAGTCTCCCTGGCTTGCCGCTACCAATGTAGGCGATATTTATACCGTTGCTATCTCCCATGGTGAGGGACGCTTCCTCGCCTCCGACGAACTGGTTCGTCAGCTTGCCGCCAACGGTCAGATCGCAACCCAGTACGTGGACCTTGACGGTCACGCTACCGACGATATCCAGTTCAATCCCAACGGCTCCATCGCCGCCATTGAGGGTATCACCTCTCCCGACGGCCGCGTGTTCGGTAAGATGGGACATAGCGAGCGTATCGGCAACGGCCTCTATAAGAACGTAGACGGAGCCTTCGACATGAAGATGTTCGAGTCCGCCGTGAAATACTTCAAAGGAGTAAAATAATGGCATTTTTAACCGACATTGAAATTGCTCAGGCCGCCAAAATGCAGCCCATCACCGAGATCGCCAAGGTGGCCGGTGTAGACGAGCAGTATCTGGAACAGTACGGAAAGTACAAAGCAAAGGTAGATTACTCTCTCTTGAACGACTCCGACCGCAAGGATGGCAAGCTGATCCTCGTTACCGCGATCACCCCCACTCCTGCAGGCGAGGGTAAGACCACCACGACCATCGGCTTGGCCGACGGTATGCGTAAGATCGGCAAAAACTGTGCCGTTGCTCTCCGCGAGCCTTCTCTTGGTCCCGTGTTCGGTATCAAGGGCGGTGCGACTGGCGGCGGATATGCCCAGGTCGTTCCCATGGAGGATATCAACCTTCACTTTACCGGAGACTTCCACGCCATTGGCGCTGCCAACAACCTGCTGGCCGCCATGCTGGATAACCACATCTATCAGGGAAATGCTCTGAACATCGATCCCCGTCGCATCACCTGGAAGCGTTGCGTGGATATGAACGACCGTCAGCTCCGCTACGTAACCGACGGTCTTGGCGGCCGTGTCAACGGCGTGCCCCGTGAGGATGGTTTCGATATTACCGTTGCCTCCGAGATTATGGCGGTATTCTGCCTTGCAAATTCCATCAGCGATCTGAAGGAACGTCTTGCTCGCATCGTGGTAGCCTATACCTACGATGAAAAGCCCGTTACTGCAGGCGATCTGAACGCCGTGGGTGCTATGGCCGCCCTGCTTAAGGACGCCCTCAAGCCCAATCTGGTTCAGACCTTGGAGGGAACGCCCGCCTTCGTGCACGGCGGCCCCTTCGCAAACATTGCCCACGGCTGTAACTCCGTTATCGCCACCAAGATGGCTATGAGGCTCAGCGACTATGCCATCACCGAGGCAGGCTTCGGTGCGGATCTGGGCGCGGAAAAGTTCCTTGATATCAAGTGCCGCTATGCCGGCCTTACCCCCAGCGCCGTTGTAGTAGTAGCCACCGTCCGCGCACTCAAGATGCACGGCGGAACTCCCAAAACTGAGCTTGGCACGGAGAATCTGGAGTCTCTTGAAAAGGGAATTCCCAATCTCCTCCGTCACGTTTCCAATATCAAAAACGTGTATAAGCTCCCCTGCGTGGTAGCCGTTAACCGTTTCCCCACGGATACGGATGCGGAGATCGAGCTGGTAATCGAAAAGTGCCGTGCGCTCGGCGTTAACGTGGTTCTCTCCACTGTTTGGGCCGATGGCGGCAACGGCGGTGTGGCTCTGGCCGAAGAGGTCGTGCGTCTTTGCGAAGAGGAGAACGACTTCTCCTTCAGCTATGAGCTGGATGGTACCATCGAGGAAAAGATCGAGACTATCGTCCGCCGCGTATACGGCGGCGAGGGCGTTACTTTTGCTCCTGCGGCTAAAAAGGAGATCGCCAAGCTTGCTTCCCTCGGCTTCGATCATCTGCCCGTATGTATGGCAAAAACGCAGTACAGCTTCTCTGACGATGCTACTAAGCTTGGTGCACCGGAAGGCTTCACCGTTACCGTTCGCAACGTAAAGGTTTCGGCCGGCGCTGGCTTCATTGTAGCCCTCACAGGAGACATTATGACCATGCCCGGTTTGCCTAAGGTTCCTGCGGCCAACCGCATCGACGTAGACGAAAACGGAAAAATTTCCGGTCTGTTCTAAATCAACAAAGCGGCAAGAGAAATCTTGCCGCTTTTTCTCTAAAAACACGAAGGGAAGAGGGTTGAAATCTGTTGACAACAGGGGTAAAAAGTGTTATAATATTGGAAAAGCGTTCAGCTGATACCGTGATGTTGACAAGATGGCAAAAACCCTGTCATCCCAAGGCGGATGGCGTCATATACGGGTCTATGGTCTTGTCCTCGGGCGAGGCTTTTTTTATGAAAATTGCAAAGGAGATTACGATGAAAGCAGAAGTTATGCAGAATTTGAAAAACGCAGCATCCTTCGTTTCCGATTTGTCCTCTGCAAAGGACGTTAAACCCACCGCTCGTCTTTTTACTATTGCGGATAATTACGTTATTTTTCCCGGTTTTTGTGATGTGCATGTGCATTTCAGAGAGCCGGGCTTTTCTTATAAAGAGACGATAAAAAGCGGCAGTGCGTCCGCGGCAAGAGGTGGATACACCGCCGTTTGCACTATGCCCAACCTGAACCCCGCGCCGGATTCGCCGGAAAACGTCCGGATGCAAACGGATCTTATTGCTCGGGATGCATCCATTCACGTATATCCCTATGGAACCATTACCGTAGGACAGCGGGGTGAGACACTTTCTGCCATGTCCGCCATTGCTGATCAGGTTATCGCCTTTTCCGACGACGGCCGCGGCGTGCAGAGTGATTCCATGATGCGACAGGCCATGATGGAGGCTAAGCGTCTCGGCAAAATGATCGTTGCACATTGCGAGGTAAACGACCTGCTCCACGGCGGCTACATTCACGACGGTGCTTACGCCAAGGCCCACGGCCACCGGGGTATCTGCTCGGAGAGCGAGTATCTTCAGATCAAGCGCGACATCGAGCTGGTAAAGGAGATTGGCTGTGCGTATCACGTCTGCCATATTTCCGCCAAGGAAAGCGTGGAGCTGATCCGCCAGGCCAAAAAGGACGGCGTCAATATTACCTGTGAGACCGGCCCCCATTACCTGGTCATGGATGACAGCGATCTCCGAGAGGAGGGACGGTTCAAAATGAATCCTCCCCTTCGGGACAAGCAGGACAGGGAAGCACTCGTTGAGGGCATCCTTGACGGCACCATCGATATGATCGCTACTGACCATGCGCCCCACTCAGCCGAGGAAAAATCCCGGGGTCTTGAAAAGAGCGCCTTCGGCATTGTCGGTCTTGAAACCGCATTGCCAGTTCTGTATACCAAGCTGGTAAAGCCGGGCATTCTTTCTATGGATCGGCTGATACGGCTTCTGGCCATCAACCCAAGAGAGCGCTTCGGCATCCCCATGGGTAACGATTGGTCCGTTTGGGACTTGAACAAGGAAATTATCGTCGACCCGGCCGAATTCCTTTCCGCCGGTCACGCCACTCCCTTTGAGGGAGAACGCCTCTTCGGCGAGAATCTTCTCACCGTATGCGGCGGTAACATTGTATATCAAAAGCAATAAGCTTTGGAACTATATCGGAGGTATCTATGGCAAAAAGAACAGATCTTAAAAAAATTCTTATTATCGGCTCCGGCCCCATTGTAATCGGTCAGGCGGCTGAATTTGACTATGCAGGCACCCAGGCGTGTCTTGCGCTGAAGGAAGAGGGCTACGAGGTCGTCCTTGTAAATTCCAATCCCGCTACCATCATGACCGACACCACCATTGCGGATAAGGTTTACATGGAGCCCCTTACCCTTGAGTACGTTGCAAAGATCCTCCGCTACGAGCGTCCGGACGCAATCGTTCCCGGCATCGGTGGCCAGACCGGTCTGAACCTCGCTATGCAGTTAGAAAAGAAGGGCGTTCTCAAGGAGTGCCATACCGAGCTTCTCGGCACCTCCAGCGAGTCCATTGAGCGCGCCGAGGACAGAGAGCTGTTCAAGGAGCTCTGCCAGTCCATCGGCGAGCCTGTTATCCCTTCCCAAATCACCTACAATCTGGAAGAGGCAAAGCGCGCGGCCGCTGAGATTGGCTATCCCGTTGTTCTTCGCCCTGCCTTCACTCTTGGCGGTACCGGCGGCGGATTTGCTTACAATGAGGAAGAGCTGGTGGAAATCGGTATCAACGCCTTCAAGCTTTCTCCCGTACACCAGGTTCTGATCGAAAAGAGCGTTAAGGGCTACAAGGAAATTGAGTTCGAGGTTATGCGCGACTCGGCCGACCACGCCATTACCATTTGCGGTATGGAGAATATCGACCCCGTAGGCGTACATACCGGTGACTCTCTGGTTGTTGCCCCCATCATGACTCTGTCTGAGCACGATAAGAAGATGCTCAACGACTCTGCGATCAAGATCATTCGTGAGCTTAAGATCGAGGGCGGCTGTAACGTACAGTTCGCGCTGGATCCTCACTCCAGCCAGTATTACCTCATCGAGGTTAACCCCCGCGTATCCCGTTCCTCCGCACTTGCCTCCAAGGCATCCGGCTATCCCATTGCCCGCGTAACCGCAAAGATCGCCGTAGGTATGCTTCTTGAGGATATCAAGATCGCCAACACCAACGCCGCCTTCGAGCCCCGCCTGGATTACTGCATCGCTAAGCTCCCCCGTTTCCCCTTCGATAAGTTTACCGCCGCCTCCAACACCCTCGGCACCCAGATGAAGGCTACCGGTGAGGTCATGGGCATCGGCTCCTGCCTTGAGGAATGTCTCCTTAAGGGTATGCGCTCCCTTGAGATCGGCGTGAACCACGTATATCACCACAAGTTTGATAATATGTCCACCGAGGACATTCTCAGCTACATCCACGATTTCCGTGACGATAATATCTACGCCATCGCCGAGCTGATCTACCGCGGCGTAACCGTTGAGGAACTCTACGAGATCACCAAGATCACCCCCTACTTCCTTGAGGCCATCAAGCGCATTGTGGATATGGAGGAGACCCTTAAGGCAAATCCTAACGATCTTGCCACCCTCACCGCCGCCAAGAAAATGGGCTTCTCCGATAAGTACGTAGCCCGTATGTGGAAGTGTGCTGAGCTGGACGTATACCGCTTCCGTAAGGAGCACAATCTATTCCCCGTATTCAAGATGGTAGATACCTGCCACACCGGCGCGTATATCCCGTACTTCTACTCTTCCTACACGGGAGAGAACGCATCGGTTCTTACCGACAAGAAGAAGATCGTGGTTCTCGGCGCAGGCCCCATCCGTATCGGTCAGGGCGTAGAGTTTGACTACTCCACCGTACACGCCGTACAGACCATCAAGAATGCCGGCTACGAGGCAATCATCATCAATAATAACCCCGAGACGGTTTCTACCGACTATACCACCGCCGATAAGCTTTACTTCGAGCCCCTTACTCCCGAGGATGTTATGAACATCATCGAGTTTGAGCAGCCCGTCGGCGTAATCGCTTCTCTTGGTGGACAGACAGCCATCAACCTGGCGGATCCTCTCAACGAGCGCGGCGTAAAGATTATCGGTACTGACTGTGCCGCTATTGCCAAGGCAGAGGACAGAAACCAGTTTGAGAACCTACTGAACGAGTATAACATCCCTCGCGCAAAGGGTCGCGCCGTTACCAAGATCGAGGACGGCGTTGCTGCTGCAGCAGAGATCGGCTATCCTGTTCTGGTTCGTCCCTCCTTCGTTCTGGGCGGACGCGCGATGCAGATCGTAGCAAATGAAGCTCAGCTTCGCCACTACCTTAAGACCGCCGTTGAGATCGATGAGGACAAGCCTGTTCTGGTTGATAAGTACATCATCGGTAAGGAGGTCGAGGTCGATGCCATCTGTGATGGCCGCGACGTATTCGTTCCCGGCATCATGGAGCTGGTAGAGCGTACCGGCGTTCACTCCGGTGACTCCATCAGCGTATATCCCACCTTCTCCATCTCCGATAAGGTGAAGGGAACTATCCTTCAGTATGCCAAGAAGCTTGGCCTCGGTATCGGTATCGTTGGCCTTTACAACATCCAGTTCATCGTCGATAAGAACGATAATGTGTTCATCATCGAGGTTAATCCCCGTTCCTCCCGTACCGTTCCGTTCCTTTCCAAGGCAACCGGCTACAGCCTGGCAGATATTGCTACCGAGGTTATCCTCGGCAAGAGCCTGAAGGAGCAGGGAATCTTCGATATCTATCCTGCTGAGAAAAAGCGCTGGTACGTAAAGGTGCCCGTGTTCTCCTACAATAAGCTCCGCGGCCTTGACGCTTACCTCTCTCCCGAGATGAAGTCCACCGGTGAGGCCATTGGATACGATGACGTTCTCTACCGTGCCCTTTATAAGGCGCTTCAGGCCTCCGGCACCCACCTTCAGAACTACGGTACCGTCTTTGCAACCATCGCCGATGCGGATAAGGAGGAGGCTCTGCCCCTGATCCGCCGCTTCTACGACCTTGGCTTCAACATCGAGGCAACCGAAGGCACTGCCGCCTTCCTCAAGGCAAACGGCATCCGCACTCACGTGATCAGCAAGCTCAGCGAAGGCAGTGAAGAACTGGCCGACTCCATCCGTCAGGGTCATATCGCTTATATCATCAACACCTCCAACATCGGTGCTACCGATCAGATCCACGACGGCCACGAGATCCGTAAGCTGGCTACCGAAAACAACGTAACCCTCTTCACGTCTCTGGATACCGTCAAGGTTCTTCTGGACGTTCTTGACGAGATCACTCTTCGTATCTCCACCATTGACGCATAAGGAGAAGGCATGAAACAAGGACTCTTTACAATTACAGAAAACACGGCTCTCACCGATTCCGTGTATCGGATGCGACTGGCAGGGGACACCTCTGCCATCACCGCGCCGGGACAGTTTGTAAATATTAAGCTGGACGGCTTCTTCCTCCGCCGTCCCATCTCCGTCTGTGACTGCGTAGACGGCGAGCTTACCATCCTCTATAAGGTGGTAGGCAAGGGAACCGAGGCTATGAGCCGTATGTCCGAGGGCGAAACTCTGGACGTGCTCAGCGGTCTCGGCAACGGCTATGATCTTACCCTTTCCGGCAATGCCCCCCTCTTGCTGGGCGGTGGCGTTGGCGTACCGCCCCTTTATATGCTGGCGAAGCAGCTGATCGCCGAGGGCAAAAAGGTTCGTGCCATCCTCGGCTTCAATACCAAGTCTGAGGTCTTCTATGAGGAGGAATTCCGCGCCCTCGGTGCAGACGTTACCGTTACCACCGTGGACGGCTCCTACGGCGTTAAGGGCTTTGTTACGAACGCCATGGCAGAGGCACCGTATTCCTACTTCTATACCTGCGGACCTGAGCCCATGCTGAAGGCCATCTTCCGCGCATCGGAAACCGAGGGCCAGTTCAGCTTTGAGGAGCGCATGGGATGCGGCTTCGGCGCATGCATGGGATGCTCCTGCAAAACCATCTACGGAAACAAGCGTATCTGCAAGGAAGGCCCCGTCCTTAAAAAGGAGGAGATCTTATGGGAAAAATGAATGTAAATCTCTGCGGCATCGAGCTGGATAATCCCATTATCCCCGCCAGCGGAACCTTCGGCTTCGGCTATGAGTTCGCCGAGCTCTATGACATCAATCTGCTGGGAACCTTCTCCTTCAAGGGAACCACCAAGGATCCCCGCTTCGGTAACCCCACCCCCCGTATTGCCGAGTGTCCGGCCGGCATGATCAATGCCGTGGGACTCCAGAACCCCGGCGTGGAGGCCGTTATTTCCGAGGAGCTTCCCAAGCTCGCGAAATGCTTCCATAAAAAGGTTATGGCTAACGTCAGCGGATTCTCTGTTGAGGACTATGCCTACACCTGTGAAAAGCTGGATGCCTGCGATCAGGTAGGCTGGCTGGAGGTCAATGTCAGCTGCCCCAATGTACATGGCGGCGGTATGAGCTTTGGTACCTCTCCCGAGGCCGCAGCTGAGGTTACCCGCGCCGTAAAGCAGGTAACCAAAAAGCCCATACTCATCAAGCTTTCTCCCAACGTTACCGATATCGTGTCCATCGCCAAAGCCTGCGAGGCCGCCGGTGCGGACGGTATCAGTTTGATCAATACCTTGCTGGGCATGCGCATTGATCTCCGTACCAGAAAGCCGGTTATCGCTAATAAAATGGGCGGCTTCTCCGGAAGCGCTATTTTTCCCGTGGCCGTTCGCATGGTATATCAGGTAGCCCACGCCGTAGACATTCCCGTTGTGGGCATGGGTGGCGTTACCACCGCCGAGGACGTGATCGAAATGATGCTGGCCGGTGCTACCGCCGTTGAGGTCGGTGCCGCCAATCTGGTCAATCCCTTCGCGTGCCGCGATATTATCGCCGAGCTACCCAAGGTAATGGAGCGCTATGGCATCGAATCTCTCAGTGAAATTATAGGAGGAGTAAAATAAAATGGGAAAAGACGTAATTATCGCATGTGACTTTGACAGCGCAGCAAAAACCTTTGCTTTCCTTGACCGTTTCACCGGCAGAAAGCCCTTTGTAAAGATCGGTATGGAACTCTACTATGCCGAGGGCCCGGAGATCGTTCGCGAGATCAAGCGCCGCGGCCATAAGATCTTCCTGGATCTTAAGCTCCACGACATCCCCAACACCGTAAAGAAATCCATGGCTGTTCTTTCTCGCCTGGATGTAGATATGACCAACCTTCACGCCGCCGGCACTACCCGCATGATGGAGGCCGCCATTGAGGGCCTTACCCGTCCTGACGGAACCCGCCCCATGCTCATAGCCGTTACCCAGCTTACCTCCACCGACCAGGAAAGCATGGAGAAGGATCTTCTGATCAAGGAGCCCATCGCCGAGGTCGTTATGCACTATGCGCATAATGCCAAGATCGCAGGTCTTGACGGTGTAGTTTGCTCTCCCCTTGAGGCAGGCAAGGTTCACGAGCGTTGCGGAAGCGACTTCGTAACCGTTACCCCCGGCGTTCGCTTTGCAGACGGCGACATCGGCGATCAGAAGCGCGTTATGACCCCTGCTGAAGCAAAGAAGATCGGCTCCGACTACATCGTAGTAGGCCGTCCCATCACCGCCGCAGAGGACCCCGTAGCCGCTTACGAGCGTTGTGTTGCAGAATTTGTTGACTAATCAGGAGGGAAGTAAAATGGAAGGATATAAGAGAGAATTTATTCAGTTTTTGGAAAGCGCAGGCGTTCTTAAGTTTGGTGATTTCACCGCCAAGAGCGGCCGAAAGATCCCCTATTTCATCAACGCCGGCATGATCAAGACCGGTGACGATATTGCTAAGCTGGGCGAGTTCTACGCCAAGGCTTATTTTGAAAAGCTGGGCGCAAAGAAGGCCGTTCTCTATGGCCCCGCATACAAGGGAATCTCCCTTGCCGTATCCGCCGCCGTTGCTCTTTCCAAGAAGGATCTTAACGTTCCTTTCTTCTTCAACCGTAAGGAAGCAAAGGATCACGGTGAGGGCGGCGTGTTCGTAGGCTACGTTCCTACCGCCGGCGAAGAGGTCGTTATTATCGAGGACGTTATCACCGCCGGAACCGCAATCCGCGAGAGCATGGAGATCCTCTCCCACCTTGAGGATGTTAAGGTAGCCGCAACCTTCATCATGGTTGACCGCAAGGAAAAGGGTCAGACCGAGAAGGGCGCTATGCAGGAGATCGAGGAGCAGTTCGGCTTCCCCGTATACTCCATCGTTGACGTGTACGACATCATCGAGTATCTTGAGGAAGATCCCGCAAACGAAGAAAACGTTACCCGCATCAAGAATTATCTTGCTGTAAACGGTGCCAAGGCTTAACTTGCCCACGGGAAAGGATAATAAATGAGAAGTCTTATTGATATCCTGGATCTCTCAGTTGAAGAGCTGTACGAGATGATCGATACAGCAAACGACATGATTGAAAATCCAGCAAAATACGCCGAGGCTTGTAAGGGAAAGAAATTGGCCACGCTGTTCTTTGAGCCCTCCACCCGCACCCGTCTCAGCTTTGAGGCGGCCATGCTGGATTTGGGCGGAAGTGTTCTTGGCTTCTCAGAGGCCGGCAGCTCCTCTGCTTCTAAGGGCGAGAGCGTTGCCGATACCGCTAAGATTGTCAGCGGCTACGCCGATATTATTGCTATGCGACACCCTAAGGCCGGCGCGCCTCTGGTTGCCGCCAATAACGCTTCCATCCCTGTGATCAACGCAGGCGACGGCGGCCACTTCCATCCCACCCAGACCTTAACGGACCTGCTTACCATCTCTCGTGAGAAGGGCAGACTGCACGACCTTACCGTAGGCTTCTGCGGAGATCTGAAATACGGCCGTACCGTCCATTCTCTGATTGCAGCTCTGTCCCGCTATACCGGCATCAAGATCGTTCTGATCTCTCCTGCCGAGCTGGCCATCCCCGATTACGTAAAGGAAGACGTGCTGGATAAGGAGCACATGGCTTATACAGAAACCGTGGATCTGGAGGCCGCTCTTCCGGAGCTGGATATCCTCTACATGACCCGCATCCAGCGGGAGCGCTTTGCCGACATGGATGAGTATGAGCGCCTTAAGGATAGCTACGTATTGAATGTGGAAAAGCTGGAAAAGGCAAAGTCCGACATGGCCATCCTGCATCCGCTCCCCCGCGTAAACGAGATCAGCGTCGCTGTGGATAACGATCCCCGCGCCTGCTACTTCAAGCAGGCCAGAAACGGAAAGTTTATCCGTATGGCCTTGATCCTTAAGCTCCTCTCCGATGACTCCCTGAATACAGCCGTATCCCAGCTCCCCTCCGAGGTGAGTCACCTCCGATGTCATAATCCGGGTTGCATCACCTCTTGCGAGCAGGAGCTGGCTCACTGCTATCGCTCCATGGACGGGGTCAACCGTTGTGTCTATTGCGATTCGGAAGTAAAATAAGCAACAAAAAACGGCGCGTTGTAACAAAACGCGCCGTTTTTCTTGACGGTAAGGCACAAATATGATACAATGATAGAAAGACCATTTGCGCTTTGGAGGAATTTCATGATCCCGGCACTTATCCTTTTTGCCATCACCTACGTTTTGATGCTTGTGTTTTCCAAGTATCGCCCCTACATCGCTATTGCTTCCGGCATTATTTTTATTGTGGCAGGCATTTTGCCCTTGAATCAAGTTTTCCCGTCTCTTGACTTTAACGTACTTATGATGATTGCCGGTACCATGGGTCTTGTCTCTCTGTTTATCGAGAGCAAAATGCCCGCACTTTTGGCCGACTTGATCATGGAAAAAGTGCCTAATATACAGTGGGCAGCTGTTTGCCTTGGCCTTTTCGCCGGTGTGATTTCCGCTTTTGTGGATAACGTAGCTACCGTGCTTATGATTGCCCCCGTAGCCCTCGCCATCTGTAAAAAGCTGAATACCAATCCCGTGCCCTTCATTATTGGTATCGCCGTTTCCAGCAACCTTCAGGGCGCGGCCACCTTGGTAGGCGATACTACCGCTATTATGCTTGGCTCCGCTCTTGATATGAGCTTCCTTGACTTCTTCTGGTACAAGAGCAGACCTTCCATCTTCTTTGCTGTTGAGCTTGGCGCGGTTCTTTCCGCCATTATTCTCTACTTCCTTTTCCGTCGGGAAAAACAGCCCATCCCGAAGCTTGCGGAGCGTACCGTAGTAAAAGACTATATTCCCAGCGTGCTTTTGGTAGGCACGATCGTTCTTTTGATTTGCGCTTCCTTCATTCCCAACAAGCCTTCGATCACCAATGGTCTCATCTGTTGCGTATTGCTCGTCATCGGCCTTGTAATCAACTTCATTAAAAAGAAGAATCTCCGCGCCATCGTCGATCCCTTGAAGGATATCGACTTCCAGACCATCGGCCTCCTCGTCGGTCTCTTCCTTATGATCGGTGGCATCACCGAGGCCGGCGTAATTGACGCGGCTGCCGGACTTCTGGCTAAGGCAGGCGGTGGAAACCTGTTTATTCTCTATACCGTAATCGTTTGGGCCTCTGTTTTGATCTCGGCCTTTATTGATAACATTCCCTATGTTGCTACCATGATCCCCGTGATTGCCGGCTTGGCTACCGCGCTGAACGTAGATCCCACCGTTCTTTACTTTGGCTTGCTCAGCGGCGCTACTCTTGGCGGAAACTGTACTCCCATTGGCGCATCGGCCAATATCACCGGTATCGGTATCCTTCGCCGTGAGGGCTATGAGGTTAAAAACAGCGACTTCTTCCGCATTGGCATTCCCTTTACCCTCGCCGCCATCGTTCCCGCATACATCTACATTTGGCTTATGTACGGAATTTGATAAAAGAGTCAGAATCGCACACCGATCTCGGTGTGCGATTTTTTATTTTGGTGTATAAAGCACATGGATTTTGAAAAGATAAGATACAGAAATTCGCGAGGAAGGAAACGCTCTCTTATGAGCGATATCGATCAGTCGATGAAAAAAATAGTAAGCTTATGCCTGGCTTTGCTCTTGCTTTCCGCCGTCTTGACCTCTTGCATGGGCATCACCGGCAAAGAGACCATAACTGTCTGGGCGGCAGAAAACGTAGTCGAATTTACAAGACAGAGCTGTGACCGTTTCTTAGAGGAAAACCCCGATCTTGCCGAACAATTTCAGATTACCGTAGTCGCCATGAGCGAGGGTGAAACCGCCTCCCAGATGCAAACGGACGTGGAAGCAGGCGCCGATGTGTATGCCTTTGCCCAGGACCAGCTTGGCCGCTTGATCCGTGCCGGAGCCCTCTCTCCCTTGGGCGGCACCTATCGGGTGCAGGCAGAGCAGGAAAATGACCCGGGCGCCGTATCGGCCGCCACCGTGGGCGACACTATGTACGCTTATCCGCTCACCGCCGATAACGGATATATGATGTATTACGACACCTCCGTCATCAAAGACCCCACCAGCTTAACCGCCATTCTTTCAGATGCCGATACCGCCGGCAAAAAGTTCTATATGGATATCCGCAACGGATGGTATATCGTTTCCTTTTTCTTTGGCGCCGGATGCCATTATACCACCGAGGCAAATGAGGAAGGGAATATCGTCCGCGTCGATTGTGATTTTAATTCCGCAAACGGTCTGAAGGCCTTAAAGGCTATGATTGCTACCGCGCGCCATAGCGGCTTCCAGCAGAGCACTGATTTTGCCTCCCAGTTCAACCCGACCGGAGGCAAGGCGGCAGCCGCCGTCAGCGGCCCTTGGGATGCCGTCACCATTCGTTCCTTCCTTGGCGATCATTACGGTGTTGCACCCTTGCCGTATATGGACTTTACGGGCGACCCCGCTCAGATGAGTACGTGGTCGGGCTACAAGCTGATGGGTGTTAACCCCACCCAGAGCGAGGAAGCCGTCAAGGCCTCCCATAGGCTGGCCGCCTACCTTACCAGCGGCGCGGTTCAGCTGGAACGGTATCTCGCCGCCGGCTGGGGACCTGCCAATATCGCCGCTAAGGCCTCCGATGAGGTTCAAAACGACAAAGCGCTCACCGCCCTCCAAATCCAGATGGCCACCTCGCCCTCCCAGCCCCAGTGTAGCAATAACTTCTGGACAAAGCTGGGCGCTCTCGGTTCGGACGTGGATGCCGGAACCTACGATTCTTACACGGATGCCCAATTGCAAGCGGTGCTTGATGATCTCACGGAGTATTTAAAAAACGATGTCGTCTCCTAACCGTACAAGCTTAGAATATTTGAAGCTCACCGGCCCCCGCCGCATACTCCATTCCGTTCGTTCTGCGCTTGCCGTCCTCCCAAAACGTATTGTAAACGCATTCCGAGCCATCCCGCGGGGCATCGGTCGGGCAGGGAAAAGCATCGCCTCCATTTTTACTACCCTCTATACCACCTTTCGTGACGGAGGAATCGCTACCCGTACGTCCTACCTCCTCATGGGCTTTGGTCAGCTGGCACGAGGACAAATCCTTCGTGGCCTTTTGTATCTTACCTTTCAGGGGATCTTTCTCCTCTATATGATTCTCTTCGGCTGGCGTTATCTCCTGTCCATGGGTACCTTGGGTGACGTGGCCGCCGAAACCTACACCGATCCGGAAACCGGCCTGCAGTTTACCCGCTACGTGGATAATAGCCTCTTGATTCTTCTTTACGGCACCCTCACCCTCTTTTTTATCGCCGCCTATCTCTACGTCTGGTATCGCTCCTGTCGGGAAAACGGGGAAGCTGAGCTCCGTCGCGATATGGGCCTCCCACTTCCCACCGCACGGGAGGACATCCGCGCCCTGACGGATCGGCAGTATTATAAAACCCTCTTGGCGCTCCCTCTGTCCGGAATCCTGATCTTTACCGTCATCCCCATCGTTTTTATGGTGCTCATTGCTTTTACAAATTACGATGCCGCCCACCTGCCACCCGGCAAGCTCTTCGATTGGGTCGGCCTCGATAATTTTGCCGCCGTTCTCGGCATCGGCCGTGCAACCGCCGGCGACCGATTTGGCTATACCTTTGGCCATATCCTTATATGGACGGTGATCTGGGCCTTTTTTGCCACCTTTACCAATTACTTCCTTGGCATGATCGTGGCAATACTGATCAATAAAAAGGGCATCCGCGGCAAAAGCATCTTCCGCACCATTCTCGTCCTCACCATTGCTGTGCCCCAGTTTGTGTCACTTTTGCTGGTGTCCAGAATGTTTGCCGATGACGGCATCGTAAACGGTATTCTGATGAGCTACGGTCTCATATCCGCCCGCATTCCATTCCTGTCCGCCGGTATGTATGCCCGTATTATGGTGATTCTGATCAACATCTGGGTGGGCGTTCCGTATATTATGCTGGTAGCCACGGGAATTCTTTTAAACATTCCTGCCGAGCTTTACGAGTCTGCCCGCATGGACGGCGCAGGACCCCTTCTTGTCTACCGAAAGATCACCCTTCCGTATATGCTTTTCGTAACCACCCCCTATCTTATCACAACCTTCATCGGCAACATCAATAATTTTGGCGTCATTTATCTCTTAACCGGAGGCGGCCCGACCACCTTGAAATACGAGACTCCGGCGGGCTACACCGACCTGCTGATTACGTGGCTCTATAAGCTGACCATGGCCGAGTCCGGTGACTATAAGATGGCCTCCGTCATCGGCATCATGGTGTTTATCCTCATCGCCACCTTTTCGCTCTTGGTCTATAACAATACAAAATCGGTCAGAAATGAGGATGATTTTCAATGACAGAACAAAAATGGGCAAGCAAAAAGCAAAGGGAAAGAACCTCGAACGTTCTTACCTATACCGTCCTTTGTTTTTTATCCATCCTGTGGCTCTTGCCCTTTTTCTACCTGCTTTTGCAGGCCTTCCGCGGAGAATCCACCGGCATGGTAAACTACGTGTTCCCCAAGGTGTGGACCTTTGACAACTTTCTCTCTCTCTTCCGGGATACGGATTTTCCCAGATGGTTTCGTAATACGCTCATCGTGTCTATTGTGGTTTCTGCCGTGCAAACGGTCATGGTGCTTATGGTCAGTTATACGCTGTCCCGTATGCGCTTCCGCGGTCGAAAGGCGCTGATGAACCTGATTTTGGTGTTAGGAATGTTCCCGGGTTTCATGTCCATGATCGCCGTGTACTTTATTTTAAAGCTCATCGGCCTTACTCAAAGCATCCTCGGTCTGATTCTGGTCTATACCGGCAGCTCCGGTATGAGCTATTATATTGCCAAAGGCTATTTTGATACCGTTCCCCGTGCTCTGGACGAGGCCGCACGGATTGACGGCGCCGATCGCCATACCGTATTCTTGAAGATCGTCCTCCCCTTGGCCAAGCCCATCGTCATCTATACGGCGCTGATGGGCTTCATGGGCCCGTGGGGCGATTATATGTATGCCTCCCTCATTGCCTTCGGCAACCCAACCAGCTATAACGTAGCTGTCGGAATGTATACGTTTCTCGATCGGGAGCATATTGCCACCTACTTTACCCGGTTCTGTGCCGGCGGCATTGTTATTGCCGTACCCATTACACTTCTGTTTCTTTGGCTGCAAAAATACTATATCGCCGGTGTAACGGGCGGTTCGGTGAAAGGATAAAGCATGGCAAGCGTTAAATTAAGTCACGTATATAAAATCTATCCCGGCGGCACCAAGGCGGTCAAGGATTTTTGTATGTCCATTGAGGACAAGGAGTTCATCGTGTTCGTCGGTCCCTCCGGATGCGGTAAATCCACCACTCTCCGCATGATTGCCGGCCTTGAGGATATCTCAAACGGTGAGGTCTACATTGACGGTCATTTGGTGAACGATGTAGAACCAAAAGATCGGGATATCGCCATGGTCTTCCAAAACTACGCTCTTTACCCCCATATCACCGTATATGAAAATATGGCTTTTGGTTTGAGGATCCGTAAGCTTCCAAACGAGGAGATCCACCGTCGGGTGCTGGAGGCGGCTGAAATTTTAGGCATTACGGAATATCTGGATCGCAAGCCTAAGGCCATGTCTGGTGGTCAACGCCAGCGCGTTGCCTTGGGACGTGCCATCGTTCGGGAACCCAAGGTGTTTCTGTTTGACGAGCCTCTGTCCAACCTGGATGCCAAGCTCCGCACTCAAATGCGTGCTGAGATCCGCAAGCTCCACGCCAAGCTTAATACCACCTTCATCTACGTCACTCACGATCAGACTGAGGCTATGACCATGGGCACCCGCATCGTAGTCATGAAGGACGGCCGCATTCAGCAGATCGATACTCCGAAAAATCTGTACAACCACCCCTGCAACCGTTTCGTCGCTGGATTTATTGGATCGCCGCAAATGAATTTCTATACTGCCACCGTAAATGAAGCTAACGCCACCGTTTCTATTGCTCACACCGATGCCACGTTTCCGTGTCCCCGGGAGCTTTTCCCAAAAATGCATCCCCAGGTGCGTTCTGGTGCTCGCCCCTGCGTGCTGGGCATTCGTGCAGAACGAATCCGCATCGCGCCCGAGCAGGGAAGTGATACTGCCTGGTGCACCGTCTCCCATACTGAGGAGCTGGGAGACGAGAGCCTGATCTACGGCGACCTTGGCACAGAAGCCCTGACCGTCACCGAGCACGGCACAGAGGTGGTACTCCGCTCCGTGGACGATGCACCTCTTCCTTTGCCCGGCTGTCGGATTCCCATTACCTTTGATCTGAGCTTCGCCCACTTTTTTGACTCAGATACCGGAGAGAATGTGTGTCCCCGTATTCCACAAAGCAATCATCTGACCGTCACGGTATCGGGAAATACCGCAACGTGGGAAGATATTTCGATCCCGCTTCCACCCGCTCTTCAATTGGAAAGCGGCACGTATATGGCAGAGGTTCCCGTGGATGCGCTTGCCAATGGCAAATACGGCAATTTTAACATTGTCTGCCGGGAAACGGTAGAGCAAAAGACCCTTATCCACCTTAGGCACGGAGATCACCTCCTGTTCACTACCGCCACCTTCGGAGTCGGCGTTACCTATACCGGACTTGCTCCGGATTTCCGCAAAATTACGTGGTTCCAGGAGGGAAAGATCATCCAGCCGCCCCTGCTGGAGAGTTCTACACTGTTCGGGTCTGTTATCCGGCGCCGCATACGGGAGGGCGGACACAAAAAAACGGAGTTTCATCTTACGGTAGGCGAAGCAGAACTTCCCCTGCCGGATGATATTTTGGAGGAACTGATCAAAACTGCAGGTGTAGCTATCCTAAAAAAGAAGCTTCGTTATAAGATACCGCCAGATGCCCTCACCGTGTCGGATCACGGCATTCGCGCCACCGTCACCCGATACCTCGATTACGGCGCTCATAAATATATTCTTGCCCAGACGGAAACCCAGACCCTCTTAGCGGAGACCGGCGCGGAGATCGCAGGCTGCATATGTCTCATCCCCGATCTCCACCGTCTCACTTATATCAGCGATGCCGACGACGTCATCCTCTATAATTAAAAAAAGACTTTATACGGAAAATCCGTATAAAGTCTTTTTGCATTTAATCGCGGCTGTAAAGCTCGTTCCAATAACGGTAGAGATGCTTGTTCAGTGTCTCAAATTGCTCCTTCGTTATGCGGAAGGCCCAGTTTCCGGCGCTCACACCGGGGGTGTTAATGCGCGTATCCTTTCCGTACTTCAAAAGGTCCTGCACAGGGAAGACAACCAAGCCGGCATGGCTGGCCATCATGGTGCGGATCACAAAGTCATAGCACTGATCCCACGCAGGGCTTTCGTAGCCAATGTAGCTTAAGAACCGCTCACGGTCCTCCACGCTCAGATCCCATACAAAGCCGAGGAGGGTGTTGTTGTCGTGGGTGCCCGTATAGGCAATACAGTTGTTGTTATAATTGTGAGGCAAATGGGGAGAATCCGCATCACCCAAGAAGCCGAACTGCATAACGCGCATGCCGGGGAATCCACTTTCCTCAACCAACGCTTTTACCTCCGGCGTGATCTCACCAAGATCCTCCGCAATGATCAGCTTGTCGCCGCAAGCCTCCTTCAATGCGTTGATCAAGGGCATGCCGGGGCCCTTCACCCATTTTCCGTTCCGCGCCGTCTTAGCCTTGGCAGGGATGGAGAAATAAGATTCCAGACCACGGAAGTGGTCGATCCGAACTCCGTCAAACAGCTCGCACATAAAGGCCATACGGTCACGCCACCAGGCAAAGCCGTCCTCTGCCATCTTATCCCAGTCGTACAAGGGGTTGCCCCACTTTTGTCCGTCCTCGGAGAAGTAATCCGGCGGAACACCGGCCACCTTTTTGGGCTTATGGTTCTCGTCCAGCTGATAAAGCTCGGGAGAAGCCCAAACGTCGGAGCTGTCAATATCTACGTAAATCGGAATGTCACCAATGATCTTGATACCCTTTTCATTGGCATATTTCTTAATGGCAAACCACTGGGAGAATACGGTGTACTGGATAAACTTCCAGGCAAAGAACGTATCCGGGTCATACTCTTCGGTCTTCCATTTGGACCACGGCTTCATACCGTTGGCCTCCTTCAAGGCCATAAACTTGCAGAATTCCTCCGTGTGCTTATGGGTTTTATAGAAGGCATTCATCTTTTTAACGTCGGTAAAGCGGGTGGCCGCGCGCTTCAAAAGCGCGATTCTCTCCTTGCCCAACCGATCAAATTCACAGGCATAGGGTCCCTCCTGCAGAGAAGCGTCCAGCTCCTCACGGGTGATCAAGCCCTGATACGCCAAGGTGGGAAGATCGATAAAGTAAGGGTTGCCGCTGAAGGCAGAGAAGGACTTGTAGGGGGAATTGTATTCATCGGGCAGACAGAAGGGAAGGGTCTGCCAGTAAGTAAATTTGGCATCTGCCAGAAAATCGATCCATTCCTTGGCCGCCGTACCAAGGCCGCCGCAGGAATACTCGCCCCAAAGGGACGTAATGTGCATTAAAACACCGCTGGAACGTTTCATCGTTGCATCACTCCTTTTCGACTATTTTACCACATCTCAGCAATAAAAACAAGGGATAACTTGTCAAAAAGACGAAAAAATGTCTCGCATCTCAAAAAAAAGCAGCATCGGCCTTCGGCCAATGCTGCTTTCCTTATTGTAATTTTGAGATATACTTCTTAATCGCCTCAAAGGATGCATCGCTGATGCTGTGTTCAATCTTGCAGGCATCCTCCGCAGCTACGTCCGGCTCTACGCCCAAACGAACCAAAAGATCCGCGAGGATGGTGTGCCGCTCATACATTTTCTCGGCAATTTCCAGTCCGGCCTCCGTTAAGGACAGATACCCGTCGCCGGAAACGGTAATAAATCCACCGTTTTTCAAAAGGCCAACCGCCCGACTGACCGATGGCTTGGAGTAACCCATGTGCTCGCATACGTCAATGGAGCGAACCGAGGGAATCTTTTTCGATAAAATATAAATGGTTTCGAGATACATCTCGCCCGATTCCTGAATTTGCACGGTATCACTCCTTTCAAGGTGTTTCTGCTATTATAGCACAGTTTCCACCCGATTTCAAGTGTTTTTAAAAATAACCCACCCTTAAAAAACAAGCGTCGTTACCACGGGGTCGTGGTCGGATATATAGTCCGGCTCCCAGTGAATCTGACGGGTGTCGCGGAAGCTTGCATTTGTGAAAAGATAGTCGATCTTAATGGGCTCCATCCGTCCAAAATCATGGAAGGTTCCGCCAAGCTCAGACGTAGCATCCCGAAGCCCCAGCTCGGGCCGAGCCTCCGTCATGTAGCGGATCTCAGGCGCCTCCGGCGTTGCATTAAAATCGCCGGTGTAAATCAGCACGTCCTCTCCGGGGTCACCAAGCTCCGACAGAAGCTGCTTTACCTCCAGCATCCGAGCTATCTCACCTGCATGGTCGGTGTGTACGTTGATCAGACGCAAGATTTGTTTGGAGCCGGGCAGCACCATCCGTGCCTCCTGATAGATCCGAGGGCAGGAGCTCTGGTCACTGTCCACATAACGGCTGCCGGGCACGTCCGGCGTCGGAGAAAGCCAAACCGTGCGGTAGGAAAGAAGACTCAACCGATCTCGGCGAATGGCGATGGGTCCGCTCTCGCCCGTGTAATCAGCATTTCTACCACAGCCCAGCACCAGATAGTCGGTCAATTGATCCCTGAGCCAGGCGCGCATGGAATCCGTGCCCTCCTGAAAGCCGATGAGGTCCGGATTTTCCTCCCGGATCACCTGCAAAATCTGTGGCTTGCGGTGCTTAAAGGCGTTAATTCCGTCATAATCGTTCTCATACCGTAAATTAAAAGACATAACCTTAAGTTCCATGGTCTGTACCGCCGTTTCTTAGAATTTTCCTTATTATACCATACCCCCGCAAGAAATGCAAGGCAAAAAATATTATCGAAAAACGATAAAAATATATTGACAAACAGACTGACGTGTGATAGGATAGGAACAAAGAGAACCAAAAGGAGAATCCTATGCTTACAATTCCAAAGCAACGCTCCCTCCACTTATCCCTGACCGCTTCCGGCCTCTTGTTCGTTATGTGTGTGCTTGGCGCCGCCTTTATGCCGCGCATTATGGAGACGCTGATCCGCATTCATGATACCATGCACGGCCATAGCACCCTGACGTATACGGATGTGATCCTTTTGTACGCCATGGCTTATGCTATTTTGGCCGTTACCGTTTTCACCGACGTCCTTTTGCTCCGCCTGCTTTTGCGCGTTCGTCGCGAGCTGGTCTTTACGCCGGGTAGCATCCGCCTCATCCGCGGCATCTCCTGGTGTTGTTTCCTGATCGGATTTATTTTCATTGCCGTAGGCATTTATTTCCGTGTTGCCCTCTGCATCACCCTTTTGGCCGGCTTTTTGGGCCTTTGCGTGCGCGTGGTTAAGAACGTGATCGAGGAGGCCACCGCCATCAAGTCTGAGAACGACTTGACCGTGTGAGGTGCCCAATGATCGTAATTAACCTGGATGTCATGATGGCCAAGCGCAAAATGTCCTTAAACGAGCTGTCCGATAAGGTGGGTATCACTCTGGCCAATCTGTCGATTTTAAAAAACAACAAAGCCAAAGCCATTCGCTTCTCCACACTTGACGCCATCTGCCGCGCGCTGGATTGCCAAGTGGAGGATATTCTCGAGTTCCGCGAGGACTAAGAAAGGAGTTATCATGAACGAAACCGTAGAATCCACCGTACAAAAACCAATGCGTGCGTATAAAATTCCGGAATGCATCCTTGCCTGGCTTACCTACCTGTGCGCCTTCCTGTTTTGTACCGCCTTCCCGGTAGGGGAGTATCCCTTGGGAGGACTCCTTTTAGTAGCCCTCCTTTATATTGGGACGGCAATCCTTTTGACCGTCGCAAAAATCAAGCTCCGCGCCTATCCCATCGCTGTAGGTGTGTCGGCGATCCTCCTATCCGCCGTTCCCATGCTCTCCGCCAATTCCTTCTTAAGCTTTTTCGCCTATGGCTATGCTATTCTGACCTATTGCTATTTCGTATACGTTGCTACCGGGCAAAAGAGCTTCTCCGCCGTGCTTCTTATGGATTACGTCAGAGCCCTCTTTGTTCTTCCGTTCCGCTCACTCCGTGCCCTGTTCAGCGCCCTCTTCATGGGGCGGGGAAAGGGAAGCGGTAAGGTGATCGGCCGTATCCTTTTGGGCGCATTTCTCGCCTTAGTTCCCACTCTTATCGTCGGTCTCCTTCTTTCTTACGATTCCGGCTTCTCGCGGCTGATTGATAATATCTTCAGCATCAAGCTGGGTGACCTCTTCACCCACCTCTTCCATCTGCTCCTTGCCATCCCCATGGGCATGGCCGTGTTCAGCGTGTACGCCTCCGCCACCGACGGATTGGGCGAGGACACCGTCACCGAGGAGAGCTTGGCCGATACCCGCCGCCGCTTCCGAATTTTATCCTCCGTCACCGTCCTTACCGCCGTTCTGCCCCTCCTGTTTGTCTACGTGGTATTCTTTGTTTCCCAATGGAAATACTATGTTTCCGGCTTCACCGGTATTCTTCCGGAGGACTTCAGCTATGCGGAATATGCAAGGGAAGGCTTCTTCCAGCTTTGCGCTGTTTCCGTCATCAATTTCATCCTTATTCTGATCGCCACCCTTTTTATCCGGCGTAAGGACGATCGTCCGCCCCTTGTTTTGAAGCTGGTTACCACCGTTCTCTCCGTCTTTACGCTGATTCTCATCAGCACCGCGATCTCAAAAATGGTGCTGTATATTGACCGCTTCGGCCTTACTCAATTGCGCGTCTACGCCACTTGGTTTATGCTCCTTTTGGCTGTTCTGTTTATCCTGACGGCCACCTCCATGTACGTAAAGCGCTTTAAGCCGGTGCTGGTCTCCGTCCTCGTATGCCTCGCCTTTTTCTCCATCCTCGCGCTTTCTGGCCCCGATGCCCAAATCGCCGAGTATAACGTGGATCGGTATCTGGACGGCTCGTTGGAGGACGTGGATGTCATCGCTATGTACGACCTGGATGATGCCGCCGTCCCCGCCATGGTATACCTCTATGAGAATATGCCCGATACCGCGGACGAAATGCTCAGAAACAAGGTAACGGATTATCTGCGAGGTCAGCTCCACGAGGTGGACAAAAATAGCGGAATCTTCACCTTTGACCTGCCTGCCTACCGGGCAAGGAAGGCCCTTTCACGCATCGATTTAGCAGAGCTAAAGGAGATGACCGTCCAATGAATCGCTTTTTCGGCCACTTAGGCACCATCATTGCCCACCGACGCGCCGTCTACCGCCACGCCAAAAAGGTTGGCATCCCTTGGCAAGGACTGACCCACGATCTGTCCAAATTCTCCCCGGCCGAGTTCTTTGTGGGCGTCAAATACTATACCGGCAAGCGCAGTCCGAACGAGGGGGAGAGGGAAGCCTACGGCTACTCTGCCGCCTGGCTTCACCATAAGGGAAGAAACAAACACCACTTTGAGTATTGGATGGACTATAATCCCATAGAACGTAGGGTAATGCCCGTTAAAATGCCCCTCAAATATTGCCTCGAAATGTTCTGCGACCGCGTGGCGGCCAGCAAAACCTATTTAAAGGATAAGTATACGGATTCCCACCCCTTGGATTATTTCCTCGGCGGCAAGGCCAGACGCACCATTCACCCGGAAACCTCCGATCTTTTGGAAAGCTGGCTGGTCATGCTGAAGGAAAAAGGAGAGCATGAAACTCTCCGCTATCTCCGAAGCTACTATAAAGAACACAAAAAGGACAAATAATCATGCCGACCTATAAATATCAGCTTCACACCCATACCACCCCGTGCTCCCTCTGCGGCGCCATGACCCCCACCGAGCTGTGCCGGGCTCTGGCGGAGAACGGCTACGCAGGTACGGTACTGACAAACCACTTCTATCACGGAAACAGCGGCATCGACCGCACGCTTTCCTGGCAGGATTTTGTAGCCGCCTACGAAAAGGACTATCTTGCCTGTAAACAAGCCGCCGAGGCTTACGATCTCGACATTCTGTTTGGTGTTGAGGAAAGCGTTGTTCCCGGCCTTGAAATTCTTTGCTACGGCCTTACCCCCGCCGTGCTCTACCGTCACCCGGAGCTCCACCATGGCCGCCTTGACGTCTGGTCGAGAGTTATGCGAGAAAACGGCGTGGTCGTAATTCAAGCCCACCCCTACCGGGAGGCCTCTTATATCCCCGAGCCCGGCCCGTTGCCTGTAGAGACCATCGACGGCGTCGAGGTCTATAACCGCGGCAACAGTACCCCGGAAATGAACGAAAAGGCCGTCGCCTTCGCCGATGCTCACCCTCATTTGATCCGCACCTCCAGCGCGGATACCCATAATACCCAAACTGTTCCCGTCGGCGGCATTGAATGCCCCCACCGCATCCGCACCGAGGCCGACCTTGCCAAAACCCTCCTCTCCGGTGATTATACGCTGATTCTTCCTTGATCTTCATAAGAGACACAGCAAAAAAAGCACTTGCTCTGCTATGCATCTTTAACGGAGAAAACACGAACACCACCAAGAAAATCTCTTTGGTGGTGTTTTTCTGTTGGTAGGAACTTATGAAAGGCTCCCTCCGGGAGGGAGCTGGATTTTGCGCAGCAAAAGACTGAGGGAGAGCGCGTGACAATAAAATCCATGCAAGCTGAAAGTCACTCGGGCTCCTTCCACCGCTATCGTGGTCCCCCTTCCTCCCGGAGGAAGGCTTTTGTGCGCCGTGCTTCTGCGGATCGTGGGTTCGGGCTTCTACCCGATGGTGCGTGGACGTCCACGCGCTATGCTTGCCCCAGATGCAAGCGTCGGGAAAGCGGAAAAACAACTGAATATATATTCTGACAAGCGACGAACAACTGTGAGTTGATATGCAATCCGAACAAGTTGTTTATTTCTTGCTGTTTTTGTGATATGATTTAATCACAACCGAAGAGCTCACGGTGAAATTCGGAAAGGAAACTTGATTATGAAAGAAATAAACATTTCAAAAAATATAGCAGATCTCAGAAAGCGTAAGGGCATTACCCAAGAGCAGTTGGCAAGTGCGCTGAATATTTCTCCCCAAGCTATTTCGAAATGGGAAACCAATACATCTTTTCCCGATACGCAAACGCTTCCTCTGATAGCTGCATACTTCGAAGTAAGTATAGATTATCTTTTCTATGGTGAGGACTATGCTTATAATGATATCTACAATAAGGTTTTTGACAAAGTAGCAGAACACGCACAAATGAGCATTGCATCCTATGAAGATGCTCTGAAAATATTCGCCCCCGCTCATCACGGCATTTCTCGAGGCAATCTCAGAGGAAGGAATACTGAAATGCATGATGAGCCGGCACACATTTCTAACGAAAATGGTTTGTCACTGTTATCGGGCAAGGGATATGGCGCGCTTGTTACAAGAAAGTTTTTTGAAAACGTGAACCAAGAGACGGTAGAATTTGCACAAACAATTCTCCCCACTCTTTCAAAGAAAAACAATATCCTCGTTTGCTTGGCTATCATATCCATGAGCGACATCAGCTTTGGAGAAATGAAAGAAAAATTGAATTTTGAGGAAAACACCTTAAGGTCAGCTCTCGATGAATTGATTGCTGTTAACGTTGTAATTGAAAAGAAATCCAAGCATAAATCTTTAGGCTTTACCTATGAAATCAACGAAATGTATCATACTTGTTTGTGTATTCTTTTTGCAACCCTTGAAATGCAACGCTATTCCTTAAAAGGAATTTCATGTTGTATGGGATACGGTGATTATCCTATACAGTTTTAATTCTTGCCCCGCTTCGGCGGGGCTTTTCTTTGCTTTCTGCATATCAAAAGCCACCACGAAAAAACGTGGTGGCTAATTTCATTTTACAGCTAATTTTGCACGCCCTCGCGCAAGTGCTTTTTTTGTGTAGTAAATAAAAATGAATCCGAACCCCACCGTCGTGTGATGAGGCTCGGATCTTTGCTGTCGCAACCCGATTCTTGGGTGCGGCAACTTGCCGCTGGTGCGGGCGACAGGGGTCGAACCTGCATGGGAACCCACCAGATCCTAAGTCTGGCGCGTCTGCCAATTCCGCCACGCCCGCATTGACAACGCAACTATTTTAGCACAGGAACAAGTTTCTGTCAAGACAAAAGAGCGCAGATTCTTGACACAGAGACAGGGAAATGGTATAATATTTTTAACTATAATTTGAATTTCAAGGGAGACCGATTTATGGAAAACAAATTGAGATATGCATCCCCCGCCACCTGCTTTGAAGAGGCGCTTCCTCTTGGCAACGGCTCCGTTGGCGCCATGGTCTACGGATGCTTGGACAAGGAAAGAATTTCCCTGAACCACGACACCCTCTGGTCCGGCAAGCCTCGTCGTATCACCCGGCCCAACGCCGTTGAAGCCTATCACAAGGGTCAACAGCTGGTGCTGGAGGATAAGATCGAGGAAGCAACCTGGCTCCTTGAGCGCGAGTTCTCCGCTGACTACGGCCAGTCTTACATGCCTCTCGGCAATCTCTATGTGGAGACTAAGTGTGAGGGCAAGGTCGGGGACTATATCCGCGAGTTGGATATGGAAAACGGTATCCTCTCCGTCCGCTATACCCAGAACGGTATCCACTTTGCTCGGGAATATTTCGTTTCCAACCCCGATAACTGCGTAGTGGTTCATATTACCTCCGATAAGCCTGTCGACTATGTATTCTCGGCAGATTGCCAGCTCAAGAGCGCATCCACCGCCGGCGGCAACCGCCTCTATCTTACCGGCGAGTGCCCCACCGCCGTATCTCCCTCTTATGCCAAGGGATTGGTTCCCACTGTGTACGACGGAGAGGGTGTAAAGTTTGCCGCGATCGGTGCTACCAATACGGACGGCAAGCTTGGCTGTGACGACACCATCGTTACCGTCAGCGAGGCTACCGAAGTAACCTTTATTATGTGCATCGAGACCAGCTACATCAGCTTCGATGTTCTTCCGAACAAGCCCTATTACTATCCTTGCGAGGAGCGCGTGATCGAGACCGCCAAAAAGTCTTACACCGACCTTCGCGATAACCACGTGGCCGACCATAAGAGCCTTTATAGCCGTGTTAAGCTCGATCTTGGCTTTGCTCCCTCCGATGCTATGACCGTTGACCGCATTCTCTCGGAGAATAAGGACGCCGATCTTGGCATGGTAGAGCTCCTCTATAACTTTGGACGCTACCTTGTAATCGCCGCTTCCCGTGAGGGAAGTCAGGCCACCAACCTGCAGGGCATCTGGAACGAGCAGTTCTATCCCGCCTGGTCCTCCAATTACACTGTCAATATCAATACGGAAATGAACTATTGGCCCGTGCTTATGAGCAATCTGGCCGGTCTTGATATGCCCGTAATTGATCTGATCCGTAAGATCAGCGTAACCGGCGCGGACGCCGCCAAGGACTTCTACGGAGCCAAGGGCTATTGCTGCCACCATAACATCGACCTGTGGGGTCTTGCTACCCCCGTAGGCTGTCAGCGCTCCGGCTGTCTTGGCTATGCGTATTGGAATATGTCTTCCGGTTGGCTCTGCCGCCACCTGTGGGAGCATTACGAGTACACCCTTGACGTGGACTTCCTCCGCGATACCGCGTATCCCTTAATGAAGGGTGCCGCCGAGTTTTATTTGGATACCATGATCCAGGATGGAGACCACTACATCATTTGTCCCACCACATCCCCCGAGAACGCATACTACCACACCGAAACCAGCCGCGTCTCCCTCGCCCGCCACGCCGCAATGACCCAGGGTATCCTGATGGATCTCTTCGGCAACCTGTCGGAGGCGGCTAAGATTCTCGGCATCGACGATGACTTCGTTAAGGAAGTACGTGCCAAGCTGCCCACCTTCAACACTTATGAAATCGGCTCCGAGGGTCAGCTCCTGGAGTACGATAAGGACTATAAGGAAAACGACATTTACCACCGCCACACCTCTCACCTCTACGGTCTGTACCCCGGTGAGAGCATTACCACCGAGGCAACGCCCGAGCTTGCTGAGGCTTGCCGTGTAACCCTTCAGCGCCGCGGTGACGTCAGCACCGGCTGGAGCATGGGCTGGCGCGTATGCCTTTGGGCAAAGCTCAAGGATGGCGACCACTCCCTTCAGCTCGTTAAGAACCAGCTCAAGTTCGTCGATCCCTCAAACGACGCGGTTTGGAAGGGCGGCGGAACCTACGCTAACCTCTTTGATGCGCATCCCCCGTTCCAGATCGACGGTAACTACGGCGTATGTGCCGGTATCACCCTGATGCTTCTCCAGTGCGAGAACGGTAAGATCCGCATCCTGCCCGCTCTCCCCTCCGATTTCAAGAATGGCTCCGTCTCCGGCCTCAAAGCCAAGGGCGATATCACCGTTGATATCGTATGGGAAAACAACGCCCTCAAGTCCTATAGCCTGGAGTCTCCCGTGGATCAGACCGTAACGGTTGCAACTCCTGCGGGCGAGGTAACGGTTGATCTGGTGGCAGGCAAAAAGGTAACCCTTGCATAAACTGTTAAGGAAAAGGAGTTGATTCCCATGAAGAGTATCGGATATTACAACGGCAAGATCGGCCCCATCGAGGAGCTGACCATGCCCATTACGGATCGAGCCTGCTATTTCGGTGACGGCGTGTACGATGTGGCATATTGCAACAGCGGCGTTATGTTTGCCGCTGAGGAGCATATTGACCGTTTCTTCCGTAGTTGCGGTGCCATTGGCATTCAGTTGCCCTATACCAAGGAGGAACTCCATGCCATTTTATCGGATCTGGTATCCCGTGTGGAAGGGAAGGAGACTCTCATCTATTTCCAGGCCTCCCGCGGATGTGCCCCCCGTGGCCACGCCTTTCCCAAGGACACTCCTCCCAGCCTTATGGCAACGGTGACCCAGTGCCCTATGGTGGATCCCGAAATGCTGGTGGACCTGACCGAGGCGGAGGATATCCGCTATCTGATGTGTAATATCAAGACCATCAACCTGCTTCCCAGCGTTCTTGCGTCGCAAAAGGCGGCCGAGCGCGGTTGCTTTGAGACGGTTCTCCACCGGGGAGAAATCGTTACGGAATGCGCTCACAGCAACGTGTCCATTCTGAAGGATGGCGTGCTGATCACCCACCCGGCCGACAATTATATTCTTCCCGGCATTGCCCGCGCCCACCTTTTGCTGGCGGCAAAAGCACTGGGCATTCCCGTGGAGGAGCGTCGCTACACGATGGCAGAGCTGAAGGATGCCGACGAGGTTCTCGTCAGCAGCACCAGCAAATTCTGCCTGGCGGCCAAAACCCTGGACGGCGCCCCCATCGGCGGCAAGGACAGGGAAACCTATAAACGTTTGCGCGCCCACATGGTAGACGAATTTTACGCCTACGTGGAGGCACACAAATAAATAAAACGTGAGTTCGTAACCATCCTCACGTAAAACAAAACTAAGGAGAAAAAAGCATGTCCCCCAAGAACAATCGAATCAGGTTTATCGCCAAAACCGCCCTCATTGCCGCTATTTACGTGGTTATCACGTGGCTCTGCTCATTGGTAGGCCTCAGTAGCGGCGTGATCCAGCTCCGCCTGTCGGAAGCACTCATTGTCATGACCGCCTTCACTCCGGCGGCCATCCCCGGCTTAGCCATCGGATGTCTTTTATCCAACCTACTTACCAACGGTATCCCGCTGGATATCCTGTTCGGATCGCTGGCAACCCTCTTCGGCGCCTTAGGAGGCTATCTCCTCCGCCGCTGGCCGGCTCTTACTCCCGTTCCGAACATTGTGTCCAATACGGTCATTGTTCCTTTGGTGCTTCGTTATGGCTATGGTGTGCCGGATGCGTTATCCTTCCTTGTGATAACCGTCTTCATCGGAGAGGTTCTTTCCTCCGGCGTGTTTGGCTTGCTCCTGTATTCCGTTCTCAAAAAGTACAAGCGCTACTTAGCGTAAAGAAAAAACGCATCGCGGAAAAGCGAGATATTCTTATCGGAGAAATCATAATCAAAAAATTCCCGCAAACCAAAACAAACGGTTTGTGGGAATTTTTTATTCTCGATCATCTTAATATGCCATTGATTAGTTCATTTAAATTAGTAATTGTGTAGTCTTGTCCGAAATCACCGCCAACACCATCTCTATCGATCCAAACAGTTTTTATCCCAATTGCTTTAGGTCCCATAATATCATCTGTTACAGAATCGCCAACAAACAGGACTTCATTTGCCGAAAGCGCGCTATCATCCAAGATTTGTCTGAAAAAATGACCGGACGGCTTATAACATTTCAAATTTTCAGAAGTATATACTTTATGAACGGCAACATTATTATTTTGCATAACACATTCAAGCACATCGTTATCCGTATTAGAACCAATGAAAACCAAATAGTTTTTCATAAGATCATGTAATACGTCTTTAGTTTCGGGATACGCTTCACGCGAGAATGCAGTTGCAAGTAAAGAATTTGCATCGTTTTCGGCATTTCTCTTGACATGATATCTATCATAAAACATTTGAATTCTTGAAATGAAAATATCACGTTCTGTCAGAAATTTACAATCGTCTGATGTGTGTGTTTTATAGTATGATTTCCATTCCTCAAGAAAAACTTTTTCATCAAGATCTATCCCACACTCCGTTATATTTTTTAGGATTGTTTTTGCAGAACCGCCACTTGCAACCTTGAAAAGAGTGCCAAATGCGTCAAAAATGATTGCTCTCATAGCCAAACCTCCAAAATTCTATCTATCGTTCTGTTTATCGCCAGTTCCGCTCTTGTATTACAGCGTTGCAAGCAACGTCGGCATCGGGCAAAGCCCATACCCCTAAGATTTCGCGTATCCAAAGGCTCTCCCTGTGGGAGAGCTCTCGCGATAGCGGGTGAGAGGGCGTTTCATTCCATAATCTAACCCTCTCCGTCGGCTTCGCCGCCACCTCTCCCAAAGGGAGAGGCTTTTCGTTAACACCATTATAACACAAATTTGCAGAGAAAGCAAAAGTGATATTCCGACTTCGTCGGAGTGATATTATTGCTATGGCAATCGTGATATTGAAGCCTTACGGGTTCAGTGATATTCTATTCGCCTTAAAACTTGCGAAGCAAATATCACTCGGCGACAGCCGAATATCACTGCGTACACAATGCAATTGTGCGCAATAGAACTCGCCGCAGGCGAATAGAACTGGCGTGATACTCCGATAAGAGTATCACGCCAATCCGCGATGCGTTTTTTGTTGTCATTTGAATCAGTTGGTCTCAGTCTTTTCCTCAGTATCAGCCTCAGGAGCGAACTCGTCAACGTAGGAAACGTTCTGACCGTTTACGATCAGCTCCTCAACCAGGTCGTAGAGGATATTCTGCTTGCAGCCCTCAACGGTGTAGGTCTCCTGAAGAGCCGCAAGAACGTTTACAAGGTAGCTGTCAAGGGTAGAACCGGTGATACCGTTCTTAACGTAGAGCTGGCGGTAGTATTCAACACCCTCGGAGATCAGCTGAGAACGGAGCTCACTTGCTTCCTCGTCGCTTGCCGCAAAGTTCTCGGAACGAATGATGTGGTAGTAGAGCATCTCAGTCTCAACGGTAGCAAGGATGGTCTCATCTTTTTTCAATTCAGCCTTGTACTCGTCAACAGTCTTTCCGCTTGCCTCAAGAATATCAGCAAGACCAAAGCCATAGTTGTTCTTGTAAGCGGAATCTTCATAGGTGAACTGCTCGTCAACGGCCTCATTCAGCTCGCGCTCGGGGTAAGCAATTACCTTGTAGGTGGGATTGCCCTGAATTGCGTCCAGAACGGCATTGAGAAGGAAGTTGCGGTTCATGTACTCGTCAAACTCAGCCATAGTGGAAACACCGTAGCCGGCAAAGTAAGCGGCAACAAAGGCATCGTTGTACTCTGCGTCGATCATAACGTGAGTAAGGGTAACCTCAAAGGTAGCAGTCTTACCGGCAACCTCTGCCTCGCTCTCGTAGTCAGCAGGGAAGGTAGCCTCAACGGTAACGGTCTTGCCGGAAAGCAGACCAACAATTGCGGCCTCAACCTCGGGGAGAAGGGTCTCGCTACCCAGTACAACGTAGGTGTTGGTAGCAGATTCCTTGTCTACCTTAGCGCCGTCAACGGTGCAGGTGTAAGAGATGTAAACGGTGTCGCCGTCTGCCGCAGTAGCGGTCTTGTCAGGCGTTGCGTAGTAAGAGGTGTAGTAGTCGATAACCTCCTGCTTTTCCTGATCTCTGGTCTTGGTGTAGATGGTAACGTCCAGATTCTTATAATCACCAACTGTGATGTACTCGCTCAGGTCGTAATCGTAGCGCGCCTGAGAATCGTCACCGCCGCAGGCAGCCAGTGCCGCGACCATAACGAAACAAAGAAGTACTGCAATAATTTTTTTCATGATAACCTCCAAAGCCGCATGGCGGCAATATAATACGGGCCATTGCCCCATGGGCATATAAAACCACAATTTATATCATATCACAATTAAACGAAAAATGGAATAGCTTTCTTAGAATATTCTCTCGTTAAATGTTAATTTTTTTCGCTTCTTGGGGCGAAAAACAGTAAAAACAGCAGAATCATGGCGTAGGGAATTACAAATCCCGTCATGGCCGCTTCAAAGAACCGTCCAACGATCTCAAAGGCCACCTCGCCGTTGAACACCGCCGCATCGGAGAGAAAGAAGCTTACGATCTCCGTGACGTGTGCATAAAGGCACTCAAGGAAGTAAACGGCCGCGACTGCCAAAGCCGCCACCTGGGGAGGCTTTTTGAGGGAAAATACGGACTCCACCGGAAGCAAGGCACGTTTCTTGCGGAAGCCGATCCAAAGAATCAGCACCGTAACGGCCGTTTCAAGGAGAAGCTCAATTAAAATGGTGATCAGCACAAGCAAAAGCGTCGACAGCGCATCCGTGATCACTCCGTTGATTTGATCCACAAGAAAGGCAGAGAGATGGAGAAGCAGAATTCCGCCGCTGGCAATGAAAATTGCCCGACGGTAGCATTTCGGCTCCCCAAGGAAGAACGCACATACGATTGTCGCCAGCATCAACCCGTGCGCGGCCGATTGCAGAGCGGAGCAAATGTAGTGGATCAGATTAAACATTGCATCCGTAACGGAAGAGTCATAATAAACCGCCGTCCGAAGCATGTAGCATAGCCGATACAAGATCACCGTTCCAAAAACCGTTACGCAGGCCACAGTCAAAAACCGTTCGGTGTCCGTTTTTGGGCAGGCTTTGGTCTTTGCCATAGAAAAGCTCCTTTCTGAAAACACCCAGCCATATGACGGCGGAATGTTTTTCTGTAAATTCACATAAATATGGTACTAAATACTCTTAGTGAGCGATCGAAACAAGAAAGCGAAGGTAAGCATCATGGATCATACCCATCCTTACGATTCTGCCCATACGCAAAAGGCAATCGGGACACTCCTGAAGCGTTTCCCAATTTTGAAGATGACCTCCCTCGGCCAAAGTGTCCTTGGTCGGGACATCCCCCTTCTTCGCATCGGCGACCCACGCAAGCCGACGGTTCTATACGTGGCAACTCACCATGGAATGGAGTGGATCACCACAGAGGTGCTCTTATCCTACGTGGAGGATTTTTGCCGCTTGGCCGGTACGGAGCGTCACGTTTATGGCATCCGCCCGTCTTGTGTTGCGGAAAACCGATGCTTGTGCATCGTTCCTCAGCTCAATCCCGATGGCGCTGATCTTCAGATCCACGGAATCCCGGGAAACGATCCCGTCAGGGAGCGCCTGTTGTTCTATAACGGCGGCAATCCGGATTTTACCCGCTGGCAGGCCAACGCCCGCGGAGTGGATCTGAACCATAACTATAACGCCGGCTTTGCCGCATATAAAAGGCTGGAACGGGAGAAGGGAATTTTCGGTGGTGCACCCACCCGCTTCAGCGGGGAATATCCGGAGTCTGAGCCGGAAACCGCCGCTCTGGCGAGCTATATTCGCCGCCACGAAAACATCCGCATGATCCTTACTTTGCATACCCAAGGCGAGGAGATCTACTATTCCTCCGGTGATTGCATACCGCCATCCTCCGCACGGATCGCCGCACTCTTCGGCCGCATGACCGGATACCGACCGTCAAGGCCGGAGGGCATGGCCGCCTACGGAGGTCTGACGGATTGGTTTATTCAAGCCTTTAACCGTCCCGCCTTTACCTTTGAATGCGGGAGAGGACAAAATCCGCTCCCGCAAAATAAGGCAAGTGATATTTATGAGGCCATCCGCGAGGCGTTGTTTACCGCCCCGCTCTTGGTTTAAGCGTTGTCTTCCATAGAGATCTGTGCCGGATTTGTCCGCGAACCACGGAAGGGAATTCCCAGATGGTCGTAGGCCAGCTTGGTTACACAACGTCCCCGGGGCGTACGGCTTAAAAATCCGATCTGCATCAGATACGGCTCGTAAACGTCCTCAATGGTTACTGCTTCCTCACCAATGGTGGCGGCTAAGGTTTCCAGACCCACGGGTCCACCGTCATAAAAATCGATAATGGTTCGGAGCATCCGACGGTCAGTGTTGTCAAGCCCCAGCTCGTCAATTTCCAGCATACGCAAAGCCTTTTGGGCACAGTTTACGTCGATCATACCGTTTCCGCGCACCTGGGCAAAATCGCGCACGCGCTTTAAGAGGCGGTTGGCAATACGGGGTGTGCCGCGGGAGCGGGAGGCGACCTCCAAAGCACCCTCCTCATCAATGGGAATCCCAAGAATGCCGGCACTGCGCTTAACGATTGTCGCCAACTCCTCCGGGGAATAAAGTTCCAGACGGAGAAGCACGCCAAAGCGGTCGCGCAAGGGGGCGGTCAGCTGACCGGATCGGGTGGTTGCACCGATCAGAGTAAATTTGGGCAGATCGATCCGGATACTCCGTGCCGACGGGCCCTTTCCAATAATAATATCAACGGCCGAGTCCTCCATGGCAGGGTAAAGAACCTCCTCAACCTGTCGGGAGAGACGGTGGATCTCGTCAATAAACAGAACGTCATTTTCCTTCAGATTGGTAAGCAAAGCCACCAGGTCTCCCTGCTTTTCGATGGCAGGACCGGAGGTCAGGCGCAGATTTACGCCAAGCTCCGCCGCAATAATGCCGGAGAGGGTGGTCTTACCGAGGCCGGGCGGTCCGTACAGCAGTACGTGGTCGAGGGCATCGCCGCGGAGCTTTACCGCGTCAATGTAGATCTTCAAGACCTCCTTCGCCTTTTCCTGGCCGATGTACTCGTCAAAGGTTCGGGGGCGCAGGGTGGGCTCGTTGTCCGTGTCCTCCGAGGTGTAGGAGGAAGAGAGGATCCGATCCTCAAAGTCATATTCCATTTCATTCATTGGCATACGAATACCTCCTTATTTCATCAGTTTTGCAAGAGCCGCTTTGATCAGGGCGCCCGTGTCTGCCGAGGGATCCAGACCCTTCATGGCCTGCATGGCCTCCGCCCGACGGTAGCCGAGTACGATCAGGGCCTCCAGAGCCTCGTCTGCATTTCCACCGCTGGGAGCTTGCCCCATCTCTTCATAAACCACTCCGTTCGTGGCCGACGGGAATTCCTTTGCCAGCTTGCCCTTCAGATCCAGCACCACTCGCGCGGCCGTTTTCGAGCCAACACCGGGTGCCTTGGCAATGGCCTTGGCATCCTCCGCACAAACGGCGGCAGCCAGTCGGTCAGGCGTCATTACGGAAAGAATGGACATCGCCGCCTTTGGGCCCACACCGGAAACGGTGATCAACAGCTTAAACGCCGTCAATTCATCCTCATCCCGGAAGCCGAACAGCTCCACCGCATCCTCGCGAACGCTCATGTGGGTAAGGAGCTTTAGGGTTTTTCCAATATTTGCACGTATCCGTGCGGCAGTGTTCTGGCTAACCGTCAACCGATAGCCAACACCACCCACGTCCAGCACGGCAAAGTCGTTCTCACAAAGAACGACCTCGCCGCAAAGATGATAGATCATAAAGCAAAGATTCCTTTCTTAAGCGTCGCTCGAAGGCGCATCGGCCTTGCCGGCGTCCTCCTCCGTATCGGACGGAAGGTTTTCCTCAAAAATCTCTTCCGTACCCTCAAGAGGGGTCAGCTCCTCACCGGGAACGGTAAATCCGATTTTGTTATTCTTCTTCCGCTTGGTATCCAGTACCCAAAGACCTGCAAACAGACCGATGGATACGAAGGTGATCGTGGTTCCCGCCACGTAGCAGGTGGGACGGTAAACCATCTCAACCGTATGGTCACCGGCATCGATGTCGAAGGCAAGCAGAGAATCCAGCACCTTGTAGGTGTCAACCCGCTGACCGTCCACCTTTACGATCCAGCCGGCATCGTAGGGCAGGGTGGTAAATACGATCTGATTCTCTTTTGCGGAAATGGTTCCGTCAAAGTGTGTGTCGGACCAATCGGTAATGTTCAGCTGACCCTCCTTCAGGGGAGAGAGGAAGGAGTCGTACATTTCCTCATCCACGTAAACGAAGTAGTTGGTGCGGGAGCGCAAGCGGAGCTGACCGTAGTCAAAGGAAAGACGAACGCGGAAGGTCTGTCCCTCAGCAAATTCACCCAGATCCACCGTGGTATAGGTCTCAAGGCCGTAGTAGGTGGAGTAGTGCTCAAATGCACCGTCCTCCTCGTACTGAATCTCAAGATTGCATTCGCCGTAGTAGGTTTCTGCCGGGAAGAAGCAATAGATGTGACCGTCTTTCTTGGCCGTCACAGTGTAGGTGATGGTGGCAGGCTTGCTCGCATCGATTCTCGAATAGGTGCGCGCACCGGTGGTAATCTTTACCGTGCAGTTGTTCAGTTCCGGAGAGGCCGCATTAGCCGAGGCCGATGCAAAGATCTTGTAGGAACGGGTGTATCCGTTCATGGTGGAAAGAAGTCCGTTCATCCGGTCAAAGGGAGTCAGATAGCTACCGGAGGTCATGTCAAATTCCTTCATGTCCTGGCTTACACAGTAAGCGATGGACAGCGCATCCGGATTTTTGTAAATTTCAAACTGATCGTTGATGTTCTGCACCATCTCGTACAGCTCAGAGGCACCCTCATGCGCCTTGTAGCTGTAGGTCTGGTAGTACTGGATCTCCGATTCCGCCAGATGGATCGGTGTGATCAGATACTTAATACCGAGCAGGGAGTCGAACACAGGGTTCGCACCCGTGTAAAGCGACCAGTGTGCGTAGGTGGGAGAGGCAATACCCAACTGATCCAGTAATACGATAATGGATCGGTTCAGAGTGGAGGTGGAGTTGGTCACACCGCGGATGTTCAGCGCAAAGTTATCGTTTACCTTGCGGGAAATGGTCTTTTCAAAACGGTAGAAGGAGTCGTCGTTGTCAAGAACCCATTTTGCCGCCGGCCGCATGGCATCCATAAATACAGTGTAGGTTGCACGGCTGGCGTAACCAACGTCCTTGATGAAGTAGGCCAGATTCAAAAGTCCGCCAACAAAGAGTTCAATGGCAACCACCGCCGTCAAAAGCGTCATAGCGGTTTGCTTCAAGCGAGTCGTGGTAAAGAATCGGATCACAAAGGCATAGATGGCAAAGAATACGATGGAAAGCCATACGCACGCAAAATCGTGTACGTTGGAGTAGCCCAGCTTCTGGAGAATCAGAAGCAGAATGCTCCAGCCGGCAATGGAGGCGAGAATCACGGAGTAGGAGGTCTCTTTCAGAGAGTCAAAGGCCTTCACCGCCATCATAAGCAGGACAAAGCAAAGGATAAAGGCATAGCGGTAATTCAGCCAGTTGGGCACCTGCATGCCGTGCCAGAACAGGTCGATAACGCTTACGTTAAAGCTGGCAAGGAACAGGAACGCAAGTCCGCAGGTGGCCGCTTTTTCTCTCAGCTTGATCTTGTTTGAGAGGAAGTATACCGGCAGGAGAATGATCGTAAGCAAGCCGGTGTAGATCATGGGCAGTCCGTCCGTCCGCACCGTGTCGTAGGAACCCACGTACAGCTTGGTCAGAAGGTCAAGGAAGTCAAACTTCTCATAAACCGTAAGATTCGGCGTCGAGAAGGTGCTCTTACCGAAGGTCAGAGAATACTGAACGGTAAGGATAATAAATGCCGCAATACCAAGAGCAATGGCAGAGCAAATGCCAATGCGCACAAGGGACTTGATAAAGTGGGACCGCTCACTGCGGGGATTGGTAACGGTAGTGGGATGGGCAATAAAGTAGTAGAAGAAGTAGATGGCCACAAAGAAGCACATCATGTAACCGATATAGAAGTTGCTGAATACCGCCCAGGCAAGGCAGATCACGTACATTTTGAATTTTCCGTACTTGATCAGCTCCTCAATACCAAGAACAATGAGGGGGAGCAGGATAATGCAGTCAAACCACATAATGTTGTTCTGCATAACCACGCTGTAGGAGGTCAGGGCGTAAGCCGTCGAGAAGATGATGGTGGTATAGGGAGCTCTTTTGCGGGTGGCGTGCAGATAGTAGCCAAAGGTAAGGCCACAGCTGGCACATTTCAGCACCATCATAAGGAAGACGGCCTCCGTGATCATCCGCTGGGGGAAGAGGAGGGTCACAAAGGAGAAGGGGCTGGAGATGTAGTAGGCAAAAATACCGAAGAACTCACCGCCCATGGCGCGCTCAAAGGAATAAAGCAGGTTGCCCTTGCCAAGAATAATGTCGCGGAACTGCTCAAAGAAATAAATGTACTGACCGTTCATATCCAGCATCAGAATGCTGTGGCGGCCAAAGGGCCAAACGTCCATTCCCGCATAGATCAGCGTCATAAGGACAAAGGGAATCAAAAAGGCCAGGCCCAGATAGCCCTTGTCCGCCATCAACCGACGGAAGCGGTCCTTGAGTCCCGTCCGGTCAAGGAGCGCCGACGGTGAGATCAATTTGTTCGATAAAAATTTGTTCATTGGGTTTCCTCCGTTGCAGGAATGATCTTTTTAATGCTCTTTTCCAGCTTGATTCGCTCAAGAGTCATATCGTGTCCGCAGGTGGCACAAAGAATGCGTACGTCCGCACCGACACGTAAAATTTTAAAGGTTTTTCCACCGCAGGGATGGGGCTTTTTCAGCTCCAGCGTATCTCCCACAGTCAGCTTCGGTATCGTAGGCAAGGCAGGTACCTCCTCCAAGAGAATCGATGGGCATAAGTCCCCACCGTACATATTTACTATTATACCATTCTTTTCCCGGGAAGTAAACCAAAATTTGAAAAGCGACCGTAAAAAATTACGGCCGCTTTTTGTTACTATTTCTCGTGAGGCTTTTTGTACTTGTTCCCGACGGGCATGTACGGCAGATAGCACAAATCCGATTCGCGAAAGGACATAAATCCTTCAAATAATATTCATCTTTTCTATTTGACTTGTGGAGGATAGTATGCTATAATATTATATTAGGAAAGTTTTGCTATCACGCGCCCGAAGGGAGGCAAGTCACCGTGATCATTCTTGGCATCGACCCCGGCTATGCAATCGTCGGTTGGGGCGTTCTGGAATATAAAAACAACCGTTTCCGGGTCATTGACTACGGTGCCATTCAGACTCGTGCCGGCACACCCACGCCGGATCGCCTTCACACCATTTATCGGGAGTTGACGGCAATCATTCACAAATACCGTCCGGATGCTATGGCGGTGGAGGAGCTGTTCTTCAACACCAACCAAAAAACCGGTATTATCGTAGCCGAGGCAAGAGGCGTCATTCTTCTGTCCGCAGTGCAAAATGGAGTATCTCTTTATGAGTATACCCCCCTGCAGGTCAAGCAGGCCGTGGTTGGCTACGGCCGAGCAGAAAAAAAGCAGATCATCTCCATGGTAACCATGTTCTTGAATTTGGATGCCCCCCCAAAGCCCGACGATACGGCAGACGCCCTGGCACTTGCCATCTGCCACGCCCATTGCGGCGGCTCCCGTCTTGGGCAGTACTATAACAAATAAGAAATCAGGCCGTTAAAACGGAGGAAACGATTATGTATTTAAGCGATGGATGGAAAGACTATGAATTGATCGACGCCTCGGACGGAGAGCGTCTTGAGCGATGGGGTAACTATATCCTGATCCGTCCTGATCCCCAGGTGATCTGGTCGGGCAAGAAAAAGAGCCCCCTCTGGCGCCGGGCGGACGGCATCTACCGCCGCTCCTCCAGCGGAGGAGGCAGCTGGGTGAAAAACGACCTGCCCGAGTCCTGGAACATTTCTTACGGCAAGCTTACCTTCGCCCTAAAGCCCATGGGCTTCAAGCATACCGGTCTTTTCCCCGAGCAGGCCGTTAACTGGGATTGGTTCTCCGGCCTGATCCGCGCCCGTCGCGCAGAGGGCAGGGAGGTCAAGGTTCTGAATCTCTTTGCATATACCGGAGGCGCTACCGCCGCCGCCGCTATGGCCGGCGCCGCCGTTGTGCACGTGGATGCCTCTAAGGGCATGGTTCAGTGCGCAAAGGAAAATCTCCGCCTCTCCGGCCTCGGTGAGGCACCCGTCCGCTACATCGTGGACGATTGCCGCAAGTTTATCGAGCGTGAGATCCGTCGCGGCAACCGCTATGACGGCATCATTATGGATCCGCCCTCTTACGGACGCGGCCCCAGCGGCGAGGTTTGGAAGCTGGAGGAATGCATTGGCGATTTCGTCGCCCTTTGTACTCAGATCCTAAGCGACGATCCCCTCTTTATGCTGATCAACTCTTATACCACCGGCCTCTCGCCCTTGACCATGGGCTACGTTCTGGCTGCTGAGGTAGAGCCGAAATTCGGCGGAACGACTGAAACCGGCGAGGTCGCACTCCCGGTTACTCAAAGCGGTGGAGCCTTGCCCTGCGGCGCGGCCGCCCGTTGGACAAGATCAAAATAATACGGTCAGGAGGCAATTATGAGTATACTGATCAAAGCGGAGCACCTTACCTATTCCTATCCTGTTGAGGTCGACGATACTGCCGGCGCTCAGGCTGCTCCCGCAAAAAAAGCAGTGGATGACGTCTCGTTTGAGATCGAGGAGGGCTCCTTTGTGGCCGTTCTCGGCCATAACGGCTCCGGAAAATCCACCTTGGCTAAGCTTTTGAATATGATTCTCCCCTGTGATTCTGGCACCATCACCATTGACGGCAAGGAGATCACCGCTGGCGAGCTGTCGGAGGAGGAAGTCTATGACGTCCGCAAGAAGATCGGCATGGTATTCCAGAATCCGGATAACCAGATCGTTGCAACGGTGGTAGAGGAGGACGTGGCGTTCGGTCCTGAGAATTTGTCCCTCCCGTCGGAAACGATCCGTCAGCGGGTGGACGAAGCGCTTGCTACCGTTGGCATGACTAAATATGCCCGCCATGCGCCTCATAAGTTGTCCGGAGGACAAAAGCAGCGCGTAGCAATTGCCGGTATTATTGCCATGCGCCCCAAATGCATCATCTTTGACGAATCCACTGCCATGCTCGACCCCCACGGCCGACGCGAGGTTATGAATACCATCGAGCGCCTGAACCGCGAGGAGGGCATTACCGTCATTATGATCACCCACTACATGGACGAGGCTACCCGCGCCGACCGTGTTATCGTAATGAACCGTGGCAAGATCTACATGGACGGCTCCCCCTCCGAGATCTTCTGCCGGGCCGAGGAGCTTTGGCACGCAGGCCTTGAGGTTCCTCAGGCAACGGAGTTTGTCTATCGCTTAAAGGAGCTTGGACTCCCCGTTCCTGTGGGCGTATATACCCCCGAGGAATGCGCCAAGGTCGTAAAAAAAGCTCTTGAAGAGAGAAAGAAAGGAAGCGTATAAACGTGGCCATTGCCGAACTGAAAAACGTAGACTTTGTGTACGGCCGCGGCACGCCGTATGAAATACACGCCCTCAAGGGAATCAATCTGGAGATCCGGGAAAACACCATTACCGGAATTATCGGCCATACAGGCTCCGGAAAATCCACCTTGGTTCAGCTTTTGAACGGCCTTCTCAAGCCCACCTCCGGCGAGGTGCTGGTGGAGGGGGTCAACATCTGGGAGAATCCGAAAAAAATCGCCTCCGTCCGCTTCAAGGTGGGTCTCGTTATGCAGCATCCGGAGCACCAGCTCTTTGAGGAGACGGTAGAAAAGGACATTGCCTTCGGCCCCCGCAATATGGGCCTCTCCGAGGAGGAGATCACCGAGCGCGTTCACCGTGCCGCCCGTTTTACCGGTTTGTCGGAGGAAACCCTTAAAAAATCTCCCTTTGACCTGTCTGGCGGACAAAAGCGCCGCGTGGCCTTGGCAGGCGTTATCGCCATGGAGCCAAAGCTTTTGGTGCTGGACGAGCCTGCGGCCGGCCTTGACCCTCGTGGCCGCCGTGAAATTCTGACCGGAATCCGCGAATACCAGCGGAGCACGGGCAATTCCGTTCTCATTATCAGCCACAGTATGGAGGATATGGCCATTTACTGCGACCGCGTGATCGTGTTCTCGGACGGAGAGCAGATCATGGACGGCACCTGTGCTGAGGTCTTCAGCCGATACGACGAGCTTTACGCCGTCGGACTTGACGTGCCGGAGATCACCAAGGTCGCCGCCGCCCTGATCGACGAGGGAATCGGCATCGGCCGTGACGTGTATACCGTCAACTGGGCGGTAACCCATATGATGGATCGCTTAAGAGGGGAGGGCTCAGGAGATGAATCTTGACGTTACCCTCGGCCAGTATTTTGAAGGCAATTCTATCCTCCACCGGATGGATCCCCAGGCAAAGCTGATCGTAGCCATTGCCTATATCGTCCTTCTGTTCTTAGCAAAAAGCGTCAGCGCCTTCTTGCTGGTGCTTCTTGTTACCGCATTTCTGATTGCCATCAGCGGCGTGCCCCTTCGCACGATCCTGAAGGGCCTTAAGCCCATCCTTTTCCTCGTTGTTTTTACCGGAATCCTCAATATCTTCTGGTATAAGGGCGAAACCCTGCTGTTCCAGTGGAGGTTCATCTCCATATACGTGGAGGGCCTGATCCACGCGACCATGATGGCTCTGCGTATTGCTCTTCTCATTGCCGGCTCCGGCGTGATTCTTACCTATACCACAACGCCCATTGCTCTGACGGACGGTCTTGAACAGCTCCTGTCCCCCCTTAAAAAGATCAAGCTGCCCGTTCACGAGTTTTCCATGATGATGACCATCGCCCTGCGCTTTATTCCTACGCTGATCGAGGAGACCCATAAGATTATGAATGCCCAAAAGGCACGCGGTGTGGACTTCTCCAGCGGTGGCCTCATTAAGCGCGCCAAAGCGCTGATTCCGATCCTCGTGCCCCTCTTTATCTCCTCCTTCCGCCGTGCCGATGAATTGGCCACGGCCATGGAGTGCCGTTGCTACCACGGCGGAGAGGGAAGAACCCGAATGACGGTACACCGTATGCGTGTGGCTGACGTTTTTGCGCTCCTTGCCGTTGTTGCCTTTGGCGCCGGCATCATTCTTCTCAATCGCTATTATCCTATTTATACCATATAACAATAAGGAGGTGCGGACATGAAAATACTTTTGAAGATCGCGTATCTTGGCACGGCCTATGCCGGCTTCCAGGCACAGCGCGGAGTATCCTGCCGCACCGTCCAGGAAACCTTAACGGAGGCCGCCACCCGTGCGGTCGGTAAGCCCTGCCGCATCACCGGATGCTCCCGCACCGACAGCGGCGTCCATGCTAAGGGCTTTTGTGCCTCGCTTGAAACAGAGGACGGCACCCCGGTGTCCATCCCTCCGGAAAAGATTCCCGTTTCCGTCAACCATCACCTCCCGCCGGATATCGCGGTACTGGATGCCGCCCCCGTGCCGGACACTCTTCATCCAAGGTACAGCGTAAAGGGGAAGGAATATGTTTACGTGTTCCTGGATTCTCCTACCCGCGATCCTTTCTATGAGGGACGCGCCATGTATCTGAAAAAGCCTCTTACCGACGACGATGTTCAAATCATGAACTGCGCCGCTGGTGCCTTTATCGGCACCCACGATTTTTCTGCCTTCATGGCTCAGGGCTCCAAGATCACCGATACGGTCCGAACCGTGTTTTCCGCAACCGTTCGGCGGGTGGGAAGTACTGTGGAATTCGCTGTTTCAGCAGACGGATTCTTGTATAACATGGTGCGAATCATGGCGGGCACCCTCCTTGCCGTAGGGCAGGGAAAGCTGCCTCCTGAGGCCGTGGAAACCATTGTTGGCTCCCGCAATCGCGCCGAGGCCGGCATCACCGCGCCTCCCTGTGGCCTGTATCTGAATCGGGTCGATTACAACGAGCCGATCCCGTGGGCTCTTTGCTCCCCCCACACAGAAAGGAGCGAACGCCTATGAATTCCCGCACACAACCCTCCGGTTACTTTTTCCGCGTATCCGGCTTCTTCCGCATCGGAAAGTATCTGTGCATCCTTTTGTTTGCCCTCTTTATGATCATGATGCTTTTCGTCTACGGAGATAAGATCACCTACAATAACTTCCGCTATATGCTGAAGGATATTGACGCCGCCGTCCTGCTTCGCACGGACGCCAGCTTCGCTACCGTCACCTACCAGACCTCTGATCCTACCTTTGAATCCCTGAACGGCAATCTGGTCATAGGCGACCGAAACACTGTAACGCTGTATAATCCAGCCGGCATCGAGGTGTATTCCATCCCATTCTCCGGTCAGAATATCCGCTTTGATACCGATGGAAAATTCCTGTTGGCCTACGACCCGGGCGGAAAGGCCTTCCTGCTTTGTAACTCCATTACCAAGCTGGTCAGCGGAGAGGCAAAGGGAACGATCTGTGTTACCGACGTCAGCAAAAGCGGTGCCTTTGCCCTGGCACTGTCCTCCAATACCACCCGCTATACGGTGGACGTCTATAACTCATCCTTTTCCCATAGCGCCACCTACGGCGTAAACGACTACGTGATAGACGTGTCGGTCAGCGACAGCGGAGACGGAATCGCCATTCTCACCTTCACGGGAGAGGGCGACGTGCCCGATACCACCCTGCGAATCGGAGCGGTAGGCGAGGAATCCTACCGTGCCACTCTGACCCACCCGGGGGAATTTCCCGTCAGCGTGGATTGGCAGGGAAACAGCATCGTCCTCCAAACGGATGCTTCCACCTATTTTTATACTGCCGAGGGTACTCTGATCTCCCAATACTCCATCGGTAGCCGAACGCTGGTTGCAACCTCCTCTGCCGAGGACGTATACGCGGTTGCCACTGCCAAAAACGGTGAAACCGTCGTGACCATTTTTGACCGAAGCGGTTATGCAAGGTATAATGAAAAGACGCCCTACCGCGTCCGCGACCTTGCCTTTTGCACCGACGGTCTCCTGATCCTGTCGGCCGATCATGCCGTTTACATTTCTCTTGACAACTACCTTGTAACGGAAGCCTCTACGGAGGATGCCCTTTGCATCCTTGGCGTGGAGGACTACGGCCTCATCTGTAGTCGCAGCCGTGCAAGTGCAATTTTTATTGAAACCGAGGAGGAAGAGAACTAAAATGCCTGAATCTTTAAACAACATCGCTCTCATTATCGACGCCGTCTTCGTGATCGCCTTTGCGGTCATCATCATCGTAAATACCGTTCGGGGATTCGTCAAGGCCTTTATGCAGCTGGGCTCCAGCATTGTGTCCATGATCTTTGCCGGACTTTTCAGCAAAAAGCTTGGCGCATTTCTGAACGAACGCTTCTTAATGGATTGGGTAAACGATAAGATCGCGGATGCCATTCTCAACCAGCTTCCGCAGCTGGATGCCATCCCCGATGGCGTCACAGTAACCATCAACGACCTTTTGGTGTCCTTGACGGGCAAATTCTCCCTTCTTTTGTCCGTAGCCGGTGTCAATATGGCCGAGCTTTCCGGCGCTTACGGCGCCATGCCCGCGACGGAGGAGAATATTCTTCTCATGGTACAGCACATTGGCGGAAATCTGTCCTCCATGCTTGCTACCGGTCTTGCGTTCGTTCTTATCTTCGTGGCCGGACTTATTCTGTTTGCCCTCATTACGTCCCTTCTCAATGCCGCAACCAATCTGCCCGTTCTCAAAACGGCTAACCGCATCCTTGGTCTTGTGTTCGGCGTACTGATCGCCCTTGTTATCGGTAGCGTTTGCAGCTTCGTTGTAACCAAGGCAATCGAGATCGTCTCGATTTTCAGCGAGGAGGTCGGCACCCTTCACATTGTGGAGAATTCGTACATTCTCCGATTCTTTGATAAGTATAATCTTTTGACGCTTTTGATCGACGCACTTTTGAATTAACCCTGAAATAAGCTCCCAGAGAGGAAAGGAAACCAATTTAATGCAACTTTGTTCCAAATGTAAAAAACGAATGGCTGTTGTTTTCATCACTAAAGTGGAAAACAACCAGCCGGGGCACGAAGGCCTGTGCCTGAAATGTGCCAAAGAGCTGGGCATCAAGCCTCTTGACGATATTATGAGAAAGATGGGCATCTCCGAGGCCGATCTTGACAGCATGGAAGACGATATGGCCAGCATGATGCAGCAGCTGACCGAAAGCGGAGACAACGGGGAAGAGGGCGCAGAGAATATGCCCAACACCATCAACTTCGCTAAGCTGATGCGGGATAGCGGCCTTGCAAACGGCGGTGAAAAGTCCGATGCCGCCGATAAGGAGTCTGCACCCAAAAAGGTAAAAAAGAAATACCTCACCACCTATTGCCATAACCTTACCACCGCCGCTCAGAGCGGTAAGCTGGATAAGATCATCGGCCGTGACCGTGAGCTGAACCGTGTCATTCAGATTCTCAGCCGCCGCCAGAAGAACAATCCTTGCCTCATCGGCGAGCCCGGCGTAGGTAAAACGGCCATTGCTGAGGCGCTGGCTCAGCGTATCGTGGCAGGAGACGTGCCTTACCGTCTGAAAAAGAGCGAGGTTTACTTGGTGGATCTGACTGCTCTTGTGGCCGGAACCCAGTTCCGTGGCCAGTTTGAATCCCGTATCCAGGGACTCTTGAACGAGGTCAAGGAGGCCGGAAATATCATTCTTGTGATCGACGAGGTCCACAACATCGTGGGTGCCGGCGAGTCCGAGGGCAGTATGAACGCCGCCAATATTCTGAAGCCCGCCCTTTCCCGTGGCGAGATTCAGGTCATCGGCGCTACCACCATGTCCGAGTACCGCAAATATATCGAAAAGGATACGGCTCTTGAGCGCCGCTTCCAGCCCGTCACCGTCAACGAGCCCTCCCTTGAGGAGTGCGAGGAAATGCTGAAGGGCGTTAAGCACTATTACGAGGAATTCCACGGCGTCCGCATTTCGGATGAGCTGATCCACCGCGCTGTGATTATGAGCGAGCGCTACATCACCGACCGATTCCTGCCCGATAAGGCCATCGACCTGATCGACGAGGCAGCCGCTCACATTTCGCTGACCTCCTCCTGCATCAACCGCCGCAACGACGTAAACGATCGCCTGGCGTTGGTGGAAAAGGAGTATGCCGATCTTGAAACCCGCGTCAGCTCCTCCGCCGATCAGGCCTCGGAGGACGATTATAAGCGCCTTGCGGACCTCAAGGTGGAGCAGCTTACTCTCAGAGACGAAAAGACGGATCTCGATACCCAGTGCGATTCCGTTTCCATGACCGTAGCTGACCTTGCCGACGTTATTGAGATCTGGACGGGCATTCCTGCCAGCAGCATCTCCGAGGACGAGTATAAAAAGCTGGCCGGTCTTGACGATCGCCTCCGTCAGCGTATCATTGGTCAGGACGAGGCGGTTTCCGCCGTTTCTCGCGCCATCCGCCGCAACCGCGCCGGTGTCAGCGCCAAGCGCAAGCCTGTTTCCTTCATTTTTGCCGGCCCCACCGGCGTTGGCAAAACGGAGCTGGTAAAAACTTTGGCAAACGATCTCTTCAATTCTCCTGAATCCTTGATTCGTCTGGATATGTCCGAGTTTATGGAAAAGCATTCCGTATCCCGCATTATTGGCGCCCCTCCCGGATACGTGGGCTACGACGAGGCCGGACAGCTGACGGAAAAGATCCGCCGCAAGCCCTACTCGGTCATCCTCTTCGACGAGATCGAAAAGGCGCATCCCGACGTTATGAATATCCTCCTTCAGATCCTTGACGAGGGTAAGATCACCGACGCTCATGGCAAACACGTGAATTTTGAAAATACGGTTATCGTTATGACCACGAACGCCGGCTCCCATACCAGCTCTGCACCCGCTGGCTTCTCCGAGAGCGAAAGCAAGCAGGCCAGCGCCCGTACGGAAAAGGCTCTGGCAGAATTCCTGCGCCCGGAGTTCCTCAACCGTATTGACGAGATTATCACCTTCCGCTCCCTTGATAAAAACGACTTCCGTCGGATTGCAGATATCATGCTGAACGACCTGAAGAAAGCTCTGGAGGAGCGTGGCATTACCTTCCGTTACACGGAGGCTGCCCGCGACTTCATTGCCGATGCTTCCTACTCGGTAAAATACGGAGCCCGCAATATGCGTCGCTACATTCAGACCGAGGTGGAGGACCGTATGGCCAATGCCATCATTTCCGGGTATGAGACTCACATTACCGCCGCCTCTCTGGACGCGGTTGACGGAGCTCTCAGCCTGTATTGCCTGTAATTTTTCAAACACTGGAGGACTCTTCCCGTGACGGAGAAATGGTATCTCAAAAGTCAAGAAGAATTAGAGTCCGTGCTCAGAACCAGTGTCGCCGACGGACTCAGCCCGTCGGCGGCCGCGTCGCGTCTGCGCACAGACGGCGGCAATAATATTTATTCTCTGAAGCGTCGCACTGCTCTGCGCGTTGCCCTTCGGGAATGCTTCGATCTTCCCTCGATCCTTCTTCTGTTTATGCTGGTCATCAATGGCCTCGACCACGAGGGCATTCTTTCCATTCTGGTGATTTTGGCCGGTATTGCCATTCGGACTGTCTTTTATATTCGTGCCATGCGCGTGTTCTCCGATATGGCCATTCGTGCCATTCCCCGTGCACGGGTTGTGCGTAACCGAACGCTCTGTCGCATCGATAGCCGACGCGTGCTGCAGGGGGATGTCCTCTATCTTCAGCCCGGTGACTTCATTCCGGCCGATGCCCGCATCGTCAAGGGTAAGGTTCGCGTGTCCGAACATCGCATCACTAAGAAAAAAACTCCCGCCGATAAGGAAAACGGCACCGTGGCGGATACTTCCGCCATGGAGCTTTCCTCCCTCAGCAATATGGTATTTGCCGGTAGCCGCGTGGTGGACGGTCGCGCCATGGCAATCGTTACCGATACCGGTGACGATACGCTTCTCATGGAGTTTAACGGACGCATCTCGATCTCTACCTTTGAGCGCATGCCCGTGGTTCGCCGCATGAACAAGCATTGTGCCTTGTGCGAAACGATTCTGTTGGCCACCGTGGTCGTAGCCGCCTTCCTCAGTATGCTGGTAGGCGATCATTCCATTGTCCGCGCCTTTATTTTCAGCTTGGCAACAGCCGTTTCCGCCGTCAGTGAGTGTTATTTTGCCGGCGCGGCCTATATTATTTCCCGTGCCATCCAGTCGCTGGACGGCAAGCGCGCCACCGACCGAACCCTGCTTCGGGATATGCGTTTATTGGATCTGCTTTCCCAAGCCGATTACGTGCTGATCCGCGATTCCTTTGCTCGCGAGGACGTTACCCATCTATCCGCTTACGTGGCGGAAATGAAGCGCCTCGGCATTCGCCCCATTTTGTTGACCGATCGCGTGGAGTACGCTGAGCTGTTCTTCGGCAAGCTCACTTGCTTTGCTCCCCAAAAGGAACATTTCCTTAACCGCGCCAAGTTTTTGGCCGCCACCGATGCCCGTCTGTGGCAGCTGGCGGATAAGATCGGCACGTATTCCTGCCTCGATACAGAGGAAAGCCTGCGCCTTCTGCGCGTTCTTCAGATGAACGGTGCCACCGTTGCCGTTCTGTCCTCGGACAAGCAAGATGCGGACCTCATGCGTGAAGCTGACGTCAGTGCTACCGTGTCACTTGCCTCCAACACACAGGGAAGAGAAGAGCAGTCGGAGTTGGAAATGATTGCCGATATCTGCATTCCCGCTCGCAAAAAGCCCCGTGGTGGCATCCGTGCCCTGAACGATATTGTCCGTGTCGGCCGTTGCTTGCCGGCTAAGATGAACGCCCTGTTCAGCTATTTTCTCACCTCTGCCACCGCACGCCTTGTCCTGTGCCTCTACGGTATTTTTATGCCCGATTCCGGCATGACACCGTGTGCGATTTTGGCCGTAGGTCTCCTCTTTGATCTGGCCTTCGCCGCTGTTCTTGCCGCAACCGATAGCGGTCGGAACCGTGCCGTGCCCGATACCGATTTCCGCTACCGAACCCCAGCGAATTTCGTGTCTCCTGCCGTAGCCGGGCTCCTGTCTGCCGGCATCGTACTCCTCGGGTGGGTCGCGGAGCATTACCTCGTTCGTTCCGGCGTGTCCGGATACTTTCTTGTACTGATGCTGGTCTCCGCCCTCTTTAACGGCATTGCCGCCTTGCGACGGGAAGGCCTGACCGTTACCCCCCTCGGTTGGCTTCCCACTGTGGCTCAGATCGTTGGATGTCTGGCAATCATCGCCGTATTTATATGGCTTCCTTCGGTCGGCTCCTTGCTTCTGGTGGAGGGGCTCACGCCTTTGGCGGTGCTGGTTGCTATCGCCGGCGGATTTTTACAGATTTTCTGTCAAAAAATCTTATTCGGTACAAAAATATTGATACAAAACTATTGAAATAATGTCGCATTTAGTGTATACTTACTTTGATAAACACCTTTAATATCCCTTACTGCGTCTGCAGAAGGGATAACGAAGGTTTTATTTGCTTTTTAAAAGCGAAGCGGCAATCGCCGCGTTTCGAATTCAATCGCCGCGGAAGCGGCAGGGAGACTAATTATGGCAGAAAATGAAGCATGTACACATGACTGTTCGACCTGTAGCGCCAATTGCTCCTCCCGCAAGGAAGGTATTCCCAAGGAGCCGCAGAACTCGCTCAGTAATGTAAAGCACGTGATCGGTGTCGTCAGCGGAAAGGGCGGCGTAGGTAAGTCCATTGTGACCTCTATGCTCTCCGTTCTTATGAACCGCCGCGGTTACAAAACCGCCATTCTTGACGCCGACATCACAGGACCCTCGATTCCCAAGGCCTTTGGTATCAAGGAGTCCGTAACCTCCGACGGGGAAAATCTGTTTCCTCCCGCAACCAAGAGCGGCATTCGCGTAATGTCCGTAAACCTGCTCTTGGAGGATGAGACAAGACCCGTTGTATGGCGCGGTCCGGTTATTGCCGGCACCGTTAAGCAGTTCTGGACCAACGTAGTCTGGGACGAAGTGGACTATATGTTCGTGGATATGCCGCCCGGAACCGGCGACGTACCTCTGACTGTATTCCAATCCTTACCTATTGACGGAATCGTCGTGGTGACCACTCCTCAGGAGCTGGTTTCCATGATCGTTAAAAAAGCAGAAAACATGGCGAAGATGATGAACATTCCCATCCTTGGCGTAGTAGAAAATATGAGCTACATCGCCTGCCCGGATTGCGGAAAGAAAATCTACGTGTTCGGTGAGGGCAAGACCGATGCCGCAGCAGCGGAATCCGGCCTTTCTGTGCTTGGACACATTCCCATGGATCCCAAGCTTTCCGCACTTTGCGACAAGGGAATCATTGAACTGATGGAAAATGAGTATCTTGATGGCGCGTGTGATGCGATCGAAGCGGCGATCCCCGTAGCAGATGCAAAATAATCACCTATAAAAAGGAGAAAGCATTATGAAAAAGAATTTGACCACGGTTGCATTCAAGGGCACCAAAGAGCAGGAAGCTCAGCTTGCCGCATTGATTGCAGAGTACAAGGGCAAAGAAGGAAACATGATGCCCGTTCTTCAGGGTGCTCAGGAGATCTACGGTTATCTTCCCATCGAAGTGCAGAAGATGATCGCAGATGGACTTGACGTATCTCTGGAAGAGGTATACGGTGTTGCAACCTTCTACTCCCAGTTCCAGCTCAACCCCAAGGGCGAGATCGCCATTGCCGTATGCCTTGGCACTGCATGCTACGTTAAGGGCTCCGGTGACCTTATCAATAAGGTAACCGAGCTTGTAGGCATTGAAGCCGGTCAGACCACTCCCGATGGACGCTATAGCCTTGAGGCTACCCGTTGCATCGGTGCGTGCGGACTTGCACCCGTTCTTTCCGTTAACGCAGACGTATACGGAAGAATCGGTCCCGACGACGTAAAGGGAATTCTTGAAAAATACTAATTCTGTATATACCTGTTTTTGAAAGGTGAATTGTATGAAGATACAGGAGATTTCGGAGGCGTTGAACGCCAAAGTGCTCTGCGCGGCTGAGCTGCTTGATCATGAGGTATTTGCAGCCTGCGGTAGCGATATGATGAGCGACGTTCTGGCGCACGTGAAAAATCAGGCAGTATTGCTTACCGGTCTTGTTAATCCGCAGGTCATCCGTACCGCGGAGATGATGGACATGTGTTGCGTTGTGTTTGTGCGCGGCAAAAGCCCCAGTGCAGAAATGCTTGCCTTGGCAGAGGAAGCGGGTATCGCTATCCTCTCTACAGAGATCCGCATGTATGAGGCTTGTGGAATTCTGTATGCCCACGGTCTGAGAAACGCAGAATAACGCGTTCCTTGGCACATCATGCTAACGGAAAGGAGAGATTGCAATGAGTGAACCGCTTACCTTTGAATTTATCGTAGACGGTGAAAATTTCACGTCCGCGGGTGAGGCATCTGTGGCTGTGAAAAAGCACCTTCGCAAGCTCGGATTTTCTCCGGACATCATAAGAAAGGTTTCGATTGCCATGTACGAGGGAGAGATCAACATGGTCATCCACGCCGGAGGCGGCGTGGCTACCGTCCGTGTCTACCCTGAAAAAATCGAGATCGTGCTGGCGGATAACGGTCCCGGTATTGAGAACATTGAGCTCGCCATGCGAGAAGGATTCTCAACCGCAACCGATAATGTCCGCAATCTCGGCTTCGGCGCCGGTATGGGCCTTCCTAATATGAAGCGCTATACTGACACCATGGAGATCGAATCCAAGTTGGGCCACGGCACAACGGTAACCATGACGGTAAATATTTAGGAGATTGCAATGAATTCTTATAAACACTCGGTGTCCTTGGACGTCGAGAAATGTAAGGGCTGCACGGACTGCTTAAAGCGTTGTCCGACGGAAGCCATCCGAATTCGTGACGGTCATGCCTGCATTGATTCCGAACGGTGTATAGACTGCGGTGAGTGCATCCGCGTTTGCAAAAACAAAGCCAAGCGCGCCGTGTGCGATAAGCTGTCCATGATCCCGGAAGGGAAGTGGACGGTTGCTTTGCCTGCTCCTACACTGTACGGCCAGTTTGATAACCTTGACGACATCGATTACGTGCTCCAGGGACTTTTGGATTACGGATTTGATGACGTGTACGAGGTCGCATGTGCCGCCGAAATCGTATCCGACTATACAAGAAAATACCTGAAAAAACCCAATATACAAAAACCGATTATCTCGTCAGCTTGCCCCGTTATCACACGGTTGATCTCTTTGAGATACCCCTTCCTGTGCGATAATCTGCTTCCTCTGCTCCCGCCCATCGAGGTGGCTGCCGCGGAGGCAAGAAAGCGGGCCTTAGAGAAAAATCCTCATCTCACCCGTGACGACGTGTGTATCGTGTTCATCTCCCCCTGTCCCGCAAAGGTCAGCTACGTCAAGAACAGAGAAGAGAAATCGGAGGTAGACCTCGTGGTTTCCATGCGAGATATCTACTTCGAGCTCTTGAACGTCATGACGAAGGAAAAGACCCCCGCCCCCTTCTCCCGTTCGGGAATCGTGGGCATCGGCTGGGCCAGTTCCGGCGGTGAATGCACAGCCGTCTTCAGCGACCGCTTCTTGGCTGCTGACGGCATCGAAAACGTCTTGAATGTGCTGGAGGAAATTGATAACGGAACCTTCCCCGAGCTTGAGTTCGTAGAGCTCAACGCCTGCCAGGGCGGATGCGTCGGCGGAAGCATGACCGTTACCAACCCCTATATCGCAAAAGCAAGACTACAAACGCTTCGTCGTTATTTGCCCGTCTCCCAGAACTGGGCGGGCGGCACCGGAGACATTCCTCCGGAGGCTCTGACGGATGCTCCCGTCGAATACATACCTCCCCGTTCTCTTGATGAGGACCGGGCAAAGGCTATGAAGATGATGCAGGAAATTTCCGACCTTGCCAAAACCCTGCCCGGCATCGACTGCGGCTCTTGCGGTGCACCGACCTGCATCGCCTTTGCCGAGGACGTGATCCGCGGGGAATGCACCAAGGAGGATTGCCTCATCCGTATGCGGGAAATGCTCCGTCGGGAAAAATTAAGCGGAGGTGAAAACCATGACAGCTAAAGAGCTTGCCGAACGGCTGGATCTGTCCGTGCTCTCTATGCCGGAGCCGGATGTGGAGGTGGATGGCGCGTATGCCGGAGACCTTCTCAGCTGGGTTATGGGCCGTGCCACGGAAGGAAATGCATGGGTAACCATCATGACCAACATCAATACCGTAGCCGTTGCCTCCCTTGCCGGTATTTCGCTTGTGATCCTTTGCGATTCCAGCGAAATTGAAGATGAGGTGCTGAAAACCGCTTCTCAAAAGTCGGTCAATATTGCAAGAACCTCGCTCCCCATGTACGAGACCTGCGTTAAGTTGGCGGAGTACGTATGAGTAAGTTCTACTACGATCTTCACATCCATTCATGCCTGTCACCCTGCGGGGATGACGACATGACTCCCGCCAATATCGCCGGTATGGCGTTTACCTGCGGGCTAAAGATCGTTGCCTTGACCGATCATAATACAACCAAAAATTGCCGTGCCTTTTTCACCGCCTGCCACCAGTACGGGCTTATCCCCGTAGCCGGTGCAGAGATCACGACGGCAGAGGATATTCACATCGTTGCCCTGTTCCCAACCCTCGAACAGGCGGAAGCCTTTGATTCGGCGCTCCAATCGCACCGGATCCTCTATCGGAACCGACCGGAAATTTTCGGCGAGCAGAGAATTATGGATGCAGAGGATCACGTCCTCGGCATCGACGAGTACCTGCTCTCCAACGCCACCCTGCTTCCTCTTGAGGATGCAGTTTCCTTGGCAAAAAGCTTTGACGCCGCCGTCTACCCGGCTCACATTGATCGGGAGGCCAACGGAATCATCGCCATTCTCGGTGACGTTCCCAAGGACTTGGGCTTTACCGCTGTGGAAATCAAGGATCCTTCCTTGATCGAGCAGTACAGGCAACAGTATTCCCTCCATGGGATGCGCATCGTTTCGGACTCCGACGCTCACGTTTTGTGGGACGTCAACGAAGCAGAGAATTTTTTGGAATGGGAGGATATAGACGAATCAAGTGAGGATTTAATACGAGCTCGCCTGATCGCCTATTTAAACGGGAAATGAAAGAGCTTTCCTTAAACGTTCTCGACATTGCGGAAAATTCAGTCCGCGCAAAGGCAAATCACGTGTGGATTCTTCTCGATGAGACGGAAACCGAGCTGCAGATCAGCATCCGCGATGACGGATGCGGGATGTCTGAGGATTTCCTCGCTCGCGTAACGGATCCGTTCTCAACCACCCGAACCACCCGAAAGGTCGGTCTCGGCATTCCATTCTTTAAAATGGAGGCTGAGCAAACCGGAGGCTGGTTCCGCATCCGGTCGTCGCAGGACCCGGAAAACCACGGCACGGAAACTACCGCATTTTTCTGTAAAAACAGCATCGATTATATTCCGCTCGGCGATATTGTGGAAACGATCTGCACGCTCATCATGGGCGCGCCTGCCATCGATTTTATTTTTGAGCACAAGTATCCCGGTGGTGAGACCACGCTGAAAACATCGGAAATGCGGGAAATTCTCGGAGAAGAGGTGCCCCTCTCCAGCCCCGACGTTATTTGTTGGGTCAGAGAAAGCTTACGGGAATCCTATTCGGATAACCAATACGATGCGAGTTAATTAAAATAATATATAAACGCACGAAAGGAAATCAACATGAAAACATTAGCAGAACTTGCCGCAATTCGTGAAAAGATGAAGGGCAAGCTTGCTCTTCGTGAAGGTTCCGGTGAGATCCGCGTTGTTGTCGGTATGGCAACTTGCGGTATCGCAGCTGGTGCAAGACCTGTTCTTGCAACGTTCACTGAGGAGATCAGCAAAGCAGGCCTTGAAGACAAAGTAACCGTAACCCAGACCGGCTGCATCGGCGTATGCCAGTACGAGCCCGTTGTTGAGGTGTACTGCGGTGAAGAGAAGACCACCTACGTAAAGATGACTCCCGATAAGGCAAAGGAAGTTGTTGAAAAGCACATCAAAGGCGGAAATGTTGTAACCGAGTACGTAATCGGTACAGCAAACCTGTAATCTATAAGGAAAGGTAAGGAAAAACTATGGTTCGCTCACAAGTACTGATTTGCGGCGGTACCGGCTGTACTTCTTCCGGAAGTGCCAAGCTGATCGCTGCGATGGATAAGGAACTGAAGGCACACGGTCTTGAAGAGGAAGTAAAAATCGTTCAAACCGGTTGCTTTGGTCTTTGCGCACTCGGTCCCATTATGATCATCTATCCCGACGGAACCTTCTACTCCAGAGTAGAGGAGAAGGATATCGCCGAGATCGTAGAAGAGCATCTTCTCAAGGGTAGAATTGTAGACCGTCTCGTATACCACGAGGAAAAGGCAGAGGTTAAGTCTGCATCCCTCAGCGAGACCACCTTCTACAAGAAGCAGCATCGTATCGTTCTTCGTAACTGCGGTGTTATTGACCCTGAAGTTATTGATGAATATATCGCCACCGGCGGTTATGAGGCTCTCGGTAAGGTTCTTACCGAAATGAAGCCCCAGGAGGTTATTGATACCATCCTTGCCTCCGGCCTTCGCGGACGTGGTGGCGGTGGATTCCCCACCGGTAGAAAGTGGCAGTTCGCAGCTGCTCAGCCCGCAGGAAAGAAGTACGTTGTATGTAATGCGGACGAGGGCGACCCCGGCGCATTCATGGACCGTTCCATCCTTGAGGGTGACCCCCACGCTCTGATTGAGGCTATGGCCATCGCCGGCTACGCAATCGGCGCAGACGAGGGTTACGTATATGTAAGAGCAGAGTACCCCATCGCTGTACATAGACTTCAGGTTGCAATCAACCAGGCTCGTGAGTACGGCCTGCTTGGCAAGAACATCTTCGGCACGGACTTCAACTTCGACATCACCCTTCGTCTTGGTGCAGGTGCATTCGTATGTGGTGAGGAGACCGCTCTTCTTACCTCCATCGAAGGTAACCGCGGTGAGCCCAGACCCCGTCCTCCGTTCCCCGCAGTTAAGGGTCTTTACGGCAAGCCCACTATTATCAACAATGTTGAGACCTACGCAAACATTGCGCAAATCATCATAAACGGTCCCGAATGGTTCTCCTCCATCGGCACGGAGAAGTCCAAGGGTACTAAGGTATTCGCACTTGGCGGTAAGATCACCAATACCGGTCTTGTAGAGATCCCCATGGGTACTACTCTCCGTGAGATTGTAGAGGAAATCGGTGGCGGCGTGCCCAACGGTAAGAAGTTCAAGGCCGCTCAGACCGGTGGTCCCTCCGGCGGATGTATCCCCGCTTCCAAGTTCGATATCGAGATCGATTACGACAACCTTCTCGCTAACGGCTCCATGATGGGCTCCGGCGGTCTTATCGTTATGGACGAAGACTCCTGTATGGTAGATATCGCCAAGTTCTTCCTTGAGTTCACCGTTGACGAGTCCTGCGGTAAGTGTACTCCCTGCCGCGTAGGTACCGTACGTCTTCTTGAGATCCTTGATAAGATCACCAGCGGTAACGGCGAAATGGAAGACCTTGACCGTCTTGAGGAGCTCGCCAACTATATCAAGAGCGCATCTCTCTGCGGCCTTGGCCAGACTGCTCCCAACCCTGTTCTTTCCACTCTTGCTAACTTCCGTGACGAGTACATCGCCCACATTGTTGACAAGAAGTGTCCCGCTGGCGTATGTAAGAAGCTGGTAACCTTCTCCATCGATCCTGAGGTATGTATCGGTTGCGGTAAGTGCGCGCGTCAGTGCCCTGCAGACGCAATTAAGAAGACCGATTATACCGCACCCGGTCATAAGCTTCCTTCTTACACCATCGACAGCAAGCTCTGCGTAAAGTGCGGCGCATGTATGTCCGGCTGTAAGTTCAATGCAATTTCTAAGAAATAAGGGAGGAGCCACATAATATGGAAACCGTAAATGTAAAAATCGACGGCAGAGAGTATGCGGTTCCCGCAAACTCTACCGTTCTTGAGGCAGCAAGATATGCAGGAATCAACATTCCGACTCTTTGCTACCTGAAAGATATCAATGAAATCGGCGCATGCCGCCTTTGCTTGGTTGAGGTAAAGGGCGCACGCGGACTTGCTACCGCTTGCGTATGTCCCGTAAACGAGGGCATGGAGATCCTCACCAACACGCCCAAGGTTGTTCAGGCTCGCAAGACGAACCTTGAGCTTATCCTTTCCTCTCACGAAAAGAAGTGCCTTTCTTGCATCCGCTCCACTACTTGCGAGCTTCAGAAGCTTTGCAATGAGTACGGCGTAAATGAGGACACCTTCGGTGGTAAGAGAATTGAGTATGCCATCGACGAGAGCACTCCTTACATCGTAAGAGATAATAACAAGTGTATCCTTTGTCGCCGTTGTGTGGGTGCTTGTAAGAACCTTCAGAACATCGGCGTAATCGGCGCTAACGACCGTGGCTTCGATACTCATATCGGACAGGCCTTCGAGGTTCAGCTCTCTGAGGTTCCTTGTATCGGTTGCGGACAGTGCGTAGTTGCATGTCCCGTTGGTGCTCTTTATGAAAAGGACGACACCCAGAAGGTTCTTGACGCGCTTGCAGATCCTACCAAGCACGTTGCAATCTGCACCGCTCCCTCCATTCGTGCCACCATCGGCGAGTGCTTCGGCTACGAGCCCGGTACCGATACCGAGGGCAAGATGGTTGCCGCTCTTAAGCGTCTCGGCTTCGACGGCGTTTACGACATGAACCTTACCGCAGACCTTACCATCATGGAGGAGGCTACTGAGTTCCTTGATCGCGTTAACAACGGCGGCAAGCTTCCTCTCATCACCTCTTGCTCTCCCGGATGGATCAAGTACTGCGAGCATTACTTCCCTGAATTCACCGATAACCTCTCCAGCTGCAAGTCTCCTCAGCAGATGTTCGGTGCGATGTATAAGACCTACTACGCAAAGAAGGTTGGCCTTGATCCCAAGGACATCGTATTCGTATCCGCAATTCCTTGTACCGCTAAGAAGTTCGAGGTTACCCGTGACGGTCAGAACGCCGCAGGCGTACCTGACGTAGACGTAGCAGTTACTACCCGCGAGCTCGCCAGAATCATCGAAAAGGCCGGTATCAGCTTCCGTGACCTTCCCGATGAGGCCTTTGACGATCCCTTCTCCGTAGGCTCCGGTGCCGGCGCAATCTTTGGCGCTACCGGTGGCGTTATGGAGGCCGCTCTCCGTACTGCAGCTGAGGTTATCGAAGGCAAGCCTCTTGAGAATCTTGACTTCGAGGACGTTCGCGGCATCGCAGGCGTTAAGAAGGCAGCTTACAAGCTCGGCGGTCGCGAGATCCGCGTAGCTGTTGCCAGCGGCACTGCAAACGCTAAGCGTCTGCTTACCGCAATCAAGAACGGTGAAGAGCACTTCGACTTCATCGAGATCATGGCATGCCCCGGCGGATGTGTAAACGGCGGTGGTCAGCCTGTTCAGCCCGCAGTTGTTCGTAACAACGTAAACCTTCGCGAACTCCGCGCTAAGGTTCTTTACACTGCGGACAAGAAGATGGATCTGAGAAAGTCTCACGAGAATAGCGCGGTTAAGAAGCTCTATGACGAGTACTTCGGCCAGCCCGGTAGCGAGACTGCTCACCACATTCTTCATACTCATTACGTAAAGCGCGGCCGCTAATCGTCCGTGATTTATAAGAAAAAAGGGAAGCGAAAGCTTCTCTTTTTTCTGTTTTTATCGATTCTTAAATTTCCCGAACACCTTGATTTATCAGCTAAGTTATGCTACAATATATTTATCTTTGCAACATAATTTCGCAATATTTTTTAAGGAGAAAAAAATGGAATTCTTAATTGAAAATTTTGGGAATCTCACCTGGCAGCACCTCGTTATGTGGGTAATCGGTCTGGTTCTCATCTATCTGGCCATTAAGAAGGAAATGGAGCCCACCCTCCTGCTCCCCCTTGGCTTCGGTACCATCATGGTTAATATCCCCCTGTCCGGTGCCATTACCCAGGGACTTGAGCACGGCCCTCTTTCCACCCTTTTTGATGCAGGTATCTCAAACGAGCTATTCCCCCTGATTCTGTTCATCGGTATCGGTGCCATGATCGACTTTGGCCCCGTTCTTTCTAACCCCAAGCTGATGCTCTTTGGTGCAGCGGCGCAGTTCGGTATCTTCTTCACCTTCTGTGCAGCATCCATGTTCTTTGACTTGAATGACGCAGCAGCCATCGGTATCATTGGTGCAGCAGACGGCCCCACCGCCATCGTCGTAGCCCAAAAGCTGGATTCCAAATATCTTCCTGCCATTATGGTAGCGGCATACTCTTATATGGCGCTGGTTCCTATTATTCAGCCCCCGTTTATCAAGCTCCTCACCACTAAGAAGGAGCGCCTCATCCGTATGCCCTACAGACCCAAGAACGTAACCAAAACCACCAAGATTTTGTTCCCCATCATCATCACCTTGGTTGCCGGTATGGTAGCTCCTTCCTCCGTTGCACTGGTCGGCTTCCTTATGTTCGGTAACCTGATCCGCGAGTGCGGCGTTCTGGATTCTCTCTCTGAAACTGCCCAGAAGGTTCTTGCAAACCTCGTAACCATCTTCCTTGGTATCACCATCGCATCTCAGATGGAAGCAACCAAGTTCCTCCAGTGGGAAACCCTTCTTATCCTTGGCCTTGGTATGGTGGCCTTCATCTTTGATACCGCTGGCGGTGTTATTTTTGCTAAGGTTCTCAACCTCTTCCTCAAGGAAAAGATCAACCCCATGATCGGCGCAGCCGGTATTTCCGCATTCCCCATGTCCGGCCGTGTAGTTCATAAGATGGGTCTTAAGGAAGACCCCCAGAACTTCCTTCTTATGCAGTCCATCGGTGTAAACGTATCCGGTCAGATCGCCTCCGTTATCGCCGGCGGCTTGATTCTCAGCTTCTTCATGTAAGTCCACGTGACAGAAAGGAAAATGTATGGAATTCAATCCTCAAAACTTCATCGATAGCCTCCAGTACATGGGCAAGGGAATGCTTGGCATTTTCGCCGTAATGGGCGTTATCATTTTATCCATTGTTCTTCTCGGTTACATCTTCGGACGCCCCCCCAAGAGTAAGGACGAACAGTAATAACAAGAAAAAAGCCGATCGTTTGGCGTACCTGCGATAAAGCAGGTGCGCCATTCTTTTTGCGAACTCAACCACAGGTTGCGTCACAGTTCGAAAAACAAGTTATTGTTTTGGCATTTGATGTGTGTTACAATAATATCAGAATCCGGATTCAATAAATTTCAAGAGGTGATTCTAATGACAATAGGCGAAAAAATTAAAGAATTACGAAAAAAGAATGATTTGACACAGGAGAAGCTTGCGGACTATCTTTGCGTGTCCTATCAAGCAGTTTCAAAATGGGAGTGTGGATTATCAAGTCCCGATCTTTCGTTGATTGGTCCTTTGACGAAATTGCTTCAAGTTTCAGCTGATGAATTATTAGGACTAAAAAATGACGGTACAGATGCGCGCCGAGAGAAACTCGAAAAAGAAGAGCGTGAAACTTGGATAAGCGGCGATCTTGCCAAACGATATGAGATTGCCTGTACTGCCGTGGCTGAGTATCCCGGAGAAATGAAATATCTTAATTGGCTTGCGTGGTGTGAGGCTATGCGTTCCTTTGACTTTAAGGATGATAAAGAGTATATTGCTGAACAAGAAAAAGCGATCAAGCATTTTGCTACTGTTATAGAAAATGCAACCGATACGAAGATTAAAACAAGTGCGGTACAAGGTATTGTGCAGTATCTTTGCTTTAGAGAAAGGCACGATGAGGCCAAAAGATATGCCGAAATGTATCCGGATAGCAGAGGTGTAAGTAAAGACCGAGTTCTTTTAGATTGCTTACAAGGACAAGAAAAAACAAAACATTATCAAAAGATGTTAGCTAATATGCTGTCAGAAATTTTGGATCATATAGGCAATGACGACATGGCAGCTTGCGAAGCGCAGGAGCAGATATTAAATTCGATAATTACAGATGGCAACTATCTCTATTATAATGATTATCTCGCACATAATTATCGTAAAAGAGCAGCCATATATACATCAAACGGAGAATACGAAAAGGCTATTTGTCATTTGCAGAAAGCTCTTGAATATGCGACAGCTGCCGATGATTCTGATAGGGAAAATACTGTTTATCGTTTTACAAGCCCTTTTCTCAATCAACTGGAATATAATCCTGATAATTTTTGGAGAACGGGCGGGACAAAACATGTGGAAGATTTTTATGAAGCTATAAAACGTAGTCCATTTGATAAGTTATACGACAGAGAAGATTTTCAAAAACATTTTAACATCTGATCCTCGCCCCGCCTTGCGCGGGGCTTCGCTTTTGTGTCCACAAAAGCAGTGCTTGTCAGGAAAAACAGACGGACTTTCGGGACGCACAAACCAAAGGCTCCCCCCGGGAGGGAGCTCACGACGAAGTCGAGTGAGGGAGAGCGCGTTACAAGAAAGGTATTGCTTATTTCAAAGTAACGTGGGCTCCTTCCGTCACGCTTCGCGTGCCACCTTCCTCCCGGAGGAAGGCTATGTTGCCGCCCGATAGTACAACGAAAAGGTGTAATACACTATACCTTGCAGAGCAAGGCGTGTGAAAAGGAGTACGAACAAATCGTCCGTACTCCTTTTGTTTTTTCGGCAGGTAAAACCTGCTTTATGGAAGGCACCCCTTCCGATCGGCTTTTTTTATTTTTGCTGTGCCAGCTCCCACGCGGTAGGGAAGTATGTCTTCATAAATTCCGCTCTGAGTAAATCTTCTGCATAATAATTAGCCCGGCGGATTCCTTCCGCTACCATCCCGGTCAGCCATGCCTTTCGCTCTTCAGTCTGCTCGTTATATCGTAAGATTTTTATAGCACCAAGAGCTTCTTGGCGCAAAATCTCAGCATAAACGTCCGCAATACAATCAACTTTTTCGATCTCCTGCTTTGTTGACGCATAAAACATCGTCTCGCGACCGTCTACAGGATAGTAGCCATCCTCCATGGCAATTCGATATAAATACCCAACCGCTCCTTTGTAAAAGGTGGCCAGCTGATCGGGAAATTGCTCCTCATAATACACAACGCCGTCCTTCACCCAAGCCGTTATGTGCTTGCAGGAAAAGCCAACGTGTGATTCATCCCAAAGATAAAAAAGCGCGTAGGGAAGACTGTCCGTTAAGTAAACGACGCTCTCTTCGGTTCCATGCAAACGCGACCGCGCCTCCAGGCACAGAATCCCACTTTGTCCGGAACCGTGATAAAAGTATTTCATGGATTTTCTCCCATCATTTTACGTCAATCTGACACATCCTCATCGTAGCCAACGCTGCTTCATGCGTTGCCGGAGTTACACCGGCACAAGCGGAGCTGTCTACAAGAATTTCTGCATCAGGGAAGAGCGCTTTTAAAATCAGCGCATTGGACACCACACAAATGTCCGTACACAATCCGATCAGCTCGATGGAAAGCTCCTCATCGCCCGTGATATGCTCTGTCCAGTTAAGATATCCAAAGGTAGGCTTGTTTATAATGTAAGCCTCCGCATCGGCCAATCCCTCATAGATCTGCCAGCCGTCCGTGCCCTCAATACAGTGCTCAACGGGCAAATGCTTGCCCTCCGTGGTCGAAAGATAATTGGCTTGATGGGTGTCTCGCGTGAAAAGGATGCGACCACCGGCCGCACGATAGTTCGCAATCTTTTCCCGCACCCGGGGAAGAATTGCCACTGCCTCCGCCGTGCCAAGCGCACCGTCCACAAAGTCCTTTTGCATATCAACAACGATCAGATATTTCATTACGATCTCTCCTAGAAAGAAAGTTTTTGCTATATTGTAACATAATCTCCAAAGAAACGCAAGACCGCCGCCCACAAAGGCGGGCGGCGGCACGATCAAATTTTTTCGACCGGAATCCAAAGCTCACGGTATCGGTCGTTGGACCGTTCTCTCCGATAGCAGTGAGACACCACCAGCTCCGGCGCATCCACCAGACGGTAGCCGGAGTTAGGGAGCCACTCTGCGGCGATCCGCTTTCTCAAATCAAGGAACGTCAGCGTCGGATACGCACATCGCTCCGTCTCAAAAATGGCGTAGGTCTGCTGAGGGATAAACACATCCTCAAATTCTTTGGCCCACCCCTCCCCAAGAACGCCTCGCTTACTCAGATTCTTACGGTAATATTCCGGCAGCTGGTAGGCAATATAAAAATCGTAGCCCTCGTCGTTTACGTTTGTAATTACGTTGTAATCCAGCTCAATGTCTCCGGATAAAGCCCCCAAAATGTATTGATGGGGCCGGGTGCTGACGTACATTTCGCATTCCTGGTCTGCTCTTTCGCCGGGTACACCCTCAAAATGACGCTTGTATCCGGTCAGTATCGTGGCCTTTTTTTCTTCAATTCTGTAATTCATCGTGGTACCGCCTTCCAAAGAAATTTTAATGGACAGACGGGAGAAGGACTTCAGCACACTGGCGTCCGCGCGCGCCTCGGACGGCTTGATGCCGTGGAATCTTTGGAACGCCTTGGCAAAGCTATCGGGGCTGTCGTAACCGTATTTGAGCGCTACGTCAATTACCTTTGCGTGACCGGCGGCCAGTTCTGCTCCGGCCAAGGTAAGGCGTCGGTTGCGAATGTATTCGCCTAAGGTGTAGCCGCAGAGGATGCTGAATACCCGCTGAAAATGGTACCCGGAGGAAAAGCTTTGTGCCGCCACTGCCTCATAGTCGATCTCTTCGGTCAGATGCTCTTCAATGTAGTTGATTGCCCGTTCAATTCCTGTAATCCAATCCATCTTGATCCCTCCTGTCTGACCTTATTGTACCGGAAAGCAAAGTTAATTGCCCGACATTCTGTGCGAACCGTTGTCGGGTTTCTCGCACCACACAATCGGATCCTCCGCGTCCGTGCAAACGGCCAAGGCGAACTCACCGATCCGTGTAAAATGAACCGGAGCTTCATCGGAGTCAACCATAGCCATGCCGGTAATGCCAACGCCGTCACGCTTGACAATCGCCTCTTTCTTTACCCAGATTTCATAAAATACTTCCGCCGAACAGTTCGCAACATCCAATCTCTGTCGCTCATGCTCCGTAAACATCCGCTCCGCCATCCGTTGCATGGAGGCGGGTTCCTTCGGATGTATCGCCTCTACGTCAACTCCAACGGGCGCATCGGAAATGGCGCAAAGGCAGAACCCCTCGGAATGGGATAGATTGAAGTGTAGGGAAGAACCCCCAAGATAAGGCTTCCCACTCTCACAAACCTGTATGTCCGAGGCAGAAATTCCAAGGGCACATAGCTCCCCCTGCAACAGCTCCCAAGCACCCTCGTGCTCGATATGCCGTCGCTCCTTTGGAGAAAGACCCTCAATATTGAACCGTTTATAGATGATTTTTAGCATAAAACTCTCCAAATTAGGCGGAAGATATTTACAAAACCGCAAAAAAAGTGTATAATGATACAAAAGATATATCAAGAAGGAGTTTTCTTATGTCAAACGTAATCGTAACAATCGCACGCCAGTATGGTAGCGGAGGCCGCGAGGTTGGCAAGCTGTTGGCCGCTAAAGAGGGAATGGAGTATTACGACAAGAACTTGATTGCATTGGCATCGGAAAAATCCGGTCTCGACCATGAGGTTATTAAGGAAGCAGATGAAAAAGCCACCGGAAGCCTCCTGTATGCCATCGCTATGGGTGTAACCTCCTTTGGCGCTCGCGGCATTGGAACTGCTTTTGATCTTCCCTTGAACGACAAGCTGTTTGTAGCACAAACGCAGGTCATCAAGGAAGCTGCCGCCAACGCACCCAGCGTATTTGTTGGCCGCTGTGCCGACTACGTTCTGAAAGATGAGCCCAAGTGTATCCGCGTGTTCATCTACTCGGATTTTGACGCCCGTATGGCCCGCGTAATGGAGAGCCATCCGGATATGTCGGAGAGCAAGGTCAAGGATATGATCTTAAAATCCGATAAGCAGAGAGCGAACTACTATAATTACTACACCGGAAATAAATGGGGCAAGAGTGAGAATTACGATCTGATGATCAATACTGCAAAGATCGGTATGCAGGGCGCTGCCAATCTAATTTCTGATTACATTCGTTTAGCAACAAAATAAAAGGGAAATGGGGATAACGGATTCCGTTATCCCCATATTTTTAGTGCTTCATGCGATAAAGCCAAGTGCCGAAATAGAACTTGGGTAACTTCATCATGCGTCCGATGCGCTTCGGCTCCTTTAATAGACGGTAAAACCACTCAAGCTCTAAACGGATAAAGAGCTTAGGGGCGCGTTTTACGTTTCCGGAGTAAACATCAAGGGAACCACCCAAGGCCAAGGCGACCTTAACGCCGTTCAGCCGTGCGCGATTCGCGTCGATCCATTTTTCCTGCGCGGGCACGCCCAGGCAAACGAAAAGAACCTTAGCACCGGAGGCAACGACCTCGGCAATGACCGCATCGTTTTCCTCACCCGTTTTTTCAAAGTACCCGTCGTGCGTGCCGCAAACGGATAAGCCGGGATATTTTTTCTCCATAGCCTGTGCCGCCTCATCGGCTACACCGGGCTTGGCACCAAGGAAAAATACACCAATTCCACGTTCCGCACAGTGCTTCAGCACGGCCTCGCCTAACTCAACGCCGGCCACCTTTTCTTTTAAAGGGGTGCGCAGAATCCTGGATGCCTTGATAACCCCGATTCCGTCGGGAATTACAAGGGAGGCAGAATTGATCAAAGGGTAAAACCCGTTGTCTTCAATACAAAGCTGTACAATCTCAGAATTGGGTGTAAAAACCGAAAACAAACCGTCACCGTGTGCAAGATGCTCCACAGTAAGGGAAGTAGCCTCCGACAGCGTTACGTTGTCGAAGAGAACGCCGCGAATGTTGATCTTATCGCTCATGTAAAATTATTTTACAATAGTTTCCAGATAGTTTACAACGTCCTGAATGGTAACGAAGGTGCGAGCCGCATTCTCGTCGATTTCAATATCGAACTGCTCCTCGCAAAGAAGAACAAGGTCAGCAAGCTCCAGAGAGTTAATACCAAGATCGTTGATCAGCTCAGCGGAAGGAACAATATCATCGGGATTTACGTTGATCTCCTCAACAAGAATCTCCTTAAGTTTTTCAAACATGGGAAAAGCCTCCTTAAAAATTCATAAGTTTCAAAATGATCCAGATACGGAAAAATCCAGTATCCATACATCCATTATAATTGTTTTTACCTTATTCTGTCAAGTGCAACCCTCCAAAATGTTTACAAAAAGGTTGCCTTTGGGGCTTGATTGTGCAAAAAAAGCATTGTATAATAAAGAAAAGTGTTTTTTGAAAGTGAATATGATATGAAAAACAGGACAAAACTGAAGAAAAGAATTGTAATCGGCATTCTCATCCTCGTTATTATAGCCGCCGCGGCTTATGTTTATAACCTCTTGACGGAAGATACCCCCGAGCCCCCCAAAACCCTTGAGGATTATCTCTATCGGTATAACGCCACACCCATCGGACCCGACTCAGAGTTGCTTGACCCGGATAGAAATATCTTCTCCTATGAGCCCTATCTTGAAAAAGACCGGTATTTCCGCCTTTGGCAGGGTAACGTTATGGTAGGTTATACCATGGAAGAGGCCCTGGACTTCAACGGAGCCGTCGGCACAATTTCCCGTTATCTTTGGTCGTTGATGAACGCAGACTATGAGACCCATGCCGCCCTTTTTGCGGATAAAGTCTATTTTGAAGAATGCATCCCCGCCTATTTTACTCAGCAGATGATCTATGGCATCGAGGTTGAATATCTGGGTAGCCATGAGGAGTCCGCTTATTTCACCGTAACCTACGGCATTCTTGAAAACGACCTGACCTACCGCATCGAAATGGAGGAGGGCAAGACTCAAACTCAGTGGTTTGAGCTGATCAGCGTAAATGACGCATATAAGATCAACGCAATTTATACCTCCCCCATGGCAATCGTCACCATCGTGGAGGGCAGCGGTACATAAATCTAAATTAAAGTGAGAGTGCTATGCTGCTGTTTTGGTTTACCGTCCTGCTGTTTTCCTTGTGGTTAGGAATCGAGTTTTCTCTTAAAGTTACCCCTCTCCTTTCCGCATTTTCTGCTTCCATTGCCCTTTGCGGCGCCTTGTGCGCCCTGTCCTCAAGGATGCAGATCCTTATCTACCTTGCTACCTTTACTTTTCTGCATCTCCTAAGCGCCATCAAACTGGCCAATGCAAAGCAACCGTAATTCAAAAAAGCCACCGAAGGGGTACCTTCCATAAAGCAGATTTTACCTGTTGAAAAAAGCAAAAGGAGTACGAGCAATTTTGTTCGCACTCCTTTTCACACTCCTTGCTCTGCAAGGTATAGTGTGTTACACCTTTTAGGTGTACTGTCGGGTGGTGATGAACCTCCCTTGTGTAAAGGGAGGTGGCTTGCGTAGCAAGACGGAAGGATTGTAAAAAGCAAAATTCTACCAAAAAACAATCCCTCAGTCACCTTCGGTGACAGCTCCCTTTGCACAAGGGAGCCTTTCCTTTATGTTCATCTATGTCTTGTCAATTTTCCTGACAAGCACTGCTTTTGTGTCCACAAAAGCGAAGCCCCGCGCGAGGCGGGGCTATAATTATTGCCATTCAATTAAAAATCGATGGAATACACGGTATTTACTTTTTCAAATCCCAAATCAAATGCATCAAATTCTCCGTGTCTCTTTGTGTATTCACCAAATTGAGCATCTTCAAAAGGAATGTAACCTTTCTCCATAGCTGCATTGGTAGCTGTAAGATAAAGATACTTGATTGCATCTTTAGGAGTATCGGGTAAATTAGGTGTATGAACACAGTTATTCAAGCAAAAGCCGTGTGTGCTCTGTAACCCATCATAGGATATAGAAAGCAGCTTTTTGCCACCAAAAACACCAAACGGTTGCGAAAGAGGTCTTTGTTCAAGTGGCTTTTTCAGCAAGTTTTTAAGCCCGAATCCTCCCGATTTTTTAAATGTTTCATCGGGGTATCCTGCAATAAATTCGTCAACTGCTTCCAAATCTTGAGTCTGCAACACATGAATATCATATTTTTGTGCTTCTTTAGGCAGAACAAACGGCTCTCCGAAATACATGGTTTCATTTCTTTCTTCTATACTTTTGCATTTAATCCCCTCAAGTACAGATTTCACATCTTCAAAGGGCACATCCTTATGGAATATAAAATCTATATGTCCCGGCTTAAGAGGTAAGAGCTTATCAATATAATTTCGAAGATTGGCCAAATCGTCAAGAACAAGTGTTAAATATGGATTTTCGAAAAAATTATCGATTGTAACAAAGCCATCTTCAAAAGAGTCTTTGTCCGAAACAATTTTTGATCCATTAATTGCAATAGTAACTGCCGTATACCCGTGACGCTTTGCGTCTTTTTCCAAAAGCCAATCGATAACCTCATAGGCATCTTTTTCAAAGAAGTCGGGAAGAACATGACTAAATTCAGCAACAGCGGTAGCATTCAGTTCGTTGTCAGCCCAAACAAGCGGCTGCGCTTTCAGCTTTTCACGGTATTCACAGGGCGTTTTTCCGTATTGTTCTTTAAATGCGCGTGTAAATCCTTCGTGGCTTTCATATCCGCATTCTAAGGCGATCGCTAAAATGTCACGTTCAGGAGATGTACGAAGCATGCGTGCAGCACGGTTTAATTTCCTAAATCTTACGTATTCCATAACGTTAAATCCTGTATGGTTACGAAAAATACGATTAAAGTAATCTGTAGAAAAACCCGCTTTTTTTGCAACGTCGTCAAGAGTGGTTGAGTTAGAACCCAAGTTATTGATATATTTTACAGCATTTTTTATCAAATCTCTATTTTCCATTTCATGCCTCCTTAAATGAATATTTGCGCAGGCGGCCACCTACTTACGATAATATTGTATCATACTCATTTTCGTTTCTCTTGACGAAAAACGCTGAATTACAAAATTGGCGCACCTGCTTTATCGCAGGTACGCCAACGGTGGCTTTTCTTGTATCAATTATTCTTCTTTCTCTACCTCGACGGTCAGCTTTTTCATTCGTCCCCGTCTCTTAAAGGCAACGTTGGCCAAGGGATTGGCGTTAATGGCACTTTCCATGCCCGCGTTGCTTACGTGAGTGTAGATCTGTGTGGTGTTCAGCTGTTCATGGCCAAGAATTTCCTTCAGCACCCGAATATCCACCTGCCCGGTCTGGTACATCAGCGTGGCCGCCGTGTGCCGAAGCTTATGAGTGGAATAGTGCTTGTAATCCAGCCCGGCCAGCTTCAGATATTTGTAAACCACCCATTGTACCGTTTTGTCGCTGATCCGCTTGTACTGCTTGCTGATAAACAGGGCATTGGTCTGTACGTTTGCGTACTTGGGACTGCGCCGGATTTCCATATAGGCCAAAATTGCGTCTCTGCAGGCATCGTTCAGGTATACGATCCGCTCTTTGGAGCCCTTACCGATCACGCGAAGGGAACGAAGCTCGGAATCAAGATCGTTCAGGCTGATACCGACCAGCTCGGATAAACGCATGCCGCAGTTCAAAAACAAAGTGACGATGCAGTAATCCCGCTCGCGAAAGGCAGAGTCCATATCGTTTGCCACCGCATCAAGAAGCGCCCGGCTCTCGTCAATGGAAAGAAACTTGGGCAGGGATTGCTTTCGCTTGGGCGACTCAATGTTGGCACTGGGATCTACCTCAAACAAATGCTTCTTATGCACCAAAAACTTGAAGAAGGCCTTGACCGCCGACAGCTTTCGTGCCCGGGCGCACCACCGGTTTTCCCGGTCGTTGCTGATGTACATAAAGAACTCGTAAATGTCAGACGTGGTAATGGATGCCATAAACGCGTGATCAAGACCGGTCAGCACCGCCTTTTCAAAGTTCTCCTCCGTTGGCTCCAGTCCTTGGCGCTGGCATACCATGTAGCGGAAGAACATACGAAGGTCGTGCAGATATTGATCTACCGTCTTCTCCGAGCAGCCCTGAATGGTCACCTTGTAGGAGGCAAATTCGCGCACGGTTGGCGGCATAGTGGAAAGGGGAATGGAAAAGGCCACGTCGGCACCTCCGAAAGTATAGAAATCTTACCTGTATTTTACCACAAAATTGCGAATTTGGGAAGAATATATGTAAATTTTTATGGATAACTCTTGTAATTGTACGGAAAATTTTATAAAATATTAAGAGTAGAATACGATCGCTCCGGAGGAGCGGAAATGAGGATACTATGAAATTCATCAAAGAAAATTCCTATACTGTCGTACGCCTCGGCCTCAACCAGTTCGGCATGGCTGTTTTTGGCCTGATTGTAACCATGGCCTGCGTAAATCTGGATAACATGACCCTGACAACTCTTGGCGGACTTCTCTCTACCTTGATGTTCTGGTTCTTGATCTATACCGTTTGCTGGAATGAGGGCGGCAAGCACCGCATCCGCGTGGACGGCGGCCGCGAGCCCAAGCGCATCTTCAACGGCGCTCTGCTTGGCCTTTTGGCAAACGCCCTGAACCTGCTTCTAGGCATCGTCTATACGGTTACCTATTACATTGATACCACTGCCGCCATTGATATCAGCAATATGCTCAACGCCATCCTCCGCATCTTCCACGCCATGTATCTTGGCCTTCTGGTTGCCGGCGGAATGATCGGCCCCATTCCGTTCCTCCTGATTCCCGTGCTGGGCGTTGCCGTATGTCAGATCAGCTATCTTCTTGGCTATCACCAGATCAACTTCCTCTTCATTGCAAGAAAAAATGCAAAATAAAGCATCATAAGCAAGGTCCCTCCCCGGTATACATGAGTAGGGAGGGACTTTTATGATCGCAATTCATATGAAACAATTTTTCACCCGCCGTTCTGCCGCTTTTTTATTGGCCTCGCTCTTCTTTGCGGCATCCGTCATTTTACCCGGGCTGTTGGCCGACCGATGGCTGACAAATTCAAACGGTACAGGATCGCAGCCGGCCGTTGATTCCTCCGATGAAGGACTTGTATTTGTACTTGACGCCGGTCACGGCGGAGAGGATGGAGGAGCCATTGCCGCCGATGGAACCGAGGAAAAAAAACTGAATCTTGCCGTTGCCAATACCTTGGGAGCCTTGCTCCGCTTGAACGGCCAAACCGTCGTGTTAACACGAAGCACCGACACTCTTTTGTACGACTACTATAAGGATCGCGAGGACTATACCGGCTACAAAAAGATGTACGATCTTCGCAACCGCCTTCGCATCGCCGAACAAGAGGAGAATAGCGTCTATGTGGGTCTCCATATGAACAAATTTTCCGATCCCCGCTACAGCGGCCTGCAGGTCTATTACGCAAAAACCGAGGGGAGTGCTACGTTAGCCGGTAAAATTCAAACCGGCGTCAAAAGCACTGTCCAGCCGGATAATAACCGACAAATCAAAGCGGCAACGTCGGGGATCTATATTCTGAACGAGATCCGCATCCCAGCCGTTCTCGTGGAGTGCGGCTTTCTGTCAAACCCCGAGGAATGTGCGGCGCTAAGCACGGAGGAATATCGCCGTCAGCTGTCAGCCGCCATCTTCTACGCACTGTGCACCTATGAAACAAACGAACAAAACGCATATCAATAGAACGTAACAGGAGAACCAACATGAAAGGACCGAAAAAAGTATACGTCTGCAGTGAGTGCGACTACCAAAGCCAAAAATGGCTGGGCCGTTGCCCCTCCTGTCAAAGCTGGAATACCTTTGTAGAGGAAACCTATTCCGCTCCAGCCCCCGTAGCGAAGGAAGAAAGAGGAATTGCTTCCTTAGGGGACGGGGAAGGCGCCGTTTCCTTTTCCGAGGCCGAGATCCCCACGTACCAGCGCTCCAGTACCGGAATTGAAGAGCTGGATCGCGTTCTGGGTGGCGGCTTGGTGCGCGGATCGGTCATCCTCTTGGCCGGAGAACCCGGTATCGGTAAGTCCACACTTCTCATGCAAATTTGCGGAAATATGGAGGAGCGCATTCTCTACGTTTCCGGTGAGGAATCCAAGGGACAGCTAAAGCTCCGCGCCAAGCGCCTCGGCATGCCCGGTGAGGACGTCATGGTCATGACGGAAACCAACGTGGATGCCATCCTGCATGAGACCGAGAAGATCGATCCGGAGCTTTTGATCATCGACTCCGTCCAAACCATGTATTCCTCCGGTGTCAATTCCATCCCCGGTAGCGTCGGACAGGTCAAGGAATGCGCCATGAAGTACATTGGCTTTGCCAAAAGCTGCGGTATTTCCGTTATTCTTGTGGGTCACGTCAATAAGGAAGGCGCCATCGCCGGTCCCAAGGTTTTGGAGCATATGGTGGATGCCGTCCTTCACTTTGAGGGCGAGCGCCGTCAGACCTACCGCATCATCCGTGCCGTAAAAAACCGCTTTGGCTCTACCAATGAAATCGGCGTGTTTGAAATGAACGATACCGGCCTGCATCAGGTAGAAAATCCCTCGGAAATGCTTTTGGACGGCCGCCCGAAGGACGTTCCCGGCAACTGCGCCGTCTGCGTCATGGAGGGAACCCGACCCATCATTGCTGAGATACAGGCCTTGGTCAGCCCCACTACCTTCCCGGCGCCGCGCCGAACCTCAAACGGTGTGGACTATAACCGCATGTGCTTGCTTTTGGCCGTGCTTGAAAAGCGACTTGGCCTCCGCTTTTCCACTTGTGACGTGTATCTTAACGTAATCGGTGGCTTAAAGTTGGATGAGCCCGCCGCCGACCTGGCAATTGCCCTGGCACTGATCTCAGGTCTGAAGGATATCGTTATTCCCGACCACGTGATCGCCTTTGGCGAGATCGGCCTTGCCGGCGAATGCCGTGCCGTAACCTCTGCCGATCTCCGTGTAAAGGAGGCCGTGCGCCTGGGCTTTACCGAAATTGCACTTCCCAACCGTTGCCTCAGTGAGAATATGCCTAAGCTTCCCACGGGAGCATCCTATAAGAGCATTAAAGGTATCTTCGATGCCCTCTCGCTCTTGCGTCAGGCAAACAAAAATGAATAAAGAAAGCCCTGCCATTTCGTGGCAGGGCTCTTTTATATAAATTCCACTTGATACTTCTCGCACCAGACGTCAAACTGAACGAGCCAGGCCAAAAGCTGAGGCACAGACATTAACTGCCCAAACCAGGTCTGGTTTTCCTGAGTCAGCAGCTCAGCCAGCCGCTCCCTACGTAGCATTTGGCTGAGCATACCGTTACGTGCCAACCGATCCTTTAGCACTCTTTCCACCAGTCGACGGTATTCGGGATTGTGGGTCTTGGGATAAGGGCTCTTCTTACGGTTCAGAATCCGATCCGGCAAATAGTCTCCCATTGACCGCCGCAAAAGAGCCTTTTCTACGCCACCCTCAAATTTTATGGACCACGGAATGTTGTATGCCGTCTCTAAGATCCGATGATCCGAGAACGGTACACGAATCTCAAGGCCCGTTGCCATACTCATGCGATCCTTGCGCTGTAAAAGGGAAACCATAAAGTATCGCACCGAAAGCCACGTGGCCTGCCGTGCCAGCTTCATGTCCGACGTATCTTCCGCTAAGACCGGACACCCATTCAAGCTGTCCTTGTAAAGCGTTTTAACATATTCATATCCAGCGCCCACGTCTGTGTCAAACAACGATGGCCGAAGCATGGGTGCGTGGATCCAAGGAAAGAAGTCGGAATGCAGCATTTCCGGCCGATAAAACCAAGGATAACCTCCAAAAATCTCATCGGCACACTCGCCGGAAAGTCCCACCGTATGACGTTTTTTGATCTGTCGACAAAAGTAGAGGAGAGAAGAATCAATATCCGCCTGCCCGGGAAAATCCCGATATTCTGTAGCCGGTATCAGAAGCTCTGCAACCTCCCGGGTGGGTGCTGTCAGCACCGTGTGGTCGGTTGCGAGGAATTCTGCCAGATAACGCGCATAGTCGTCGTCTCCCTGCGGCTGGAACAGGGATGCCTGAAAGCTCTCCCGATTGCCCTCATATTCAAAAGAGTAGGTAGAAAGCGTCTCCCCCCGTTCCCGGAACTCCTTGGCCGCAACAGCGCTGATAATCGAGGAATCCAGCCCGCCGGAAAGAAGAGAGCAAAGCGGCACATCGCTGACCAGCTGTCGCTTGATCGCATCCTTCAGTAAAAACCGAATTTCCTCCGCCGCATCCGCCGCCGAGCCACGCCATTCCTTTGCTTCCATGCTCCAATAGCGCCAACGGCGGAGCACTCCATTGGAAAATCGCCCGCATTCGCCCGGTGCCATTTCGGCAATCTCGTGGAATACACCGCTACCCATCGGCAAATTGGGACTCAGGAACAAAAGCTGCCATAGCCCCTCCCGATCCACGTAAGGGTGCACGAACGGATGCTGTAGCATTCCTTTGATCTCTGAGGCAAAAATAAGGGTGCTTCCGATCACCGAATAATACAGCGGCTTTACTCCCAGCCGATCTCGACATAAAAAGACAGAATTCTCCTCATGCACGTAAACGGCAAAGGAGAAAATTCCGTTCAACCGTCGCGGCGTGTCCTCCCCAAAGACAATATAGGTGTATAGCAAAGCCTCTGTGTCGGAGTGACTGCTCAGCACGATCCCATTTCGCTTAAGCTCCTCTTGTAGCTCCCGCGTGTTGTAAAGCTCGCCGTTATAAACAATCGTGTACGTTTTCTCACGATAGTATGCCGTCATTGGTTGCTTTCCGTTGGTCTTATCGATTACCGTCAGCCGATTGTGTGCCAGAGCTACGTGATCCGAGGCAAAATAGTGGTCGTCATCCGGCCCCCGATGCTTCATTACCCGACTCATCCGGAGGGCTACCTCTACCTTGACATTATTCGAGTCCATAAAATCTGCGATTCCGCATATTGAACACATAAGATCCTCCCGATTGTTTCTCTCAAAAACATTATATGCAAATGTGTCTTCTACGGTTATCGCTCGTTTGTGCTGAAGTGAATGCGCTCACAGGTGACTCCTAATTCCGTATCTACGTAAAAGCGGTAGACCTCTGTAATCAGAATCGTCTCCGTCGGGGCAAAACGCTTCTTATACCGGAATGTCACGTCGCACATGCCGGGGCTCACCCCAGAAAAGTCGAATTCCGTATTCCCATCGCGGATCCTTGTTCCCACACAAGAGAGTACCGCCTCGTCGGAGAGGGAATACTCCCAATGATGCGTCTGCGAGCGCTCGTTTATCAAACGTACCTCCGCCACCTTTGGGGCGGCCTCAAAGTGATCAATGTCAAGATAAGGTGAGAAGACCGCCGATGCCAATGAATCCGATGGAAAAACCGACCCGGAGCAGAGCACAAGCGATACCAAAAAAGCTGACAAAATAAATTTCACTTTCACGAGAAACCTCCGAATAATAGAATTAAATCTATTGTTTCAAGAAAAATATAGACATATACGGCAAAGAATACAAGAAAAAAACTTTCTTTTTTGTAAAAAACATGGTATACTGTTTCTGTATAGATATAATCCTTATAAAAACGGAGGACATAATCATGGACGTAAAAGAAATTTTAGCTTTAGTAGATCATACCTTGCTTTCCCAAGCCGCAACGTGGGATGAGATCCGTGCCATCTGCGACGACGGCATGAAGTATCAGACCGCCTCGGTCTGCATTCCCGCCTCTTACGTTAAGCAGGCTAAGGAATACGTAGGCGACCGCCTGGCCATCTGCACCGTAATCGGATTTCCGAACGGCTACAGCACCACGGAAACGAAGTGCTTTGAGTGTGCCGATGCCGTAAACAACGGCGCCGATGAGATCGATATGGTGGTTAACATCGGATGGATCAAGGATAAAAAATACGAGGACGTTTTGGAGGAGATCCGCTCTGTCAAAAACGCCTGCCGCGGCAAGCTTTTGAAGGTCATCATCGAGACCTGCCTGCTCACCGAGGAAGAAAAGATCAAGATGTGCGAGGTCGTTTCCGCCTCCGGCGCCGACTACATCAAGACCTCTACCGGCTTCTCCACCGGTGGCGCAACTCCGGCGGATATTGCTCTCTTCCGTGACCACGTAGCTTCTCACGTTAAAATCAAAGCCGCCGGCGGTATTTCCAGCTTAGAGGACGCAGAAACCTTCGTATCCCTTGGCGCATCTCGCCTTGGCACCAGCCGTATTGTAAAAATTGTTAAAAACCTTCCAACCGAGAAGGATTCTTACTGATAGGAGTACGTATATGGCAAATTATCCTACCCCCCACATCCTTGCAAAGCCCGAGGATTTTGCAAAGACCGTGCTTATGCCCGGCGACCCACTTCGCTCCAAGTTTATTGCAGAAACCTTCCTTGAAAACGCACGTTTGGTCAACAACGTCCGCGGCATTCATGGCTATACCGGAACCTATAAGGGAACCCCCGTCTCCGTCATGGCCAGCGGCATGGGTATGCCCTCCATCGGAATCTATTCCTATGAGCTTTTCAACTTCTTTGACGTAGATAACATTATCCGCGTAGGCTCAGCCGGCGCGATGAACGAAAAGGTAAACCTTCGCGATATCGTCGTAGCCCTTGGTGCATGCACGGACTCCCGTTTTGCAGAGCAGTATCATCTCCCCGGCACCTTTGCCCCCATTGCCGACTATACCTTGCTCTCTGAATGCATGGAGGCGGTAAAGGCTCTTGAAATTCCTCGTTACCACGTTGGCAACGTGCTCTCCTCCGATTGCTTCTACGGCGATGACAGCGACCTTCCTCCGGAGCAGGGCTCTACCGCTCGTTGGGGCAAAATGGGCGTTCTGGCCGTGGAAATGGAGTCTGCCGCGCTATATATGAACGCTGCCCGTGCCGGAAAGCGCGGACTTGGCATCTTTACCGTCTCCGACCACCTCCTCCGCCACGAGAGTACTACGCCCGAGGAGCGTCAAACCTCCTTCACCGCCATGATGGAGCTGGCGCTGGAGACTGCTATCCGCATGGATAAGCTTTAATCATTTGAGGATAAAGTAATGAAACGAGTTTTTCTCATTGTTCTTGATAGCGTGGGCATCGGCGCCCTGCCGGACGCCGCCAAGTTTGGTGATGCCGGCACTCATACGGTAAAAAGTGCGTCCGCCTCGCCCTATTTTTCCATTCCCAATCTTATAAAATACGGCTTTGGTAACATCTCAGGTCTGGAATTCTTGACGGGAACCGATACCCCGATCGCCGCCGTTGCCCGCCTCCGGGAGCTTTCCGCCGGTAAGGATACCACCATCGGCCATTGGGAGATTGCCGGCCTCGTGTCGGAAAAGCCTCTTCCCACTTATCCGGACGGCTTTCCGCAGGAGGTTCTGGACGAATTTTCCCGTCTTACGGGACGCGGTGTCCTTTGCAATAAGCCCTATTCCGGCACCGAGGTTATTAAGGATTACGGAGACGCCCATGTAAAAACCGGTGATCTCATCGTCTACACCTCGGCTGACAGCGTGTTCCAGATCGCCGCACACGAGGAGATCGTACCGCTGGAGGAGCTTTACCGTGATTGCCGCCTTGCCCGCGAGATGCTCCGCGGTGAGCACGGCGTTGGTCGCGTAATCGCACGACCCTTCGTCGGCGAAAGCGGCTCCTATAAGCGCACCGCCAACCGCCACGATTTCTCTCTGGAGCCTTGGGGTGAGACTCTTCTTGATACCTTGAAGGCGCAGGGAAAGGACGTAATTGCCGTCGGTAAGATTACCGATATCTTTGCCGGTCGTGGTGTTACGGAAACCATTTTGACTCACGGAAACGACGAGGGTATGGCCGTTACGCTGGAGCTTGCAAAGAAAGACTTTAACGGTCTGTGCTTTACCAATTTAGTGGACTTTGATATGCTCTACGGCCACCGTAACGACGTGGATGGCTACGCCAAGGCGCTGTCTGCTTTTGACGCATGGTTGCCCGGCTTCTTGGCAGAGCTCGGGGAGGACGACGTTCTGATGATCACCGCCGACCATGGCTGTGACCCCGGAGACGTCAGCACCGATCATAGCAGAGAATATACCCCCCTTATGATCTTCGGCCATGGAATTGCGCCCGTTAATTTGGGCACACGGGATAGCTTTGCCACCATTGCCGCTACCGTTGCCGATCTTCTTGGCGTGTCACGCGCAGGAGCCGGCACAAGCCTGAAAAACGAGGTAATTGCCCATGACTGACCTGGAGCTCCTCACCCATGCTTCTGCCGCAAGAACGCTGGCCTACGCGCCCTATTCGGGCTATTCCGTAGGCGCCGCCCTCCTTTGCACAAACGGGGAAGTGTATACCGGATGTAACATCGAAAATGCCTCCTATACCCCCACCGTCTGTGCGGAGCGTACGGCCGTATTCAAGGCCGTCAGCCAAGGAAATCAATGCTTTACCGCCATCGCTATTGTGGGCGGCCCTGCCGGCACCCCCGACGGATATGCACCCCCCTGCGGCGTTTGCCGTCAGGTCCTAAATGAGTTCTGCGACCCCTCACTCCGCGTGATCCTGATCGATAAGGGAGAGCCCCGTGCCACAACCCTCGGACAGCTTTTGCCGGAGGGCTTTGGCCCTCGCTCTCTTAAAGGAGATTAAGCTATGAGAATGTACGACATTTTACAAAAAAAGCGCATGGGCGAGCCCTTGACCAGGGAGGAGATCACCTTCTTTGTTCGCGGCTATACCGACGGTACCATTCCGGACTATCAGGCCTCTGCCTTTACCATGGCCGTTTGCTGTCGCGGAATGAATGAAAAGGAAACCGCTGATCTTACCGAAGCCATGATGCACTCCGGTGACACCGTGGATCTTTCTATGTTCGGTGACCGTTCCGTCGATAAGCATAGCACCGGAGGCGTGGGAGACAAAACCACCATGATCCTTGCTCCCATCGTTGCATCCTTGGGGGGCAAGGTGGCCAAAATGACCGGCCGCGGCCTTGGGCATACCGGCGGTACTCTCGATAAGCTGGAATCCATTCCCGGTTTCCGCACCACCCTTACCGCAGATGAATTCATTTCTCATATTGACAAAATCGGTATGGCTGTCATTGGTCAGAGCGGAGAGCTTGCGCCCGCCGATAAAAAGCTTTACGCCCTCCGTGACGTAACGGCCACTGTGGACTGCATTCCCCTGATTGCCTCCAGTATCATGAGCAAAAAGCTGGCCGCCGGATCCCACTCCATCGTCCTTGACGTTAAGGTAGGAAGCGGCGCCTTCATGAAGACGGTGGAGGAGGGAAGAACCCTCGCCCGCGCCATGATCGACGTAGGTGAAGCCTGCGGCCACAAGGTGCGTGCCTTGGTCACAAATATGGATGCCCCCCTTGGAATGTGCATCGGTAACGCTCTTGAGGTTAAAGAAGCTGTTGCCGTCCTCCGCGGCGAGCAAAAGGATGCCCTCTACGATATTTGCGTCGAGCTTGCCACCAATATGATATCCCTCAGTCTGAGCCTTCCCATGGAGGAAAGTCGACGTCAGGTGGTGGAGGCCATTGATTCCGGCCGCGCCTACGACAAAATGAAGGAGTGGATCGCCGCCCAGGGAGGCGACGTTGCCGCCATTGACGATCTTACCCGCTTGCCTACCGCAACCATCCTTCATGAGGTCAAAGCCCCCTGTGACGGCTATCTTGCCCACATGGATACGGAATCCGTCGGCATCTCCGCCTCGCTCCTTGGCGCCGGACGCATTGAAAAGGATGACGTCATTGATTATTCCGCCGGCATTGTTCTGCAAAAGAAAACCGGTGACCGCATATCCTCCGGCGACGTGCTGGCCGTTCTCCATACCACGGATGCGGGCCGAATCCCCGCCGCCGAGGCTAAATTCCTGTCGGCTCTGACCTACAGCGATTCTCCCGTCACCCCGGAGCCTACCGTACATTGCATCCTATAAAACTTTATCATAAGTTTTCCGTTTGTTTATAGGCGGTTCACAAAGATTCGCTATACTTTCAGCATTACAAGAATAGGAGATAATCGAGTTGAGTCGCTTTAAACAAGCAATGATCCGCTTTTTTGCAGGACGCTACGGCGTGGATTCGCTCTACCGCTTCTGCTTTGTCCTCTGGCTGATTCTGGCCGCTACCAATATGTTTGTGGGTAGCAAGATTCTGTACGTGCTGGAGCTTTTGGTTATGTTCTGGATGTTTTTCCGTTGCTTTTCGAAAAACATCGTCAAACGCTCAGCGGAGAACCAAAAGTATTTGGCGATTGTTGGCAAAATCAAGGACTTTTTCCGCTTGAAGCGCAACAAATGGCGTGACCGTAAAACCCATTCTTACCGGAAATGTCCCTCCTGCCACGCCACCCTCCGCTTCCCGAAGGTCAAAGGCGAGCATGATGCCACCTGTCCCCGTTGCAAAAATCCGTTTCACTTTAAAATCTAAAAAGAAGAGTGAGCAGACCATCCGGTCTTGCTCACTCTTTTTTTGTAAAGATGCTTGGCACAATGATCCTTGCGCCAACGCTATTTCTGATATATAATAAACTCAACGCAAAGTTTACCTCAACTTGTTTTTAAGTCGCTTCATTTTGTAGGCGTGATATGCGACACTATATTTGGACAGAAATGTTTTGTGCGGAGGCTTATGTATGAAGGAAACGATGGGTCAAATTATTCGCAGATTGAGAAAAGAAAGAAATTATACGCAGGAAGAATTGGCAGAATTGCTTGACGTTACGCCTCAAGCAATTTCCAAATGGGAGAATGATATGGGTATGCCGGATGTATCGCAGATTGTCCCAATTGCACGCACCTTTGGCGTAAGTACGGATACACTTTTTGGGACATTAGGCGCCAATGAATCTGAGGAGGTGTCTAGAATTGTAAGAAACGCCTCGGCGATGCTTTCTAAGCCGCTTACTTCTCAAAGTCTCCTTTTGAAATATCGCGCTTTGCAAGAAGGGCTAAAGTCCTATCATAATAATACGGTTTTGCTTATGCAACTGTTGGAAACAGGACTTTCTCTTTCTTATCCTGACAACACGGGTAATCTGTATGATGCAGAACACGCGGAGGCAATATACGGCGAATGCATTCGATATGCAAATTTAATTATCTCTTACTCAAAAAACATATCCAACATCATGAGAGCTCGCATGATAATGGTTATGCTTCACTCCGCTCATGGGAATTTTTCGGAAGCCAATTCATACGCAGAGCAATTTCCATACCGCGCTGATTTTAATATTCACGTTATGTACGCGTATTACGCACATTGGAAAAAAGATTATGTATTGGAAACTAAAAGCTGCCAATACGGTGTGGCACATTATTTGGAGGCTCTGCTCAGAATAATTACACGATTAGCAAAAAGCTATATGCTACAAGAGAACTATAAAGAGGCAGCGAGCACACTTGAAGCTTCTCTTGAACTTGTTCAGTGTATTTTTAAGGAAAATGATATCATGCCCCCGATCCATTATCGTGATTCTGCGGATATGTATGCGCTTCTCGCAGAAGCCTATATAGGACAAGGAGATGTAGATAAAGCACTTTCTAGTCTTGAAAAAATGGTGGAATACGATTTAAGCGATTATCCGCGAATTGATGATAAAATGACAACTAAGTCGCCACTTTTGAATGCTATTCCGTTGAACTTCTATCAAAAGCGCATTGATCGCTATCAGGATTTGGTAGCCAAGCTTACTTCTCCGCAATTTGATAAAATAAAAACGCAGAATCGGTATCAAGCTATGCTCATGAGAGCAAAGTCCCAGCAGTAGGGCAGGTTGTTTGTACTTCAAAGGACAGTTTTTTTAGAATGAGATATGCCTCTAAAGCAATATGCCATATTTTGTGTTTTGGGACACAAATGCAATAACTGTCATGAAAACTGGCAAGTTATAGGCGAACATAAAGAGAAGGCTCTCTTGTACAGAGAGCCTTTTAGAATCTGCATGTTAATACTTTTCAACAAATCGAGATTTATCGGTTGTTCGTTTGAAAAGTCTGAAAACGCCCGCTCCAAGAAAAAGAACGCTTATGAACAAGAACGATATGAAACATATAAAGTGAATATTTCCGTTTGAGCATCGCTGCCAATCGTTAAAATCCACCGGATAGGAGCTGTTATTTGTACCAAATAATTTATCCACCACGTAATTTGTGAAATAATACACAACCGTACTGAAGGCGATACAAATACCCGTTTTGAGAAAGGCATCAAAACGAAGCGCACAAATGACGGTGCAAACCACCGCGGGCAGGAAGGCGTAGCACGTGATCAATATGGCGGAAGCAACTCGGAAGGGATTCCAGATGTGAATGTTCAATAGAAGTAAAATTGTTAAAACGCAAGCCGCTGCAAACGAGATTATAAACTTGTAGCGGGATATTTTTGTCCGAGATAAAAAGATAGGCACAAAGATCATCTCATAACCGATCAAAACACCGATACAAGCCGTTAAAAACCAGGATAGTCCATCCGTATACACTGCGCAGGTAAATAAAAGCAGACAGATCGAAAGATACGTCGAAACCGAAAAAGTAAGTAGCTTTTTTGAAGCAAAAAAGCAGGTAAAGGTCGGGATAAAGGAGTATGCACAAATCAGCGCGGATAATACGATAAAGAACCAGGAGAGCGTGTGATTTACCGCAAGGTTACAAATAAAACAAGTTAAGAGTGCAATCGCATACGATATGGTCGGAACCCAAAACCAAGCGTTACGAATCATTCTGAATTTTTGCGCCTCATGTTTGAGCTTCCTTGCGTCCGTGTCGGTTGAGGCAGTAATCAATTCGTGTTCACTTATATCAAGAACGCGGCAAATATCAGAAATCAGAGTGATGTCGGGATAGGACACCCCCGTTTCCCATAATTAAGGAAACACACTGCGGATTCCTCGGATTTTTGAATCCGCAGGTGTAACATTTAATCAATCATCGATTTTCCCGACAAAGCGGTAGTAGATCTCGATCTTTTGGATTCTCTTGCCGTCCTTGTCT
>JAGARU010000145.1 GCA_017622085.1 Clostridia bacterium | reverse complement strand
TCCGTTTCGCAGAATCTGCTTGTCACCATCGAATTCGATTATTAAATACCAAACAAACGAGAGGACAAACCTATGGCAAAAGTTAAAAATGCAGTGATCGCCGGTGACTATACCGGAAGAAAGGTTTTATGTGCCGGCAACCGTATCATTTTTGATCGGGCCTTCGAGTCCCCCGTAGAGGTAAGCAGTGCTACCGTTGACCGGTACGAGGTCATCGACCAGGAAAGCTCCAAGAGCCTTGGCAGTGCCTTTGGCCGCGGATTGATCGGTAACGCTCTGTTTGGCACCGTCGGCATGGTAGCCGGCGCGTTGTCCGCCAAAAACACAACGGCTATTGTCGTCTCCATTGAGTTTAAAAACGGAGACAAAAGCCTCATTGAGATTGATCAGAAAATTTATAAGGTCTTGTTAAAGATTTTATTTTCATAATATACAACAAAACATACGTTTAGAAAGGCTTTGTGGTACCCCCAAATGAAGAAATTGCTTATCAGCATCGTATTTTCCCTCTGCTTTATTCTTGCTCTGGCCGTTCACGTCTGCGCGGCTGAGGAAACCGAGAAAAACGATACTGCCGCTACCGCTACCCCCGTTCCGGTCAATACGGCCGTGGTCGGTAGCCTTGAGTTCAACGGTGATATCGACTGGTATACCTTTACCGTTCCTCAGGACGGCTACATCACCGTTTCCTTCCGGCATGAGCTGATCGATAACGGCAATACCTATTGGCAAATCCGCCTGTTCGATTCCACCGGTGTCAAGTATATTGACGATAATAACGCTTATTTCCCCGTCAGCGGAAACAGCGATTGCACCACCAATACCTTCGGTGTCAGCGCAGGCACGTATTGCCTCCAGATCACCAAATACTACTATCTGGATACCGAGTATTGCTTTGAAATTCAGTATACTCCCGCCACCGATTGGGAAACGGAGAGCAACAACTCCAAGGCCACCGCGGATGTGATCAGTCTGAACCAGACGAACCACGGTGCTCTGACCACCGACGGCGACCAGGACTGGTACAAGTTTGAGATCACCGAGGACGGATACTTCAAGGTGAACTTTTCCCACGAGCTGATCGACAACGGAAACGTATACTGGCAGCTTCGCCTGTTTGATTCCACCGGTGTCAACTATATCGATGGCAACAACCGTTACTTTGGCGTAAAGGGTAACGACGATTGCACCACCAGCACCTTTGGTGTCAGTGCGGGTACGTACTATCTCCAGGTTTTGAAGTATTACTATACGGGTATCAATTACGACTTTGAGGTCGAGTTTGTGCCCGCCACCGACTGGGAGTCCGAAAACAACAATACCAAGGCCAGTGCAGACCAGATCGCGGTCAATCGCCCGTACCACGGCAGCCTTTCCACCGACGGCGACTTGGACTGGTATAAGTTTGAGGTTACGGAGGACGGTTACTTCCGTGTGGATTTCGAGCATGAGTTCATTGACAGCGGTAATAACTATTGGATCATTTATTTGTACGATTCCACCGGTGTAAACAGCATTGACGGAAGCGGACACTACTACGCGGTAAAGGGCAACGACAATTGCACCACCAACACCTTCGGCATCAGTGCCGGAACGTATTACATGCTGGTCAACAAGAATTACTACGCAAGCATGGATTACAGCTTTGAGATCCAGTTCGAAGCCTCTACCGAGTGGGAGACAGAGAACAACAACGCCAAGGCCGATGCTGATTCGATCAAGCTGAATCAGGTCTACCACGGTAGCCTTTCGCTCGACCGCGATGTGGACTGGTATAAATTTGAGGTAACCGAGGACGGATACTTCAAGGTGAATTTTGAGCACGAGTTCCTTGACAGCGGCAATAGCTATTGGGTCATTTCTATTTTTGACTCCACCGGCGTCAATTACGTGGACGGCAACGCGCGCAATTTCCAGGTCAAGGGCAATAGCAACTGCACCACATCTTCCTTTGGCGTCAGCGCGGGCACTTACTACGTTCTGATCAACCAGAACTATTATGCCGGCATGGATTACAGCATGGAGATTCAGTTTGTTGCCTCCTCCGATTGGGAAACGGAAACCAACAACACAAAGGATAAGGCAGATGAGATAAGCGTCAACTCTTCCATCCACGGCTCCATCTCAACGGAAGGAGAAGCGGACTGGTTCAAGTTTGTCGTTCCCGCCGAGTGCGAGGTGGCATTGGCCCTGACCCATGAGGCATTTGACTCCTCGAACCCCTACTGGGTTGTCACCTGGTATGATTCCACCGGTGTGAACAGCCTGTATACCTGGAACGTTCGCGGCAACACCGCTGAGAGCATCAGCGAGCACAAGACCGTTCCCGGCGGCACCTATTACGTAAAGATCAACAACTACTATCATACCGGTACAGACTACACTCTGACGGTACAGGAGCGTCACGATTGCGTTGGCGTGCCCGTTACCGTGCAGGCCGCTACCTGTACTGAGGACGGCATTGAGGAAACCCGTTGCGGCGTTTGCGGCAAGCTGATGGATACTCACGTTGCTCCCGCTACCGGTCATTCCTGCCACAACTGGATCGTTGATAAAAAGGCAACCTGTAGCGCAGACGGCTTGCGTCATGCCACCTGTAGCGTTTGCCGCGCCACCGTCAGCGAAAAGATTCCTTCGCTTCCTCATACTCTCGATGAGTGGAATGTCATCAAGGATCCCACCTGTCAGGCCACCGGTACCCGTTTGAGAAACTGTGCTAAGTGTAATTACACCGAGCGCGATACTCTGGATACCATTGACCACATCTATGGCGAATGGGCCGTAGCGGAGGAGGCCACCTGCTACCATGCCGGTACCGAGGAACGTGCTTGCACCATGTGCGGTACCAAGGAAAGCCGCACCGTTGCTCAGCTCTCTCACGAGTACGGCGAATGGGTCATCGTGTCCGGTAGCAAGCTGATTCCTCCTATCGTCCGTGAAAAGGCCTGCATCCATTGCGGAGAGGTAGAAACCATGACGGACTGGAGCTACGTTTGGGTTACCATTGTTGCCGGTGTTGCCCTGATCGGCATTCTGATCGGTATCATCAACTACATAAGAGCGTTCAAGAAAAGATAACATTAGGAGGACATTATGGCTAAGTATTATCTGGTCGAGGAGCGTGACAACGGTGCGGGCTGCCTCACCGCCTTGGTGGTCGGCATTATCGTTATCGTAGCTTTGGCTTATTTCGCTATGTACGCATTGGCAATCGCCCTCGGTATCGTTTTGATTGTCAGTGCCCTTTACGGAACCATTATTACCTTGAAAAACGGCTTTGTTGCTTTGGGTGCCAGTATCCCGGTGTATGCCCACGTTAATAAGCCTAACGGCTGGATCCTTCCCACCTTCGTATACCGTTGGGTCATGATCGTTTGGGAAACCATCAAGGGTGCATGGGTCTATAACGGTGCCAACATTAAGGATTGCTTTACAAAAGCCGGTGCTCATCGCTTCCTGAGTTTTAAAAAGTGGATCAATCTGTTTTCCGCTCTGTCTATTCTGGTGTTCGGTGCACTTCTTACCCTCTTGATCGTGGTTCTTCACGTGTACCTGTTTACCGTGGTTCTGCGTTTGGTAATTGCCGCCGTAGTGCTGGCCAGCGTGATCTTCGGCCTGATCGGCCTTGGCATTTCCGTGGCGTACTCCACCACCAACTATCTGTCCCGCCTTCGGGAGTCCTACTATAACTCAGCCACCATTTTCTCCGCCTATGTGACCCAACAGGGCTATAAGGAGTTTTGGCAGGTCATCAAGAACTACTGGTGCGAAAACGTCAACTATCTGAAGGACGGCATCGCCACCTTCAAGACGCTCCCGCTCCTCTCCTTCAAAAAGTGGTTGAAGCTGTGGACCGGTATTATGCTGATGATCATAGGCACTCTTCTCCTCGTCGTCTACGCCATCCTCCACTTGCTCGTTATCTCCATCCTCTTCGTTGTCTTTAAGATTATCTCCCTCTTCAAACGCTGATACATAATAAAAAATCACTTGCCATACAGGCAAGTGATTTTTTGTTGTTTTAATTGGTTGTATAACCGCTTATTCCTCAGCCGCGTAGCGGTGGAACAGCTCTCTTACCTTAAAGTAAGCCGCCTTGGGGTTGCGATACTCGTCAAGGATACCCTTGTTGTTAAAGTAGCGTACCCGGTTCAGGTCCATAGCGATGGAGGTGCGGATGTTGCAGAACTGCCAGATGTAGAAGCCGCGCATGTACTCGGTCTTGTGGAACAACTCAAGGCAGTAGGCGATCAGCTCGGACTGATATTCCTCGCTCCAGCGCACGTTGTCAAAGTGTGCATGGAATCCGGCCAGTGCACCGGCACCGAACTCACTCATAATAACGGGCTTGCCGTACCAGCCTTTCTCCTTGATGTGCTTTTCAAAATCAACGGTAAACTTATCCCAGTCGGAGAGGGTGTTGCCGTACCAGCCGTTGTACATGTTAATGCAGATAATGTCATCCAGCTCCATGCAAAGGTCGCCGAAGGCGCAGTTGGAGGCATGGGTAATCAAGCGGTTACCGCCATCCTTCCGTAGGTGCTCGTTGTATTTCTTGGAGAACTCAAATACGCAGGGAAGGTAGGTTTTAACCTCGTTGTGCATACCCCAGATAATGATGGAGGGATGATTGTAGTAGTACTTGGTCATTTCCTTGTGCATACGGAAGCCGCGTTCCACTACCACGGGATCCTCCAGCGCCTGCTCGCCAAAGCCAACACCCCACATGGGGATCTCGCTCCAGAAGAGAATGCCGCGCTCATCCAGCATATCCACAAACATATGGGACTGCGGATAGTGAGAGCCGCGCACGGTGTTACAGCCCAGATCCACGATCAGGTCAATATCCTTCTTCATCAGCTTGGGCGGGAAGGCAAAGCCCCATTCCGGATGCTCCTCATGGCGGTTCACACCGCGAAGCTCAATGGAAGTTTTGTTCAGAAGGATGTTGTTGTCCTCTACTTCGATCAGACGGAAGCCAACTCGATCGTAGAGATCGTCCGTGGCCGTCTGAACGGCAACCTCGTAAAGATTGGGCGTTTCAATATCCCAAAGCGCGACCTCTTCAATCTCAGCCTCGGGTGTAACAAGGGTGGTCGTCTCATAAGCGCCAAGCGTTACTTCACCCTCGTAGATGGTGTGCTCGCCTACGGTTACGGTAACGGGAGAGGAGCATTCTGCATCGCACGCATTGTAAAGCTCCAATTCCGCATGGAGCGCTACGCTGGTCAGATCCTCGGAGAGGGTATATACGATACGGTTCCGGAGAACGGAAATGCCGGTCAGCTCATGGGCATAAACCTCGCGGGCCATACCGCCGTAGTTGTGCCAGTCGGTGTATCTCTGGGGGAAGGACTGCTTGTCAATCCGGTTGTCAGCCCGCACGGTCAGAGTGTGCACGCCTTCGCTGATGCCGGTTACGATAAACTCAAACTGGGAGAACGCACCGTAATGGTCGCCGATCTTGTTTCCGTCCAGCCAAATGTCCGCTTGGGTCATAACGCTGCCAAATTCAAGACACAACGTGCCACCGGCCGTCTCAAATTTCTTCTCATACCAGCCACAGCCCTCATAGGTCAAAAGGCCCAGCTCATTGTTCCAAACGGAGGGAACGATTACGGTGTCACCGTCCGGCAGGCTCTTGTACCAGCCCTCGCTCTCACCTACGTTTTCCGGGTCGATCCGGAACTTCCACGCGCCGTTCAGATCTAAAACGGTTCTGATTTTGTGTTCGGCAAACAATCGATTCATGTTACGATCTCCTTGTTTTTTTATTTGTTTCTTTCCACCAGTGTATCATACCGGAAGAAAAAAGTCAATCGCTTGCCGCCGTTTTCTTAAACGCGTGATCCCGCCCCGGGACTTGATTTTTTGTCCAAAATGTGGTATAATTATAAGTGGAAATGAACCGAAGGAGGGATGCATTTTGCTGTTATCGGAGAGAGAAAAGCTATTTAGCCGAACCGAAAAAACCGTCAGCATCGGAATCACGGAGGGAGGGGTACCGCGCACCGTAGTTCATGTTCCGTGGGAATCCACTGCCCATGCCTTTAATATGCGCACCCCCAACGTATATCTGTCCCCCGAAGACGTGGCGGACGGGGAAATCTTAGCGAAGCTTTGCACGTTCCGCGTAATCGGCTGCTATATCTGGGTCCCCTTGTCGGAGTATTCCTTCCTCTCCGCTTATACGGGGCTGGAGGACCTCTATATTGAGCAGGGATGGAGCATTACCAACCTCGATTTTCTTACCCCCCTGACCTCCTGCCGGATGCTGTTTTTGGAGGGCGCCTCCCTCAAAAATCTGGATACCATCCTTGCCATGCGCCGTGCCAACCCCGGTATTTTCAGCTGCTTCCGGTGTCTTGCCCTTCATGCGTGCCGCGTGGAGGATCTGTCCGCCTTCCGCGAGGATCATCCCCCGTTTTCCGAGCTCTTGCTCTTTAGTCCAAAGGGGGAGGAGGATGCCTCCCGCTGGAACATCGTCTCCGCCCGCACAAAACGGTTTTTCGAATATGAGAAATAAACGAATCCACGCCCATCGGGCGTGGATTCTGCCGTTTTTGCCCATCTCCGGCACTGCACAGGGCGTTTGGTGCTTTTGTGCGCGATCTCGTTCTCCGGTTTGTCCATGAAATCAAACAACCGCCGGTTGTGTCAAAGCTCAAAAACAGTTCGGTTGCCTTTTTTGCCCCGGCGCGGTATAATAGATACAAATCCAATGAACGGAGGAACGTACGATGTCAATCGGTGAGAGAATCAAATACTATCGGGAGAAGAAGGGAGTCACTCAAGGTGCCTTGGCCGAGGCACTGAGTGTTACTCCGCAAGCGGTCTCGAAATGGGAAACGGGCGCCGCCTACCCCGACATTCTTACCGTGCCTGCTCTGGCCGATTATTTTGACGTTTCCTGCGACGCTCTGTTAACGGATGGCGGAAAAACGGAGGCAGAGGCCGTTGAGGAGCTTTTGAACGAGGCCTCCGACTGTGAGCTTACACCGGACGGACTCAGGGAACGGATCGCTCTCCTCGAAAATGCTCTGGATCGCTATCCCCGATCGTACCGATTGATGGTAACGCTGGCGCAGGCCTACAGCATGTCCGTCAATTCTCCGGATTACAGGGCAAAGGGCTGGCACGACCGGATCCTCGCACTTTGTGAACGGGTCTACGCCCATTCCTCCGTCCCGCAGGAGCGCAATGCGGCCATCGCTCTTCTGTGCTACACGTATGATGGCAAGAACAGCGCCCGCATCGAGGCTTTGGCCAATGAAATGCCGGAGATTCACCAATCCCGTCCGGCTCTTCGGTTCTACGCCTGTCAGGGCGCCGAGAAGGGCGAGGCCATGCATCGGTATTTTACGGAGCTTTTGAATACCGCCGAGGCCATGCTTTGCGTTCTCGGCAATAACTATGAGGCGGCCGCTCCTCATTTTGAGGCGCTCCGCGCCTTGGCCGCCAATCGAAGCCTTTGGCACGCCACCTATCAGAAAACGCCCGAATAAAAAAGGTCACCGCAAAACCATAAGGCTTTGCGGTGACCTTTTGCCTTTGAGGACAGCATTCGGTGCCAAAAGACAAGCCTGTACCGCAGCAGCCTCTCTTGCAATCCGCTCACCCCCATGGTATAATGGGGTGTAATACAAAAAGGGAGGTATCCTATGGCACCCAAAACACTCTATATCTCCGATCTGGACGGCACGCTCCTCCGCTGGGATCAGACCCTGTCGCCCTACACCGTGGAAACGCTGAATCGACTGATCGGGCAGGGAATGTGCTTCTCTTACGCCACCGCCCGCTCCTTTGTTACGGCCAAGGCAGTCACGGAAGGCCTCTCCGCCCACGTTCCCGCCATCGTATACAACGGCTCCTTTATCATCGAGCAGGGAAGCGGCAAACGTCTGTGTACCAACGCCTTTTGTGGGGCGGACGGAAAAGCGATCCTCGATTATCTCATCGAGCGCGAGGTCTATCCCATCGTCTATGCCTTTGTGGACGGCAAGGAGCGCTATTCCTGGTGCCCTCATTTGGAAAGCCGTGGCACCGCCATTTTCAATCATACCCGTCGGGGCGACGTGAGGGAAAACCCCGTCTCCGACCTCTCCTACCTGTATCGCGGTGAGATCTTCCACTTTACCTGCATCGACGAGGAGGAAAAGCTCCGTCCCATCTACGAGTATTTCCGTGAAAAATTCCCCTGCGTATTCCATATAGACGTTTATTCCGGCGAGCAGTGGCTGGAGATCCAGCCCCACGGCGCAACCAAGGCAGAGGCAATTTTAAAGCTGAAGGAAATGCTTGGCTGTAACCGCATCATCTGCTTTGGCGACGGCAAAAACGACATATCCATGTTTGAGATCGCCGACGAGTGCTATGCCATGGCAAACGCTGAGGATGAGTTAAAGGCCATAGCCACCGCAGTGATTGATTCAAATGAAGCAGACGGCGTCGCCCGTTATCTGGCCGAGACCTTCGTGCCTGAAAGGAGTTAACATGACACAAAAGGAAAAAATGCACGCAGAGGCGCTGTATTTTCCGAACGACGAGGAGATTCTGCGGGAGCAGCTTTCCTGCCTTGAAAAGCAATACGAATTCAATATGACCCGTCCCTCGGAGCTCCCAAAACGGGAGGCGCTCCTGAAAGAAATGTTCGCCGAGATCGGAGAGGGCTGTTATATTGAGCCGCCGCTCCACGCCAACTGGGGCGGGCACCACGTCCATTTCGGCAAGGGAGTGTATGCAAACTTCAATCTGACCTTGGTGGATGACACCCATATTTATGTGGGCGACTACACCCTGATCGGCCCGAACGTGGTCATCGCCACCGGCGGCCACCCCATTGATCCGACCCTTCGGGAAAAGGCCTATCAGTACAACGCCTCCGTCCGCATCGGCCGCAATTGCTGGATCGGCGCCGGCACGGTGCTGGTTCCCGGTGTTACCGTAGGCGATAACACGGTTATCGGCGCCGGCAGCGTAGTCACCAAGGACATCCCATCCGGCGTTGTGGCGGTGGGTAATCCCTGCCGCGTCCTTCGCCCGGTGGGCGAGCGCGATAAGATCTACTATTTCAAGGATCATAAAATCAATTACGAAGAAATCGAGGAATAAAGGGAGGTGCCTCCGCTGAAATACTATGTCATCGCTGATCCTCACGGCTATTATACCCCCACGCGCCGAGTGCTGGAGGCCGCCGGCTTCTTTGAAGAAACCGATCCCCATAAGCTGATCGTCTGCGGCGACCTTCTCGACCGCGGCACCGAGGCGCAGGCCATGGTGGACTTTATGCTCTCCCTCCACCGCGAGGGACGGCTCATCTATATTCTTGGCAATCATGAGGATCTCTTTGTGCGCTGTATGCAGGAGATCGCCCGGGGTCACGCCCACGAGATCGCCTCCGGCATGACCGTTCATGACCGAAACGGCACGTGGGATACCATGCTCCAGCTTACCGGCGTCAGCGAGCGGGATGCCGTAGATCTTGGTCCCACTTTCGGTAGCTGTATCCGGCAAACGGCGTTTTACCAGACCCTCTTGCCCGCCGCCGTGGAGTTCTATGAAACCCCCAATTACGTCTTTTGCCACGGCTGGCTCCCCGTCCTCTCTGCCGAGCCGGGCAGCGATCCGCCCTTCTTCTACGATGAAAACTGGCGCACCGCCCCGTGGGAAGCCCGCAAAAACTCCCGCTGGCTCAACGGCATGGCTATGGCCTGCCGTTACGGCATCACCGAGCCCGGCAAAACCGTGGTCTGCGGCCATTTCCACACCTCCTACGGCCACGCCAACCTTGAGAACAAGGGCACCGAATGGGGGGTCACCGCCGATTATACCCCCTTCCGCGCCGAAGGAATCCTGGCGCTGGACGCCTGCACCGCAAGAAGCGGCATCGTCAATTGCATCGTAATCGAAGACGGGGAGGGAATCTGCCTGTGAAAACCTATGATTTGATCGTCCTCGGCGGCGGATTTGCCGGTGTCGCGGCCGCCATTTCTGCCGCCCGAGAGGGCGCCGATACGCTTCTCGTCGAGAAAAGCAATTGCCTCGGCGGCGCCGCCACCAATTGCCTTGTCAACCCCTTTATGCCCTACTGGATGGAAACCGATTCCGGCCGCGTGCCCGTGGCACAGGGTATTTTCCGGGAAATATGCGATCGCCTGAAGGCCCGTCGTGCCCTCGTCTGGGAGCAAAGCTTCCTTGAAGAGGAGCTGAAATTCATCCTCCAGCAAATGACTGAGGAGGCCGGTGTCCGCCTTCTCCTCCGTGCGGAGCTCCATTCCGTGGCGGCGGAGCAGGGAAGCATTCGTTCCGTAACCCTTACCACCCGTAGCGGCCCCCTCACCCTCCGCGCGGATTGCTACGTCGACGCCACCGGCGACGCCCTATTGACCGCCCTGTCCGGCCTCCCCACCACCCTCGGCCGGGAGTCCGATGGCCTTTGCCAGCCCATGACCCTGTGCTTCCGCCTCGGCAACGTGGATACGGAACGCTTTTTCGCCTCCCGTCCACGCTGGCAAGCCGCCCACGCAGAGGCCTTGGCCAAAGGCGAGCTGATGAATCCGAGGGAAAACATCCTCGTTTTCCCAACGCCAATTCCCACCGTCTTGCATTTTAATACCACCCGTGTGGTAAAAAAGAACCCCGTAAACCCCTTCGACGTAACAGAGGCCGAGCTTCTTGCCCGCCGCCAGGTGCACGAGATCTACGATTTTCTGAAAAAGCACGCCGACGGCCTTGAAAACAGCTTCCTTATGATGACCGCCCCGGAGATCGGTGTGCGGGAAAGCCGCCGCATCGTCGGAGAATATACCCTCACTGAGCAGGATTGTAAAAACTGTGTTAAATTTGAGGATTCCATCGCCGCCTGCAACTACGAGATCGATATCCATAACCCGGAAGGCACCGGCACGTCGCTCTATTATTTTGGCCCGGGGGAATATTATACCATCCCTTATGGCACGCTTCTGCCCAAAAACGCCAAAAACCTCCTGGTAGCCGGCCGTTGCATCTCTGCCGATCACGCCGCCCAGGCCTCCTGCCGAACCATGCCAACCGTCTGTTGCATCGGCCAGGCCGCCGGCACCGCCGCCGCATTGGCGCTCCGCGCCGGAATTTCCCCGCGCGAGGTAGACCCAAAGACCCTCCAAGCCCATCTGAGAACGGCAAACGCCTTCCTAGGCCTCGATTAAAACAAGAAAAAGTCATTGCCAAGCCCAAACCAAGGCTAAGCAATGACTTTTTGCGTATGAGTGCAAGTGGGAAGGGAATCACCGCGGCGAAAACTCCTCCCCGGTAATCAGATAATCCACAGATACGTTAAAATACCGCGCCATTTTAAGGAGCATCCCCACGTCGGGACTCCGTTGCCCGTTCTCATAGTAGGAAATGGCCTCCCGACTGATGGAAAGCTCCATCGCCAACTGCAATTGGCTCAGCCGTCTCTCCTTGCGCGCTTTTTTCAGTCCAACCAGCTCCATAAAGCCAAAATCACCCCTTCCAAGCCAATTGTAACATATTGTTACAGAAAATATGTAACAATTTGTCACTAAAGATTTTAGAAAATTGGATGCATTTTCCTTAAATTTCGGCAGTTTTTACAAAAAAAAGCCCCAAAAAAGGCCTCGTGTGCCCGATTTGTAGAAACTTTCATTTTGGTTCTTAAATCATGCGCAAGGGGGTTCATTTTTTTAAGTAACTATGCTATAATTACTTTAACTTTATATGTCTCGAAGTGTATCATCAACTCTGTTTTTCGGGCCACGGCGGGCCCACCTGAAAAAGATCCTACATTATTTAGACATAAATACAAGGAGGTTTAAGGAATGATTAAAAAATCATTAACCCTGTTACTTGCGATTCTTATGGTCGTCTCCATGATGCCCATGAACGCCTTTGCAAGTAGCGGAATCACCTACGTGGTGGAGGATGCCGGCGAAACCGAAACGTCCACCCCCGAACCCGAAGGTGAAGAATCCGAACAAGGTGGCGCGGTTGTCTCTGAAGAGACTACCTATGTTGCCAAAATTGGCACAACCGAGTACGCAACCTTCGCAGGCGCTATGACTGCTGCTAACGCCATGACCGGCGACGTAGTGGTTGATATCTACGGCGAAGTTGAGTTCGTAGACGGTATGGAGCTGAAGGGCAGCTATACCTCGATCACCTTCAACGGCAAGGCTTCTGGTGCCAAGATCACCATCAACCAGTCTGCTGGCGGTGACTATCTTGAAGCACACGGCAAGACCGTTGCGTTCAACGACTTGATCTTGGCGAAGGCAAACCCCGCATGGGCAGGCAACTCCGGCCACATGGGCAATTACTTCTCCATCCAGGGCGGAACGGCTACTTATACCAATTGTACCTTCCCCAACGGTGCTTGCACCTCCGGCGGAACTGCAACTTACAATAATTGTACGTTCCAGAACGCCAGCGAGTACGGCATTTGGGTGTACGATGATGCACTCGTTACAGTTAACGGCGGTACCATCGACAGTACGAAGGGTATTAAGGTTTACTCTGAGGATGAGGCTTCTGTTACCAGCACTCTTACTGTACAGAATGCAACCTTCACTGAGAATGTAACTTCTAAACCCGCAGTTGCGATTGGTTATGCGGAAAGCATTACTTTGATCGGTAACACCTATAACAATACTACCGGTGTTCTCGAATTGGACTCCGGCTCTGATGCAGATTGCGAGGGTATTACCTTTGTTGCTGAAGACGCAAAGGGTAATGATATTTCCTCCACTCTGACAGCGGTTGACCGCTCGAACGGCAACGCTGCATGCGGCGTTCTCGTAGACGGCAAGATCTACACCACAGTTACCGAGGCAGCAAAAGATGCGACCTCCGGCGACACCGTTACTCTCTTGTACAACTCTGCCGAGGATGTTGAGTTTGCAGAGGGAGTAACCATTAACAAGAATAACTATACTGCTGATAATGTTACTGTGGCTATTCCTGTTGCTCAGATCGGTGACGTTAAGTACACGTCTCTCGAAGCTGCTTTTGCAGCGGCTGTAGAAGGCGACACCATCGTTCTGCTTGCCGATGCAGCTCCCGTTCTTAGCAGACAGAGTGCGATTACCGCAGCTTCTGTTATTGATCTGAACGACAAGACGTTAACTTTGAATGAGTATGATCTGTACTTTGGTACTACTACGTTTAAGAATGGTACCATAGTAGTTGCTCCTAATGCAACAAAAGATTCCGGAACCGCAGTGTTCTGGATGTTTGAAGGTCAGACTCTCACCTTTGATAAGGTTGAAGTCATTGCAACCGGTTTCAAGGGTAACTATCTTATGGGTACCAATGGCGGCACCGGAGCGGCTATCAGCCTGACAAACGGTTCTAAAATCACTATTGCAAATACCGCAACTACAACCTTGACTGCTGTAATTGCAGGTAATAGCACAAATGATCAGATCGTCATTGAGAACTCTACCATTGATGTATCCAACATTGAAGGTCGTGTTGCACTGGGCGGTTGCTACACCGTTAACAATTCAACTATCAACGCTAACGGCGTCAAGGAAGGCTTCTATCTCAGAGCAAACCAGTCCTTGTCCATCGAAGGCACTTCTGATGTTGAAATTGTACTGAACGACACCAACGGTCGTTTCGGTATCAACGTAACCGATATGTCTGCTACTTACACAGTTGCTGACACGGCTACTGTAACTGCTACAGTTCACGAGATCACTCCTGTAGCAATGATCGGTACTACTAAGTACGCAACTCTCCAGGATGCTATCGATGCAGTTCAGAACGGCGAGACGATCGTTTTGCTGGCTGACTGCGATGAGACAGTTACCTTCACTCAGACCAAGGATCTCAGCTTTGTTCTGGATGGTAATGACAAGATTATGACCGGCAGCATCAACATCACTGCCCGCGCAGGCAAGGGTGCTGAAAGCACGTTGGTTATCAAGAACTTTAAGTTCACTACGGATAAGACTTCCCATGACTTTATCAAGTCCGTGGAAACTAACTATTATCCCAACAACATCACAATTCAGAATTGCTCCTTCACCGGCACCGGCGACATCAATGCCGCAGGTTATGCTGTTGTTGCTGTTCGTCTGAAGAGTGCTAACAATATTCTGATTAAGGACTGCACCGGCACCGGCTTGCACTCCTTCCTGCAGAATACGGCGGGCTGGGTTGTCAACCTGGATAACGTCGATGTGACCAATTCTCTTGGCGGCTTCGCCATGGGTACTGTTCAGGGTACAAATATCGCAAATTGTGATCTGAATGTGAGAGATATGGGTATCCGTCTCGATGCACAGTACAATAACAATGCTGTGATCGCGGATAACAATATCACCGCCTTTATTCCTGTCGTTGTTCGTAAGGCATCTGTGGATAGCAGTATTTCCTTTAACGGCACCAACACTATGACTAAGACGAACACAGACGGTCTGTGGTGTGCGATCGGTACCAGTGAGTACAAGGAAAACGGCACCATGCCCACTGCCCCCACCGGTAAGGTAACCGTAACTCTCAACGATACGGGTCTTTCTACCGACGGTCTTTACGGTCACTATGTAGAGCCTCCCAAGGGTGACACTCCTCATGCTTACACTTCCGAGACTACCATTTGGGGCCAGACTTGGAGTAATGCGAAGGAAAGCTATGTGATTAAGATTGTGGATGCTAATGGCAACGTTATGGGCACTTCTACTCTTAACACTGAACTTGACGTTTCCATGGACGGAGATGTTGAGGTTACTTGGCACATTTCTCTGGATCCTGCCTCCGATACCGATGAGTACTGGATTCAGGAGTGGACCATTGCTCCCAGCGTGACCAATATTCCTACCAAGGTTGAACTTTGGGTTGACGGAGTTAAGGTTAACGAGGGCAACATCCGGCTCAACGGTCCCGACAATATCGCAAAGATCTATGCGGCAGAAGTTGATGCAGACGGCAAGATCACCGGCTACTGCACGCTTGATACTTTTGTAAGCAAGATTTCCGATCTTACAGATAGAAGAATTCTTGTTCTTCGCGACGTGACCTTCTCTTCTACCAAGATCAGATGTGTTGAATTCATCTCTGGTGTTGAAGGCGGCGTTACTGTGACCAACACCGATGTTGAAAACTGGATCGACTTTGATTTTGTTACCGTTGGTAAGGGTGTTACCGTAAATGTGGAACTCCCCTTCTCCGGTGACAGCGAGAACGTGATCGAGGGCACTCTGAACGCAGGTGAGACCTACTACCACGGCTACGATGCCAAGACCACCGTGCAGAACGGCGGTAAAGTAGTGGTTGAAGGTACGACCATTCTCCGTTATAACGAAAATGCTGACTCTGGTATTTACGTTTACGGCGATGGCGACAGTAGCACGGTTGAGTTCGACTGTGGTTACTACATCGGCGCATACTCCGGCACCTTCTATGCGGAAGATGCTAACGTAGAATGCGGATACTTCCTTCTTAAGAATTCTTATGATAACAGTACTTACGCTGATATCGATATGACTCTCGACAATTCTACTCTTACCGTTGCTGGTACAACGGATGGACAGGATAGCTTCATTATCGATGATCAGGCATCTCTTACTCTTAAAAATGATTCTGCAATTGCCGACGTAAGAGATTTCAACATTCTTGCGGGTGCTGATCTTGACTTGACTGTTGATGGAACCAGCTCTATCGACGCGACAAATGTTTCTATTGCAGAAGATGTTCCGTTCAAGTATGAAGACGGCAGATTCGCACCGAAGACATTTGAAAAAGATTCCAATACAAACACAGCTGTTATTTACAATCTGGACGGACTTAAAGCTTTCCGTGATGAAGTAAATGGCGGTACCACATTCGCGGGTTGGACGATTACTCTTGATGCTGATATCGATCTTGGCTCCGAAGAATGGACTCCCATTGGTAACTCCACCAACAAGTTCCAGGGTACATTCGACGGCAATAACAAGACCATTTCCAATCTTGTGATTACAGGCAATAAGAGCGATGTTGGTTTCTTCGGATTCACAACTAACGGTGAGATCAAGAACCTTACGATCCACAACGCAAAGGTTTCCGGCTATCTTGACGTTGCTGTTGTTGCAGGTACTCCCTACACTTCCAAGTACACCAACATCACTGTAACCGGTCACGTTGAAGTAAACGGTTTTGCTTATGTCGGCGGTGTCGGCGGTAAGAACGCTTACGCAAACTGGACTGCTATTACGGTTGATGTTGATAGCGATTCCTATGTAAAGGCTACTTCCACCACTGAAAGCGGTACTGCTTACCGTACATACGTTGGCGGTGTCATCGGCTTCATTGGCGAAGGCGGTCATACGTTTAAAAACATTTCTTCCAATATTAAAGTTATTGGTGACGTTTGCGATGTCGGCGGTTTGTTCGGTATTGCTCACTACGGCAATAACTTTGAAAACGTAACCTTCGCAGGTTCTGTTACCAACACCAATACCGATGCGGTGGACGCTACTGAAACCGGCGCTATCGCAGGTACTTGGCATAACCAGAAGGGTTACAAGGTTACGATTACAGGTATTACAATTGACGAAAATGCAACGGTAACTACCCTTGGTAATACTGTTGCTGCTTCTGAGGCTATCATGGGCGCAGCGTACAGCGCTTCTAAAAACACTCCCAGCAACTCCGGTGACCTCGTGATTAACGGCGAGAGCACTTGGGTTAAGGTTGCTAAGATTGGTGACGTTCAGTACGCAACCCTCCAGGCTGCAATCGATGCAGTTCAGGAAGGCGAAACGATCGTTCTTCTTGACAACGTTACAGTTGCCGAAGCCGCATTCGGTCAGAATGCACTCAATCATGCAAGAGCCGTAAGCTTCACTCTTGATCTTAACGGCAAGACTTTGAGCGCAGATACGGGTAACTCTGTATTCCGTTTCAATCTTACTGGCTCCGGTGCAACTTCCAATATTACTGTTACAATTAAGAACGGTAAGATTGTTTCCGGTGCAAACACATGGTGCACAGTAATGGCTTCCGGTATTGACGGCGCGAAAGCTATCATGAACCTTGAAGATCTCACAATCGAGAACAACAAGGGCGGCGACTTTGCTGTTAAGGCATGGGCAAACGGTGTTGTTAATGCAAAGGATGTAACAATCAACGCTTCTTACGGCGGCGGTTTCTACGCAGTGGGCGGTGAAATCGTTCTTGATGATTGCGTTGTTAACCAGGAAGGCCTTTGGACTGCTCCTTACAACTCCATGGCTTTTGGTGTTTCCAACGGCGGTCAGATGACGATCAACTCCGGTATTTATACTGCTGTTCCCGTAGCGGCTGCTGACGGCAACAACCAGGGAACCTCTCACGGTTCTTGGTGCGGCGGTATTATGAGTTCCGGCGGTACTCTTATTATCAATGGCGGTACTTTCTCCAATGGTAATATTGGCGGTACGGCTTCTAACCCCAGAGAACTTTTCATTGTTGGCGCAGATGCTGACTATGGCGATGATGTTGCGGCTTACCTCGAAATCAACGGCGGTACGTTCAATTCCATCGGCGATTTCGTACACTGCGAAACTATTTGGGGCAGTGAAAACGATTCTGCTAACACCTACATGCCCACTATGGAAATCGTTATCAATAACGGCGACTTTATCGGTGTTACAGGTAAGAAGGTCATCGGCGGTTGTGATCCTATTACTACAGGCAATCCTGTTGATGTGATGATCTACGGCGGTGTATATAGCGCCGATGTTGATGATAAGTATCTCGGTTTGGGCTACACTTGTGTAGAAGAAAACGGAACTTATCGAGTTAAATCGGCTGTTGAAGTAAAGATTGGCAATAAGTCTTACGCAACTCTTGCGGAAGCAGTTGCAGCCGCAAAACCCGGCGATACGCTTCTTCTTCAGGCAAATGTTAATATCGATGCACCCATCGATGTAACAAAGAGCATCGCGATTGTTGACTACGGTACTTACACAATCACCTTTGCAAGCGGTGCGGGCTTTGTTGTTACAGAAAATGCAAGCTTGACACTTGACAACATTCTCTTTGTTGGCGGCATCAGTGATGTGACTGTATTTGCGGCAACTCCTTCCTACTTCGTAGTAGTTGACGGAGCAAATGCAAACGTAACAATTGATAACGTAGCAACTGACAGCTCCATCTACGTAAGCGCAGATGCTGACGGTTCTACCATCGTTGCAGACGGCAAGACCGTAGTTCTCGAAGAGGGCGCAGAAGGCATCACCATCACCGGCACCACCTCCATTGAAGGCGCGGTAGCCAAGATCGGCGATGTATACTACTCTACCCTTATGGCTGCTGTAGAGGCGGCTACTTCCGAAGAGATCGTTCTTGTTGCGAACACTTCTGTTTCCGGACAGAACGCTTTGGATAAGTTGACCGGCAAGACCCTTAACCTGGATGGTAAGACTCTTACTGTTAGCGGCAACTCTTACTTCGAAGATGGTATTACCACCTTTAAGAATGGTAAAATCGTTGTTACTGGTTATGCAACCGATTCCTTCTTCTGCGGCTATACTGCAGGCGCGGTAATCGTATTTGATGGCGTTGAAATTTCCGGTGATAGTTACAAAACCGGTTGCGCAGTCTTCAATGCAAACCTTGGCAAGGTTGAGGTTAAGAACTCTACCGTAACCCTTTCCGGTGACGCTGAAGGCGGTGTATTCTACGGTGGTGTAGTTTCCGTAGATAATTCCGTAATTACAGCAACTAACGTTTGCCGCGGATTTACCAATTCCGTAGCAACGATTGCAAACGATTCTGAATTCACCTTCGACGGCGGCGAAACCGGTCTTAACAACTCTACTGTTACGATCGACGATTCTACCGTTGAAATCAAGAACGCAACCAAGCGTGCGGTTCGTCTCCACAACAATACGTTGACTGTTACGAACGGCTCCACTCTTACCGCAACTGGCTGTGCTGAGGATATCGTTTACTACGATCCTACCAGTGAAGCTCAGGTTGTTAAGAGCGACTATTCTACGATCGCTGCTACCATTCCTTCTCTTGAGAAGGTTGCATCCATCGGAACGAATCGTTACTTCACCCTTGCAGACGCATTCGCAGCTGCAAACGACGGTGACACCATTACTCTTCTTGCTGACGTAACCGTTGACACGACAATTAAGGTTAATGCAAACATTATCCTTGATCTCAACGGTAAGACAATCACGGGTAAAGATAATGCGACAGGCAGCTTTGCTCTGATCGAAATTCAGCCCGGTGCTGAACTGACCGTCAAGGACGAGACCGGCGAGGGTAAGATCACCCTGATCGCTACCAATGAGCGCAACACGAGTGCATATTCCTCCGTTATCTCTAACCAGCGCGGTAAGCTGATTGTCAACGGCGGTACCCTCGAGCATCTCGGCGGCACCTACATGGCTTACGGTATTGACAACCTTACCAACGGAAAGGAAACTTATGCAGAAACCGTTATCAACGGCGGCACCATCAAGTCCACCTACCGTGCAATTCGTCAGTTCCTCAACGGCGTTGAAGCTCAGAACATCCTGACCATCAACGGCGGTACCATCGAGGGCGTAAACAAGTCCGTTTGGATGCAGGATCCCAACAAGAATGCCAACACCGGTTCTCTTACCATTGGTGAAAATGCTACCTTGAAGGGTGACGTTTACCTCTTTGTAACTGCTGGTTCTACCGAATGGCCTGTTGAAGTTTCCATTGCTTCTGCAGCTCTTAAGGACGGCGCCAAGGTTACCACCGGCAACGTTCCCGCAGGCTACGAACTTGCTGAAACCAATGGCACATACGGCATCATGACCGGTGTAGCTAAGATCGGCAACACCTACTACGCAACTCTTGCAGACGCTATCGCAGCTGTAGGCGCAGGCGATGTTGTAATTGAGCTCATTGCAAATGCAACCTTCGATTACAATGCACGTGACGCATACGGCACGGCTGAAACCACCAGTCTCACGATCAATGGTAACGGTTATACCTTGACCCTCAACCAGAAGGACAGTGACTGGGCTTCCATCGGCCTCGCAAATACAAACGCTAAGCTCGTTCTTAACGATATGACCATCGAAAAGACCGGCTACGGCGACACTTCCGGCGCATGGAACACTCATGCGATCATCTTCTCCTGCCAGGTTGAGATGAATGACGTTACTGTAAACAACTCTGTTGCTGTACAGAATGGCGCAACTCTTACTAACGTTAAAATCAATGAAGCAAACGGCTACTACGGTCTCTGGATCAACGGCAACGGCCAGACCGTTACCATGACTGGCGGCGAAATCAACGCTACGAACGGCGGCCGCGGTATCAAGATCGCAGACCAGTACATTGATGCTCCCGCTTCTGTAAATCTTACAGTAGACGGCACTAAGTTCAATACTGCTAAGAAAGCAGCAGTCCTTGTTTCCTCCACTGCAGGTGCAGCGATCACCGCTTCCAACGTGGATATCACGAACGTTGCGGAAGACAGCACCAACATTGCTTGGGTTGACGAAGACTGGTCTACGGATTACGGTAAGGTAACCGTAACCGGCGGCACACTTTCTCAGGAGAGCGTAGAGAACTTCACCATGATCGTCCGTGACGAGGATGACAATATCATCGCCTACTACGATGATCTTGGCGAGCTCTTCGCTGATTACAAGGATTCCAATGATACCATTTATGTTCTGCTTGTTGCAGACGTTTCGACCAACAATGTAGTATACGCTGATAGTGATACTCAGGTTGATTTCAACTTCACTACCAATGTTGAAGGTGGCGTAACCATTACTTTGGGTTATACTGGTGGATGGAACTATATTCCCCACATGACCATTGGTAATAACGTAACTCTGAATGTTCCTTATCGTATGTGTGTTTATGGTAAGGTTCTCGACATCTACGGTACCGTAAACACCGGTTACCTCTACAACTTGAGCGGTTCTGTTACCGTTAAGGCTGGAGGTGTTCTGGATGTTACTACCGGAGATAAGACCATTCAGGTTAAGAACAATGGATGGTTCGAGGTATACGGAACCGCCAAGGCTGGCACTGTAAATGTATGGAATAGTAATACAAGAGCAAGCCAGGTGATTGTTTCCGGTGCAAATGCATCGTTGACTGCAGATCACATCCACGCGTGGGATGGCGGAAACGCCACTAAGGCGAATACGGTTACCGTTGAAAATGGCGCAATCTTGACTGCAACCAACTTCCAGGCCGACCGTGGCTCTGAAGTAACAGTTAGTGACGCTACGGTAAATGCTACCACCATTACGTTGGGATACGATGACAATGTTGGTAAGCTTATCGAAAGCGGCAATAGCGTTATCAATGGTACAATCAATATTAATTCTACAAATGCAACCGTAAAATCTGACGGTGGATTGGGAAATAATCTTTCCACCACTAAGGAAGGATACAAGGTTGTTTATGACGAAGAAAACGGCGTGTACAAGATTGCTCAATACGCAATCATGGTAACTTACCCTGTAGGTAACCCTGTATATCCTGAGGGCAAAGTTGAGTACTACGACAATATGATTGACGCAGTACCGTATACGACCAATTGTCCCAGATTGGAAGGCGCAACAATTACTCTGCTGAACGATGTCAGCGGTGCAGGTATGAGATTCATGGAGAACGGTATGGTCTTTGACCTTAACGGCCATACTTACACCATTACTGCAGGCACCGGATCTCAGGGTACAAACACTTCTGGTTTCCAGATCCGTCCTGAAGTTACTACCAATGTAATTATCAAGAACGGTACCATCAAGGTCGCAGAAGGCGCTCCTGTTGTTTGGATGTTCAACTGCTACGCTACCGACTTTATTGTTGAAGATGTAACGGTTGACTGTACCAATATGGCATGGGGTTACGGCGAGAGCTGCTATGTTGCGGTATCTCGTTCCGGCGATGGCATTCAGCTTAAGGGTAATACCAAGGTTGAAAACTTTGATGCTACAGTTGCAGGTAATGCTTACTCTGTAGGCGGCACGATGTCTGTAGAAGAGAACGTAGTTGTTGGCGGCACGATTCAGCTTGATGCAGGTGCAACTTTGGTTGCCCGCGAAGGCCTTGATGTAGTGGCTGTTGATGGCTATAAGCTCATTTACGAAAACGGTACTTATAGCACCGAGAAAATCGTTGCGAAGATCGGAGAAACTGCTTATACCTCTTTCGAAGCAGCCCTCGAAGCAGTTCAGGATGGCGAAACCATCACGATCCTTTACGGCGCAACCGGTGACGAAAAGTCTACCGAGATCGAGTTCACCAAGGACATCGAATTCACCATCACTGGTAATGCTCCCGACTACGCACTTCCCGTAATCACGTTCCAGAATGCAACAGTTACCATTAAAGATGCAGAAATTCTGATCCCCGAGCTCGACGCTCGTCAGAATGCAACGATCAACGTAGTTGACTCCATCGTTCACGATGCAGGCGGCAACAGTATCGTTAAATCCTACTACAATGGTGCGATCAACATCAGCGGTACTTCCGTGGTTTACACCATGCAGGTTACCACGATGGGTTATATTACCATTTCCGATACCGCGAAACTCCATGCTACATGGCAGACCAACGTTTACGGAAACGGTATGATCACCGTTGAGGACGACGCAGTATTCAACACTGCAGCGCTCCAACTCACCGGCAAGGATTACTCCGGCCGTGATAACACCGACGCTGACCGCGTAGGCAAACCCGCAACGATCATCGTTGACGGCGCAACCTTCACAGTCGGTAAGGTATACTCTGACAATGGCGCAGATTACAGCTACAACTCCAGCTATGGTATCAACATCGGTACGATTGCAGACAAGGCTGCTGTACTCGACGTTAAGAACGGCGCAACCGTTAACTTCTATATGGCTAACGGCCAGACTGCAAACATCGGCGCAGACGGTATTGTAAACGTAGACGGTTCTACCTTTAACTTTGCTTGCCGTGATGAAAACGGTGTGGCAACGCTTGCTAACAACGGCACGATTTACGTTACCGGCGCATCCGACGTTGCCGCTAACGTAACCGGCGCAGGCTGGATCTACATGAACGGTGTAACCCTTGGCGCTGATACGAAGCTCTATGGTGCTAAGGTTGGCTTCATCAACGGAACAAATGCAATTGTTGGTTCTACTATTGCGGACGGCTTCTTCTCCGTTGGTATCGGTCAGAACGCTGAGGCTGATGCTGCTGCAGCATTCGCAACAGCAAATGGTATAACCCTCGGTGATGTTACGGTTAACGTTTCCGGTAATGCTATCATCGGTGGAAACGGTGAAACCTATTCCGGTTGGGTAGGAAGCGCATACAGCGCTGACAAGACTCAGCATAAGTACGTACTGAACATTGAGAATTCTCTTGCAGCATTCGGTTACTTGCACATCTCCAAGGATGGCGAACTGAACGTTACGGGTCATGCAACTAACAAGTACACTTATGACAACGCTAACGTAGACTTCTATGCAGGCGACTTCATCATTAACGGTGTGGCTACCTTCAACGGAACCGACGTTTGGGCAAAGACTACCAAGATCTCCGCTGACCATGCAGATGCTGTTCTGAACATTGTTAACGGTACCAAGTATGAGATGAGCCGCCACAACGGAGCAACGACCGGAACTACGTTCGTATTCTATAAGGCCGGTAAGGTTAACGTTGATGAAACCTCTATGGTTGAGATTGACAACGCCACTGCACTTGTTGACGGCGCTGAGCTCATCATCGCCGGTGACGTTGTTGCAAAGGGCACGATCACAGGTAATGGTACGATCACCTTGACCGACAAGGATGCTACTTTGACCGCTATCGCAGGTATTACTGTTGCAACCGATATCGCTGACCACAAGGTTGTATACGCAGACGGCGCATACAAGGTTGTAGAGAAGGCTTACGTAGCACAGATCGGTACTGATGGCGCGAAGTTTGAATCCTTGGCAGATGCAATCGCAGCTGCAACCGCAGGCGATACCATCGTACTTCTTGCTGACGTGACTGAGAACGTAACGATCAACAAGAACATCACCATCGACGGTGCAGAGAAGAACTACACTGGCACGATGACCGTTAACACTAGCTTGACAGTAACAATCCAGAATGTAAACTTTGTAAATGGTTGCATTGCTGAAGCTAAGGGTACACATGGCACCTTGACCGTAAAAGGCTGTGACTTCGATGGCGGCAATACCGTTGGTTATGCAATTACTGTTCGTGGTGCCGACAAGGTTGCTATTGAAAACTGTACTGCAAAGAACTATACTTACGGTATGCTGTACATTCCTTCTTCTGTTGCAAGCGTTTCCGTTAAGGACATAGTAGTTGAAAACTGTACAGCAGCGTTCAATATTTCCTACTCCGGCAACGGAACGTTTGAGAACGTAACTCTTACGAAGGTAACCTATGGCATCCACGCTCAGAACTACGGAGCGAGAACCTTCACCATTAAGAACTGGACACTTGACACTTGCACGTATCCTGTTTACGTTCAGCAGAAGGGTACCGCAACTGTAAGCTTTGCAATCGAAGATGCACTTACGCTTACAACGGTTGAAAATAGCCAGTACACGAAGTTCATTCTTAACAACGAAAACGCAACCCTTACCGCTCCTGAAGGCTCTGAGGTAACACCGTTTGATTCCGCTAATTACGTTGTTAAGTACGTAGATGGTACTTACAGGGTTTATGAAGCAGTTGCACAGATTGGTAACACCCTCTACGCAACTGTTCAGGATGCAATCAATGCAGCTCAGGACGACGATATTGTAGTACTTCGCAAAGACATTGTCCTCACTTGGGACGGCAAGCTTGCAGTTGAAGATATTCCTTGTCTGCTGATCGTTAAGGATAAGCGTATTACTCTGGACTTGAACGGCAAGGCTATCACTGCCGATATGACCGGCATGACTGGCACGTATAACATTGGCGTTGTTGTTGCTGGCTCCGGTGATCTGACTGTTGATGCGACCGGTGGCGGATCTATTAAGGCAAGCGGTATCAAGGCATATTCTCTCTTCTCCGCTTTCGATACTACCACTAAGTTGACCATTAACGGTGGTACTTATGAGCTGGAAGAGGCAATGGATTGCTTGATCCACTCTGCCGGTGACGAAATTGTTACCATTAACGGCGGTATCTTCACCTTGGGCAACCTGGGTGTTGGCACCAACGGACAGCCTTGGATCTTCAATGCAAATGGTCAAAATATCCGAAAGGTCATTGTCAACGGCGGTACGTTTAATGCTGACGTTAACCACCAGTTCTGGGCAAACGAAGTATTCGTTCCTGAGACGAAAGCTCTCAAGGACAATGGCGACGGCACATGGACTGTTGTTGACGCAGTAGCTTACGTTGTTGAACGTGCTACCTCCAATGGCGCTTCCGACCGCAAGGTTGGTTATGCAACGTTGGCAGAGGCTGTTGCATCCAATGGCACTCCCGAGCTTGGCACAAAGATCACTCTTCTTGCTGACGTAGTAGATGTAACTGTTGATATCAACAAGGCAACTACAATCGACAAGAATGGCTTCGAGATTACCAACAGCCAGTTTGTAATTGCAACGGCAACCGCAACCCTGACTGCTCCCGAAGGCCTTAATGTTGTAACAAACCTTGTAGATTACATGGTTAACTATAAGGATGGTACTTATAGTGTAGCTTTGGCTGCAGCAAAGGTTAACGGTGTGCTTTATGCAACCCTGGCTGAGGCTATCACCGCAGCAGATGCAATGGTACCTCCCGCAACGGTTGTTCTTACTAGCGATGTACAGGAAACCTACGTTGTTATTCCTGACGGCGTATACCTTGACCTCGACGGTAAGACCTTGACCGCAAGCTACGTAGCATCCTTCGGTGGCGTGATCATCGACACTAAGAATGGTGAAGGTGTACTTGTAGTTCCGATGGCTCACCTCATGCTTCGCAACATCACTACTCACCTTGCTATGTATGATGCAACCACAGGCGGATACAGATTCTTCGAATTTGCATTGAAGATTGGTGTTAAGTCCATCTCCGACGCAAAGAGACAGTACGTAACTCGTCTTGAGTTCACCAATACGGAAGCATATACCTTGCTCGCAAAGGGTAGCGCATCTACCGGAGTGACTCTTCAGTTTGCTCTTTGGATGAAGAACAGTGCTGACGATGTTAAGACGCATACGATTTCGGATGCTACAATTGCCGAATACGCAGCTGTGGCGACACAGTCCGGAAAGGTTATTTACGTGAATGTAAATGGCCTTGACAATAGTGCACTCAATAATGATGTGCTGTATACAAATTATACGGTAAGTGTTGCTGGTGCGAGTGCAAGCAGTGTAACTCTCGACTACTCGATCGAAGTTCCCACGGTTACCGAATAATTGAAGGAGGATAATATGAAAAAAGAATATGTTGCACCTCTGGCTGAAGTAATTGATTTTCGGATTGAGGACACCATAATGGATGATCTTCCTCTTGACGGCCCTACTACTGGTGGTAGTGGTGTTGGCGACTATGAAGGCGATCTTCACTAAAGAGTTTCTTCAAAATGCGCTGCGCAATTTCTGATCTTTTAGTTGATATCCCCGAAGAGGGGGGCCTAGCCCCCCTCTGTGAGGGGTATCGAACAGAAGAACAGGGAAGTCCGGATATTGTTTTAGAACAGCAATATTATCATCCTGAAAAGTGGCCTTCTCTTTCTTATGAGAAAGCTATCTATATGGAATCCGGTTCTCAGTTTTATTTCAAGCTCATGGATTTTAACGGCATGATGCTTCATGCGTCGGCCGTAGAGCTGGACGGCAGAGCATATTTGTTCTCCGGCCCCAGCGGTATGGGCAAATCCACCCATACGCGCCTTTGGCAGTCTACCTTTGGGGAGAATGCTAAGGTATTTAACGATGACAAGCCGGCTCTTCGCTTGCTGGACGGTCGTTGGTTCGCCTACGGCACGCCTTGGTGTGGCAAGGACGGCATTAACATCAATATGAAAGTGCCTCTCGCCGGAATTTGCTTTCTGCGCAGAGGAAAAACCAATGAAATTCGGCGACTGCCCCCACAGGAAGCAGCCGCGCGAATTCTCGGCCAGACTCCTTGGAGGTTCAAAAAAGTCGAAAATTTGGACAAACTGTTGAATCTGGTCAATCAGCTCATCCGGGATATCCCCGTGTACGAGCTTTACAACTTACCTGAGCCCGAAGCGGCTCAGCTCAGTTACGAAACGATGCGCCGCGGTGCAGAGGAGGCTAATTTATGAAAATAAAAGAGAACTTTGCATTGCGTCAGGTTGCCGGCACTTGGGTCGTGTTACCCTTGGCCGAGGAAACCTTGAACTTCAACGGTATGCTTACCCTGAACGAAACCGGGCTTATGCTCTGGCATCTTTTGGAACAGGGAAGCACCCGCGAAGAATTGGCAACGGCACTCACCAATGAGTACGATGTAACCCTCGAGGTTGCGCTGTCCGATGTGGACGCGTACCTGGAACGGTTAAATCAAGCCGGTTGCTTGGAATAAGATCCCGCTCTTGACGTGGCGGCAGGGGATGTCCTTGCCGTTGCGTTTGGATCGGCTAACTTTGAGTATACCAGGAAAGGAAACTCTCCTTATGAATAAAAACAAATGGGTTTGCGCGGCTATTATTGCCGTAGCATGTCTCATTGCCATTTGTGCAGTGGTGTTTTTCGGTAACCATACACCCGAAGTTACCACCCCTGTAGCAACCACCCCCACACCCACGACCCCGGTTGAAACAACTCCGGCGGCAACAACGCCTGTAGAAACTACTCCCGTAGCAACCACTCCCGTGGTATACACTCCTGTTGTAACCACTCCCGTGGTAACCACTCCTGTAGCAACTACTCCTGTGATAACCACGCCTGTGGTAACTACTCCTGTAGCGACTACTCCCGCGGCAACAACTCCTGTAGCAACTACCCCCGTAGAGACCACTCCCGTAGAGACCACTCCCGCGGCAACAACTCCTGTAGCAACTACCCCTGTAGCAACCACTCCTGTGGCAACAACTCCTGTGATAACCACTCCCGTGGTAACTACCCCTGTAGCAACCACTCCTGTAGCAACGACTCCTGTGATAACCACGCCCGTGGTAACTACTCCTGTAGCAACCACCCCCGTGGTAACTACTCCTGTAGCGACTACTCCCGTGGCAACAACTCCTGTAGCAACCACCCCCGTGGTAACTACCCCTGTAGCAACTACCCCCGTAGCAACCACTCCTGTGGCAACCACACCTGTGTCGACTACTCCCGTGTCGACTACTCCTGTAGCAACCACTCCCGTGGTAACTACTCCCGTAGCAACTACTCCTGTGGCAACCCCGCCGGCAGAACCCGCAGTGCTTACCTACGAAGAGTACATAGCACTTTCTCCCGCAGACCAGCAAGCGTACTTCATGACCTTTGCTTCCATGGAAGATTTCTTTGCCTGGTATAATGCTGCAAAAGCGGATTACGACGCTGCTCAAAAGGATCAGGAAATCGGTAGCGGTGGTAATATCGACCTCGATGACTTGGTCGGCGGAAAATAAGTATGGCAGAACGCGTGACTTTAACGGAGCTGGATGCCCTTATCCCGTTAATTCGGGAGCGCCTGGCATCCGGTCAATCGGTGTGCATCTCTCCTCGCGGTATCAGCATGCGTCCCATGCTACGCCAGGGTAGGGATACCGTCACACTGTCCGCACCTCCTCCACGCCTTAAACGGTATGATCTTCCGCTCTATCAACGGGAAGACGGACACTACGTCCTTCACCGGGTCATTCGTGTAGGAGATACCTATACTTGCATTGGCGATAACCTCTTTACCCGGGAGCCCGGCATTTCCCATTCTCAGGTCATTGCCGTGGTAACCGCCTTTACCCGAGACGGCAAGGAGCATTCTGTAAAGGAGTTGTCCTATCGTCTCTACTGCCGCCTATGGCACTGGATTCTCCCGGAACGGTACTTGTGGCGCAAACTGAAGGGCCTTGTCCATCATATGGTCAAGCGATAGATACGTGGTTAGAAAGGATAAACTGAAGTGGAGCAAGAAAAACTGTTGGCCTCCGGCCTTGATATGATCTACTTGGCCAGCTGTGCTCTTCATGACGCTTCTCCGGATCCTTTACGGGTGCAAGAAATGGACCTTCCGACAGTTTGTCGGATTGCTGAAATGCATTCCATGCAATCCATTGTTTACATGGCGTTAGAACAATGCGCTTCGGAGCCACTTTCTGCTTACCCTGAGTTAAATCAGCGTCTCCGCATTTCATACACCCGTGTTATGCAAATGCTTGTAGCCTATGATTTGGAACGAGAAGCGATTTTTCAGTTTTTTAACGATAATAATATTTGGTATCTTCCTTTAAAAGGCGCCGTCCTTCAACAGGACTATCCTCGACTTGGTATGCGCCAAATGGTGGATAACGATATTTTAATTGATTCCAATGGCCGTGCTCCTCTTCGCACTTTCATGGAGGCGCGCGGTTATGATGTGAATGCCTATGGCCTTGGCGTTCCTGACGATTATAGTAAAGCCCCTCGAGTGCATTTTGAGATACATCATGTTCTGTATGAAGATATTGAGCGTATTCGACGATTTCGTGCATACTACTTGGATGTAGAGAAACGTTTGTTGCGTGTTGGTTCGTATGAACGTGCAATGTCTGAGGAGGACTTTTATGTTTATTTTGTATCTCACGCATATAAACATTTTTCCGGAAGCGGTAACGGTATCCGTTCTTTAATGGATGTACATGTTTTTCTTTCCAAGCATGGATCGACTCTTAACTGGACATATATTTACCATGAGTTGGAAAAGTTAGAGATTGCTCGCTTCGAGCGTACGACACGTGCTTTGGCAGAGAAACTGTTTTTATCCGAACAAGCAGAACCCTTAACAGAGACAGACCGGGAGCTTTTGCTCTTTTATCTCAGTTCCGGGACATTTGGGCGCGCGGATTATGCTGTTATGGGGCGCCTTTCTGACATGGGCAAAGACCGAAAGATAACATTTGGTGTGAAATTGCGGTATTGCTTTCGTCGGCTTGTTCCCTCAATGGAAACTTATAAGGTATATCATCCAATTGTTTATAAACATAAGATTTTGATTCCCGGTTTTTTGATTTGGCGTCTTCTGTGTGCATTATGGAAGAGTCCTCGCCGCATTTTTGAAGAAATTCAAATTATCAAACGCACTAAATAATGCCATTCCGCGGTTTTGCCGCATTACATACATCGCGTAGAAATCTTAAGGAGTACAAATTACATGGATAATACAAAAAACAAGGGTCAGGAGTACTACGTAGTCGATCTGATGCAGATCGCCCGTGCTCTCTGGCGAAAGGCTTGGCTGATTTTGCTGATCGGAGTACTGGTGGCCGGTATCGTGATGCTCTATACGATCTGTTTCGTTGCCCCCAAGTATTCTGCCAGTATCATGCTTTACGTTAATAACAAATCCCTTTCCATCGGTAGCACCAGCGTCAGCATCAGTGCGTCCGAATTAAGCGCTGCCCAGAGCTTGGTTGATACTTATATCACCATTATGAAAACGCGAACCACAATGGAAGAGGTTGCTGTCCGAACCGGATTGAGCTATACCCCCGGTCAGCTGATGTCGATGATCACCACGGAGCCTGTCGAGGGGACGGAGGTGTTCCGCGTAACGGTAACCACCTTGGATCCCTATGAGGCGGCGACCATTGCCAACTGCATTGCCGAGGTTCTTCCTCTTCGCATTGCAGAGATTATTGAAGGTTCCTCCATGCGTATCGTAGACGATGCCATCGTTAATACCAATAAGGTTTCACCCAGCATTACCAAAAATACGGTGATGGCGTTCGTTCTTGCATGTCTTGCTTCCTGCGTGCTGTTTGCTGTTATCGCTATGTTTGACGATACCATCCGCAGCGATGATAATCTGACGGAGGTTTACAACCTTCCTGTCCTTGCCAAGATCCCCGACCTGATGTTTGACGATTCTCAGCGAGTCGGTAGCGGCTATTATTACAAGCGTCGCAGCTATGGATATGGCTACGGGCACGGAAGCAACACAGGAAAGGAGGCCGATAAGAAATGAATCGCAAGCCATCGGAACCTACCAAGACCAACAATAATACACTTTTGAACGGCAAGCTCAGCTTTGCTGCCACGGAGGCCTATAAGCTTCTTCGAGCCAACTTGAAATTTACCCTCCGCGGAGAGAGCAAATGCAACATTGTCGGCATCACCAGCTCCGTGCGAGGTGAAGGTAAATCCACCACCGCATTTAACCTTTCATATACCTTGGCAGAAACCGGAAAGCGCGTTCTTTTGATCGACGCGGACCTTCGTCTGCCTTCCATCGCAAAGAAAATGGGTATTCGCGGAACCCCCGGCCTTACCAACATTCTGGCAAGAACCTCCGAGGTGAAGGACGCAATGCGCACTTCCCGCGAGTTTGAGAACTGGACGATTCTCCCATCCGGAGATATTCCGCCCAATCCCACGGAGATGTTGGGCTCTGCTCAGATGACAAGCTTTCTTCGTAAGCTTGCTGAGGTGTACGATTTCATTATCGTAGACTTTCCTCCGATCAATATTGTTTCCGACGCACTGGTGCTGGCACCTCTGCTGGACGGAATGATCGTCGTTGTTCGTGAGAATTATTCGGAACGGCGCGAGCTTAATTCCTGTATTGACCAGTTGCGACTTTCCAACGTACATGTTCTCGGCTTCGTAATGAACGGTGCCGGCGATGAATCCTCTGCTTACGGAAAGTATAAGCGCAGAGGCAATTATTATTCCAAGTATAAATACTACAAAAAATCCGGTTACGAGAGCGCTTCCGAGGAGTCCGGCGATTGAGGAAGGGAAGCTGACGCATGATTGATTTCCATAGTCACGTTCTTCCCGGAATCGACGACGGCAGCCGAAGTACGGAAGAAAGCTTGGCGCTTCTCCGCATACTTCGCGAGCAGTCAGTCGATACCGTCTTTATGACCCCTCACTTTGATGCTATGCATGATACCCCAGAGCTCTTTCTTCGCAAGAGAAGTGAGGCGTTGGACCGTTTAACCGGTGCGTTGCCGGCTGACGAGGGCTTTCCCCGACTCCGCGTTGGGGCTGAGGTTATGTACTTCTACGGAATCGAGCGGATGGAAGCCCTTCCGGAGCTTTGCTTGGAGGGAACCCGGCTGCTTCTCATGGAGATGCCCGTCGCTCCCTGGAGCGAGCTCACCGTCAAGGAGTTGATTCATCTCTCTTGCCGTGGCGATATGATCCTGATGCTGGCACATATTGAGCGATATTTTGACTTGCAAAAGCCCATTGTATGGGAGCGTCTGCTGGATGCCGGTGTGCTCATGCAGATCAATGCCAGCTTTCTCACTCGCCCACAGACCCGCCGCAGAGCGTTGCGCATGCTCCGCCGAGGCGAAGCTCACCTGCTGGGCTCGGATTGCCACAATTGTAAAAACCGTCCGCCCCTCTTAGGCGAAGCACAAGAAATCCTTTGCCGTAAGTTGGGAGAAGATTTTCTTGCCCAGTTGAACGCATTCAGTTATGATCTCATAAATAATTGAACTATAATTACCACATATTCAGAAAGGGAAACAATATGAAAAAGATTCTTACCTGTGTATTTGCTATCCTCATGATGGCCGCATTGACTGTCACCGTTTTTGCTGACCCCGGCTCTTTCGTGTCCAGCCCCTCCGGTATTTCCGCACCCGAGCTTGTTGAGTATGAGAATTCCGACAAGGATTGTACTGCAAAGATCGTTATTTGCTCTTATGCAAACCGCGATTCTCTCAGCGCTGACAGGAAGGCTGCTCTTGAGGCCGCTTATAACAGCATCGTAAACGCAGACGACCTTAGCGGTTTGACTTCTGAAATCGAAAAGCTTGCTAAGAAGCTCCAGATCGAGACCGGCGTTCTTGCCGTTAGCGATCTTTTCGATATCAGCTATGCAGACTGTGAGGCTCACGAGGAACATGGTACCTTCACTATTACTCTTAAGCCCCATATGCTGGATAACTTTGCAGGCCTTCTTCATTATAAGAATTCTCAGTGGGTTCTGGTGGAGCATGCAGAGGTTAGCGAGGATGGCGTTCATCTCACCTTCGAGGAGGATGAGCTTTCTCCCTTCGCCATCGTTGTTCATGACGGTACCGCAGTTCTTGACGAGGACGGCTTCCCCTGGTGGCTTCTTATCCTCGTTGTTGTCGTTGTTGGCGGTGCAGTGACCTTTGTTGTATACGACAAAAAGAAAAAAGTATAAGTAAATGAAAAAAAAGAGAAGAACGGACCGCAGGCAGATGTATAAGCGCATCGCCGTTGTTTCCGTCGTTGCTCTTGTCCTGATCGGAGCTTTAATTGGACTCTACATATGGGAGCGAAATCATTCCACCTACGGTGGTGAAGTTCCGGATACACCGGAAGAGACCGGATTTATCCTGAACGGCCGCGAATACGAGCTTCGTGGGGATGTTGATGCCATTTTGATTCTTGGTCTTGACACCTTCGGAGACGCGGTGGATCATAGCTCCTATAATAACAACAGTCAGGCAGACTTTTTGATGCTACTGGTCTTGGACCACAGTACCAAAACCTGCCGCGCCATCCAGCTTAACCGAGATACTATGGCTGATGTTACAGTTTTAGGACTTGGTGGCAAGGTGGTAGGAACCGTTCACGAGCAGCTGGCTCTTGCCCACACCTACGGTAGCGGAGCAGGGGACAGTTGCCGCAATACGGTTTCCGCTGTATCCAAGCTTTTGTACGGTATTTCCATCGATCATTATTTCTCGCTTACCATGGACGCCGTGTCTATCCTTAACGATATGGTGGGCGGCGTTTCCGTTAAGCTTCTTGATGACTTTACCGCCTATGATCCGGCTCTTCAGCAAGGCGCTACCGTGAATCTGAAGGGCGAACAGGCGCTGTATTATGTTCGTGGCCGGTATGGTATTGGTGATAGTAGCAATATCAACCGCATGGCCCGTCAACAGCAGTATCTGAAGGCGCTTTACCACCAGGTGATCAGCTTCACCGAGCAGGATGACACCTTCTCCAGCGATGTGGTGTTGGAGCTCAATGAATATATGATCTCGGATTGTAGCGTAACCGAGATGGACCGGCTGTTTGATCTGATCTCGTCTTATTCTATCGGAGAGTTCTATTCCTTGGAAGGAACCCTTTCCAAGGGAGAAAAGTATATGGAATTTGAAATCGACAAGGAAGCAACAAAGGAATTGGTTGCAGATTTGTTCTATCGCGTGAAGTCCGAAAACAACGGCAACTAATTTTAGCAGATTTGAGGTGAGTGGAAAATGAATAGCAAAGAGCCCGTTCAGGGCGGCAAAAAACGGTTTTCCCTCACACAGTGGCATCTGACGACGTTTTGTTTGATGGTTTACGACCTCGTGGCTGTCAACGGAGCCTATTTCTTCGCTCTGTGGATTCGATTTGATTGCCGCTACTCTATGATTCCCGAGAAATATCTGTCCTCGTGGATTGAGTTTGCTCCGTTCTATACCGTTGCTTGCTTTGTCCTATTCTGGTTTTTGCGCTTATATCATAGCCTCTGGGAGTTTGCCAGCTACAGCGAGCTTACTCGCGTGATTCTGTCCTCCGTCGTGACCGGAACCTTCCACATTGTTGCTATTACGATTTTTGTTCGTCGCATGCCCATATCCTACTATGTTATTGGTGCAGGCGTGCAGTTTTTCCTTGTCCTGACTGTTCGATTTGCCTACCGCTTCATCAATTTGGAGCGCGGCAAGCGTGCTCGACAAGCGCCCGGTTCAACCGCCAGCCGAGTCATGCTGATCGGTGCTGGCTCTGCCGGACAGATGATCTTACGAGATCTTCATAAGGCACGGGAAACCAATGAGCGGGTTTGCTGCATCATTGATGACGATGCCAATAAGCAGGGACGTTATATTGACGGCGTGCCGATTGTCGGTGGCAGGGAATCCATCCTTGCAAACGTAGAAAAATATAAGATCCAAAAAATCTTTTTGGCCATTCCCAGCGCAACAGCCGCACAGCGCGGAGAAATTCTTAATATCTGCAAAACCACTGCCTGTGAGTTAAAAAACTTGCCCGGTGTATACCAGATGGTCAACGGCAACGTGACAGTCGATGCCATGAAGGACGTTGACGTGGAGGATTTACTGGGCCGTGAGCCCATCCGCGTCAGTATGGACGAGATCTTCGGCCTTCTGAATGATAAGGTTATTCTTGTCACCGGAGGCGGAGGCTCCATCGGTAGTGAGCTTTGCCGCCAGATTGCCAAAAATCACCCCAAGCAGTTAATCGTTCTTGATATTTATGAAAATAATGCCCATGCCATTCAGCTGGAGCTGAGAGATCAGTATCCGGACCTCAACCTGGAGGTTCTGATCGGCTCTGTGCGGGATAGCAAGCGGGTAAATCAGATATTTGATAAGTACCGCCCGGATATCGTGTATCATGCAGCCGCCCATAAGCACGTTCCCTTGATGGAGGATAGCCCTTGCGAATCCATTAAGAACAATGCGGTTGGCACGTATAATACAGCCTTTGCCGCAATGACTCACGGATGTAAGCGCTTTGTGCTTATTTCCACTGACAAGGCGGTCAATCCTACTAATATTATGGGTGCCTCCAAGCGAATTTGTGAGATGGTTGTCCAGACCTTCGCCCGCAAGATTCGTGAGGGACGAGCCCATGAGCTGCGCCCTTTAGACGCCCCCGAATCCTTTGTGTGTGACCCCAATCGCCTCGCCGATACCGATTTCGTTGCCGTTCGCTTCGGTAACGTCCTTGGTAGTAATGGCTCTGTTATTCCTCGGTTCAAGGAGCAGATTGCCCGTGGCGGCCCCGTGACGGTCACTCACCCGGACATTATCCGTTACTTTATGACCATTCCGGAAGCGGTGTCCTTGGTGCTCCAGGCCGGCGCTTATGCCGAGGGCGGGGAAATCTTCGTCCTTGATATGGGCTCTCCTGTTAAAATTGACACCTTGGCCCGCGACCTGATCCGCCTCTCCGGCCTCCGTCCGGACGAGGACATCAAAATCACCTACATCGGCCTCCGCCCCGGCGAAAAGCTCTACGAAGAGAAGCTAATGTCCGAAGAAGGCCTCCGCACCACCCCGAACCACCTGATCCATATCGGCAGCCCGATTCCTTTTGATACCGAGGCTTTCTTAGCTTTATTTTTCAATCTGATCCAAGCTGCACGTAGCGATCGGGATTCCGATATTCGCGCCATGGTTGCCGATATCGTTCCAACTTATCAGGCAGAAGATGCGTCCGTTCTTGCCTGAAGGTCATAGCAAAAGAAATAGAGTGACGCAATATTCTTAACGACAATGGAGATGAACGAGCCGAGAATGAATTTCATTACTCGGCTGTTCTGCTATAAAGGAAAGGGCTTGTATGTATCGATACTTTATAAAACGATTGCTCGATATTATTTTATCCACTTTGGGAATTATAGTCTTGGCCCTTCCGATGCTTGTGGTTGCAATCATTATAAAAATTGACTCTCCAGGCCCGGTGCTGTTTAAGCAACGCAGAATTGGCTTACATAAAAAAGAATTTATACTGTTAAAGTTCCGCTCAATGCCTGTGACGGCGCCTAAAGATGTGGCGACACACCAGTTGGATGTGCAAGCAATCCGAATGACTAAGTTTCAGTCAGCCATTCGCAAGTATTCTATTGATGAGTTGCCTCAACTTTACAATATTTTTATTGGATCTATGAGTGTAATTGGCCCCCGTCCTGCACTTTGGAATCAATACGATCTTATTGAAGAGCGAGATAGGTATGGCGCTAATGATATCCGTCCCGGTCTTACCGGTTGGGCTCAAATCAACGGACGCGACAAACTCGAAATTCCGGTCAAAGCTAAATTTGACGGCGAATATGTAAATCGCTTGAGCTTTTTCTTTGATTGCAAGTGCTTTTTTGGCACTATCCTTTCCGTATTCAGACACGAAGGCGTAGTCGAAGGCGGAACCGGAGAACTCAATAAAAAAGATCAGAAAATAAATAGATAATAGATGGTTGTTTTAGCGTGAGGAGCAAATGGCTTGATCATCTATAAATGGATCAGAATATATGGGGTAACAACTTTAAGATGGAAGAAATATTGGTTTCAGTAATTATTCCAACCTACAGACGTTCGGTAGAGTTCCTCTCTAGAGCTGTAGATTCAGTTCGAAAACAGACCTATGGCAATATAGAAATTATTATTGTTGATGATAGCACCGCACTTTTTTCTGGAAGAAAAGACATTGAAGCATATATAGCTACGATTGCTGATGATAGAATCAATTACTATCAGAATGAGAGTAATTTAGGAGGATCATTGTCTCGAAATCGGGGTATTCAGTTGTCAAAAGGAGAGTATATTACTTTTTTGGATGATGATGATGAATATCTGCCTGAAAAGATAGAAAAGCAATTGGAGTTTATGAGAAGGTCTGGATGCGATTTATCTTTTGAAAACATGGTCATGTATTCTAACAAGGGAAATGTGGTTGATTTTAGAGAGTATAAGGATATTCCGGCTTTTGACAATGACACACTTTTGAAGTATCATCTTATGAAGCATTTGACGGGAACGCCCACATTTATGTTTCGTGCGGAAAAGCTCAAAGAAATTGGCGGATTTGATGATGCTACCATGGGGCAAGAGTTTTATTTGATGCTCAAAGCAATACAAAATGGATTAAAAATTGGGTATTCTTCACAATGCAATGTGAAGGTGTATCGTCATAATCAAGAGGCAATTTCTACAGGTCGCAATAAAATCAATGGAGAGAAAGCATTATTTGCATATAAAAAGCGTTATTTTGGTCAGTTAGATCGATTTGAGAAACGGTATATTCGATTTAGACATTATATCGTCATGGCAGTTGCGTACAAGCGCAACCACATGGCTTTGAAGGCTGTTGGATCTGTGATGCTGGCATTCGTTGTTGCACCAATAACTTTTATAAAAGAAGTGCTTGGTTTTTGTTCGAAAATTATAAATCATCGATAAGTCGAGGAAAAAATGAAATTTGTGTACGAATCCATAAAAAATGGACTGGAGCCTCTGGCAATTATTGGTTTAGGCTATGTCGGTTTGCCGATAGCAGTCGCTTTTGCCAGCAAAGGTGTTGATGTAATTGGCTTTGATTTAAATGAATCCAAAATAGAGCGGTATAAAAATGGTATCGATCCAACAAATGAAGTTGGTGATGAAGGAATCAAGAATACTACTGTCTATTTCACTTCTAACGAAGCAGATTTAAAAAAAGCGAAATTTCATATTGTTGCAGTTCCCACCCCGATTAACATGGATCACACTCCTGATTTGACACCGGTAATTAGCGCGAGTGAAATAGTAGGAAGAAATTTGACCGAGGGATCGATTGTTGTATATGAATCGACCGTTTATCCAGGTGTTACTGAAACCGTGTGTGTTCCGATTTTAGAGCGTGTGTCTGGTCTCAAGTGTGGAGAGGACTTTAAAGTGGGGTATTCTCCGGAGCGGATCAATCCCGGTGATAAGATTCATCGATTAGAAAATATTCGAAAGATTGTTTCTGGCATGGATGCTGAATCTTTGGAAGTCATAAAAAAGATTTATGATTTAGTAATCGAAGTAGGTACGTATCCTGTCTCCAACATTAAAACAGCGGAAGCCATCAAGGTAGTCGAAAATAGCCAGCGTGACATAAATATTGCTTTTATGAACGAGCTTGCTATGGTGTTTGATCGAATGGGTATCGACACGAATGAAGTGGTCGATGGTATGAACACAAAATGGAATGCGCTTGGATTCCGTCCTGGTCTGGTAGGCGGTCATTGTATTGGCGTGGATCCGTACTACTTCACATATGAGGCTGAAAAGTTGGGGTACCATAGCCAAATTATTCTCAACGGCCGCATTGTTAATGACAGTATGGGGAAATTTGTTGCAGATGCTGCAATTAAACAATTGATTTTGGCTGGTCATGCGCCCAAAGCCGCAAAAGTTGCTGTTTTAGGATTGACCTTTAAAGAAAATTGCCCGGATACACGAAATAGTAAAGTCAATGATGTAATCAAGTATTTGAACGAGTATGGAATAATTCCCACAGTTGTTGATCCATGGGCAAGTGAAGTTGATGCCATGAACGAATATGGAATTGCACTTTCTCGCATTGAAGATGTTAAGGATGTGAACTGCATTATTATTGCTGTTGCACACCGGGAATTCAAGGAGCTGTCGTTGTCTCATCTCAAAACCATGTTTGCTGATGGAAGCGACGATGAGAAAGTGCTGTTAGATGTTAAGGGGATTTATGAAATTTCTGATTTGAATAATTCAGGATTACGTTATTGGAGATTATAAGCCGTGAAGCGCGTAGGAGTCGTTGGTCATTTTGCTTTTGGAAAAGAATATTTAGATGGTCAAACAGTAAAAACCAAAGTTCTTACTAAGGAGTTACAGCGAACACTTGGGGAAGATGAAATTTTAACGATAGATACTCATGGCGGACGAAAGAGGTTGCTTCAACTACCGTTTTTGCTGATAAGCCTGTTGCGAAGTTGTAAAAATATAATTATCCTCCCAGCGCGCAATGGACTGCGTGTTATCGCTCCGCTTTTGGTACTGATAAATATTTTCTTTCATCGAAAGCTTCATTATGTGGTGATTGGTGGGTGGTTGCCGCAATTTTTGAAGGGGCGTTGCTTGCTTGCACAAGTGTTGAAACGCTTTTCTGCTGTATATGTAGAAACTAAAACAATGAAAAAGGCTCTCGAGGCAAAAGGCTTTAGCAATGTTGTAGTAATGCCTAATTGCAAGTATTTACCCATCTTGTCCGAGGACGAACTAGTATATCCAGATGCGGAACCTTACAAATTGTGTACATTCTCTCGTGTCATGAAAGAGAAGGGAATTGAAGATGCAGTCAATGCTGTCCAAGCTGTTAATGCACAAATAGGCCGAACGGTATTTTCTCTGGACATCTACGGTCAAATAGATCCTTCACAAGTTGAATGGTTTGAAAAATTGAATCAGAGTTTTCCTGAATATGTCAGGTATGCTGGCATGGTACCTTTTGACCAAACCACAATAGTGCTTAAAGGGTATTTTGCGTTATTGTTTCCTACAAGATTTTATACGGAGGGGATTCCTGGTACGGTTATTGACGCGTACGCAGCAGGAGTTCCTGTTATTGCGTCAAGATGGGAGAGCTTTGATGATATTGTTAAACCCGAATTTAGTGGAATCGGGTACAGCTTTTTCGAAGAGGGTGCTTTAGAGAAAAAATTGCACGAAATTATTCGAAATATACAATGTGTTCATCAAATGAGACTACAATGTCTGCAAGAGGCTCAAAAATATATCCCTCAAAATGTCATAAATACAATTCTTGAAAGGCTTTTTTGATACGACGGATTTATAATGCAACGTTTACTGTGTCTGTTAAGTAGTATGAATGCTGGCGGTGCCGAGACTTTTTTGATGAAAATATATCGGATTTTGGATCGCAATGAGTATCAGATGGATTTTTGCATTAACGTGGAAGAGAAGTGTTTCTACGAGGATGAAATACTTTCCTACGGAGGCAGAATTTTTCGTATTCCATCCAAAACAAAAGATGTAAGAGAATTCCGGAAACAATTGAGTCAGCTGGTAAAAAAAGAAAAATATCAATATGTCTTACGCGTCACTTCTAATACCATGGGTTTCATGGATTTGATGATTGCAAAAAAAGCAGGCGCAAAAGTGTGTTGTGCGAGGTCCAGCAATTCTAGCGATGGAGCCAAGTGGAAGGCTAAAGTGGCTCATGCCTTAGGGCGATTATTTTATAATCGTTATGTGGATGTCGCAATTGCGCCTTCTGATTTGGCCGCGATGTATACGTTTGGAAAAAGAGCATACCGCGCGGGAAAAGTTTCGATTTTGCACAATGCAGTTGATTTAGCTGTTTTTCGCTATGATTTTGATGCGCGTAATCGAATCAGACGAGAATTTGGTATTTCATCCCACGCAACAGTCGTTGGCCATATAGGTCGATTTATGGAACAAAAAAATCATCTTTTTTTGGCAGATATATTTGCTTCTATCCAAAAAGAGACTCAAGATGTGGCCCTTCTTTTGGTTGGCGATGGAGTATTGCAGGAACAATTCAGAAAAAAAGCAGGAGAACTGGGGATTCTTGACCGTGTTATTTTTGCCGGAGTTCGCTCTGATATTCCATCACTTCTTTCCGCGATGGACGTATTCGTTTTTCCCTCTCTTTATGAAGGAATGCCTAATACTGTGATTGAAGCACAAGCTACAGGACTTCCGTGTGTCATTTCGGACACGATTACTCAAGAAGCGAAGATTACAGATTTGGTTGAATATCGTTCACTCCTTGAGTCGGCAGAAGTGTGGGGGCAAGAGGCGTTACGACAGAGCAGAAGAGCAAGACCGGATGTGCATCAAGAATTCATAAAAGCTGGATATGATATTCATTCTGCAGCTCAAAATTTTGTGAGCATTGTATTTGGACATCGGTAGTTTAAGGAGAACATTGTGAAGTTGAAAATAAATTATGAGAAGGATATAATCATTCGCGTTTTGATGATTATCCTGTTCTGCTCGTTTACAGTGCTGTCTACATATACGTGGGGACGGTATTTGATGTTGGGATGCTTGGCGTTTATTTTTATACTGGATGCGTCTCAACAACATTTTATGTACAAAATTACAATAAGCCGCTTTGTCCTTACAGTTGCTTTTTTTGCATTTTATGCGTTAATTAGCTCTCTTTGGGCAACGGATGCAGCAGATGCTATTTCAAAGGCGAGAACCTTATTTGAACTACTGCTAATGATTTTTGTGGTGGAGCATTACTATCGAGAACACAAAGATCCTTTGGCTGAACTGTTTTTGGTAATTAAGTGGTCAAGTTTTATTGTGGTTATTTACTCCTTCCTGTTTTATGGAATGGAGACTTTAATCGCGATTGCTGCTGCGGAAGAGAGAATGGAAAATGAGTATGCCAACATCAATACCATCGGTATGTTAGCAGCGGTAGGTGTTGTTATACAGCTTGAAGAACTTATTCGGAAAAAGCGCTGGAGTTGGTCGGCCGCTTTTTGCATTCCATCCGTTTTCTTATTGGCATTGACTCAGAGCCGAAAAGCCTTATTAATTTTCTTGATTGGCTTTTTTATGGTTTTCTTCTTGCACAATACTGTGGATAAGGAGCTTAAGAAAAAAGTAGTCAAGATTTGTTTTGCTACTTTAGTTGCCGTTGGATTTGTATATTTACTGTTGTCGCTTCCAGTTTTTGAAGGGACAATGATTCGAATGAAAACAATGCTAGCAAGTTTTACGGGTGTTGGTTTAGTAGATAGTTCTACAATCTTGCGGCATCAGTTGACAGCAATTGGATGGCAACAGTTTATCAAAACGCCTGTGCTTGGTGTCGGTATAGGCAATCCTCATCATTTGGCACTTATGCATCTTAGACGCGATGCGTATCTTCACAACAATTTTATAGAATTATTGGCAGGCGGTGGGCTTGTTGGGTTTGCTATTTATTATTCTATGTACGCATACCTCTTTGTTACATTTTGGAGGCAACGTAAGAATAAGAACGTATACTTTACACTCTGCTTTACAATAATGACGATTCTTTTCTTTATGGACTATGGTTGGGTTTCTTACTATAGCAAAATCAACTATATGTATTTGCTTTTATATTTTTTGGAGGCGGAAGCTCTTAAAAAGGGTTCTTTTGATGCAACCTCAGGTTCGGTGGTATCCCTATGAATTTAAAGCATTTACTTGATGTTGTGTTTCGATATCTTACAAGTTCGGATTATCGTTTTTTGATCGATGCAAATGTTTTTCATCGTTACGATGCTGTATCGGATATTAAATATTTAACTCGAAAGTACAAAGTGCATACAGGGCGAGAGCTTGATCTATCTTCTCCGCAAAGGTTTAACGAGAAGTTACAGTGGCTTAAAATTCATGACAGAAATCCAATATATACGACTTTTGTGGATAAATACTTGGTCAAGGATTATGTTGCGTCTGTTCTTGGCGGGGAGTATATCATTCCCACCTTGGGCGTGTGGGATGACCCGGAAGAAATCGATTTTTCCAGCTTGCCAAATCAGTTTGTGCTTAAATGTAACCATAATTCGGGGCTTGGCATGTGTATTTGTAAGGACAAGTCTAAGTTGGATATTGCCAAAGTAAAAAAGGAGCTTCGAAAAGGGCTGAACCAGAATTACTATCTTACGGGAAGAGAGTGGCCGTACAAGGATGTTCCTCGTAAAATTTTAGCCGAGGCCTTTTTGTCAGATGGATCCTTGGACTTGATAGATTACAAGGTTCATAATTTTAATGGAGAGGCAAAGTGCATTCTTGTATGTAAAGATCGCTTTCAACCAAGTGGCTTGACGGAAGATTTCTTTACTCCTGCTTGGACGCATATGAATGTTAGAAGGCCCAAGCACCCATGTTCTACGCGTCCAATAGATAAGCCAAATCAGTTGAATGAAATTTTAGACCTCTCAGCAAAGCTTTCTAAAGATATCCCCTTTTTGCGGACCGATTTTTATATTGTCAATGGAAGAGTGTATTTTTCCGAACTTACGCTTTTTCCTGCATCCGGATTTGAGTTGTATGAGCCCGATCAATGGGATTGTGTTTTTGGCTCATGGCTAAGATTACCCCAGTAAGACTATTTTTGCAGACGTTTCTGCTGGAATAAGTATATTATTAAGGAGAAAACAAAAGTGAAAAGAAAACTATTCAAACTTGTGTCGATTGTTCTTGCGATGCTTTTGATGGTTCCTGCTACGATTTTTCCTGCTGTAGCAAGCACGGACTATACAAATGCGCAGCTTTCTGTTGTATCTGACAAGGAGTCTACACTTGCTCCTGGTGTCACGCTGAACTCAATTACTGCGTACGACAAAAATGGGGATCAGGTGAAAATGTTTGTCACCACGGCAGATTTGAACGTTGACACGGTCAAGTTGTTTGCATCCTACAAGGATATGGATCCAACCAATTATGGTATGTCTAAGCTCACTGAGCAGGTGGCGGCTTTCGATAAGAAAGCGGCTGCTGGCGATGAGTACTACCAGGGTACCGTCGTAGCGGGCATCAACTCGTCCTACTACAACATGACCACCGGTAAGCCCACTGGCACCTTCGTCATGAACGGTATCGATGTTACCAACGAAACTGAGGGTAACAAATACGGCTACTTCGCGGTCATGAAGGATGGCACCTACAAGATCGGTAACAAGGGTGACTATTCCAAAGACAAGGGCAACATTCAAGAAGCAGTTGGCATTTATCATATGTTGATCGTGGACGGCGAGATCTGTGCCGGTCTTGATGCGGTTACCAAGTATCCCCGTCAGACCATCGGCTTGACCGCCGACAACAAGCTTATCCTGATGACTGCCGACGGCAACCAGGCGCCTACCTCTATTGGTTTAACAATCCAAGAGCAAGCTCAGGTAATGTATGACCTTGGCTGTGTTTGGGCGGGTCACCTCGACGGTGGTGGATCTTGTACGTATGCTTCCAAGCCTGAGGGACAGGATGATTTTGTGATTACTAATAGCCCTTCCGATGGATCTGAGCGTTCTGTTTCCAATGGTTTTATTATTGTATCTACCGAAGTTGCATCTTACGAATTTGCTAGTGTACTGTACTCTGCCGACTATGAGTATGTTGCTCCTGGTGCTTCTATCGAAGTGGCTCTTAAGGGCGCTAGCTCCACTGGCCACTCTGCAGAGATTCCTGTTGGAGTCACTTATGTAACCGAAAATGGTAGCTTTGTTGATGGCGTATTTACTGCTGGCTCTGAAGTTGGAATTGCGTCTATTACTGCTGTGTATAACGGTAAAGCGGTAGGAGCGGTGACTTTTAACGTTGTCAATCCTGATGCAATTGCATTTACGAGTTCAGAAATCACTGTGCCCTTTGCGCAAACGGTTGAATTGACTATCGATGCAACCTATGGTGTCAAAAAGGTAGCACTTGATGCGTCTTCTTTGGATTTCGTGTTTGCCAATAGTGCGATCGGTACGATGAATGGCTATATGTTCACGGCCTGTGAGGAAAATACAGCAAACATCGAGAGCGCGGTTACTGCTATTTTGAAAGCGGATGCCACTGTCAAAGCAATCACCAAGGTTACCCTTGGCAAAGGCTCCGAAGTAGTCTACGATTTTGAAGATGGTACTGCTCAAGGTGTAACTTTTGACGAGACTCCCGGAACGCAGTATAACTATGTTTGGCCCGAAACAGCGCAAAAGGTTGTTACTGCCGAAACCGGCAAGGTTCATAGTGGTAAATATGCGCTCTCTGGCACGGTCAACTATGCCAATTCCCTTGAGTCAGGTTATATGAAGACTAGTATGTATGCTTCAGAGCAGAAAGTATTTGAAAATGCTGTTGGTGTTGGTATCTGGATCTACATTCCTGATGAATTTGTCGGTTTATGGGCACGTTGGACTCTTAGGGCAGTTACTGTTGGCGCTGATGGGTCCTATACATTCGGTACTTCCATCAACTCCAACACGATGGATACCAGTGCAGGCGGCACGGGCGTTGTCTATTCATTTGATGAGCCCGGATGGCACTACCTGTATGCGGACACCTCTGCATATTCTGCGGTAGGTTGGGCAGCTAATAGCGCAATGATGCAGTTCTACATTTCCGACCGTGACGGTGCAGCGTACGATTACAAGGCGCTTGAGCAGAGTAACATCCCTGCTACTTATCAACTCTATTTTGATGATCTTACGGTTGACTACTCGACTGCTGTTGATGATCGTGAAGCTCCGATCTTCTCGGACCTTACTTATGCTGTTGATGGCATGGCAGATGCTGCGATTTTGAACGGACAGGTTGTAACTGCCAATAAGGTCTCTTTCGGGGTTGCGGTTGCTGATTATACTGGCAAAAGTAATTATACTGGAATTGACGCTTCTTCTGTTAAGGCATACATTGATGGCGTGGAAGTGGCAGCTACGTATGCTAACGGAAAAGTTTCTCTTGAGGATGTGGTTCTTTCCAATGGTAAGCACATTGTGAAATTCTCCGCTTGCGACAAAGTAGGCAACTATGGTTCTGCCTTCGGGGAGATTACCATCAACGCGCCTAAGTCTAATAGCACAGTGAAGCTTGTTGCAGCAGACCCCGCCGCAGATCGCATAAAGCTTGGTTCTATATACAATATGAATCTTGTGGCGACTGCCGTTGAAGAGGTTGAGAAAGTGGAGGTTATTATCAACCTTGATAACAATAGCGTTTGGCAACTTGATCACATGATCGTTGCTGAGGGCTTTGTGGCATCGTATACTCTTGGATATGATAATACAGCAATTATTATTGTTGAAAAAAATGGTAACGTTTTGTTGACCGGTGAGGCCGTTCTTGTGACTATGCCTGTTCGCGTATGGTCTTTGAAGACTGGATATACTTACGAAAATGGTACCAAGGCTGGCGTAGCTGCCTACACTATGGCACAGTTTAAAACCATGAAAGAGTTCTGGAAAATGTCCGTTATTGCCGATGTCGAAAAGGGCGTTCTTGTTAGAACAGATGCATCTGTCGACACCTTTACTGGCGAAGGCATATTCTGCGACACCGAGATGTGGGGTAACTATGCCACCATGACTAACTCTGGAACCGATATGACCTACTACAACGCATGGAATGGCGGTCATATCCATTCCGCAGAGTCTATGGAGGATAAGTCCGCAACTTGTACCGAAAATGGCTATACTGGTCGAACATTCTGCGATGGCTGTAATTCTGTGGTTGAATGGGGAACCACAGAGAAAGCTCTTGGACACACCTACGCTGTGGTTGATGGCATTCTCCAGTGTGCCTGTGGCGGCCTCTTTAACGGTGAATATACCGACGGCAAATTCTATGTAAACGGTGTTGCTGTAGAGAACGGCTGGAATGGCGACAAGTATTATATGAATGGCGTTGCATTTACCGGCATCCGGCAGATTGACGGATATTACTATAATTTCGGAGAAGACGGTGTTTGTGCAGGTCAAGCCAAATACACCGGATTATTCTATGATGAATCAGTGTCCGCATATCGTTTCTCTAAACTAGGCGTCCTTACCGGTGGATGGAATCAGATTGATGGCAATTGGCACTACTTTAAGAACTCGGCTAAAGTTGCTGTCACTGGTGAGTATGTTGTGAGTGGCGTTACATACATTTTTGATGAATGCGGTAAAACTGATGGAGCTTGGCATGTTACTGCCGACGGAACTCGTTACTACTACGGTCCGTCTTATTACATTGCTCGTAACCCTGGTTATATGATGTTGGTTGAAATCGATGGTAACACATACAACTTTGATAACAAGGGATACATTACTACTGGAATTCGTGCACTTCGCGATAGTACTTCTTTTAAAAAATACATCTACTCCTTTGATGAAAATGGAATTATGACGAACAAAATCACCGAACCGGGTACTGTTTCGGCGTACGATGAATACAGCGGAGATACAGGCTTATTCCTTGTCAATGAGGATGGTTATGTTCCGATGAATGCACAGTTGGTAAAGGTTGGTGCAAATTACTACTATGTGCTCTATAGTGGAAAGGTTAGACTCAACTATACCATAACTTTGACAAATGATACTGCGAATGGACTTGTGGCGCCCGGCGATTACACCTTTGGCGCAGACGGAAAGATGATTGTTCCCGAAGAGGAAGAGTCTGATACCTTCACGGGTATCCGCGAAGATTATTACTATGAGAATGGTAAAATCTTTGTAGGAGGTAAGGGTATGGTCGAGTTTGAAGGCAACCTCTACTATGTC
>JAGARU010000144.1 GCA_017622085.1 Clostridia bacterium | reverse complement strand
GTTGGAGGCTTTGACGTTTACGAATCGTCTGACCTCGTTTGTTGGAGTGAACCAAGGCAATGCTTTGATTCGGCAAAATTCAATATGAATACGGGGGCAAACTGGGCACCCGAAGTGCATAAATACAACGGAAAATATTATATGCTTGCTTCGTTTCCAACTAAAAATGAAATGTTTGGAACATACATTTTGAAATCAAGCAGTCCCCTCGGTCCCTTTGAACCACTGACGGGGGATGCAATAACCCCACACGAGCAGAGCTGCATTGATGGAACTCTGTTTGTAAATGACGGTATTCCTTACATATTTTACTCACACGATTGGCCTGATAATTATGTTGCAGACGAGGGTGCGTATGTTGGTGAGATCTGTGCAGCACAACTGAGTGCTGATCTTACTCAAATTGTTGGAGAGCCGTGGGTTGTTTTCGCATCAAACGAATCGCTTATTTCCAAGGCAACCCCTGACCACAATGTTCTTGGTGGTCAAAATTGCGTGCGTTACGGCTCGGATGCGCCTTTCGTACAAAAGCTGTCCGACGGCTCATTACTTCTTACGTGGTCACCGTATTTGAATGACAACTACGTCGTTTTAAGCGCCGTTTCCCAAAATGGAAATATTAAAGGACCTTGGAAACATATTACCGAGATGCTATTTGATAAAGACGGAGGACATGCAATGTTTTTTGATACTCGTGACGGAAAGCGCTGTATGTGCCTTCATTCACCGGAACGAAAAATGTTTGAGCGTGCTCATTTTTTTGAGGTGAAAGAGATAGACGGTCTGCTTCGTGTTATCAAAGAGCTTGAAGTTTAATAGCTCGAAACTGAAAAAGCTTTAATAAGTATCAAAAATAATGAAAATGAAAAAGACTACTCTAAAAAAGTAGTCTTTTTCAAATCTCAAATTTTTATATAGGCTTATTACTATACTTTTACTTTGATGTCTTGTTCACAGTAACATCAGCTTGCGAGAAGTCGATTGGGGTAATCGGAAAATCAGACAATCCAACCATCGCAAGAAAATTCTTAACGTGATTACAGCATAAAGGAAATACTCTGTTGTATGTTTCAATATGCAGTTCTTTTTTTACTTCATCATTCAAAATAACATCTTTTAAATTAAAAACACTATTCGATCTATAAATGACATGCAATTTTTCTTCATTATTGACCGGAATCAATTCAATTGACAACGCACACATACAAGAAGACGAATCATCAGCATAAAAAACTGTATAATCAGATTTTGTTTGAATTTCTAATTGCAGATCTTCTTTTAAATCTTTCTTGTATGATAATTCTTGAATGTCGGTTAAAACATATTCTATTCTCATAAAATATCTCCCTTCAGTTATCTTAAACACTTGCTTTAATTAAATGTTGACTTATAGTTTTAATGTCTTTACTTGAAGAATGAATTTTAGATATTGGACAATTTAATCCAACAAATACAAATGTGGTTGTTGTGGAAGCTGGAGTTTCTTGAACAGCGACTGTTTCAGATGAAGAAGCTTTCTTTCTGAATTCAATGAATAAATCTGCGTCCAATGCTTGCGCAATCTTTTGTAAAAATTTGATTGTAGGATTTGCTTTTCCACTTTCAAGTCGACTAATATTGCTTTGTTTTATTCCGCACTTTTTTGCTAATTCTTTTTGCGTTAATCCATATTTAATTCGCGTTTCTATCAGTTTGCGGATTATTTCGTACTCGGGTTGTAAAGCATTAAATTCATTTTGCAAAGCAATATCATTCTCTAATTCATTTTTTAAATATTGCTCAAAATCCATTAGCTATGCCTCCTTAAATAATCATTTTTATTCTTTATAGCACGTTCTAAGTCTGGTTTAGGTGTTTTTGGGGTCTTCTTAATAAAGCCATGTAACAATATTATTTTTTGACCCGTGACTGTAAAATATAAGGTTCGTGCTATATTACTGATCACCTAGATAATCAGTGTGAGGACTTCTCAATTCTGTTCCAAATTCTTTTAATAGTTTTATATCTTGCAATACTTTGGCTTTTAGTTTTGGATTTTCTATAGTATCCAAAAACTCCTTCACACATTCTGTCCCTGTTTCGGCTTTGTAAAACTCAATTTTCCAAGACACTTTGCTCCTCCTCAATAGTATATACATCAACTATTTAGATTATACCATATATGATATATTTGTCAATGGGGTTAGAAACGAATTTTCAAATATGTTACATTTCCAATGCACATGCAACAAATATGAAAAAAGAGTGCTCACAACTTTATGTTATGAACACTCGATATGGTCGGAGTGACAGGATTCGAACCTGCGGCATCGACGTCCCAAACGTCGCGCGCTACCAACTGCGCCACACCCCGATTTGTATTTTATTGTTTTTTTTTGGACAGTTGTCCGCGCGCTTCCTGTTGCAACTAAGGCTCTGCCTGCGTTCGCACAGCTCACTTGTCAATCGCCAAGTTGCTGCCACTCCTTTTTCCTCGCTTCTTCCGCCACCGGCGGCGCTCGGAAACGTCCTTGGCTACGCCACACCCCGATTTTTCTGTCTGCTTGGCGACATGCGCCTTCGGTGAGGATTGCCTCTTTGAGGGAACTGTTTTATTATAGCAAGGCGGGAGGATTTTGTCAAGGTGTTTTTATGGCGGACGGTGGGGACGAATTGGCGGGTTTTGGGAGCTTTGGTGGCCAATTGTGGTGGATCGGTGTCGATTTCCCCTACAAAACTACGCATTTATGTAGGAAAACGGGCAATTTCGGGGCAAAAGTGGAGGAGAGTGGATGCGTTCCCTTTTGTGTGGGGGTGCATATTCTGTTAAGGGGTAAAATTCTTTATCCCGGACACAAAAATCATGTTTAGAATCACGCATCACTCGGCAATAATAGCGTTGTAATCTTCTTATATGGAGTGTGAGAGTTTTGAACATACGACGCGGAGACATTTATTATGCCGATCTGAGCCCCGTGATTGGATCCGAGCAGGGCGGATTGCGCCCGGTTCTCATCATTCAGAACGACATCGGAAACAAGTACAGCCCTACGGTGATCGCGGCCGCCATCACCAGCCGCCTCTCCAAGAGCCGCCTGCCCACCCACATTGACATTTACGCTGAGAAGGTGGGGCTGGCCAAGGATTCCGTGATCCTTCTGGAGCAGATCCGAACCATCGACAAAAAAAGGCTTAAGGAAAAAATGGGACATTTAGACGACGCGGTGATGAACGAGGTAAACGACGCCATTACCATCAGCTTTGGGCTGGGCGAGGCGGTGAAGCGAGAGCACTTCCCTGCCGCACGCACGCCGATGCCCGCCGTTTTGCCCACCGTCAATCCGCCCGGCGCGGTTGCCGCCCGACGGGAGGTGCCCCCGGCGGAGGTTTATCCTCCGGCGGTGGCGCTCCGTCCTGCGGACACAGATCGGGCTTATTAAAAAACCGGAATCATCCGTGAGGATGATTCCGGTTTTCTCTTTACTGCTTAAGGGTCATGCCGAAGGGGATCAGAGCGGCCACGATACCGTCGGTAACGGGCTGGAGCTCTGCCTTGGTGAGGGTACGGTCGTACGCCGTAAAGGTAAGGCGGAGGGTGATGCTCTGGGTGTCCTCGCTCTCGTAGATATCCGCGATCTTAAGGGCGGTCAGCGCCTGTCCGCCGGTCTGACGGATCGTATCGGACACGGTATCGAAGTCCAGCTTGCCAAGGTCGCAAACCAGAGTCAGGTCGATATCGATGCCGGGCTGCTTAGAGGGCTCAACGTAGGCGATGGCCTTGCCTGCCGTAGCGGCGAAGTCGGCGATATCCAATTCAAGGAAAGCGGAAACGCCCTTCTTATCCAGACTATCCTTTACCACGGGATGGGGCACGCCGATGAAGCCCACGGTCTTGCCGTCCACCACAACGGCGGCGGTGTTAACGGGGTGCTGCCAGGACTCAGTAGCCGCATTGGCGGTAACGAACTTGGGGGTTACGTGCTTGATATCACGGAAGAGGGTGAGCACGACGTCTCTTGCCTTCAGGTAAAGAGACTCCTCGCTTGCATTCTTATCGTAGAGAACCACGCCCAGCTTCTTTCTCTCGTCGCATTCGCCGTTATCCTTAAGGCCGTTTACCGTATGGCCGATCTCGTAGATGCCGTAGCTATCGGCGTAGGACTTATTCTCCTTAGCAAAGGACAGGAGGGTGGGAACCATGGAGCGGCGAAGAACCGCGTGGTCGGGGGTCTGGGCGTTGATGACCTTTACGTTTTCAGGAAGGGCCATGCCAAGCTCCGCATACTTCTGTGCGTCGCACCAGATATAGGAATGCACCTCGTGGAGGATATACTTATGAACCAAAAGGTCCTTCATCTTATCCTCGCAGGTCTTGTCCGCTTCCTTACGGATGGGCTTGAGGGGGCTGAGGGTGGTAGTGATCTCAAAATTATCGTAGCCGTAGATACGGGTGATCTCCTCGATCAGGTCGGCCTTGATGGTAACGTCCTTGGTGGCGCGCCAACTGGGAACGGTCACGCGGAAGGTGTCTCCCTCCTGCTCAACGCCAAAGCCAAGTGCGGTAAGGGTAGTTACCACGTTCTCGTCGGAGATGGCGATACCGGTGTAACGGTCGATATAGCGGCGATCCATCTCGATGGTGATGGTGTTATAACGGCGGCAATAGGCATCGGTGAAGGAGCTGATGACGCGAACGCCGCTGTCGATACCCATAAGGAGCTGAACGAAGCGGGCGGTAGCCAAGGGGGCAAGCTCGGGATCCAGGAACTTTTCGTAACGGATGCTGGCATCGGTACGGAGGCCGAGGCGAGCGGAGGTCTTGCGGATGGAAACGCCGTCAAAGGTTGCGCTCTCAAGGAGCAAGGAGCAGGTGTCGTCCTCGATCTCAGAGTTGAGGCCGCCCATAACGCCGGCAACGGCTACGGGCTGCTCGCCAGAGCAGATCATCAGCATATTTTCGTCGATCTTGCGCTCGGTATCGTCAAGGGTCTTGAAGGTGAAGGGCGCGGCATACTTCTGTACCTCGATCTTATCCACGCGGCGAAGGTCGAAGGCGTGCATAGGCTGGCCAAGCTCCATCATTACGTAGTTGGTCAAGTCGGCAAGCAAATTGATGGCGCGGGAGCCGCAGTAGAAGAGGCGGATGCGCATATTGACGGGGCTGACGTGCTCCGTGATATTCTCCACCTTAAGAGCGGTATAGCGGAGGCAAAGCTCTTTTTCTCTTACGTCCACGGCAACGGCGGGAAGATCCTTGTAATCCTCCAGGTTAACGGTGGGAACGGCCTTCAGGGGGCGGCCGGTCAGGGTTGCAAACTCGCGGGCGATGCCGTAGTGACCCCACAGGTCGGGGCGGTTGGTGAGGGACTTGTTGTCCACCTCGAAGATGATATCGTCGATGCCGTAAACGGTCTTGATATCGGTGCCAAGCGGGAGATCGTCGGTGATCTCCCAAAGGCCGGAGTTGTCGGCAGAGAGGCCAAGCTCGTATTCGGAGCAGCACATACCGTGGGATTCATAGCCGGCAACCGTTGCGCAACGGATGGGATTGCCGCATACGGAGCCGCCCTCGGTGGCGAAGGCAACACGCATACCGACACGCACGTTGGGTGCACCGCAAACGCAATCCACCAGCTCCTTGCCGTTGTTGATCTTGAGGAGGTGGAGCTTTTTGGAGTTGGGATGATTTTCAATGGAGGCGATCTCGGCAACGATTACGCCGTAGGTATCCGCGCCCTTAACGATGATATCCTCTACCTCAGCGGTGGAGAGGGTGAAGCGGCGGATGAGAGCCTCTTTATCAAGTCCGGACAGATCGACGAAATCGCCGATCCAGTTCATGGATAATAACATTTCTTTTCGTCCTCCTTATCAGTTGTCCTCAAACTGCGACAGGGCTTTCAGGCTGCCGGAGTTGAAATCGCGGATGTCCTTTACGCCGTACTTCATCATAGCAAGACGGGTAAGGCCAAGGCCGAAGGCGAAGCCGGTATACTTTTCGGGATCGATGCCGCCGGCGGTGAGAACGTTGGGGTGGATCATGCCGCAGGGGCAAAGCTCCAGCCAGCCGCTGTTCTTGCAGGAGGGGCATCCCTCGCCGCCGCAGATCAGACAGTTGATATCCAGCTCAAAGCCGGGCTCCGTGAAGGGGAAATAGCCGGGACGGAGACGAACCTTGATGTCGCGGCGGAACACCTCGCTCAGCATGGTCTTCATGAAGTAGATCAGGTTGGCGATGGAGATGTTCTCGTCGATCATCATACCTTCCATCTGGAAGAAGGTGTTCTCGTGGCAGGCGTCGGTGGCCTCGTTACGGAAGCAACGGCCGGGGAAGATGGCGCGGAGAGGGGCGCCGTACTTCTTCATAATGGCGTTCTGCGCCGCGGAGGTCTGGGTCTTCAGAAGCTGACCGTTTTCAAGATAATAGGTATCCTGCATATCGCGGGCGGGATGGTAGGGGGGAATGTTCAGGGCCTCAAAGCAACGGTAGTCGTCCACGATCTCATCGTAGTCCTCAACGGTGAAGCCCATGGTGGAGAAGATCTCCTCAAGCTCACGCTGAACCAAGGTAATGGGGTGGTAGGAGCCAACGGCCTCCTCCATCTTGATGGAGGGGTTGTAAGCCTTGGCGCTGTGGATCGCAGCCTCCAGTTCCTTTGCCTTGCGCTCCTCAGCGATGCGGGTGATCTCGCCCTCAATGTAGGCGCGAACCTCGTTTGCCAGCTGACCGATTACAGGGCGCTCCTCGGCGGAAAGCTTGCCCATGCCGCGAAGCACGGCCGTCAGCTCACCCTTTTTACCGAGGTAACGGATTCTCAATTCCTCAAGGTCGGCATCGGGCGCGCTGATGGCAGCCTCTGCTTCCTCGCGGATCTTTTTAAGCATTTCTTTCATTATTCTTGTTCCTTTCGGTTAATGTTCAAAAAAAATCGCCCCGGACCAAAAAGGTCCGGGGCGAACAAAAGCAAATTTGTCCGCGGTACCACCCGAATTCTGCCCTTAGGCAACACTCAGGCGCTTACGCGCCGGCCACGGTAACGGGTGGCAATACCGGATCGGGCTGAGGCAACCGTACGTTCACCCGATCTGCTCCAAAGTGAAAGGCGAGACACCCAAACGAAAGACCGCTCCCAGCCATGTCGATCCTCTCTGCGTTCGTTTTATGGGGCAAGCCGCTTTTTCATCGCATTACTCCACGTATTTTAGCACAACGAACGTCGGTTGTCAACAGATTTCATGCCCGGATTGCAGTTTTTCCTGCAAAATTGCACCGGAAACGTGCCTTTTGGCGCAAAATCGGAGTCATTCGCCGCTGGCGCACACGTCAGCGCACACGCTCCCCCGATGGCGTCAATAATTTTTGGTCAAGCTTTTTTTAAAAAGCTTGCGGGTTCGGGCAGCGCCCGAAGGAGCGGCATTTTCTTTTCGCCAAGCCTTTTCTTTTGGGCCTTTTGTGTCAAAAGAAAAGGCGTCGTACAAGTGGCACAACCGCCACGGCTACCGCCGGAGGGGGCGCTCCTGTAAGCCTTCTCCAGCGGACACCCCCTTGTGGGGCGTGCCGTGCAGAAGGTGGCGGCAAAGCCGACGGATG
>JAGARU010000143.1 GCA_017622085.1 Clostridia bacterium | reverse complement strand
TTCTTTGACGCTATAGGCACAAAGAAAAAAGCTTTGCAAAAAAGAAATGCCGTGTAAGGAGCTTTCGCTCGCTGCGGCGAGCGAGGAGCCTCCGCGGCTCCAGCGCGCGAGCTTTTTAAAAAAAGCTCGACCAAAAATTGCCGACACCCTCGTGTGATCGTGCTCGCTTACAAGTGAGCAAACGCCGAAGCTTGGCCGCCGGGCCCTCCCGGCTTCCCCGCAAAAAAACGCCCCACGCCGGGCAAGCCGGGTGGGGCGCGTTTCATTCTCTTATTATTTGTCTAAAAACATGGAGGCAATCGTTGCAAGCTCGATTTCGGTCTGAGAGCTTTCCGCCATGTTCTTCAGCTGTGCACGACCGGTTTCCAGCTCGGTGTCGCCGAGGATGAGAGTGTACTTGGCACCCAGCTTGTCGGCGTACTTCATCTGCGCCTTCAGACTGCGGCCGCTGATGTCGCACTCGGCATAAAGACCGGCGCGACGAAGCTCTTCCACAATGCGAAGGGCCTCTGCGTGAGCCTTTTCACCCATGGGTGCAATGTAGAGCACGGGGCACTTTACGGTTTCCACGGGAACGCCGCATTCCTTCATGGCCAGAATCACGCGGGTGATACCCATACCGAAGCCGAGGCCTGCGGTCTTGGGGCCGCCCAGCTGTTCCATCAAGCCGTCGTAACGGCCACCGCCGCAGACGGTGCTCTGTGCGCCGATGCCCTCAGCGATGAACTCAAATACGGTCTTGGTGTAGTAGTCCAGACCGCGCACGATCTTGGAGTCCACCACGTACTCAATGCCCATGGCGTCAAGATAAGCCTTCAGAGCTTCAAAATGAGCCGAGCACTCGGGGCAGAGGTGGTCAAGGGTCTTGGGTGCTTCTGCCGCAAAGGAAGAGCATACGGGGCTCTTGCAGTCCAAAATACGAAGGGGATTGGTGTTCAGACGCTCCTTGCAGGTATCGCACAGCTCGTCCTTGTGGGCGGTAAAGTGCTCAACCAGAGCCTCTCGGTACTGGGGACGGCAAGCGGGGCATCCGATGGAGTTGATGTGAAGCTTTACGCCGGTAATGCCAAGCTCGCGGAGAGTCATGGCGGCCAGAGCAATTACGCTGGCATCGGCAGAGGGATCGGAGGTGCCGAACATCTCCACGCCGAACTGAGAGAACTCGCGACTACGGCCGGCCTGGGGCTTTTCGTAGCGGAAGCAATTGATCATGTAGTAAAGCTTGAGGGGCATGGTGTCGGAGCAGTGGCCACCCTCAATGATGGCGCGCACGACGGATGCCGTTCCCTCGGGACGGAGCGCAAAGGTGCGGTTGTCCTTGTCGGTAAAGGTGTACATTTCCTTCTGTACCACGTCCGTTACCTCGCCCACGCCGCGGCGGAACAGATTGATGTCCTCAAAGGTGGGGGTCTTGATTTCACCGAAGCCGAAGCGAGCCGCTACGTCCCGTGCGGTGCGCTCGATCTTCTGCCAATAGGCGGCCTCCTCCGGGAAGACGTCCATGGTTCCACGGGGCTTTTGAATGTATTGTGCCATAAGAATTACCTCTTATCGATTACGTATTTCTTGGTATTATAGCATACCTTGCCTGCTTTGTCAATTTTTCTCAAGAACCTTTTCTGCGGCCATCAAAACACCGTACCGTCCGCTCTCGTAGGTGAGACCACCCTGGAAGAAGGCGGTGTAGGGAGGACGGATGGGGCCGTCGGCGGAAAGCTCAATGGATGCGCCCTGTACAAAGGTTCCGGCCGCCATGACCACGGGGTCGTTGTAGCCGGGCATAGCCCAAGGCTCGGGGGCAACGAAGGCATCCACGGGCGAGCCCGCCTGAATGCCGCGGCAGAAGCCCACAAGGCCGTCTGCAGAGCCCAGCTGAACGGTCTGGATGATGTCACTCCGACGCTCGCTCCAATGGGGCATAACCTCAAAGCCCAGCTTATCGAACACGTAGGCGGCAAAGTGAGCGGTTTTCACCGCCTGCGCCACGGTATGGGGCGCCATGAAGAAGCCTTGGAACATATTGCGGTTCTGGCCGAGGGTGCTACCCACCTCGCCGCCGATTCCGGCGCAGGTGTAGCGGTAGGAGGCCAGCTCCACCGCGCGCTGGGTGCCCGCCAGATAGCCGCCGCTGAGGGCAAGTCCGCCGCCGGGGTTTTTGATCAGAGAGCCGATGATCAGGTCAGCACCCACCTCGGTGGGCTCCTTGTCCTCGGTAAACTCGCCGTAGCAGTTGTCCACCACAACGAATGCTTTGCTTCTTGCATGAACGAAGGAGGCGATCTCGCCGATCTGTGCCACCGTCAGGGTGGGGCGGTTCAGATATCCCTTGGATCGCTGGATAAAGACCATCTTTACCCGGTCTCCGTGCTCCTTCAGCTTGGCATCAATGCCGTCAAAATCGATCTTGCCGTCCTCGGTAAAGTCGACCTGATCGTAGTCCACCCCAAAGTCCGCAAGGGATCCGTCGCCGTTTTTTCTATCAATGCCGATGGCCTCACTCAAGGTGTCATAGGGTCGCGAGGTAACGGACAGCATCACGTCGCCGGGGCGAAGAATGCCAAAGAGACCGATGGCAAGAGCGTGGGTGCCGTTGGCGATGGAGTGGCGAACCAAGGCCGCCTCCGCACCAAAAACCCGGGCGTAAACCTTTTCCAGCACCTCGCGTCCCCGGTCGTCGTAGCCGTAGCCGGTGGTGCCACCAAAGAGGGAATCGGACACGCACTCCTCGCGGAAGGCCGCAAGAACGCGCTCCGTATTTTTCTGCGCCACCCGATCGACCTCAGCAAAGATGGGAGCAAGCTCCTTCTCCGAGGCGGCGGCAATGGCGGTAAGCGTTTCGTTAAACATATGATTTCCTTTTCTATAACAAAGCCCGGACGGATGCGGCGGAGGCCGCGGAGCAACCGCCCGGGATGTTGTTTCTTATTTCTTCAGCTTGGCCTGAGCCTTCAGACGCAGCTCGGTGTTGAGGATCTTTTTGCGGAGACGAATGGATTTGGGGGTAACCTCGATCAGTTCGTCGTCGGCAATGTAGTCGATGGCCTGCTCCAGAGAGAACACCAGGGGAGGAGTGAGGATCAGCGCCTCGTCCGCGCCCTTGGAGCGAACGGCGGTCAGATGCTTTTCCTTACATACGTTCAGAGCAATATCCTCCTGCTTCGGGCACATACCGACGATCATACCCTCGTAAACGGGGGTCTGTACGCCGATGAACATCGCACCGCGATCCTGGGAGTTGAAGAGACCGTAGGAGGTAGCCTTTCCGGTTTCGGATGCAATCAGAGAACCGGTAAAGCGGGTGGTAACCTCACCCTTGTAGGGCTGGTAGCTGTCAAAGAGGGTGTTCATGATACCCTCGCCCTTGGTGTCGGTTAAGAACTCACTGCGGTAACCGATGAGACAACGGGTGGGCATAAGATACTCGATGCGGGTACGGTTGCCGATCTTATTCATCTCAAGCAGGTCGCCCTTGCGTGCGCTCAGCTTCTGCACAACGGCACCCACAGCCTCGTCGGGTACGTCGATGGAAACCTTTTCAACGGGTTCACAGGTCACACCGTCGATCTCCTTGTAAAGAACCTTGGGCTGGGAGCAGCAAAGCTCGTAGCCCTCACGGCGCATGGTCTCAATGAGGATGGAAAGGTGCATCTCGCCGCGGCCCGCTACGCGGAAGGAGTCGGTGGTGTCACCGTCGGTCACGCGGAGGGAAACGTCCTTCAAAAGCTCGCGGTACAGTCTCTCACGGATCTGACGGGAGGTAACGTATTTGCCCTCCTGTCCCGAGAAGGGAGAATCGTTTACGGAGAAGGTCATCTCAAGGGTGGGGTCGGAGACCTTAACAAACTCGAGAGGCTCCACCGTGCCGGGCGCATTCAGGGTATCACCGATGGTGATGTCCTCCGCACCGGAGAAGCAAACGATATCGCCAACGGTTGCCTTTTCTACAGGAACACGGTTCAGGCCGTCAATCTGGTAAAGGGCCACAATACGTGCATTTTTCATCTTGGCGTTGGGATTATGGTAATTCGAAATAGACACCGCCTGGTTTACGGCAATGCTGCCACGCTCCACGCGGCCGATACCGATACGTCCCACGTACTCGTTGTAGTCAATGGAGGAAACGAGAAGCTGAAGGGACTCGTCAGGCTCGCCCTCAGGGCTGGGAATATAGTTAAGGATCGTCTCAAAGAGGGGCTTAAGATCCGTGCCGGGCTCCTCAGGGCTGTAGGAGGCCGTGCCGGCGCGTCCGCAGCAGAAGAGCATGGGAGAATCCAACTGCTCGTCGGTGGCGTCCAGATCCATCAACAGCTCCAGAACCTCGTCGATTACCTCATGCACACGGGCGTCGGGACGGTCCACCTTGTTCACAACAACAATGATGCGGTGACCGAGAGACATGGCCTTCTGCAAAACGAAGCGGGTCTGGGGCATTGCGCCCTCGGCCGCGTCAACCAGAAGGATAACGCCGTTTACCATTTTAAGGATACGCTCTACCTCACCACCGAAGTCAGCGTGGCCGGGGGTATCGATAATGTTGATCTTGACACCGTTGTAATGTACGGCGGTATTCTTTGCAAGAATGGTAATGCCGCGCTCACGCTCAATGGCGTTGGAGTCCATTACGCGGTCCGTGGTGGCTTGGTTCTCGTGATATGCGCCGCCCTGCTTCAGCATACCGTCAACCAAGGTGGTCTTACCGTGGTCAACGTGGGCGATGATGGCGACGTTTCTTAAATCTTCTCTAATCAATGCTTACATCTCCGATCCTAAGTGGATTCATTTTATAACCGAATTATTATAGCACAAATCCCCGCACTTGAAAAGTGTTTTTGCCAAATTTCTTGATTTTCGGGCAAAAAAACGGGAGATACGGTGTTTTTTCCGTATCTCCCGTGCAGTTTTGCTTAGTCCACGGTCTTGTCGATCTTAAAGCGGGTGATCTTTTTGGTGGAGTTTTTGGGGAAGGGCTCCTGGCGGAGCTTGATGCGGTTGACCGTCTTGTAGGAGACGGAGCGGGAATTGATCTTCTTGACCTCGTCCTCAAAGTACAGGTTCAGGTCCTCAATTCCGCGGAGCTTCAAGGCGTCGTAGTCGGGGTAGATCTCCGCCACGATGATCTCCTTGCTCTTATCAGACTTGCTCTCACCTGCGTAAACCACAACCTCGCTGACGCCGTACACGCCGGAGATGTCCATTTCAATCTCCTCGGGGTATACGTTTTTGCCGTTGGAGAGGATGATCAGGTTCTTAACGCGGCCGGTGATGTAGATCCAGCCCTCGTCGTCCTGATAGCCCACGTCGCCGGTGTGGAAATAGCCCTCGTCATCAAAGACAGCCGCCGTTGCCTCGGGCTCATTGTAGTAGCCCAGCATAACGTTGGCACCCTTCACGCAGATCTCGCCCTCGCCATCCTCATTGGGACGGTCGATCTTAACCTGCAGGCCAACGATGGGCATACCCACGCTGCCGTCCTTCTGGTACAGATTGCGGTTGCAGGAGATGAGGGGAGAGCACTCGGTGATGCCGTAGCCGTTTAAGAGAGTGATGCCAAGGGCATCAAAGGTCTCCACCAGCTCACGGCTGAGGGGTGCACCGCCACAAATGATGGTGTGGAGCTTGCCGCCGAACTGGCCGAGAATGCTGTTGAACAAAAGCTTTCTCGCATCAAGACGAACCTTGCGCATGCCGTTGCTGACCTTGATCAGCGTGCGGAGTGCCTTGGCCTTGCCCTGGCGTTCCGCGGTGGACCAGATACGCTTGTGGAAGGTCTCAACGTAAAGAGGTACAAGGATCAGGTGCTTGGGCTGCTCGGCCTTCATTTCGTTCAGAATGTACTTAAGGCCGCTGGAGATGTAAAGCTCACAGCCCATAAAGAAGTGACCCGCCAGATTGATGGTGGAGCCGTAGGTGTGGTGCATGGGCAGGGTAAACAGGGTCTTATCCGTTACCGCCATAGAAAGAAGCGCCTGGCTGATGTCAAAGCAAAGATTGCGCTGGGAGAGCATAACGCCCTTTCCCTTGCCGGTGGTGCCGGAGGTGAACACGATGGAAGCCAGGGCCTCCACGTCGATCTCGCACTCGTAATAGGAGCGGTCGCCGGCCTCCATGGCGGCGCGTCCGGACTCGATCAGCCCGGGGATGCTGAGGGCACCCTCGATCTCGCTGTGATCAAAGGCAATTAAATTTTTGAGGGAGGGAACCAGCTTAGTTACCTCTGCGATCTTGCCGTCGATCTTGCCGAACAGCACGGTCTCGCAGGCGGTGGTGTTGAGGATGCCGGCCATATCGGCTACGGGCAATTCCTTGTCAACGGGAATGTTCACAATGCCGGCGGCAAGGGTAGCAAAGTAGGAGCAGGCCCAGCCATAGCTGTTCTCGCCGATGATGGCTACCTTTTGGCCACGACAGCCCATAGCAATGAGGGCGGTAGCCAGCGCGGACACGTCCTCCCGTACCTCGCGGTAGGTTTTGCGGACGGCCTCGGGGTTGGAGGGCTTGGTGCGGTAGGAAATGGCGGGCTTGTCGGTATATTTTTCGGCCGCCTGCTCGATCATGGAGCGGAAGTCGGTCATGGGCTCCACTTCATAGAGCGGATAATTGCGGTTCAAATTCATGGGACGTACTCCTTTTTTCATCTGATTCATTTATTTTTCTCAGGAAAAAGTTTTGCGCATAAATCCCGATTATAATTTTCTAATTTACTAGTATATCACACACATTTTTTGAATTTGTGAACTTTTTGTAAAATCAACGAGGTTTTTTCTCCGGCTGATCATAGAGAATCGAAAAGCATTCAATCGGAGTCAGCCGTGGGTCTCGACGAACCCCCTCAATGTGGATAAACCGCTCCCGCACGTAGGAGTAGGAGGCCAGATCCCGATTTTTGGCGTCATAGGAATGGGCGGAGACGAAAATTTCACCCGGACGCAGATCTGTTATTAGGAGTGTGTGGTAGTACCGCGTGCCGTTAAAGAGCTGCACCACGTCGCCGACTTGCACTTCCTCGCGGTCCACCTCCCGGCCATAAGGGCCAATTCCTTGGTTTTCCGTCATAAAGCGGTAAAAGAACTCCACCCCTGTCCACGCGGGGGCACGGTCGCTTGCATCAATAAAATACCAGCCGTAGTCCGGGGTAAAGTTCATCACACAGCTGCCGGCCAAAATGGACTGGGAGACGAAATTGGTGCAGTCTCCTCCAATCCCGTCAAACTCGTAAAACAGCGGATTCCGGGCAAAGGCCCACTTTAAGGCATATTGCACCGCCCGTTCTCGTTCGTAGGGTGCCGTCTCCCATTGTAAATTTCCCTCGGTCATATAAGCTCCTTTCGTAAAACCGTAAATTTCCTCTTTGTTATTCTATGCGGGAGACCTTGGGATGGCTTGACAAAACTATAAAAATGTGGTAGAATAAAACGTCATTTTGTTTAAATACCTTACGCCCAAGGCGCAAGTCAAAGGAGCTTGACCGTGAACTTGTATACCAAGCATCCTCTGTCCGGGAGAAAGAAGGATCAGTACGCACGCTGGATCCTTTTGGCAGTGGTTGCCCTGATCGCCGCGATCTTTATTGTTTTTACCGCCATGATGGCGCGCCGCCTGGTTGGACGCCATCAAGCCGCCGCCACCGATTCTACCCCCCAGTACACCCGTCCGAACGTAACCACTCCCGCACCCACCACGCCGCCTCCGCAGACGGATACTACACCCACGGGCACGACGCCTGCGGCAACCACCCCCGTGACCACTACCCCGGCGGATACCAACGAGCACGGCTTCCCTAACTGGATCGACCAGCTTCTTTTGACCAATACCGATGCCCGCCCCGGTACACCTATGCCGGCCATGAACGTTAAGTACATCGTTGTGCACTACACGGGCAATCCCGGCTCCAAGGCGATCAATAACCGAAACTACTTTAACAATCCTGCCGCCAACCTATACGGCTCCAGCAGTCACTTTATTGTAGGACTGGACGGCGAGATCATCCAGTGCATTCCCACCGACGAGGTGGCCTATGCCAACTATCCGATGAACGATTCTACCATCTCCATCGAGGTCTGCCACCCCGACGCCACCGGTAAGTATAACGAGGCCACCTACCGGTCGCTGATCCGCCTGATCACCTGGCTTTGCGGGGAGTATCACTTCGACGAGACTAACGTGATCCGCCACTACGACGTTCACCGTCTCAGCGGTTACACTCACGATCAGTCCAAAAAATGCCCCCTTTACTACGTGGAAAATGAGGACGCATGGCAGCAGCTTCTCTCCGACGTAGCAACCGCTTTGGGCAAGTAAGCTTGCGACGGGCAGCCGGGAAGGCCCGGCGGCCAGCGGGGAAGCCCCCGCGGGCAAAATCGGCGCTTGCTCACTTGTAAGCGAGCACGATCACACGAAGGTGTTGGCACCGAAATTGAGTTTTTTGCCTCGCTTTTTTTCAAAAAAGCGAGTGGGTTGCAGGGCGACGCCCTGCGAGAGCGGCATTTCTTTTTTGCAAAGCTTTTTTCTTTGGGCCTATAGCGTCAAAGAAAAAAGCGTGAAGGAAGAAGTGCAACCGCTCCAGCTATAAGCGAGGGCAGCGCTCCAGTGAGCCTTCCCTAGCAGGGAAGGTGGCGGCGAAGCCGACGGATGAGTAGAACCATCCTCTGCACAGCTAATATTTGATGTGC
>JAGARU010000142.1 GCA_017622085.1 Clostridia bacterium | reverse complement strand
GATGAGGCCGTGACCGCCCGTCTTGACGGACTCCGTGCGCAGGGCAAGGCCTCCATTCTTGTGGCGGAGGACGGCGTCTGCCTTGGCATCGTTGCTCTGTCCGACGTGCTCCGTCCCGACGCGGCTCAGATGGTGGCTCGGCTGAAGGGCATGGACACCGCCGCCGTGCTTTTAACCGGTGACAACGCCATGGCCGCCGACTATTTCGCCTCCAAGGTGGGCATTTCCGAGATTTGCGCTGAGCTGTTGCCCGAAGAAAAGGTGGATCGCGTGGCCGACCTGCAGAAGAGCGGCCGAACCGTCTGCATGATCGGCGACGGCGTCAACGACGCCCCTGCCCTCAAGACCGCCGACGTAGGCGTTGCCATGGGTAGCATGGGCAGCGACATCGCCGTAGAAGCGGCTGACGTTGCGCTGATGAGCGACGATATCACCAAGATTCCGTACCTCAAGCGTCTAGCGCGCGCCACGGTCAAGACCATTAAGTTCAGCATTGCCCTTTCCATGGGCATTAACTTCTTAGCCGTTGCCCTCTCCGTGCTGGGCGTGCTCAACCCCACCACCGGAGCGTTGGTTCACAACGCCGGCTCCTGCTTCGTCGTCCTTATCGCCGCACTTCTGTACGACCGGAAGTTCAATTAAGCGAAAAAACACGGTAAGCGCCCCGGCGCTTACCGTGTTCTATAATTCAGTGATGGCGATTGCGCGGCGACGCGCGTATTCCACCAAAGCTCTCGTGTTGCACAACGCAACTCTCCACAGCGCGCAGTAAATCTCCGTAAATTGCCTCCGGCGCATCGCGATGGCCGATGAAAAAGCATCGTTTTCCATTCACATTCAACAAAATCACCTCTTTTGAGTTAATTATAACCCAAAAGAGTTAATCTTTTCAAGAGAAAACGGGTATCATTTTTATAAAGTGAGGTGATACCCCATGAACGTTGGAGAAGCTGTGCGGATACGCATTCTGGATCTGTGTCGCGAGCGCAATTATACAATCAACCGGCTTTGCACCGCAAGCGGTGTAACACAATCGACCGTAAACAATATAATCAGCGGACGCAACAACAGTGCTACCGTCTCCACGATCAAAAAGCTATGCGATGGCTTGGGGATCACGCTGGAAGAATTCTTCTCCGCAGAGATTTTCCACCGCTTGGAGCAGGAAATTCAATAAAATCGACCCGGTAGAGTCAGCCTCAGATTCTGAAAAACAGTAAAAAAGCCGATATGGAATTTTCCGTATCGGCTCTTTTCTATTGATCCACCGCGTTCATCGGTGCGTGAGTACGGCAAACAAAGTGCCGCCCTTGTATAAAGGGCGTTGGACACAAGCCCCTCCTACCATCGGATTGTTTGTTCGCGCGGACAACGTGGGAATGGTTTTGACAAGTTCGGACAAGAGCGATTTTCGAGCTCTTACAGGTAATCAACGTTTTTTTGACTTCGTGGATTTTCGTTTTGGAAATCGATTCTCTGTATCCATTTCATCTCCCTTGGTTCACAGATCGACACCGCCTGGCTGAAGAATGCTTTACCAAATGAGCACAACCAAAACCGGAAAAGCAATAAAAAGCACGTCTGCAAACAGGCTGGTTGCCTTACCGTGAGAATCGGCGGGGCGGTAAAGAACGAAGGGCTGATGGAACCGTTGTAAATTATAGTGGATCACAAGCCGAGCGTTCCGCACGAGGGTAAAGACTGACACAGCCAAAATCATATAAAAGCAGATATCGTTCACGGCAACGAACCAAACGGACAAAACGGTAAGAAGCACCAGCACGACAGCCACACATCCAAAGATGATCCACTCCCATTTGCGCCTTTTCTCCAAACACATGCGAAGTGACAGGATGTAACAAATTACCCAAAACGCAAGGCAAGCGAATCGGAGAAGCACACGGAGGAAGATAGCCTCATCAATGGGAATCTCCCGTACAAGGCCCCTTGCCGCCACACCGATCACGGCGACGCCTGCCAGATACCACGCGCCGATAAAGCGCGGCTGCTCATACTGCCACAATCTTGCCTGTACTTGCTGATAGGCGGCCACGCCCACAAGAAATGCACCGATTGCACCCAAAAAGGAAAAGAAGCCGATCGCAAGATTCAATATGCCAAATGCCACGGTCAAATACAGCGCCAGCGGAGCAAACAGAACCAAAATGAGCAGGAATACCATACGTTCTCCTTTGCTAAAAGTAATTTGCTACGGTTATGACAAAACAAGTTGCGACTGCGCTCAGATCTTCTCCGCCAGGGCGCGGCGTCGCTTCCAGCGGCCGGCGAGGAAATAGAGCATACTGGGAATGGCGTAGCCATAGGGGGCAAGGCCGTAGCCGAGAACAAAGCCGAAGAAGCCCCATCCAAGGTAGATGCCAAAGAGCCAGCTGAGGCCAATGCGGAGCACCACGCCGTCAAGGATGGCAAGAACCATGCTGAGCTTGGCGTTGCCAATGCCCTGAATGAAGGCACCGCTTCCCCGCATGACGGCGAAGGCCGGGAACATCACTAAGATCGCGCGGACGAATTCGCCCGACATTTCGTGTACCAAGACGTCATCTGAGAAGAGCATGAAGAGCTCCTTGCCGAGGGTGACGTAGAGCGCCATACAGAGCACGGTAAAGCCGATGGAGTACATCCAGGCACGATACACCACCTGCTTTGCCCGCTCCGGCTTGGCGGCGCCGATGTTCTGACTGATCATGGGCACGGCGGCGTACTGGATGCCTTGGGAGATCTTATTGACGATGTCGTCAATGCGGACACCCACGCCAAAGGTGGCGGAGGCGACTACGCTGATATCGTTGATCATGGAATTGACCACCAGCATGGACAGATTGATGCATCCCGACTGGATGGCCATGGGAGTACCGAGGCCGGCAATCATACCGATATAACGCAGGCGGGGACGGAAGCTCTCCCGGCGGAAGTCGAAGCCAAAGGCCTCCTTGCGGCGGTAGAGATAGTAGAGGGAAAACAGGAAGGACACGGCCTGGCCGATGATGGTTGCCCACGCCGCGCCGGCCACGCCCCAGCCAAGGGCGCCGGTAAATACAAGGTCCAGCACCAGATTGACGCCGGAGGCAATACCGATAAAGAGGAAGGGGCGCTTGGCGTCTCCCATGCCGCGCAAAACGGCGGAGACCATATTATAGCCGGCGGTAAAGATCAGGCCGGCGGCACAGATGATAAGATAGTCCCGCGCCATCTCGTAGGATTCGGCAGGAATATTCATTACGTCAAGGATCCAGTCCTGAATCGCAACAATCGCAACGGAAAACACCACGGCCAAGGCGGCAATAAAGCCGAAGAGTGTGCCAATAATATCGTTCATTTCCTTGCGCTTGCCCGCACCCTGAGCCTGAGCCAAAAGCACCTGCCCGGCGTTGGAGAAGCCGAGGCACACCATGGTGGCAAAATTGACGATCTGGCTGCTTTGGGACACGGCGGACAGGCCGGGAGTGCCTACGAACTCTCCGACGATGACCATGTCGATGGTGCTGTATAACACCTGCAAGGCATTGGACGCCATAAAGGGTAAGGCAAACCAAAGGAGCTGCTTTGCAATATTTCCCTGTGTAAAATCACGGGACAGACTCTTGTTCACGGTAGTCGTCCTCCTCGAAAAAAATTCTCATAATATAATATTATAGCACGTTTTTTTCCGACGGTCAACGAAAAAACGCTCTTGTGCCCGGGAGCAAAATTTGATATAATAGGGTTGAAAGCGAGGTGTTCCCCATGAAAACAAACTTTGAGCGGCGAGTAAAGGAAGCCCTCCCAACCCTGGCCGTTTGCTACGATTTTGACAAAACCCTCTCCCCGGACGATATGCAGGCTCAGGGCTACATTCAGTCCGTTGGATACGACGTTGAGAGCTTTTGGCGAGAGGCCAACCGGCTGGCTCGCGACAACGGCATGGACAGCAACCTCGCCTATATGTACAAAATGGTAGAGGAATCCAAGGGGCATTTTGCTCTGACGCGAGAAAAACTGGCAGAGTACGGCGCCCGCGTGGCTCTCTTTCCCGGTGTTGTGGGCTGGTTTGAGCGCATCCGCGCCTACGGTCGGGGAAAGGGTGTAAACGTGGAGCACTACATCATCTCCTCCGGGCTGAAGGAAATGGTCGAGGGCACGGAAATGGCCAAGGCCGGTGCCTTTGAGCGGATCTATGCCTGCTCCTTCTATTTTGATGAAAACGGCGTGGCCCGATGGCCGGCGCAGGTGATCAACTATACGAACAAAACCCAATTTCTCTTCCGGATCAGCAAGGGTGTTTTGGACGTGAACGATCCCGCCGTCAACGAGCCCGTGCCGCCGGAAAAGGTACGCGTGCCCTTCCGCAACATGGTCTACATCGGCGACAGCGACACGGACGTGCCCTGTATGCGGCTGGTCAACACCTACGGCGGACACTCCATCGGCGTATACAACGAGGCCACTCAGGATAAAGCAAAGGTCTACAAAATGATGACCGACGCCCGTATCAAATACTTTGCGCCTGCGGACTATACCGAGGGCGGAGGGCTGGACGTGCTTCTCAAAAAGATCATCGACCGCACCGCCGAAAACGAGGCCCTTGAAGCCATCCACTACGCCTGCAAAAAAGAGAGCACCGGCGAAAAAACGAAATAACCAAAGAGCTCTGAGACCGGTCTCAGAGCTCTTTTTGGTAGGAATAGGATCGATGCTAAAACAATTTGTAGAACTTCTTGAAACACTTTACCCTGAAATCGAACAGGTCAATCACTTGATAACCCACAGTTGGGGACAAAAGGTGGTCAGATTTTACGATGTTGTGATGGATAAGAAAAGAAAAAATTGCCGCTGAGGAACAAACTCCTCAGCGGCTTTTTTCCTATTACTCAAAGGAAACAGGCTTTGTATCGCCCGTGGCAAATGCATTGGGGCCGGGATCCGACATGGAAAAATACATCTTTGCCGCTTTGGTGGTGCCGAAATCACGGTTAGAGCCGGAGTTTTGCACCTTGTTAAAGGCATCGCGGAACATCTGGTTGTGCGCTTCCTCGCGGTTTAAGAGAAAATCAATGGTCTCGCGCACCTTCTTGTCATCGATCTGGCGGTAAAGGTATTCGTAAACCACCTTCGCGCGCTGTTCGGATGCGATATTACTGAGCAGGTCGGCGCACAGATCCCCTGTAACCGTCACGTAATCCGCCGTCCAGGAATAACCCGACGCGTTGATAAGTCCGGGATTTAAGCCGAGAATTACGTGGGATTGGATCTCGCCGCAGGGCACTTTTGCAGCATCCACGTCGTGACCGTTTAAGAGATTGATGGTTTGCGCCACCATCTCCATGTGCCCAAGCTCCTCCGCCGCAATATCAAGGAACAGATCCTTGATCTCGGGATCTTTGATTCGAAAACTCTGGGACATATACTGCATGGCCGCCTTCAGCTCACCGTTTCCGCCGCCAAGCTGTTCCTGCAAAAGTGCCGCATACTGCGGATTGGGCCTCTCCACCGCTACGGGATGAAAAAGCAGCTTTTCGTGTTTGAACATTTCACTACCTCCGTTTGTTTGATGTTCAATATTCTTGCCAATTTGGTGACGGATATTCAGAAAAGGGATTGAGAAAAGCCGCAAAAAATGGTATAATACTCATATAAAAAGCGTTGTAAAGAGGTGAAAAGGATGAAAACCATTATCATAGGCGGTGTTGCAGGCGGCGCAACGGCTGCGGCGCGGCTTCGCAGACTGGACGAAAAAGCAGAGACCATTGTTTTGGAGCGCGGCGAATACGTGTCCTTTGCCAACTGCGGTCTGCCGTATTATATCGGCGGTGTCATCACCGACCGCGGGGACTTGACTCTCCAAACGCCCCAAAGCTTCAAGACGCGTTTTCATATCGACGTCAGAGTATTAAACGAAGCGGTAAAAATTAACCCCGATACAAAGACCGTTACGGTCAAAAATCTTCGCACGGGCGAACCCTATGAAGAAACCTACGACAACCTCGTTTTATCTATGGGTGCCGAGCCGATACGACCGAACATCGAGGGAGCTGACGGCAGCAACGTTTTCACCCTTCGCAACATTCCCGACACCTTGAAGATCAAGAGCTATATCGATACCGCAAAGCCGCGTTCGGCTGTGGTCATCGGCGGCGGATATATCGGTGTTGAAATGGCAGAAAATTTAGTAGAAGCAGGGCTGAAGGTCGCCATCGTCGAGCTTGCCGACCATCTGATCGCGCCCCTCGACTTTGATATGGCGGCAGACGTTCACCGTTATATCAAATCCAAAGGCATTGATCTGCACCTGAATAACGGCGTACAGGCGATAAGCGGAAACACCGTCATTTTGCAAAACGGTGAGATCACCGCCGATATGATCATACTGTCGGTGGGCGTCCGTCCCGAAACCGCCCTTGCAAAGGACTGCGGAATAGAACTCAATCCGCGCGGAAGCATTGTTGTAAACAACAAAATGCAGACCAATATTCCGAACATTTACGCCGTGGGCGATGCGGTCGAGGTGGAGGATTTCATCACAAAGAAGCCTGCCTTTATTCCGCTTGCAGGGCCCGCCAATAAGCAGGGCAGAATTGCCGCCGACAATATTGCAGGATACGAGAGCGTTTATACCGGCACGCAAGGCTCGGCCGTGTTAAAACTCTTTGATATGACCGTTGCCACCACGGGCCTTAACGAAAAGTCGGCCAGGTTGGCAGGCGTTGATTACGATAAGACCTATACCTATTCGGCATCCCACGCCACCTATTATCCGGGTGCGGCGCAGATGTCGATCAAAGCGCTGTGGGATAAGAAAACGCTGAAGATCATAGGCGCGCAGATCGTCGGCTTTGAGGGCGTGGACAAGCGTATGGACGTACTTGCCACCGCCATCCGTTTCGGTGCGAAAATCACCGATCTTACCACCCTTGAACTGTGCTATGCGCCGCCTTTCGGCAGCGCAAAAGATCCCGTCAATATGCTCGGCTTTGTTGCCGAAAATATCGTCAGCGAAAAACTCAAGCAGTTCTTCTGGCATGACGTGGAAAATCTTCCCCGTGACGGCAGTGTGTTCCTGCTCGACACCCGTACACCGTTTGAAGTAATGAACGGCAAAATAGACGGCTTTGTCAATATTCCGCTTGACTCCCTGCGTGAGCGACTTGACGAAATCCCGAAAGACAAACCCATCTATGTTCATTGCCACTCGGGACTGCGTTCCTACCTTGCCTGCCGTATTCTCACAGGCAACGGCTACGACTGCTATAATCTTGCAGGCGGCTGGCGGCTTTATGAATCGGTCATAGGCGAGCGCACTGTCCCCGAATACTCTTGTAAGGACTGCAAATAAAGGAATGACAAATTCCAATTTGTCGGGATGATATAAAGAGCGAGGGCTGACGAAAATGAATCGTCAGCCCTCAAAATATCTGAGTAATTATCACTTTCTCATATTATTGAGAAAATCTATAATAACACCGCCGACCTCGTCAAGAGAGAGGTCGATATTGCCCTTGAAATAATCCACCATCGTATCCACGCAGGCATTGGTGAGAAAGCATATCTGTGCATATTTCTCGGCTTTGTTTTGAGAAAACGGAAGTGCCGCACTCTCCTCAAAGATCTTCTTTGAAATGACCGCCTTCAGCTTTTCAATGAAAAATCGGATGTCGGAGGATGTGATCGCCTTACGGTAGATATCCTCGTTCACCTTCAAAAACTCGATGACCTTTCTGAAATAATTCTCATATTCGATCGATCTTTCAAGCTCGATCTCATCAAGCACCGCCGAGAGCTTGGCGATCAGCTCATTTTCAAACTCCTCCGCCACGGCATATACGTCGTCGTAGTGGTTATAGAAGGTGCTTTTTGCAATATCCGCACGCTCCGCAAGCTCACCGACCGTGATAGTCTCTATATTCTTCTTCTCTCCGAGAAGCTCCACAAAAGCGGCTCGGATCATTTTTTTTGTTCGTGCCGTGCATCTGTATTCTTTCTTCATATGATCCCTCGTCCTACGTTTTGATACCCTTATTATATTCCTGAAAACGTTTGCAGTCAATGAAAATAAACTACAATTTGGACAATATCAAACAGAGTGTCCAAATTTGTTCGCGTGGCGAATATCAGTCGTTGTGTTTTGCGGCAAGAGATATTATAATGCAGAGGAAACAAAACACAAACGCCAAGGAGGAAAAGAAAAATGGCAAATGAAAAGAACACAAAAAAGACCGAAGGTCAGGACAATATCGAAAAGCCTTTATTCACAGGAGATTATTGCCGTGACACGGCTGTCACGGAGTTTGAAAAGGCGGCAGAAGCATCAAACGCCATTTTAAACGCTATCAAAGGTAAGCTGAACGGTAGAAAGAAGAACAACAAAAAGGGCTGACGGAAAAACCGCCAGCCCTTCAAAATTCGAGTCGGAGTAAATAAAGAAAACCCATTTACATCGAAGACTTGTGAACGGGGTTTATGTATAAAGCCTTTTCCTCAAACTTCGTCTAACACGGTTAATATGTCGCTCAAAGTCTCCGCTGTTGATCAGCTGTGCAAGTACGAATTGCTCAAAGGTGGGAACGGTGCAGGAATAGAAACCGAGCTTGCTCTCAAAATCATTCACAAGGCGCTTGGGCAAGACCATATATCCTACACGCAGTGCGGGCGAAATTGTCTTCGAAAAGGTGTTCATATAGATCACGTTATCATAATCGGAAAGCGAATACAGAGTTTC
>JAGARU010000141.1 GCA_017622085.1 Clostridia bacterium | reverse complement strand
CATCATCAAGGAAAAGGCCACGGTTACAAACGTCACCTACACCTACGGAAAGCCTACGGTGCGCTACATTTCGGATATCAGCGTGCGCGAGGGCTCGTACAAGGTGGAGGGCACCTTGGAGGATGCCTATATCGCTTCCGTTGGCGGTGTGCACCGCTAATCTTTTCTGAAAATTCCATCGAATAATCCATACACACTATCCAAGGAGATAAACATGAAAATTTTAAAACTAATCAACAATGAAACTCTGATTTTAAAACCGTTAACTGCTAATGTTTACGCACTCGATAATCCCATGTGTGATGAAGATTATTGCGTAGCTGTTCAAGCAAAGGATGTACATAACTGTACCAGTCTTTCACAAGATATTTGTTATGAATACGACGAACAAAGTTGCACAAATCACTCACAAGACGTATGCTATGCAGGTGACTCATCTGCATGCCAAAGCGCTCATGTTGATATCTGTCATAGCCCTGACACAACCTACTGCGAAGAAGCTGTAAAATACGACATTACCTATTAAATTAACCAAGCATAACTAAAACAAAATAGAATAATTTGGGATTATTCGATGGGATCTTTTATTATTGGAAAAAGGAGAGCATTATGAATCAATACGATAAACTACCAAAGATTCTAAAAAACCAAATGACAACACTGGAACAAGCCGCAAAAAAGACATGTACAGATCCGTTATTTGTATACGATACTATTTATTTGGCCGTCATCAAGACAAAACAGAAATATAAAAAGCTGGCAAACAAGGAGCGGGCGGTTGACGTATGTATTTCTCTCATGAAGCAACCGAAGAAGCACGTGAAAGAGAGTTTTTCTTCGGTCGAGGACTGCATTGAGAAAGCACTCGCCGCGAAGGTTGTGCCGTGGCGGTGGATCGTCTCGGCCGTGGCCGTTGTACTGGCGATGGCAATCATACTTCCCTTCTGCTTGCCGGAAAAGCCGTTGGTCATTGACCCTGTGGGGTTTGTCATGGAAAACACAGAAAGCTTTAGTAACTCCATCGGTGAAAATGAGACTTACGTAAAGAACTACCACAACCTGAAGGACCTTGGTGGGCCGGATAGTTATCTTCTTACTCAAGAAGCCTATTGGGGTGGTGGCGGCCGTATTCAGTGCAGCTTACTGACCACACAAAACGGAATTACTTATTTTGCTTACACTTACATACACCGTGAAAGCGGAAAAGAGCCCTATGCACAAATTCACCTTTACCGTGCGGATGCAAGCGGATGGGTGGAGGTAGCACAAATCCCCGTTGGTCTGGTTATCTTACACTATAAATCCAGCTTGTACGGGGGCGAGGATGATATTGTCATAACGGAAAACCTAATTTATCAAGCGAATTCTGTGGAATTGATTGAGTACGAGGGAACGATTTACATTATTTCCGCTTACAATGAGGGAGTGCAAATACATCATTACTCAGAATGTGAGGGCGTGCGCGAGGTTGCGCGCATAAAGCTCGCCGAAAGCATGAACTTTCGGCCAAATCCAAACGAATATGACAACAATTGGCTGTCTGCCATGACCTTCTGTTTTAATGAAGCGAAAGGACAATATGATTTTCTTTATGGCGTCCGAACCACAAAAAATCGGGATGAAGCTCATGTAAGTCACTTTTCTTTCAATCCTGAAAAAGAATCTGTGTCCGAGGTAACCACGCATACAGAGGATGAATTCCTTGGATTGAGCCCCATCGCTCTCTGCGCGGATGAGCAAGGAACGTTATATTTCTTCAACCTGGAAATGATTGGAAACTTGGAGGGCTATGCATACGGAGTTGGCTCAAAGAATTATTATAATTTCGGCCTCCTCCTTTACCGCTATGACGGAGTTTCCATGGAGTGTTTGGGGCTGGTTACCGAACCTAACATAAGTGCCCGCGAGCCTGTACTGTGCCGTTATGAAAACGGAGCACTGGAGATTGTATGCCCTCTCGCAAGCACCAAAACACACAAGTATTTTAAGATTATAAACGGAGAAGTTGCGGAGTCCTATAAAATTTCTCCGGCCCAATCTTATACGACTCATGAGTATTTAGGCTTTTTCTTCCTCGAGGATCAGCTATGCTGCCTTGAAATGTACGAAGAAGGAAACCTGATCTTCTCTCGCACCGTTCCAAACACGCGCAATGAAAAGATAGCGGAAATAAAAATGCCGCTGAACTATTGGTATAAGGGCTACAATTACGAACACAAGCGTCTGATTCCCACTTACGGCAATATTTTTAATTATTTGTTTGTGTTTGAAGGAGATATTTACTTTGGGCAGATAGTTCTTGATCCAAAAAATCAATAATAGTTTTTGTAATATTTTACGTTATGACTAAAACAAAGAATTTACTGAAACATTTCCGAACCAGCATGCACATCTCGTGGAAGGCATCACCTTGGATGTTTCTTTCCCGCATTCTGTTTGAACTGGTATCGATTTCAATCCCTATTCTGTCCTCCTATATCTTTAAGGAGATTATAGACAATCTCAGTTATGCACGCGATATGGATCTCTTTATCCGAAATATCGCCTTATTTGCTATACTACAGTTTGCCTCCATGATCTATGGAAGAGTCTCCGGCCATATAGCCGGTGTGCATTCCGAATTGGTTTCTCGTTACATACGATTGGAAATTATTGAGAAAATTAATGAATTAGACTTATCTTACTTTGATATTCCCGACTTCTATAACGAGATACAAAACGCCTCTCGTGACTCAAAATCTCTGCTTTCTCTGACATGGACCATTGTCTCTATTGTTAAAGGAATTGTACAATCTATTGTCTGCGGTATCATTTTGGCGCAAATGCTTTGGGTCTTCCCCTTCGTGATCTTGGCCATGGATATACCTGGCGTTATGATAGCCCGTGTACTAAACCGCAAAAAGTATGATTGGCAGCTCCGCCGGACAGATCAAGAACGACGAATTGGCTATTATGAGTCTGTCATGCAGGGACGTGCATTTGCGAAGGACGTGCGTATTTGGGATTCTAAACCCTTCTTTATGAAGAAGTATTTAGCCCTCTGGAAAGACTGGTTCTGCGAGAAGAACAAAATCGAACGCGAACGTATTGGCCTTACTCTCATTTCGTCTACATTCCCCTTTCTTGTTAACATCATGATGCTGGTATATATTGGCATCGAGGTCATTGGCGGACGGCTTACTATAGGTGATTTCACCTATTACCGTAGCATCTCATCTCAATACCGCAGTGGACTTGAAATGTTTCTCTCAACAATTAACGACAGCTATGACAGCGAAATGAGGCTATCACACTACGCGGACTTTCTCAGTTGGAAAAGCCGTGTGCCCGATGAAGGTATATTAGAGGTTAACCGAATCAACACCGTAGAGTTCCGCAACGTAAGCTTCTCTTATCCCAACACGAACCGAGAAGTTCTACACAATCTATCCTTCCGTATTGATGAAAATGAGAAGCTGGCCGTTGTTGGATACAACGGCGCTGGTAAAACAACCTTGATCAAGTTGCTTCTTCGCCTTTATGATCCTGTCAGCGGTGATATTTTGATCAATGGACGTAATATTAAAGAATATACACTCAAAAGTTTAAGGAACAATTTTTCCACCGTTTTTCAAGATTATAACCGATATGAGCTGCCGGTAGATGAAACAGTCGCTTTAGCTGATACAAAAAATCCCATAGACAAGGGGCGCGTAATTCGTGCGTGTCTAAATGCAAACCTTGATGTAACAAAGCCCGAAGACTATCCTAAAACAACAGATACTTACCTCGGTAAACTATTCGATAAAGAAGGGGTGATTCTCTCGGGGGGACAGTGGCAGAAGGTTGCTATTGCACAAGCGTATTACAAACGCGGCAACTTCATGATCATGGACGAGCCGAATGCTTCTCTTGACCCCAAATCAGAGCATATCATGTTCGAGAAGTTGAAGGAGTTGAGTCAGGATCGTTCCGGTTTGATTGTAACACATCGCCTATCCTCCGTGTTTATGGCCGACCGTATTCTTGTTATCAACAGCGGACATAAAGAAGCAATTGGAACACATACCGAATTAATGCAGCAATGTGAAATCTATCGCAACCTGTTTAACATGCAAGCAGAACACTACCGAAAGGAGTCGCGAATATGACCTTCTCCGTTGATACATTCCCTATTTTAATTGAAAGCGCCCCTTTATTGGTCACAGAACATACCGAAGGAGATTTGGACATCATTCCCGAGGCCATCATTCGAAAGCTTGATCAGTTATTGGAACATGATAGCAACCCAATCGGTACAAAGTTTTCTGAGGGCATGGACTGCTATTACTATTTTCGCTTCTATAGTGAAAAAGATGAGACTGCAGTTATTATTTTTTCTGAAACTGCCTCGAACCCCATTTGGCTTAACCACAAACTTTGGGGATATACACAAGGTTATTGTGTATTAAGCATGAAGTTAAATGCAGGATATAATTCGCTTATAATCAAGTCTTCTGCCGCTTCCAAAGTTAAATTTCCCAGTTTTCGGATCAATCTTCTTGAAAGAGAACTGGAAGCTGTTCCTTCACTGATCACAAATAATATTCATGTTGGATGCCATCGTCTTCATTACCTTTTCTTAAACTCACGAAGCGAGTTCAATCAACGGATATCTGTTTTTCTTCCATCCATTCCGATTGAACAAATAGATCTTTCAAGAGGGTGTATCCTTGAATTAGTTGACTCATTACACGGCAAGCCTTATAAATCATTTGAAATCCCATTTGATCAAGTTTATGAACTTGATTCAACCGGATACGATGAAAATGCTCATTGGTTCAAAATTCGTTTTCGGTATTGGGGAGATGACAAAAATGAATACCGATTAAATTCCTTTGTCGTGGTCAACGATACAGAAGAAAAAAGGAATGAGTATCTATCGAGGCTCGACGAACTTGAAAAACTATACCCTGCGCGGTCTGACAGTTGGTGTCTTATTCAATATACTAAAAAAGACCTCCAAAACGCATCCTCCCCCGAGGATCGAGTAAAGGCAGAACTGCGTGCAGAAGAAGCGTTCCGCCGCATTAAACTAGGATTCACGGAGGATTATTTCTATTCTCCCGGCATGAAGGCTATCTATTTTTACTCTGAGTTGGATGACTCTATCATGCGCTACAATGTGCTGATCCCCCAAAATTTTGATCGTGAAATTTCACACTCACTGATTATTAATCATAATTCTACAAATACCAGTAGCCAATTAGAACCATATATAACCCATTATCCTTATCACGGAATAATTGTCGATATCTCTGGTCGCGGTGTTACAATGGCAAGCTACATTGGGGAAGTTTCGATCAATGAGATCTTAACCGATCTTCGGAAACGATATTGGATAGACCGAATGCAAATTTTTGCAACAGGCTTTTCTAACGGTGCATATGCTGCACTAACACATGGTGAGTCTTATCCCGATCTATACGCGGGTATTTTGGCCTGCGCCGGGCTTGGATACCCCACAAACCTTCAAAATCTTTCAGAAGTAAAAGTAATACATATAACATCAGACCATGATTCTTGCTATCAGGATATCATGAATAACCGAGAGTACTATGAAAAAACATATGCATACGAATGCATGGTTGCAAAAGCATGTTCTCACAATATTTTAGCTGAGTTAGTATTAAACGCTCAAACATTGCGCACACTCACACGCCAAGTTAATTTAGGTTCTCCTGATCGAATTGATTTTGTGATTGATTCTAATAGGCATCGAAAATCTTATTGGATAACTGCGCACTCTCTCTCCGATAACTGCCACGGTGAAATTCATGCACGAATCGAAGGTAAGTATTTGTTTGTTGACACAAAAGGTATTACTGGATTCGATTTATCGGTTCCAATTCAATTAGACGAAACACCGTTCACTGTGATCATCAACGGAAAAAGAAAAAAACGAATTTGTAAACCGTGTCGCACAATAATTTCCTTTCCCTTTACCAAGCATCATGAATTTGCACCTTATTTAGGCTTTGGTATTATGGACGTATACAGCACCCCCATGCGAGTAATTGTTTCAGCTCTTGATGAGGAAGCAAAAAAGATTAGTGCAAAATTTTCAACTCCCCGGATGCTAACCTATGTACCACAAATTGATGTAAACTATCCAGTCTTATTTACTGACGAACTATCACAAAAAGTTCCCACATCCTGCTCATTTGTAATAATTGATACAATGAGCACAAAAGCGGACGAATTCATGTATTGTATCCGAAAGGAAGCAAGAATCTCTACTGATTCAAACGGATTTAATTACCGAAACACTTCATACCAAGGTGAATATTGTATTATGCAGGTGCTGGCAAGTCCTTGGAATAACGAGCGCTCTATCTTATATGTTCGATGTAATTCCCCTAGAGCTTGTCACAAGAATTTCTTCCTACGTGGATTTGTTATTCCTACGTACACCAACGGGTTCCATGAGTACTACAACAACGTAGCACTTTTATGGTACAATGGAGAATACTACCGTCTGAGAAATTACGGGGATGATTGGGAGAAGATTGAATAGAAAAGAGAGGCACTGTCTCTCTTTTCTATTTTTACGGGCTTAAGCACTATTCATTTAATGCCGTATCCCACAACTCAGCATTTTCCTCACTCAACAGTTCATCAAGCATCATTTTCTGCTGAGCGGAGAATCCATACACCTCTGTAATCTCATCTATGCTCATATGCTCTGTCACTATTGTCAGATAGATCGTAATCACTTCTTCTTCAGTCTCAACAAGATTCCCCTCCTCGTCTGTTTCATATTGTGGTACGACAGTTGTTTTTACGTCAGTGCGCAAAGAAATATTGTTCATATCCCAAAATACTGCTTTAAGCATTTCCGCTTTATTTTCATCAAAAGTTGCTACTTCTTAAGGCTTGTCTCCAAGATTTAGTTTAACTGCATAAACTGCGATTATCTCCCTCCATCCGGCTAAACTACCCTCATAATTGAGAATATCGTATTGGCAGTTAGCGATTAGCTCACTTTGTTTTTGGTGGCATTCCCTTTCAAGATCAGCTTTTACGCTACCAATCGTAATTTCGCTATCCTCAACCGGGATAAAAATAGCGTACACCGAGCCTACCACAAGGCTCACAAGAACGACCATAAGGATAACCACCATTGCCACCCACCCGCCGGCAGCAATTGCCGCTATAGTTCCTTTAAAAGCCGTAATAGCCGCTTTAGTCGCGGCTATTACGGCTTTTGTGATTCCTTTGATTATGTTTACTGTTGCCTGCATAAATGATTTACCAACCATGAATGCGGTCTTTTTTCTTTTTGAAGAGGATAGCTTCTTCCTCAATTTATGGATATTGTCTCGCGTTTTTCGCAATCCCCATCGCCCAACGCAATCTGCGCCTACTACAGCGGTGGAGACAATGTAGCCGGACTTACCCTGCAACTCACTACCGGCATAATCAATCTCTGACTCATGATCGCTATTTTGTGTTTGTTCTGCAGAGTTAAAGAGTGAGGAAATACCGCTTTGGGATTTCTGCGCGAGAGTATCAGCTCGGTCAAATGTCTTGATGGTTTTAAGGGATTCTCTTGTTTTGATCTTCACGCGCTCACCTCCAATTTTTACTCACCGGGCTTGGTAGTCATCAGCTTATAGAGCTGTGTGTCCTTCGGAAAATTATTGATGAAAGGCACAAGCGCACCGCCGATCTTAACAAGTCCGTGACCCGCTTCTACGTTGGTGATATACGACATTTGAAGATCCGAAATACCCATCAGCTCTGCAAGCTGTTCGCGGTCGGTCGCGGCTTGGTTGAGCATAATGACAAGCTCGGAGTTTGCAAGCATCGTTCTTGCCGTATGGCTCTGCAACAGATCTTCCACGTTCTGCGTGATACCGAGGATATAAGCGTTGTACTTACGAACCTTTT
>JAGARU010000140.1 GCA_017622085.1 Clostridia bacterium | reverse complement strand
GCGGATTTATAAAGCCCTCGCAAAATATCCTCGCTTTTCTCGTGTAACATATTATGAACACAACCGTGATAGATATTGCAAGCCCCGATTTTAATTGCTCTATCAACATCACTTTTGTCAACAATAGCCAACACTTCATCAAGGCTTCCATTGACCGGTGTGGTATCGTTGCAAAATTGGAAAAGGTCTGATGGTTCCCAATTCAAAATTTCACCCTTACCGGAGAGAAATCCGCAAATTAAGTCCCTATGAGGCAGGGTGTTCAGCATATCATTATAAGTTTTAATGTCCACAGCGGACAATTCATCAAGAATTACAACAACATCAATGTCGCTTGTATTCGTCGCTTCACCGCGACCGTAGCTGCCTTGCAATCCGACAAACCACACACGGTTTGGAAAAGTTTTGTTTAGTGACTGCAAGAAGTTTTGCATCCAGACAGTAATATCTATCATTTTAATCACCTCGCCAAATTGGAATTGGCTCAATACCACATCATTACTACGAGTAATGCTAATCCTATAATACAGAATACCAAAGGAACTCCATATGCATCACTTTTCTTTATTTTATTCCACTGAATACTATTAGGAGTCATTTTTTGGTGATAAGAATTTTGGAATGAACAATAAATATGCTTCCACTTCTTTTTATATCCAATAAACGACCAAACCGAAAAGGAAAGGCAAGCAACGGAAAATATGAGAAGCATTTGTTTAGGCCAAATAGCAATACATGCCATCATAGCAGCAATCCATCCATAGCGATGAAAATATGCCAATGCTATTATCCGTTTTTCTTTTTCAGTTCCTTTGCTCATATACTCACTTCCTTCGTCAAATTCAAGTTTGTCGGTTAGTTAGATTATACCATAAAAACGGCAAAAAGTAAATAGGACAGCTTTTTTCGGATTAAGACTGCAAGCAACTACGCAAGACAAGCCCTTGGTGAACTGTGAGGCCGTTAAGAAAACATGCCGGTGGCATGTTTTTAGGCCGACATGGCGCGATCCTGCGATCGCGCCAGCCCCAGTTCGACCGGGATAAAAAACAACACCCAGCCAAAATAGCCGGGTGTTGAAAAATAACGTGTGTTGTTTTTCATCTCTTCGAGTTTTAGCAATACCGTTTGATATCGTGAATATCGTGGAAATACGTGTGATATCGTGTATTTATCGTGTGTTTTCGTGCGATATCGTGAATATCGTGAGTATCGTTTGATAAAGTGTTGCACCAAATTTGCACCAAAATCACACCAACATTCAACGCTGTTCTGCTCGACAAATTGGAATTTAATTATATTAACACATCTTATTTAATTACAAAATAGCAGTAATCAAGAATTACATTTCCGTTGTCATCAGGTGTAGTATAACGAGGACATAAGCAGTTTTCAAACGACCATACCGCCTCATTTTCATCTTGCCATATTTTCATACCGTTTTCTGTAAGTTTCTGCTTGCAAGCACTGGTGTTGTGAACTTCGTTTTCTTTTCCGTATATCCAACAAGTTCCCAAACTCAAATCTTTGAAGTCAATGGAAACAAATCCTTCAGGAACGGGTGTGTTTTCGGGAGAAAGCATACCTATGTAATACTCAAAAGGTTGTCCTTCTGCTCGCCTTTCAATACCAATATAACCACCGCCATTTTCCCAAATGGAACAGATTTTTTCTGTTCCGCCCATAGTCTCTTCGAGAAGGCCAAACCAACCATTCTGCCACCATTCGCCCCAATGCCCGAAGTTATCGTACTTCTTCCCGATAAATCTCATTGTAGGAATATTTTCTTTGAAAACCTTAATAATCTCAGCCATAATCAGACCTCCTAAACTTTAATTCGTCAAATTCAAGTTTATCTATTAGTTGTATTATACCATAAAAACGGCAAAAAGTAAATAGGACGGCTCAATTCTTTACAAATTGAACCGCCCTACGAAAAACAAAAAACTCTCGAAAAAATCGAGAGCTTTTTGTATATGAGATAAGAACTTATCTCTTGGAGAACTGGGGTGCACGACGAGCGCCCTTGAGACCGTACTTCTTTCTCTCCTTCATACGAGGATCGCGAGTAAGGAAGCCTGCGCTCTTGAGTGCGGGTCTGTAGTTTTCGTCAGCAAGGAGAAGCGCACGGGATACGCCGTGACGGATTGCACCTGCCTGACCGGAGAAGCCGCCACCGTTTACGTTTGCAACGATGTCGAACTTGCCCTCGGTTCCGGTTACGCCGAAGGGCTGGTTGATGATAAGCTTGAGAGTCTCAAGTCCGAAGTACTCATCGATATCACGGCCATTGATGGTGATCACGCCGGTACCGGGGTAAAGACGAACGCGAGCTACGGATTTCTTTCTTCTGCCAGTGCCGTAGAAGTAAGGCTTTGCACTTGTATACATATTCTTTCGTTCCTTTCTACCCTATTAGAGTTCTACTTCGTATGCTACGGGCTGCTGAGCTGCATGCTTGTGCTCTGCGCCTGCGTATACTTTAAGTCTGGTGATCGCCTTGTCGCCGATCTTGTTGTGAGGAAGCATACCCTTAACGGCAAGCTCCATTGCAAGCTCAGGACGAGTTGCCATAAGAGTCTTGTACTGTACTTCCTTAAGGCCACCGATGTAGCCGGAGTGGTGACGGTAGTACTTCTGCTCCAGCTTCTTGCCGGTGAGTACTGCCTTCTCTGCGTTGATAACGATTACGAATTCACCACAGTCAACGTGAGGGGTGAACTCGGGGCGATGCTTGCCTCTGAGAATGTTTGCTGCGGTAACTGCAGTCTTACCGAGGGGCTTGTTTGCCGCATCGATAATGTACCATTTACGCTCAATGGTTTCTGCCTTTGCCATAAAAGTAGACATTGTGATTTCCTCCACATAAATTTGATACTTTTTTCATGCGTGGATGATTATAGCACAGCTTTTTTGCACTGTCAATAGCTTTTTTGAAAAATTTTTCAATAATTTAATTTAGAAAGGAACTATCTCTCTTTTTCTCGTTTTTGCTCATCTTTGCTCACTTTTTTAAAATAAAAATTTCAAAATTTTTTTCGTCCCAAAGAAGAAAGCGGCCGTTCTCGAAAGAAAACGGCCGCTTTTTGATATCACAGCGCTCTATTTTGCTTAATAGTAGAACCAATGGTCGCCGATCACGGCGAAAAATTCACGGTTTCTGGCAATCCAGTTGGTCTGTGCGATCACCGGGTTGTAGAAGAACAGAATTTCGTCGGAGACGGTGTAGCCCTCAAGGCAGATTTTTGCGGCGATGACGCTTTCCGCGTTGGGTGTGCGGTATACGGTGCCGTTGAGCACGGGCTCAAACTGGGTGCCGTATTTGCGGTCAAAAATAACGCCGTAGATGGTGTTGGGGTAGGACGGATGGGCCATACGGTTGAGCACCACGTTGCCCACGGCAATTTTGCCAAGCAGGGGCTGGCCGGCGCTTTCCGCGTGGATGATGCGGGAGAGCCAATAAACCTCGTCGGAGGCATAGAACTGGCTGCCGGGGGTAACCGAACCGCTTCCCCGCTCCACGGCAACGGAATAGGTCGCTCCATCCCAGCCTACGGTGGCGTCAAAGGCCTTGGCGATCAGGCGGATCGGCAAATACATGGTTTCATTATAAATGAAAATGGCAAGGGGGGTGTAGAAATACCGTCCGTTTGCCTCTATGTAATGCGCGCCGACCGTTGCGTGGACGGTCAGATCATCCGTTCTGACGGTTGCCGTCTTTGTGGCCTCGTCCCAAGTGATCTCGCAATCGCTCATTGCCTCACTGAAGGAGCGGATGGCCACGCAGGTGGTTTCCTCACGGAAAAGGACGCCGCCTCCGTAAGGGGTGCCGTCCACCGAGACGTTGACCGTAGGGGTTGCGGCGTGAACGCTCAGGGTACCGAAGGAAAACAGCAGGACGAAGGCGGTCAGATAAGTAGCCAATCGCAGCATTCGTGTACGTATCGTTTCCAAAATATACTTCCTCTCTATTAAATTTTGCACGCAGGAGGTCATACCGGTCTGTCCTGCCCGCGCGACCCTATTCTACCATTTTTCCGGGAATTCATCAACGCACAATATTTTCCATTCATCCGTCCTTGTATTTTTGCGCGGGGCATGGTATAATGTGGGTGAATCCTGGTTTTTTAGGAATATTTCATGGAAACGGAGTGATTTTTATCAAGCTTTTGACCGTTGCCTGCCGTCAGCTGGCAAAAAAGCTTTGGATTATTGCATTGGTTGCCGTCATCTCTGCCATTTTATCCTATATTTTGGCATCTGCCTTTTTGCCGCCCGTTTACGGTGCGGAGGTTCAGGTGCTGGTGTCCGGCGAGGAAGCGATTCTGGAAAATTACACCCGCATTGCCACGGGACGTGCCGTGTGCAGTCGTCTGGTGGACGACTTTGATCTTACGGCCACGGTTGAGCAGTTATCGGACAGCATTCGCATTGAGCGGCTGGGCGACAGCTCCTGCCTCAGCGTACGGGTTTTGTGTCAGGATCCGCAGACCTCGGCGATTTTGACCGATGCCCTGGTGGTATACACCAATGAGGCGGCCGCTCAGGCCTATGATGGTGCGACCTTTTTGGTATACAACGATCCGGTGATCCCCACGGAGCCCTACGGCATGACCGCCCTGCCCCTTGCCTTGATTGTTTTTGGCGCTGCCCTTCTTCTTTCGGCTGTGGGATTTTGCATTCCTCTGTTCCGCGGACGTCTGTTTGTAGATCGTCGGACAGCCGAAGAGCTGTTACATATGCCCATCCTTGGAGTGATTCCCAGTGAAAAAGACCGAAACGGAGGTATCCGCGCGTGAGAACCCTTTCCCTCTATTCCACTCTTGAAAAGAAACCGAAGATCATGTCTACCTTTGAGAAGATCGTAGACAAAATTACATTCTACCGGGATCACTCGGTGCTGGTGTTTGCCTCCGCGGCACAGAGCGACGGCGGTGCCGTTGTGGCGGCCGAGTGCGCCAAGGTTCTGGCGCGGCGCGGCAAGAACGTACTGCTGATCGACACCAACCTGCGTCGGACCACCGAGGACGAGGAGACTGGAATCGGCCTCAGCGAATATTTGGCGGGCAAGGCTCAGTGGGGTGATATTTTCTGCCAGACCGACTGTCCTCGCCTGTACGCCATTACCTGCGGACAGACGCCGCCCAATCCCACCGATCTGCTTTCGGCAAACGCCTTTGGCGCACTGCTCAGCGGTGCACGCTCCACCTTTGACTACGTGATCCTTTCCACTTCCCCCTTGGAGTCCTACATCGACGGTGCTCTGGTGGCGGTACGGTGTGACGGCGCGATTCTGGTGCTGTCCTCTAAGCGAACCAGCGAAAAGAACGCCAAGGAGGCCAAGCGGCTTTTGAAGAAATCCGGGTGCAAGATCCTTGGCGCAGTGCTGAACACCACGGGAATTGCCGAGCTGGAGCCTGCGCCGGAAAAGCCGGCCGATGAGAAGCCCAAAAAGAAAAACACTGAAGTCTTTGAAGACGAGGAATAATTTAGTCAAATGTAAAAAGCGGTTGCTCAGCAGCCGCTTTTCGTAAAAGAGGTTAAAATATGAAGCACTGGATCTCCGATATAAAAGAAAACGCCCACACCTACGGCAGCCTTCCCTTCTGGTCCTGGAACGACCGTCTGGAGCCGGAGGAGCTGCGCCGCCAGATCCGTCGGATGCACGAGCTCGGCATGCACGGCTTCTTTATGCACGCGAGAGGTGGCCTTGAGACCGAATATCTTAGTGAAGAATGGTACGAATGCGTCCGCGCCTGCGTGGACGAGGCCGCAAAGCTGGGGATGGAGGCTTGGTCCTACGATGAAAACGGCTGGCCCAGCGGCTTTGCAGGGGGCAAGCTTTTGGAGGATCCGGCCAATCATGCCACGTGGCTCGATTATGAGACAAGTGTCGAATATCCCTCCGGAGAGGACGTCCTCGGCGTATACGTGCTGGAGGACAACAAGCTCCGCCCGGTAAACGGGCCGGTGGGCGGTGTCTATCACGTCGTGCGTCAAAAATACGACAGCTCCTACGTGGACACCATGGATGCGGACATTACCCGAAAGTTTATTGCAGCAACCCACGAGGATTACAAGGCGAAGGTCGGCTTTTCGGCCGCAATGCCCGGATTCTTTACCGACGAGCCCCAATATTACAGAAATCACACGCCCTGGTCGAATAAAATGCCCGCAGAATTCGAAGCTGCCTTTGGCTACAGCGTCTTTTCTGCCCTGCCGGCGCTCTTTATTGATTTTGAGGGTGCGGAGGAATTCCGATACGACTACCACCTGCTTTGCCACCGTCTGTTCATTAACAATTTTGCCAAGGTGATCTACGATTGGTGCGAGGAGAATGGCTGTCAGCTGACCGGACACGGCATTGAGGAGAATTATTTGGCAGGACAAATGCTTTGCTGTGGCGGCATGATGCCCTTTTACGAATATGAGCACATTCCCGGCATTGACTATCTGGGTCGGGGTATTTCCTCCGACATCGGCTCGAAGCAGCTGGGCTCGGCCTGCGAGCAGCTGGGCAAGAAAAAGGCGCTTTCCGAGACCTTTGCCTGCTGTGGCTGGGACGTAACGCCCACGGAGCTGAAACGGATCGCTGAGCGGCAGTACGTAAACGGCGTAAACGTCATGTGTCAGCACCTGTACCCTTACTCCGAGCGTGGCCAGAGAAAGCGGGACTATCCCGCTCACTACTCGGAGCACCTGCCCTGGCAGGACTCCTTAAAGGAGTTTAACACGCACTTTACCAACCTCGGTTACCTGCTCTCCCGCGGGCAGGAGGCAGTCAATACGCTGGTGATCCATCCCATCCACAGCGCCTATCTCGGCTACAAGCGGGAGATCGACTGGGATTCCACGGTGGATCTGGACCGGCCCATGGAGGAGCTCTCAAATCTGCTCTCCGGCCATCAGATTCCCTACCATTGGGGAGACGAGTGGATGCTGGCGAAGATGGCGCACGTGGAGGGCGATGCCCTTTGGGTGGGTCGTTGCCGTTACGAGTTTGTAATTTTGCCCCATTGCTACACCTTGGACGCCACAACCGTAGCGCTCCTTGATCAGTTTGTGGCAAACGGCGGAAAGCTTTGGCTTTATTCCGACGGCCCCACCCGTGTGGACGGACGCCGGGCGGATCTGAGCCGTTTCGTCTCCAACGTAACCTTCGAAGACATTTGTAAAAAATCCCCCTTCCGTGCGTCCGGTGAGCATCCTGACTTGCGGATGCAGATGCGCGTGATCGAGCGCGGTCGGCTGCTGTACGTATTCAACATGGGTACGGAGGCCATCCGGGATCTGGACGTGACCCTTGACGGCTGGGCGGGTGCTTGCGCCCTTTCCACCATGGATCTCAGCTACGCGGCCGTTTCGGGTGTGCGGACGGAAGGTGGAGTTTGTGTGCGGCTGAATCTGGAGGCAGCGGGCTCGTGCGTGTTGGTGGAAAGCACGGAGCTGGCGCTTCTTACGCCTACTGCATACAGGGAGCCGGCCCATATTCCGGCGCTGGATTGGCACCTGACTACGTTGCCGGAGAACCAGATGATCCTTGATAACGTACGCCTCTCCTACGACGGCATCACCTTTGAAGCCTCCGCGCCTCTTATGGGCGTTAAGGATCGGCTGTTCCGGGAGAAGTATGCGGGCGACCTGTACCTCCGATTTGAATTTGACGTGAACACCCTCCCGCAAGCGTTGTCCATGGCGGTGGAGCCGCTAAATTATACAAATGTAGAAATAAACGGTACCCCCATTTCTCTCTCCGACACCCCTTGGTTTGATCCCTCCTTCCGCACGGCGGATCTGACGTCCTTCATTCAGGTGGGGCGCAACCAAATCACCTTCTGCTTGCCGTACCACCAGAGAGATTACGTTTACTACGTGCTCTACGGCGGGGTCAGCGAAACCCTGCGGAACTGTCTGAATTTTGATATGGAAATTGAGCCCATCTATCTCTTTGGCCACTTTGGCGTGGAGACGGGTGCCGGGCGGTTCGTACCCGGAGAGCGGAACGGCTGTCGGTATGACGGAGAATTTGCTCTCACCGCGCAAAAGGATACGGTGGATCACCGGAACGTGGTGACGGACGGATATCCCTTCTACGGTGGCAGGATCACCTTCTCGGCGGACTACATCTATACGAACGGTGCACCCACGCTTCTCTGTCTGGACGGTCGTTATGCAATTGCCGAAATTGAGGTGAACGGGCAGAAAATCGACACGCTTCTCTTTACCGACCGCATAGATCTGCGTGCCCATCTGACCGAGGGCGAAAACCGCATTACTGTGACGCTGTGTAACGCCTACCGCAATCTGATGGGCCCCCATCACCTGCCGGAGATCGAGACCTTCTGGACATCGCCCTACAGCTTTACCTTTGAGAATGACTGGGAGAACGGCACGTGCACCCGCTACAATCCGGCCTATTCCTTTATCCGGTACGGATTTGAAAACCGGTAAGGAGTGCCTCATGAACCGCTATCAATTTTCCTTCCTTAACAAGGCGCAGGCCGCTCACGTGCTCCCGGAGCTGTTTGATATCCTCTATTACAACATGAGCAAAATCACTCCCGCCGAGAAGGACTGCGAAGCCGATCGGGCGGAGTGGCTGGAGGCGGTTTTGCCGGCCATTCAAAAGGCGCCCCGACAGATCCTCCTGATGCACGAGGGGGATATGCTGGCGGGATATTTGCAGTACTACGTGAACAACGGTGTTTTCATGGTGGAGGAGATCCAGCTGAAGCCCGCGTATCAGCGTACGCTCCTGCTCCATCGGCTTTGCCGGTTTTTGGCCACGGTGATCCCCGCCGACACCGGATACATTGAGGCCTTTGCCCATCCAAAGAACGTCATCTCTCAGGCCATTCAGCGCTCTCTTGGCATGGAGCTGGTGGGCACTGAGGAAAACGGGACGCTCCACTTTCGCGGCAATTGTCAAATATTGTTCGACCGATTCCTAAAATGAACGAAAGGAGCTTACACATGGTTACAAAAGAGCAGATCAAATCCTCCCTTGATGCCAAGTGGCAGATGAGTCAGACCAAAATTTACAGTGCCATTTTAGGCGGCATTCTGATTTTCCTGTTGCTGATCGCACTCGTTTCCGGCGCAAGCTACGGAAATTTCGCCCTCTCCTTTGAGGTCAGCGGAATCTGCGCCGCCGTGTTTGCCGTAATTTTCGCACCCTTCCCCCTTTACAGTCTGTATCGTTATCGGGAGCTGTTTCGCGGGCTGGAGGAATACCGCGTGTACACAACGACGCTGGATCAGCCGAACACCTCCCACCTCTATCGCGGCGCGATCTACTACACGGTGACGCTTCGCGCCCCCGACGGATCGGCCACCAAGACCGACACAAATCCGCTATTCTCCAGCGGCGCATTTGCCTCCTTCCCCTTGGAGGAGTATAACAACCAAACCGTAACGGTCGCCTACAAGGAGAGCGAGGATCTTCTCGTAATCCTTGATATGCAGAAAGGATAACGTATGGTTACACGGGAGCAAATCGAGAGATCCATTAACGCAGATTATTGCCGCAAGGAAATTCGTCGTGGGATCAAGGTGATTTGTATCGCCTTGATCAGCCTTATCATCTACGCTCTGGTTGGAATCTTATTGTTACAAGACTGGCTCTTCACGCTCTCAATGGTGGGCATTTTGGGCGGCATCGGGCTGTCACTTATGCTTCTGATGCTTTTCCGCTCCGTCCGTCGGTATAAAAATCTGTTTGACGATCTTCCCGGCTACGAGCTTCACACCGCCGTTCTGACAAGGCCGGAAGCCACCCCTCAGTATCGTGGCCCCATTCCTTATAGTGCGGAATTCAAGCTATCCGACGACTATCACGTGGTCATGCCGGCCGATATTTTTCTTCGCGATCCCCGACAGCCCAAGGCCACTGACTACACAAACAAATCCGTGCAGATCGCCTATAACCCCACAACCAAACAGTTGGTTATCTTAGGCCTCACCCCGGAGCAAACAGAAAATGCATAACTCCCCAAAACGCATTGCGAAGCAACAAGCACCTCGCATAAGCCATTGCATGGCTTGTGCGAGGTGCTCGAATTTTATATGCAAATAAGCCCACGTTTACACAGCGCAGCTTCAAAATATGCAGGGCAGACATGGCAGTTGCGGTAAGCGTTCGACGCCTTTTCTTTTGACGCAAAAGGCCCAAAAGAAAAGGCTTGGCGAAAAGAAAATGCCGTTTTTCGTGGGCGCTGCCCACACCCGCAAACTTTTGAAAAAGTTTGATCAAAACCTAACGCGCGCTCCGCGTCGACTTTTTTACAAGCCCCTTCTCTTTTTAAAGTTTTCGGGGAGAGTGCAACGAAAGTAGCAATTCGTACAAGCGCCATCCTCGTGGGATGAAAAACGACGAGAGCAAAAGAAACGTCGAGCTTGCCCGCGGGGGCTTCCCCGCCCCTCTTTTTCTTCAAAAGGGGGTTCTTTGCATTCCTTCTTGTAATCTCTTTATTAGAACTCCGCGCTTCCGGTGGTTCTGGGAAAGGCCTCAACATCACGGATGTTGGTGATGCCCGTGATGTACATGATCAGGCGCTCAAATCCGAGTCCGAAGCCGGCGTGCTTGGTTCCGCCGTACTTGCGGAGCTCAAGATACCACCAGTAGTCCTCCTCGTTGAGGTTGAAGCGCTTCATGGCCGCCTGAAGCATGTCAAGACGCTCCTCACGCTGAGAGCCGCCGATCAGCTCGCCAACGCCGGGAACCAGCATATCCATAGCCGCAACTGTCTTGCCGTCATCGTTCAAGCGCATATAGAAGGCCTTGATCTCAGCCGGATAGTCGGTTACAAATACGGGCTTGCCGAAGACCTGCTCGGTGAGATATCTCTCGTGCTCGGTCTGAAGGTCGATGCCCCATTCAACGGGATACTCAAACTCCTTGCCGCTGTTCTTGAGAAGCTCAACGGCCTCGGTATAGGTCACGTGGCCAAACTCATTCTCTACCAGATTGGTCAGACGCTCAAGGAGGGTGTTATCAATAAACTTGTTGAAGAAGTTCAACTCCGCAGGGCACTGCTCCATAACGTAGGAAACCACGTACTTGATCATATCCTCGGCCAGACGCATATCGTCGGAGAGATCCGCAAAGGCGATCTCCGGCTCCATCATCCAGAACTCTGCCGCGTGGCGCTGAGTGTTGGAACGCTCGGCGCGGAAGGTGGGACCGAAGGTATATACGTTTGCATAGGCCATGGCGAAGGTCTCAGCACTAAGCTGGCCGGAAACGGTAAGGTTTACGCTCTTGCCAAAGAAGTCCTGACTGAAGTCCACCTTGCCGTCCTCGGTGCGGGGCAGGTTGTCCAGATCCAAGGTGGTCAGGCGGAACATTTCGCCTGCGCCCTCACAGTCGCTACCGGTAATGATGGGAGTGTTTACGTAAACAAAGCCTCTCTCCTGGAAGAACTTGTGGATGGCAAAGGCCGCAACGGAACGCACGCGGAACACGGCGTTAAAGGTGTTGGCTCTGGGACGAAGGTGAGCGATGGTGCGCAAAAATTCGAAGCTGTGCTTCTTCTTCTGCATGGGGTAATCGGGAGTGGATGCGCCCTCTACCTCGATTTCAGCCGCCTTGATCTCAAAGGGCTGCTTTGCTTCAGGCGTGAGAACAAGAGTACCCTTAACAATGAGGGCACAGCCTACGTTCTGCTTGGCAATCTCTTTATAATTTTCCAGATTGTCGCTTTCAAAAACGACCTGAAGATTGGTGAAGTAGCTACCGTCGTTCAGCTCAATGAAGCCGAAGGCATTGCTGGCACGGATGGTCTTAGCCCAACCGGCAACGGTGATGGTCTGACCCGCAAAGGATTCGGGAGACGCAAAAATTTCTTTGATTTTGGTTCTTTCCATGATGTTAACCTCTTGCTAAAGTAACAATAATACAGTAATTATAACGCATCTTACCCGTTATTACAAGGGAATTTAGGAATTTTTTTCGGTACTTTCGTTATTTTTCGCCGCCGTTTTTCCAAAAATCACGCAGAACGGACAAAAGGGATTTGAGATTGGAGGTATAGCGGATTCCCTGCCAATGGCCGGGGATGAGGGTGGTATAGGGCGGATGGGAGAAGCGGTCGTCGATGATGACAGCTATGCCGCGATCCTGCTCGCTTCGGATCACGCGGCCCACGGCCTGCATGACCTTATTCATGCCGGGATAAATGTAGGCGTACTCCATGCCGCTTTCTCTTGTGCGGTCGAAGTATTCCTTAGCCAGATTCAGCTCGCTCGAGATGGACGGGAAGCCCACGCCCACGACGATGGCACCGATCAGGCTTTCGCCCTGCATATCCACGCCCTCGGAAAAGCTACCGCCCAGCACGCAGAAACCAAGGAGAGCCTCCTTGCTTTTATCCGTAAAGCGTGCCAAGAACCGATTGCGTGCGCCAATGCTCATGCCCTTTTCCTGCAGAACCGTCTCGATCTCCGGATACTTCTTTGCGAACACCTCGTAAACCGCGCTCATATACTGGTATGACGGGAAATACACGATATACTTTCCCTTTTTGCCGGCGATAACCGTACGGATGATGTTGACCAGCGCCACGTAGCCCCGCCGATCCCGATCCTCGTAGCGGGTGCTGACGCCGTCAAAGCCCAGAATGCAAAGGTTGTCCCGCTCGTAAACAGAGGGGAGCTTTAAGGTTTTGGCCTTGGCACAGCCGAGAAGATCGGCATAGTAATCCAAAGGAGATACGGTGGCGGAAAACAGAATGGCGGAGATGCCGGCAGACAGCGATTCGTCCAGCCGCTCCGAGGGATCGAGACAAAGAATGCGCCAGGCAGTATCCTCTCCCTTGGTTTCCGCGTACATGGCAAAGCGCTTATCGAAATATTTATACGCCAACAGAAAACGCCGCGCCTCGTAGGACAGCTCGGACAATTCCGGGTCAAGCGCGCCCGTATCAAAATAGGCATTTGTCGCTTTTATGAATTCCTTTAAGCGGCTTTCCGTCTCCTTGGGTGCTTCGTCGAGGAGGGCAAAGCCCCACTCCATGCCTCCCTGCTCCGCCCGCTTTTCCGCCAAGCTTCGCTCACGAAGGTCGGAAAACAGGTCTAAAATGGGGGGAATCGCCCCTTGGAGCTCGGGCGAGGAGGCAGTGTGTCCCATCGCTTCGGCAAATGCCGAAGATGACAAACGGGCGGAATACATGGCCGCCGCACGGTCGGGCAGATTGTGAGCCTCGTCGATGAGGAACACATAGCGGGCGTCCGGCGCCTCGAAGTAACGGCGCAGGTATACGCCGCGATCAAACAGGTAGTTATAGTCGCACAGGATCACGTCACACCACTCGGACAAATCGAGGGAGAGCTCATAGGGACAGAGGCGGTGCTTTTCCGCCGCGGCGTAGATCCGTTCACGTGTATAGTAGCCATCCTCGGCAAGCAGCTCCAGAAGCGCTTGATTCATACGGGCGTTGTGGCCGCCTCCGATAGGGCAATCCGTCAGGCGGCATTTGCCGCCCTCCTGCCGTCCGGCACAATGGGAGGTGCGATAGGTGCTATCTCTTGAGAGAATGGTAACCGCCCGAAGATGGGGGGCGGAGGCAAGGAGGCGAAGAATGGCACTCTCCTCTGAGTTTGCGTTGGTACCCTTGGAGGTGAGGCAAAAGATCTTATCGGCGTACCCTTCCCCCAGCGCCTTCAGCGCCGGATACAGGGCGGCCATGGTTTTTCCGATGCCGGTGGGGGCCTCTGCCAACAGGCGGGTATGGGATTTGATGGCGCGGAGAACGGACTGCATGAACTCCTTCTGTCCCTCCCGCACGTTGCCGTAGGGGAAGCGCATAGCGTGCAACTCCTCCGCAAGACAGCGCTCATGCTCCGAAATCTTCTCGGCGTAAGGCGAAAACAGGGCCAGAAGCTGAGAGAGGGTCTCCATGGCCGACTCCCGATCGGTCTTGCAGGCGAACACACGGGTGGAGGTAGAGGCCTCCTTGGTGTAGATCAGGCGGACGTCGGCAAAGGAAAGATCCTCCTGCGCCATAACCACGGCGGCGGCACACAAGGCATAGGTACTGCCCGCCTCCAGCTCGGCCCCGCGCACGGCGCTGAGGGAATAGGGCACAGAGCGCAGGATCTGGATCTCAGCCGTATCTCCGTGGAGGGTCACGGCCTCCGGCTCACAATAGACGGTCACACCCTGCTCCGTAAAGCGGTAGGCATCCGTCGGAACGGTATGGGAACGGGCGTGGGATAAAATGGATCGGCCAACAATACCGATTCCGCCCCGGGAGCTGAGGTCGCCCGCCCGAAGCAGAAAGCTTGCAAGAGACGAAAGCTCCGCGCACACCGTGCCGGTGGCCCGATCGTACCATGCCGCCATAGTTATCCCTCCTTTTACAAACGTATAATTTTGATTCTTTGCGAAAGAATAGTGCAAAACATCCCGCGCCGCCGAGGGTTTTCCGTTTTATACACTTGCAGAAAAACGGTGGGCGGAGTTGTCGTATGCCGTATTATTTTGCGGTTTTGTCTTGCAATCCCGACGCTTTTATGATAAGATTGTCACAGTCCACAGACACGCGCGAAGGACGCGCCTGTCAAGAAAGGAATGTCACCCTATGATTCTTGAGCAAAAGCAAACTCTCCTTGCCTACCGCTGTCCCCATTGCGGTTGCGTTGTCACCGGCCTTGTAGGCTCCTTTGCGCTGAACGCGGATATGCTCCGCTTGAAGTGCGAATGCGGAAACAGCGAGGCGCTGGTTGTAAAGACCCACGAGGGGAAAATTCGGATCACCGTGCCCTGCCTTGTGTGCCCTAAGCCCCACACGTATCTGGTCAACACCTCCCTCTTCTTTGAGAAGGAGCTTTTTGTGCTGAACTGCTCTCTGTCCGGGTTGGATCTGTGCTTCATCGGCGGAACCGAGGAGGTGGCTGAGGCCATCGAGGCCTCCAATGCGGCGCTGATCGAGATGCTGGGCGGCGACGAGGCGGCCTTGGAGAATCTGAAGCAGATCAATCAGGAAAAGGACTTGACCGATCCTCAGGTGCTGGAAATCGTCATGTTTGTGATCCACGACCTGGCTGAGGCGGGCGAGATCGAGTGCCGATGCCAGCACGGGGGCAACTATGCCGTGGATATTCACGACGACTGCGTGGTCATTCAGTGCACCGAGTGCGGAGCGGAAGCGAAAATCTCCACCACCAGCGTGGGTGAGGCCAACGATTTTCTCGGTCTTGAGCACCTGACTCTGTCGTAATTTTTTCGTAACCATCCGACCCCAATCGACATATTATGATAGCAGAAGGGGCAACCGCCCTTTCAACTTCAGAAAGACGAAAGGATATTCGATATGGGATCTTGCCTTTGTAACGTATTTGAGTGTGAGTGGATCTGGATCATTATCGCCGCCCTCATCGTATTGAACTGCTGCGGCAACGGTAACGGCTGCAGATAAGCCCTCAGCACATAGCGCAAAAGGTGTTCGCCCCTTGTGGGCGGCACCTTTCTTTTTTCTCTTTCATTTTACGGCAAAACCCGCACTCTGTCAAGTTTTAGCCCCCATCCTGACGGCAAAATTGTGTTTTTTTCGGTTTTGCGTGCCTTGCTCTTGATTTGTCGAAATTTTGGTTGTATAATAATTGTGTATATCTATGCCCAGTCGGAGGTTATTATGCGAATTTCCAAAGAAAACTATTACCTTGACATTGCTGAAACGGTATCGGAGCGAAGCACCTGCTTGCGCAAGCGCTACGGGGCAATTATCGTGAAAAACGACAGTATTCTGGCCACTGGTTACAACGGCGCGCCCAGAGGACGGGAAAACTGCTCTGACCTTGGATACTGCATGCGGGATAAGCTGAACATTCCCCGCGGCGAACGGTATGAGCTTTGCCGCTCCGTGCACGCGGAGGCCAACGCCATTATTGCCGCCCCCCGTGAGGATATGCTGGGCGCCACCATCTACATGGCCTGCACCGATCCGAAGGACGGCTCTCTTGTGCCGGGCACCTGTAGCTGTATGATGTGCAAAAAGCTGATCATCAACGCCGGTATCTCCACCGTGGTCATCCGTGACACACGGGATGAGTTCCGGGTGGTAAACGTGGCAGACTGGATCACCGACGACGACAGTCTCAGCGGAAAGTTCGGCTACTGATATGATTCGAATTCAAAAGCTGTCGGCCGCCGACGTAGGCCATGTTGCGGCCATTGCGGCGCTGGAGCTGGAATGCTTCTCCGAGCCCTGGTCGGAGGCGGCCATTGCCGATTCGCTTCTCAATCCCCTGTACACGTTTTTCGTGGCTCTTCGGGGGAACGACGTGGTTGGATACGTGGGCTCCTTTACGGTAGCCGGGGAAATGCAGATCACCAACGTAGCGGTTACTGCCTCTGCTCGGAGACAGGGCGTAGGCGGCGCGCTGATCCGTGCGCTGATCGAGGAAGCGGTAAGCTGCTCCGTGGAGACCGTGACCCTGGAGGTACGTGCCTCCAACCGTGCCGCCGCCGCGTTGTATGAAAAGCACGGCTTTTCAGCGGTTGGTCTTCGGAAAAACTTTTACTCCCATCCTGTGGAGGATGGAATTTTGATGACTTTAACACTTCCGTGAGGGATTTATGTATATTCTTGCTTTTGAAAGCTCCTGCGATGAGACCTCCGCATCCGTTGTGGAAATGTCCGAGCAGGCGCGTACGGTAAAATCCAACATTGTAGCATCTCAGGTAGCAACCCACGCCCTTTACGGCGGAGTGGTACCGGAAATCGCCAGCCGCGCACACATTGAGGCCATTTCCTCCATTACCTACGAGGCGCTGGAGCAGGCCGGGCTGACTTTATCCGATATTTCTGCCATTGCCGTGACCAACGAGCCCGGTCTGATCGGCGCGGTGCTGGTGGGCGTGAACTTTGCTAAGTCCTTGGCGTATGCAAACGGCCTGCCCATCGTACCCGTAAACCACATCAAGGCTCACGTGGCCGCCGCCTATCTGGACCAGCCGGAACTGAAGCCTCCGTTTTTGGCGTTGGTCGTTTCCGGCGGACACACGTCTCTCTTTAAGGTTTCCTCCTACACTGAGTATGAGGAGATCGGCGCCACCCGCGACGATGCGGCGGGCGAATCCTTTGACAAGGTAGGACGGGTCATGGGGCTTCCCTATCCCGGCGGTGCGGCCATGGATCGGCTGGCCTCCGAGGGCAATGCAAAGGCCATTCGCTTCCCCTCCCCGGCCATTCCGGACAAGACCTTGGACTTTTCCTTCAGCGGGCTGAAAACCGCTGTGATCAACCATATTCACAACGCCGAGCAAAAGGGCGTGGAGCTGAACCGCGCTGACGTAGCAGCCTCCTTTACGGCCACCGTTTGCGGCGGCATTACCGAGAAGCTGGGACTGGCTTTGGAGGAAACCGGCATGACCCGCGTGGTAATGGCCGGCGGCGTAGCCGCCAACTCCCACCTGAGACGGGCGGTTGCCACTCTTTGCGAGAAGCACAAGGCCTCCCTCTTTATCCCTCCCATGTCACTTTGCGGCGACAACGGTGCCATGGTTGGCGCGCAAGGCTACTATGAATTTTTGGCCGGAAATCTGGGAGACGAATCCTTGAACGGCTACCCCTCCTGACCCCGATTTTGCCCCAATTTTTGTTATACATTTGCCTTTTATTCATTTTTTGAATAATTTCGCGGGGCAAAAATCTTCTTCTGCACACGCAAAAAGTGCTCCCATTTTCTGCAGTTGTGCCGTTTTGACCCGGAAAAACTTTCCACACGAAGTTTTCCACAATCTGTTGATTCCCCTGTGGAAAACTGGGCAATTTTCGAACAAACCGCGAGATTTGACGGGTTTTTACAGAAAAATCTGTGGAAAACCTTGTTGAAACTGTGGATTACTCGAGAGTTTTCCACATTTTAGGGATCTGCTTTATTTCATTTTTCATGTTATGCATTTGTAAAAATTGTTTTTGAGGAGGCGCAGGCTATGAATAAAACAACCACCGATGAGGTCGTAGGCATTCGTCTCCCTGCGTCCGTTCTTCACCATTTATCCGCGGCGTCCAAAACCGATCTTGCCCTTCTGATCCGGCTGGCGGCAGAGGAGACACCCACCGACGGACACGCCAATCTTGAGCGATTCTCCGCCGAGCTGGGGGTAGTCCGTGAGGAGCTGGAGCGCTCCCTGTACTTTTTGCGCGGAGCGGGCTTGATTACAAGCGACGGGGACGGTCGGATTCAGATTGCGGGAGAACAGGCCGAGCCGCCGCGGCGAGCACGAAAGCTGTTGTCCGCCGATGCACCCCAGCGCTTCTCGTCCGGGGAGATCCGTCGGATCACCGAGGACAACAAGGAGCTCTCTTCCCTGTTTGACGCCTGCCAGCAGGCCATGGGAAAAATCTTTACCACGGACGAATTTAACATTGTGATCTCTCTTTACGATTATTACGGCTTTGAGGCCGATTATATTCTGCTCCTGTGCGCCCACTGCGCCGCCCGCGACAAAAATCTGCGCTATGCGGAGAAGATGGCCCACACCCTGTACGACAAGGAGATCGTCACCTACGCGGCCTTGGAGGAATACTTTGCCCGACTGGACGTGTTGGCCTCCGCCGAGGGACAGCTCCGTGCCCTGTTCGGGTTTGGCTCCCGCACGCTGACCCCCAAGGAACGAGAGTACTTTATGCACTGGCTGATGGATCTTTCCTGCTCCTATGAGCTGATCGAGTACGCTTATGAGATCACTGTGGATCGCACGGGACAGGCAAAGCTCCCCTACATAAATAAAATTCTTGAAAACTGGTACTCCGACGGGCACAAGACCCCGGAAGAGGTAAAAAATGCGGAAAACAAGAACCGTCCGGAAGCCGCCCTCAGCAGCTTTAACACCGACGACTTCTTTGACCTGGCCTTGAAGCGCTCCTACGCCGAAATGGGCGAGGGAGACAAAAAGCCCACGAAGGTTTAAGACCGACAGAAAGGATCAACCATGAGCTACAGCCGAGAAAACGTACTGAAAGCGAAAGAAATCTTTGCCTTGAAGCGCACCGATGCCGAGGCACGCGCCGTGGAGCGCCGTCGGGAGCTGGCAGACAAGTTCCCCGAGATCGGCGCCATCGATCGGGAGTTGGCCCGGACGGGTGAAAAAATATTTGGTGCCATTCAGGCCGGCCACGACGGAATTGACGCCCGAATTGCCGCCTTGCGGGAGGAAAATGAGCTGCTCCGCCGTCGCCGCGCGTTGCTTCTGCTGGCACACGGCTATCCGGCCGATTACTCGGACTTGAAGTATGACTGCCCCATCTGCTCCGACACGGGATACGTAGGCATTAAAATGTGCAGCTGTATGCGCGCGGAGCTGACCAAGCTGGGTTACGAAAGCTCCGGCCTTGGTCGTCTTCTTGACGAGCAGACCTTTGAGGCCTTTTCCTTGAATTACTACCCGCCGAACGCCGTTGAGCGGATGCGGTATAACCTCCAGTCCTTGAAATCCTTTGCAGAGTCCTTCGGGGATGGAGAGGCCAAAAGCTGGCTTCTCTTCGGTGCCACGGGACTTGGCAAGACCCATCTTTCCACCGCCGTTGCCAAGACCGTGCTGGATCGCGGCTACGACGTGGTGTACGAGTCCGCGCAGAACTTCTTCTCCGATTTTGAGGCAGAACGTTTCCGCGCCTACGGCCAGGAGGCACCGGCCTCTACCGCGCGGTACTTCTCCTGCGATCTTTTGATTCTGGACGATCTGGGCACGGAGCTGTCCAGCCAGTTTACCGTTTCCTGCCTTTATAACATTCTGAACACTCGCATCAATCAGAAAAAAGCAACCATTATCAACACGAACCTGACCCAAGAGGAGCTACGCCGCAAGTATGCGGATCGCATTACCAGCCGCCTCTTTGGCGAGTTCCGCCCCCTTGCCTTCACCGGCACCGACATCCGGGCGCAGAAGTTGAAGGGATAATATTTTGCCGGGGGCCTTTCTTTTGGGAAAGAAAGGCCCCCAGGCACCCCCAAAGAAAGAAAAAATAATTTGTTTTCGTCCACCTTTTTTAAAGGTGGTGCGGGTGTGGGGCGCAGAGCCCCACGAAAACGGCGTTTCTTTTTTGCTAAGCTTTTCTTTGCGCCTGCGGACACAAAGGCAAAAGCGTCAAACAGCAGCGCATACGAACGCATAAATAAAAAAACTCCCCTGCATCGCTGCAGGGGAGTTTTTTTAATCCACGTACAGATAAGCGCCGACGACGGGCGAGGTGTTCTCATCGTATTTGAGCCAGCCGTCTGCCAAGGCTTGATCTAAAATGAATCCGCGGTCAAGATAGTTATTGACACAAGCAAAATAACTTAGGCGATCGTCGTTTTTGAAGAGCGCCGGCAAATCCTCACGAGTAACCTTGTTGGTATAGGCCTTCGTCTCCTCGATCAAACGGCGAATCTCCTTGGCAGATTCCGTCAAAACACGCTGTTCCTCGGCGGTAAAGCCCGAAATATCCTCCGATTCACGGCCAAAAACCGGGAAGGTCAGCTCGTAGCCGCCCTCAGCACGACCGAGATATCCATATTTTACAAGTGTCTCGCAGGTCGCTTCCGACGCAGGCTCTCCTTTGGCAATTGCCAAAAGGGCTTCCGCTTCCTCCTTCGTCAGATAATCCGGCACCTTTTTATCCATATCCTTGTAGTAAATGCGGAACTGCGAGAAGCGCACATCACACATTGCGCCGTGCAGGCCAACGGATATCAATTCGGGAAGATCGGTGGACTGGAAGCCAACAATATCCCATTCGCCATGATCCGGACGGGTGGTATATGACATCCGTCGGCCGTCGGAATCATAGCCGAGACGCTCGAACATGCAGAGGAGCAGCGTCCACTTGGCATCCTCATAGCTCTGCTTGTTAAATGCCGCCTTTACCTTACGGCAGGTTGCGGTGTAATACGTATCCACCATCTTCTCAAGGAGCGCCGTGATGGTTTTTACGTTCTTTACGTTTTCGCAACGCACCTTCATCTGCGCCTCGCGGCTGATAATGGGAAATGCAGTTTCATACTTGTTCCCTTCCTTTTTCAGGAAGGTCTCACGGGTCAAATACGCCAGCTCGTCCTCCATGTAAGGGAGAGCAACCCCCAGCTCCACAGACAGCTCCTCGGCGGTGGAGGGGTTTCCATAGGCTTCAAGGAAAATGTTTTTATACAGGGCGTGGGACAACACGTTCCATGGCTGGCCCTTGTCGCCAAAGGCGGAGCAGCTGTTGGAAAAGCCGATCTCCTCGGGCTTGTAGCTTCGGGAACCAAATTCTCTTGCCATATTCATACCTTCTTTCAAAATTTTACGGGCACGGAACAGCCTTTGCTTGACCGTGCTTTCACTGAGGGAAAGGGCGGCGGCAATCTCACGGATCGGTTGATCCATCAGATAATAGGCAACGACGATGGTACGGTATTCTGTGGCGGTAAAGGCCAGCTCGCGGCGCAGTGCTGCCAGCTCCTCCCGGTGGATCAGCCCGTCGGCCAGATCCTCTGCGCTGTCGGCCAGCTCGTAATCACCGACGTCGGTATCCGAGACGGCCTCGGCCTTTTTATGCTTACGATCCGCCCACAGGCTGTAGCGGTTGCGCGCCACCTGCCACACCCACGCGGAAAAGCTTGCCGGAACGGAGCCGCGCTGAAGGGATGTGAGGATATTCAGCGCAATATCCTGTGACAAGTCCTCTGCCTCCGCGGCACTTCCCGTTTTCTTCAGGCAGAAATAATAGACCTTGGAGAGATAATTCTCCGTATACTCGGCCGCCAGCCGTTCATACGTTTCGTTTGCCATACATTCGCCTCCTTTCACTTAGATAGTGAGCCTATTTTGAAATCGGTTACAAATATTTTTTATTTTTTTCATTATACCACAGATTTCGTATGCGTGCGAAAAAAAAACGGTAAAAATAACGCCCGTCCACGGAGGAACGGGCGTTTGATTCAGGCTTTCTTTTTCAGCTTGGGCATCCAATAGGACTTGCCGTAGGCAATAACCTCGGCGAGGATGCAAACGGGGATGGCGACGAAGGCGTCCACAATGGAATGCTGTTTGATAAAGGCGGTGGAGAGACAGATCATGATGGCGGAAAAGACGATGAACGCCTTGAACCACGGGGAGATCTCCTTTTCCTTCAGCCACGCGGAGGCGATGCCGATGGAGTAGGCCACATGCAGCGACGGACAGACGTTGGTGCTGGTATCAAAGGCATAGAGCTGACCAACGATCCAGGTAAACACGTTGTTGTTCTCAAAGGTCTCGGGGCGCAGATCCTGCCGGTTAGGATAGAGAATGTAAATAGCCATGGCTACTACTTGCGTCACGATGATGAAGGACATGAACTGCTTGAAGCCCACAGTATTGTAGAAATTAAAATAGAGCAAGGTGCCTACGATCAAAAGATACCAGAAGGTATACGGGATCACGAAATACTCACAGAAGGGGATCATATCGTCGAGAGGGCTATAGATCACATGACAGGTCTCGCGCGGAATGAAGTTTTCCGTAATAAAATAAAGGGCAAAATAGCCGACCCAACCAAGCAGGTACAAAAGGTGGTTGAACTGAGGGTCTCTCAGCTTGGACAGGCGGAAGGTGCGGTAATCAACAACGGGCTTTCTCATTTGTTTTCGTTCCAATCTGTATTTTTAGGATAAAGCTTTTTCGGAATGTTGCGATAGGGAGTAACGGTATGCTCGGGCAGCGCACGGGCCATTTCGGTGATCTCGTGCATTAAGTACTCGGTGATGCGATCTCGCTCCACATCAATGCCCGCCTCGGCAGAATAGCGGGTAGGCTTGCCGAGATAAATGGTTTTCCGCTTGGGGGCAATGTACATGGGAACGAAGGACAGCTCCTTCTTTTCCCTGCGGTAATAGTACTTGGCCACGTCAATGAAGTTCCGCTGGAAATCGTAGATGATGTTATTGTATTTTTCATCATGCTCCGGGAAGATGACCATATTGGCACCCTCAGACAGGAGGCGCATGGACTCCTTGAAGGTGGTGATCAGACGCATATCGTGATACACCGGAATGGTATGGGCATTGCCGAAGATACAAACGGACAGAGGGGCAATAAGGTAGGAGCACAGCTTATAGTACCACTGGGAACGCTTGGGCTTTTGGCTCCAGAAATCCTGAAAGGCGTAGGCTGGAACCTCCTTAAGGTTCATCATCTGACCGGCGCACCATATGTATTTGTGGGCGGGCAGGTAAAGCTCGCAGGCCAAAGGGCCGTGGAGCTGACAATGGTTGCCTGCGATCACGCAGGGCTCATCGGGTAAATTTTCAAGGCCTTCTACTTTATATCTAAAATAAAACAGCTTAACCAGCCATTTGATAATACGGTATTTGAACGTGACTTTTTTCTCTTGCATAACTGATTTCCTCCCGAATGGACACCCTATCATTATAAGACTAATTTATGAACAGAATATTAAAAACCATCGGGGTTCCGGTTAATAATCAATATTTTGCCCGAAGCTCCACCACCTTGCCAAGGATACGGACAGGCAGATCGGTAATCTGGGCGTTGGAGTAAAACATGGGCTCAAAGGCTGGGTTGGTGGAGATGAGCATTACGCCCTCCGGGGTCTTTTTGATCTTTTTGCAGGTGGAATCGCCGCCGTTTACCATAACGATGGCGGTATCACCGGATTCCACATCCTCCTGCAGGCGGACAATGACCACGTCGCCCTCGTTCATGCGGGGTTCCATGCTTTGGCCGTGGATGGTCAGGGCAATGTACTTGCCGCGGGAGGCCATCTCCGGAGAAATTTCCTCGTAGTCCTCCACGTTTTCAATGGCTTCGATAGGAATTCCGGCGGCTACCTTGCCGTACACGGGCACACGGACGCCGGCAGAGGGAGCAGGTTCCTTTAACAGGCGCGACACGTTATAGCCGGCCAACCAATGAGCATCCACACCGAGCACCTTGGCAATCTCCGAAAGGAGAAGCTGCTTGGGCTTACGCACGCCGGTCAGATAGGCACTGACAGACTGCTTAGAAATATTCAGCCGGGCGGCCAGCTCTGTAACGGTAACGTTGTCCATGGCCTCGGCCAGGCGGTCTTTAAATTGAGCGATCTTTTCCATTGTGCACCTCCTGTTTTTTCGGATATAGTTTACCACATTGTGGAACGAGTGTCAAGATTCTTAATCTACAATGCGGACAAAAGTAAGAAAATCCTAAGAATTCCCCCGGCATGCCGGTTGACAAAGGGAGGATTTTTGGGTATAATAGAGGGGCTATCCGGATCACGGGGCCGCAATGGTTTCGACAGGGATTCTGAGGTATGATAAGCGTGGCGGGCTGGGTAATCCCGTATAATGCCTAACTTAAAAAATAAACGACAACAATACTGTTGCTATGGCTGCCTAAGTTTGTCGCCTAAGGCGATAAACTTAGCAGTGCCGCGGCGTCTTTACGCCGCCCGTTCCTCCGCGGAGTACCGCGACCGTGGACTGAACGTCATTGAGCGGTGAACCTGCATCGGTGGTTCGCACTTGAGCCGATCAGGCATAAAAGGGCTACCTTGGGCGAGGGCCTGTTTGCCGGCACCGTCCCAGGGGAACTAACGTAGGCAAACTGCCCACGGAGAAGGTTGTATCAAGGGGTTTTTGGACACGGGTTCGATTCCCGTCGGCTCCACCAAACGCTACTCAGACGAACACTTACTTCTTTAGCGGCGGCTTCGCCGTGAAGGTTTCGCTCTGATACGAACAGAAAAACGCCACCTTAGATGAAAGTCTAAGGTGGCGTTTTTTGTTATGTTATATCTCATCAATCTTGATAAGGTTGGTATTGCCGGAATGTCCCGTGCATCTTCACCGGTGATAACAATACGATCCTTTTTCGACAATCCAAGTTCTTTTTATGCGATCTTTTTTGCTGTATTCAAAATCAAGGCTTGCCGTCAACAAGAGCGGCAAGCCCTTTAGAATTTGTCTTTACTTCAACAGCGAAATTGCATCGCTGATATTTTTTTCATGTGCCTCTCGACCGTATTTATCAACCTCTGC
>JAGARU010000139.1 GCA_017622085.1 Clostridia bacterium | reverse complement strand
ATTCTCTCCCTCAGTCACCTTCGGTGACAGCTCCCTCGTCATAGGGAGCATTGAACACTACTGTTAAAAAACAATAAGTTAAAATCCTCCCTGTGAGAAATCTCACAGGGAGGATTAACTGTTTTATGAAAACACAAATAATGCGCGGGGGTTTTTCTGTTTTCTTGACGGTGTGGTGCGTTTGTGCTATAATAAGAGTGTAGGAACGAAAAGGAAAGGACGTGGATGTATGGGTGCCTATTTTGCGAATCTTCATATCCGAAAAGAGACAGCTTTGGAGAACGACGTAAAGACGTTGGTTTTGGAGTATTTTCTGACACAGGGATGCGTGCCGGCCGATGAGGGCACGGCGGATTTTGAGGTGGCGTTCTACGCACCGGAGGACGGACGGTGGATGTCCGTATACAGCGATGCATTCACCCACACGGACATCCTTGCGCTTTCTCCCCGCATTGCCAAGGCCGGTGAGACGGCCGTGCTTGGGTTGGCCTGCTTTGATAGCGACTATTTGTTCTTGAATCTGATCGATGCACCGGAGGGACGCGACCTCTGGCTGAACGTAGGAAGTAGCCCGGAGATAAAAAAGCCCCGCCGCAGTAATGTGGCCGCATGGAAAAACAGTGTTAAGAATATCGAGGCGTTCCGTGCCGCCGCCAAGGCAAGCTACGGGTTTGCGGAGGATTTTTTGCAGGCGGTGGAGGACGAGCTTGAGCTTCCCTTTGACCAGAGCACCGGCTTTGATCGGCCGGAAACGGTCGGTAAGCTATATTTTGCCGCGCCGCATAGGGAAAAGGAGCTGCCGCCCAGGCTTGTCATTGATACGTATAGCCTGATGCCCTGTTATCCCGGCCAGCGCGAATGCTGTTTTGTCAATAACAAGGGCGGCGCATCCCGCGGACTTGCCATTCTGTTCGTAGGGGACTATATTGAAAACGATGAGATCACCATAGATGACACCGCCCTTCGTCAGGTGGATCGGCAGGGCTCGATGTACGATACACCCATCACGTTTACCAAATGCCAATTGTCGGACGGCCAGTGTGTGTATTATTGGGAGGATGAGAATTTCCGGATTCCCCGCGCTGTATCAGAGGATCTCCCCATCAAGGTACGGATGGATAAGGAGTTCATGAACAGCTTTGGCTTGCGGTATACGCCAAACGGATGCAAGCGGAAGTTTTTAGACATTACGTTGGTTTTTGCGCCCTTGGAGAACTGGGCGGGGGGCCAATGCGCTTGGCGTGCTTGGGCACATTACCCATCCAAGAGGGCGTTTATCGATCAGCACAACAAAACGTGGGAGCGGCATGGCAAAACGGATTTGTTGCTCAACCCTGAAGATTACGACCTGGACTAAGCATCCGTAAGAGGAGAAAGCGATATGAATTACGAATATAAGGCTATTCCCGAGATCTTGGAGCGAAAAGAAATCTTACCCAAGGGGGCGAATTTAGCAACGCAGGTCACGGTTCACCGGTGCTTTTGCGGACAGGGAACGGTGGAGTACCACTGTGTGCCCGGCTTTGACGACTGGTGGTTTGAGCTTCACTGTGATGCCTGCAAGGCCAAGTACAGCCCTGTGATCGACCGCTGCGGCTCGCAGTGGAAGGTGTATCTGAATCAATAATAAGGAGAGAACCATGAGTAGCGCAAAGGATTTTATTTTGATCGACGGTGTGCTGTGCGGCTATAGCGTCGATGCCGACGAGGCGGCGGAGCTTGTGATCCCGGAGGGAACGACCACGATTCGAGAGGACGCCTTTCGGTTTAACAACACCGTCGAGAGCGTAATTCTGCCCGAGGGGCTGACCCGCATTGAGGCCAATGCCTTTGGCCATTGCGGCAACCTGAAAAGCGTAAGCTTCCCCTCTACCATTGCCACCGTGCATGCGGATGCCTTCGCGGGATGCCATAAGATCCGTCGGGTGGACGTTGCCGATCTCGCCGCATGGTGCAATATGGACGTGGAGACCGATTTCCCCTATTTTTCCAGCTTTATTGCCGGTGCAGAGCTGTGTCTGAAGGGTGAACCGGTAACCGATCTTGTGATCCCGGAGGGTGTTACGAGAATCGATGAATATCGCTTTTCCGGATGCACCGGCATTAAGACCGTCACCCTGCCGGCAACGGTGCGGTACGTTGCAAAAAGCGCTTTCAGCTATTGTGGAAGCTTAGAGCGTGTAACCCTGTCGGAGGGCGTTGGCTCCATTGCCGCCATGGCCTTTGATGGTTGTGAGCGTCTGGCGGAGATCAATTTCCCCCAAAGTCTGTCGCTCATTGGGGAATCCGCCTTTGAGGAGTGCGTCAGCCTGAAGCGTGCGGACGTGGCCCACGTAAAAACCGTTTGCCAAAGCGCCTTTGCCCGTTGCACCGGACTTGTCCGCGCTACGGTGAGCGATACGTCCAAGAGTCTTTTTGAGGGCTGTACCTCCCTTGAGACCGTGACTGTGGAGGGGAATCGCTACCTTACCATCCAGCCACAGACCTTCTGCGGCTGTACCAGCCTGCGGACCGTTATCCTGCCGGAGAAAACCTCCCACGTGTGCGAGGGCGCTTTTGAGAACTGTGCTTCCCTTGAGAGCATCGAGCTGCCGAACGCGCGGTACGTGTATCGGTGTGCATTCAAGGGCTGTACCTCGCTATCCCGTGTGGCGCTTCCGCCCGATGCATCAAAGATGGAGCGGGGCGTCTTTTACGAGTGCGTAAGCCTGAAAAGCATCACTCTGCCTTCGGGTATCCGGGAGATCGGAGAGGGCACGTTCTATGGCTGTACCTCCCTTGCCGGCGTTGAAATTCCCGAAAGCGTTACAAAAATCGGCTTTTGTGCCTTCCAGAATTGCACCTCTCTCAGAGCCATCCGCATCCCGGAGGGCGTAACGGAAATTGGCATCTCGGCCTTTAACGGGTGCACCAATTTAGCAGAGATCACGCTTCCCACCGTCATGCCGCGGCTGGGCACGGATGCCTTCCTCGGCTGTAAGGCAAAGGTAGAGGGAGGGAAATAAGATGAAAGAAACGAAGCAAACCGCATCCGCCGTACCGCGCAAAACCGCCCTTGCCATGCTGGCCATCGGGCTGATCCTGGGCACAGTGTTCCTCTTTGCGGTAGCCCCTCACTATGCGGACGTGCCCCGTGAGGCGTGCGCCACCGTGGAGACGGAGCTTTTGTCCTGCCGCGGAGAGAAAAGCGACCGCCTGCTCCGCTCGGGGACGGATCTCGTATTGACCTGCACGGGGGGCACCTATCGGATCGACAGCGCCCACGTGACGAAAGAGCTGGCCGACGGACTGGAGGCTCTGCCTCCGGAGACCCCTATCGCCCTGCTCCTTCACCCGGAGGAGGGAACGGTCCTGGAGCTCTGTGCCGACGGCGAGCCGCTTTTGACGCTGGAGGATACCATGGCCCGGCCCCGAAGCGACCGTAAAAACTTCCAGCGTCTTGGGCTGATCATGTACGGCTGTGCGATTTTGGGCGTCTTTTGCCTCGCCCGAACAGGAAAGGTGGAAGCGGAATGAAGCGAAAAAACACCTCCGATTGGCGGCGCGAGTGGACGGCGGTGGTCGCCGTCGGCGTAGTCCTTGTCCTGATGGGCCTGTTCGTTATTGTGTACCCGTGTATGGAGCCTCCGGCTACCTACGAGGCGCTGACAGAAAAGGAGGTCACCGTCTCCTCGGTACGGCACGTAAGCGGAGGACGCGGGGCAAATTTTGACCGACTGACCACCACGGACAACGAGCGGTACAATCTGACCGGCGACTACGATCCCGCCGCCGTGTATGCGGCCCTGCAAAGCGGACAGCGGGTGACGGTTCGGTACTACGAAAGCAAGCTGTTTTCCAAAAAGTACGCAGAGGAAATTTTGGTAAACGGAGAGCTTCTTGTGCGCTACAACAACGATGAGCCCCAGTACGAGGGCCTTCGGATCGCCTTGGGCGGCGTGACGGTTCTTGTGGGCATTGGCGCCTTTGTTCTGTGCGCCTATTTCGTCCGACAGGACATCTTTCGCCAATCCAAGCGGGATGCGAGGATCCAAAAGAAGTACGGGAAACGGAAAAAGTAGCCCCACGACGGGCGAGAGCTCGCGTTAACGGGCTTTGAAGGTATGGTACCATGAAAACGAAGGGAGTGACGAGCTTGAGAGAGACCTTTTATAAGAATCTGCAGGCCTGCTTTGCCGAAATCCGCTTTTGCCGGTCGGCGGCAGAGGGCGGCGCACGCTTTCAAGAGCTGACCGATGAGATCCGGGCGGCGCGGCAAACGGTTCAGGTCAATGCTCCAAGAGAGGAGAAGGCGGTGCTTCTTTACTGCATCGACACCCTGTTCCTCCTCCTTGAGGAGGGAGACCCGCAAACCATCTTTGACTATGCCGACGCCATCCATAACGTGCCGGAGATCTATCTGGGAAAGCGGAATCTGTACTCCCTCCGGCGGGAGATGCACGCCTTTCGGCGCAAATACGGGCGGGATTATTTCCCCTTTTTGCGCCGGCTGAGCCCCCGATTTACAAGAAAAGCCCCGGAGAATTCGCTGGAATTTTTCTCGCGGGAGGCCGATGCGGATTTTAAATGGCTGTTTCCCGGGGTCTATCGGCTGCTTTGCCTCCTTGGAATCGCTGCCATCGTGTTGCCCATGGTGGGATATCTCGTTTGCGCGGTTCTTCTGGAGCTGCCAAGCGAATGGCCGCTTCTTTTAGGTATGGCCGGTGCCTTTGTGTTCGGGGTGGGACTGTTTAATCTTGTGGCCGCTTGGATGCACCAGTACCTCGGCCACCTCCTGACGGCGGTATGCCTTCTGGGCGGCGGCGCGCTTACCGCATGGTCCTTTGTGCTTTTGATCCCGTAGCTTGGCAAATAAATCTTAAATGATGCAAAATGCACTTGTGCATCCCCTCGGCGGTGTGATACAATAGAGCATCACACCGCTTTTTTCCGCCCTGTGGGCGTTTCTTTGGAGGATTACTTATGAAAAGATATCATTTGCTGCTCCTTGTTCTGCTTTTGGTCTGCGCGCTGGCCCTATGGTCCTGCGGCGATCAGCCGGCGGGCACTACCCCCACGGAGACGGGGGGAACCACCCCGGCCGATACCACCGCTTGCCCCCACGTCTTTGAAACGTGGGAAACGGTTCGGGAGCCCAACTGCATCGAGGAAGGCCTTCGTCGGAGCCGGTGCACCGCCTGCGGGGCAGAATCCTACGAGACGCTTGCCGCCACCGGCGTACATACGGAGGTAACCGATCCGGCCGTCAACCCCACCTGCACCGAGCCCGGCGTAACGGCGGGCGCACACTGTGCGGTCTGCGGCACGGTCACTATCCCTCAAACGGAGCTCTCCCCCTTAGACCATCGCTACGATGACGATCTGGATGCGGAATGCAACCTCTGCGGCGAGCTTCGCGAGACCGTGTGCCGTCACCTGACCGTGGTGCTGTACCCCGCAAAGGAGGCAACCTGCGAGGAGTGGGGCCTTACCGAGGGACGCACCTGCAGTCTTTGTGGGGAGGTCCTGACGGAGCAGACCGTGGTCAGTGCCCTTGGTCACACCGAGGAGACCGAGCCCGGCGTGGAGGCCACCTGCACCGAGGACGGCCTAACGGAGCGGATACACTGTACCGTCTGCGGCAAGGTGCTGAAGGAGCAGACCGTGATCCATGCCCCCGGCCACACCGAGGTCGTGGACGAGGCCGTTGCCCCCACCTGTACCGAGGACGGCATTACGGAGGGTAGCCATTGTACCGCCTGCGGTGCGATCTTGGTGGAGCAGACCAAGCTGGAGGCCAAGGGTCATACCTTGGTCAAGACCGAGGCCAAGGAGGCCACCGCCAACGAAAACGGCAATCTGGCCTACTGGACCTGCACGGACTGCGGCACCTACTTTGGCGACGCCGAGGGCAAGACCGTGGTGGAGCTGGCGGATCAAATCATCGCCGCTACGGGACATAGCCTCGTTGCCACCGCTCCCAAGGACGCCACCCGCACCGAGAGCGGAAATATCGCCTACTGGACCTGCCAGCATTGCAACAAGCATTTCAGCGACGGGGCGGGCAAATTGGAGATCGCGCTGGCCGATACCGTCATCGCTCCCAAGGGTCATACCTTGACCTCCACTGCCAAAACGAATGCCACCTGCACCGAGAAGGGCAACGTGGCCTACTATAGCTGTTCTGCCTGCGGCAAGCACTTCCTTGATGGCGACGGCACGACGGAAACCACTCTTGCCGCCACCGTTATAGAGGCTAAGGGTCATACCTTGACCGCCACCGCCGCCAAGGCCTCCACCTGTACCAAGACCGGCAACATCGCTTACTATAGCTGTACCACCTGCGGCAAGCTTTATGGCGACGCGCAGGGACGCACCGAGACTACCCTTGCAGCTACCGTCATCCCCGTAACCAGCCATACGCTGGTCTCCACCGCCGCCAAGGCCGCCACCTGCACCGAGAGCGGCAATATCACCTACTGGACCTGCGGCGTCTGCCAGAAGCTCTTCCGGGATGCCGGCGGACGGGGCGAGATCACCCGTGCGGAAACTGTCGTTTCCGCCAAGGGGCATACCCTCACCGCCACCGCCGAACGCCCCGCTACCTGCACCGAGCCCGGCCATACCGCCTACTATAGCTGTTCTGCCTGCGGCAAGCATTACAAGGACGCCGACGGCAGGACGGAAACCACCCTCGCCGCCACCGTGCTCCCCGCCATGGGGCATAGCTACACCGACGGCACCTGCACCGGATGCGGAGCCGAGCTGGGAGACGCACCGGCGGTTCTTGTGGACACCGTCTACGTAACCCCGTCGGATGCTACCGTCAAGGTAACCGTTTCTCTTGCCAATAACCCCGGCCTCTCAAGCCTTAAGCTTTACATCACCTACGGCCCGGAGCTGACCCTGACGGAGATCGCCTTCTCCTCAGCCTTCGGCGCTTACGTAACTGCCCCCACCCCCTATGCAAGCCCCCTGCCCGTCACCTTCATCAGCCCCTTTGAGGACGTGGAGGCAAGCGGTACCTTTGCAACCCTCACCTTCCGCCTGTCAAAGACCGTCACGGCAGGAGCCCAGCTCCCCATTTCCGTCTCCGTGGACGAGGAAAATACCTATAACGTGGACTTTGAGTCCGTTGCCCTTGTGGCCGCCGGCGGCAAGATCGTCGTCCGTGCTGAATAAATTTAAGGAGGTTCTTCCGTGAAGCTACGCGTGCTTTCGTTTCTCTTGGTGCTGATCACTCTCTGCACCCTCATGCTTGCCTCCTGCGGCAAGGATCCTCGCTTTGATACGCCCCTTTACGAGATTCCCCGCCGTTGGTCGGCGGAGCGCGCCTACGAGTACGTGCAAAAGAACGATTACGTGGTGCTGTATCAGTATAAGCTGATCTCCGGCGGCGAGCTTTGGGATGCATTTTACGAAAAGACCCGCCGTGGCGAGCCTGCCGAGGTTCTTTTGGCACGATATTATACCATCGACCCGGCCAACTACGGTGAGGAGTATTACGAGGAGATCAAGCATAATTATCCGGTTCTCTACGTGTCTTATCTGGTCTATGACGGAGAGACCTATACCCTCCAGGTGCGGAACAGTACCCGCATTTATCTGGATTCGGAGGATACGTACCCCTATTTGGTTCACTCGGTGGGTCAATACAAAAACAGCCGTGTGACGTACGATTTTGATTGGTATGCCCTGACGGATATTCCCAACCTGACCCGGGAGCTGTACGACCAATTGCATTTTTCAAGCGATTGGGAGGACGTGGAGAAACTGAGGCAGACCCGACCCGTTTACGAAACCCACGCCAATCGCACCGTGGACGGCGTGCCCGAGGACTGATCGGAGGACACGATGGATGTAAAAAAGATTCTGTTTGATACCGATATCGGTGGCGATTGCGACGACGCCGGTGCCTTGGCTCTGCTCCATCGCCTGTGCGATCGGGGCGAGGCGGATCTGTTGGCCGTTACCGCCTGCTATGCCTCCCCCTACGTGGCGGGATGCATCGACGCCATTAACCGTTATTATGGCAGGGAAGTGCCCGTGGGGATCTTCTACGGGGCAACAAAGGAGGATCGCGGCTCCTACGCCGGTCTCCTTTGCGATACCTTCCCAAGCCGCTATCCGTCGGCCGCCTACGGCACCGCCGAGGCCGCACCGGACTCCGTTTCCGTCCTGCGCCGAGCGCTCTCACGGGCGGAGGATGATAGCGTTACTTTTGTGGTAACCGGTTCTCTTGCCACCGCCGCCGCTTTGGCGGTGTCTGCGGGGGATGAGATCTCTCCCCTTGGCGGCAGGGAGCTGATCCGCAAAAAAATTCACCGTACCGTGGTCATGGGCGGCCGCTTCTTTGAGTCGTGGCCCATGGGCATCCATGCCAATAACGAGCCCGGCGATAAGCTGGTGGACTGGGAGTGGAACATTCGGGAGTCTGTCCGGGATGCGCAGACCGTCTGCCGCCTCTGGCCGGGGGAGCTGGTGTTCTCCAGCTACGAGATCGGTACGTATATTAAAACCATGGTGGGCTATAATACCGCCGCCCCGCAGGATGACCCCGTGCGGCTGGCCTACCACGTGTATAGCGGCGGAGAGGGACGCTGTAGCTGGGATCATACAGCCATTTTGGATGCCGTCCGCCCGGATACCTATTGGCACTACCACGCCTACGGCCGTATTACGGTGGACGACGAGGGTGTTACCCGCTTCGTAAAGGACCCGGACACCCGCCACACCTATCTGCTTCCGCGCGCAGATTATGAAGAGATCCGAGCCGTCATCGACGGCTTGGTCTTCCCCTGAATCAAAGAAAGCGTCAAAGGATCTCCTTTGACGCTTTCTCACTTGTAAGCGCACACGCTCCCCCGAGGGTGACGGCGGGGAAACCCCCGCGGCCAAGGTCGCCGCTTGCTCACACGTCAGCGCACACGCTCCCCCGAAGGTGTCGGCAATTTTTGGTCGAGCTTTTTTTAAAAAGCTCGCGAGGGTGTGGGGCGCGGAGCCCCACAGAAACGGCCTTTCTTTTTTGCCGAGCTTTTTTCTTTGGGCCTTTTGCCTCCAAAGAAAAAAGCGTGAACAGGTAGTGAAACCGCCCCGGCTACCGCCGGAGAAAACGCTCCCTTGCAGGGATCGACGCCCCCACGGCCAAGCTTGTGGCCCCGGCGAAAAATCATGGTTGCAATATCGGATATATTGTGCTATAATGAGTCCGTTTGTCACAAACCACTCCATTTTAATCGAGCCATTGAGGATATGAAAGCACAACGATTCAATTACGTAAAAAATATATTGGTTCCCGGATTTTTGTTTTCCACCGCCGTCGGCGTGGTAACGGGCGCCTTGATCTTCTTGTTCAAGATCGCCTCCTCCAAGGTGATCGGCCTGTCCCAGCAGATTTACAGCTACGTGCGGGAGAATCCCACCCGCGTGGGCGGCTTCCTTTTGGGGGCGGCGCTTCTGGGCCTTTTGGCCTCCCTTCTGCTAAAGTACGCCAAGGACTGTCGGGGCGGCGGCATTCCCACTGCCATCGCCTCCATCCGCGGCTTGGTTCCCCTGAAATGGTTGCAGGGAATTTTCGGCCTCTTTGCCTCCGCTATGCTCACCTACCTTGGCGGCGTGCCCCTCGGCAACGAGGGCCCCAGCGTCCAGATGGGAACGGCCGTGGGCAAGGGCGCATCTGCCCTGTTCGGCCGCAAAAAACGGGAGTGGGAGCGCTACGTCATGACGGGCGGCGCCTGCGCCGGCTTTTCGGCGGCAACGGGCGCACCTCTCACGGGCATCCTCTTTGCCCTGGAGGAGGCTCACCGCCGGTTCTCTCCCATGATCTTCACGGTGGCCGCGGTTTCCGTGGTCAGCGGTACGGCTACCCAAGCCTTTTTGTCCGATTGGTTCGGCGTGGATACCACCTTCTTTGACTTTGTGATCCATGATCCCATGCCTCTGCGCTATTTGTGGGTGGCCATCGTCATTGGCGGCGTCTGCGGCCTGTTTGCCATTCTTTTCTCCTGGCTTTATCAGGTGCTCAAGCACCTTTGTACCAAAAAGCTGGTGCGCATTCCTTTTGTCCTTAAAATCGTGGCGATCTTCGTTGCCACCGCCGCGCTGGGCGTTCTCTGTGAGGACTTTGTGGGCTCCGGCCACGATCTGATCGAGAAGATCATCCGCGGCCACGCCGTTTGGTACCTTCTTCTGTCCGCGCTGATCCTCCGCTCCGTTTTGATGATCCTTTCAAACGGCGAGGGCATCACGGGCGGCGTGTTCGTGCCCAAGCTGGCCTTCGGCGCTATGATCGCCGCCCTCCTGTCCGGTGGCTTTGAGATGGCCGGATGGCTGGACGGGGAGTATACCGCCGTCTGCGTCGCGGTAGGCATGGCTTCCTTCTTGGCGGCCTCCTCCCGTACTCCCATTACCGCCATCGCCTTCGCTGCAGAGGCTCTGTGCGGTGTCAATAACATCCTGCCCATTGGCGTAGGCGTGGTGCTGGCGTACCTGATCGTGGAGGTTTCCGGCGTTACCGATCTGACAGAGGCCATGGTGGAGTCCAAGGCCGAGGCCGCCCACGCCGGCAAAACGGCGGTGATCGTGGACGCTCACATGACCGTCCGCCCCGGCTCCTTTGCGGAGGGCAGGGAGATCCGCGACATTCTCTGGCCGCCCACCTGCGCGGTTTTGTCCATTGATAAGACCAACTCGGCGGCACCCCACGACTACGCGGGTATTTTTGCCGGAGACGTGCTCCATCTGCACTACCAGACCTACGATCCCCAGGCCACCCGCAAAATGCTGACCTACATTTTAGGCGACCAGCCCGAGGATCCCACCGCCCGTACTCATCTTGGCAGTGACGACCACGTGGTCCCCTTTGACTAAGCAAAAAAACAACCGCCGCCCGGCAAGCTTGCCCGGACGGCGGTTTTTCTTACGACTGGAGGGGGAGGCGCGATTTTTGGTAGAAGAAATAGGGAATCATAACAAAGAGCAGAGCGGCCAGCCACGCGGCAGGCTCAGCCAGAAGGAGCGCGTCCGTACCGAAGAGGCCGAAGCCGAATTTGGCCATACAAACCCGCGCCGCAAATTCCGCAAAGCCGGAGAGCATGGACCACACCGATACGCCGATAGCCTGCAGTCCGTTGCGGTATACGTGGAGCAGATAGAGAATGCACAGACACCAGGCCAAAATACCCAGATAGTGCTCGCTGATGACCAAGGCCTCCGCTCCGCCGGCCTTGTCCACGTCAAGGAACAGCTGCAAAAGGTAGTGTCCGGCCAGACGAATGATCGCCGCTACGGCCACAGCCATGATCAGCACGATCCCGGTGCATTTCTTCACCCCGTCCCGCACCCGGCGGTAAAGCCCCGCCCCGTAGTTCTGGGAGAGGAAGGTGGAGGCCGCAATACCGAGCGAAATGGCACTGCTCTCCAAAAGCCCGTACAGCTTGTTGGTGGCGGTGTAGCCGGCTAAGAAAATGCTTCCCTCCGCGTTAATGGAGGATTGCACGATAATGCCGCCCAGCGCGATCACCACATTCTGGAAGGCCAAGGGAAGGCCAAAGAGCAAAAGCTCCCCGATCCGCTTTCTCTCCGGGCGGAAGTGGGCGGCCGTCAGATGGACGCAGTCCACCCGCAGAATGCGGATCAAGCAGTAAACAAAGGCGACCCCTTGAGACAGAACCGAGGCGAAGGCCGCCCCGAATACGCCTAAGTGAAGGACCATGACGAACAGAAGATCCAGCCCCACGTTCAGGCATCCGGCAATGGCCATGCCCACAAGGGGTGAGCGGCCGTCGCCAAAGGCGCGCAGTATGGAGGCGGCCATGTTGTACGCGCCTACCACCAGCGTGCCGGCGATCATGGTGATTAGATAGATCTTCGCATCCGGCAGGATCTCCTCCGGGGTGTCAAGCAGAAGGAGCAGCGGCTCCGCGCTGAGAATGCCCGCCGCCGTCAGCACAAGGCTGATCACCGCACACAGGATGGCGGAGGTGGCAATGGTGCGGTTGACGGCCTCGTAGTCGTTTTCTCCGTAATGACGGGCAACAAAGGTGGCAAAGCCCTGAGTCAGACCCAGAACCGCCCACAGGATCATCCAGTAGATCCAGTCCGTGGCGCCCACGGCGGCCAAGGCGTTTACGCCCACGCCCCGCCCCACAATGGCGCCGTCCACGATCATATATAGCTGTTGCCCCAGATTGGTCAGTATCAGGGGCAGGGAAAAGGTCAGTAATAGCTTGACGGGGCTGCCCACCGTCATGTCTGTCGTTCGTTGCATGCCGTTCCTTCCTTTGCGGCGGTCTTGCGCCGACTTGCTCCCATTGTACCACGGGGGCGGGCGCAAAGTCAAGCCGCCGTTGACATTCCGGGGCATTTGCGGTATACTTGTGATAGCTTTGCAAGCAAGAGAAAGGAGGCGTGCTATGCGCATTCAACTGTCCGATCACTTCACCTACGGTAAGCTCCTGCGGTTTACCTTTCCTACCATGCTGATGATGGTGTTCACCTCTCTGTACGGCGTGGTGGACGGCCTTTTCGTTACCAATTTTGCCGGCAAAACGGCGCTGGCCGCCATTAACTTTGCCTTTCCCGTGCTCAATATCCTCGCCACCTTCGGCTATATGTTCGGCGCCGGCGGCAGTGCGCTGGTTGCCCGCACCTTAGGGGAGGGAAAGAGGGAAAAGGCCAACCGCCTGTTCTCCCTTTTCGTGTACGTTACCATTGCCCTCGGCGTGGTGTTTGCCGTGGCAGGCGTGTTCCTGCTCCGTCCGCTTCTCAGCGCTTTGGGCGCGGAGGGAGATATGCTGGATCAGGCCGTGCTGTACGGTATGATCCTTTTGGTATCCTTGCCCTTCTGGAATCTGCAGTTTTTGTTCCAGATCTTCTTCGTCACCGCTGAAAAGCCCAAGCTGGGCCTGTATGTAACTCTGCTGGCCGGCGTTACCAACATGGTCTTGGACGCCCTGTTCGTCGGATTGTTCGATTGGCAGATCGCCGGCGCGGCGGCGGCCACCGCCATCAGCCAGATCGTGGGCGGCGGCATCCCTCTTTGGTATTTCTTCAAGAAAAACGACAGCCTTTTGCGTCTGGGACGTCCGGATTTTGACGGCTCAGCCATGCTCCGCGCCACCGCCAACGGCTCCTCGGAGCTGGTGTCCGGCGTGTCCGGCTCTCTTGTGGGCATTCTTTATAACACCCAGCTGATGGCCTACGCCGGCGAGGACGGCGTGGCGGCCTACAGCATTATGATGTACGTCAGCTTTGTTTTTATCGGTATCTTTTTCGGCTACGCCAACGGTTCTGCCCCCGTAATCAGCTATCATTACGGCGCGCAAAACCACGGGGAGCTGAAAAACGTGTTCCGCAAAAGCGTGCTCCTCTATTTGTCCGCCTCGGTCGGAATGCTGGCTCTCTCCCAGCTTTTGGCCGGCCCCTTGTCCACCGTTTTTGCCGGATATGATCCGATTCTTTACGAGATGACCCTGCGGGGCTTCCGCATTTATGCCCTGTCCTTTCTGTTCTCGGGCATTGCCATTATGGGCTCGTCCTTCTTTACTGCCCTTAACAACGGCGCAGTGTCCGCCCTTTTGTCCTTCTTACGCACGGTGGTCTTTCAGGTGTCCTGCGTGCTTTGGTTCCCGACTTATTGGGAGCTGGACGGTATTTGGCTGTCCATTGTTGCGGCGGAGCTTTTGGCCATGCTCATGTCCGCCCTGTTTCTTGTGGCCATGCGTAAAAAATATCAGTATTAAACGAGGAGTTTTTTATGGAAAAAACGTGGACGGTTCCGGAGCTTCGGGAGCAGCTGAAGGCCTTTTCGCACCTTCAGGGCAAAATCGTGCATATCCACTCCTCCCTCCGCGCCGTTGGCCGGGTGGAGGGCAGGGGAGAGGCACTTTTGGAGCTTCTCATTGAGTTTTTCACCCAAAAGGACGGCCTTTTGACCATCCCCACTCATACGTGGGACGGAAGCGGCGTGGATCTGCGGGATAACGTCACCTGCGTCGGCACGCTGTCCCGTCTGGCGGCGGCTCATCCCAAGGCCACCCGCTCGGCGCATCCCTCCCACTCCATGGCCGTGTTCGGACGGCAGGAACGGGTGGACGATTTCATCAAGGGTGATGCCACCGCCACCGCTCCGGCTCCCGCCGACGGCTGCTACGGCAAGCTGTATGATGAGGACGGCTACGTGCTTTTGGTGGGCGTTGGCCATAACCGCGATACGTTTTTACATAGCGTGGAGGAGCGCCTGAACGTGCCCAACCGCCTCTCCCGGGAGCCGGTGGAAAAGACCGTGATCCACCGGGACGGCCGGGTGGAGAAGCGGATGATCCACACCCACGTAGCCGAAGGCATCGGTGACGTCAGTGCCAATTACCCCAAGTTAGAGCCCGCCTTCCGCGCCCACGGCTGTATTACGGACGCTCGCCTTGGCTCTGCTCCGGTGCAGATCTGCTCTGCCCGCGGGATGCAGGAGGTGTTCATGTCCATCCATCAAAAGGCCCAAGGGCAAGAGCTCTTTGCCGACCTCTCGCCCTTGGATCCGGGGCTCTATTAAATTCTTGTGTGGGGGAAGCCCCCGCTGGCAGCCGGGAAGGCCCGGCGGCCAGCCGGGGAGGCCCGGCGGCCAAACTTCGGCGCTTGCTCACTTGTAAGCGCGCACGATCACACGAAGGTGTCGTCACCAAAGGTTTGTTTTTTGCCTCGCTTTTTTTCAAAAAAGCGAGCGGGTTCGGGCAGCGCCCGAAGAAGCGGCGTTTTCTTTTCGCTAAGCCTTTTCTTTTGCGCCTACGGCCTCAAAAGAAAAGGCGTCATACAAGTGGCACAACCGCCACGGCTACCGCCGGAGGAAGCACATGGGTAGCCTTCTCCAGCGGAGAAGGGGGACCACCGAT
>JAGARU010000009.1 GCA_017622085.1 Clostridia bacterium | reverse complement strand
GTGATCGTGCGCGCTTACAAGTGAGCAAGCGGCGACCTTGCCAGCGGGGGCTTCCCCGCCCCGCAAAAAAAAGAGGCGGGGATATCCCGCCTCTCTGATTTTTACAGCACGATGCCATCCTTAAAGATGGAAATTTCACGGTAGCCGTGCGCTTCGTTTTTGGCCTCATCCCCCGAGGCTACCCCAAGGACGTAGTCAAAGAAGGCGTCGTCCAGATCCTCCCCATCCAGGATGGGGCCGGCGTTAAAGTCGATCCAAGCCTTCTTTTTGGCGGCCAGCTCGCTGTTGGTGGCTACCTTTACCGTAGGCACGGGGCCGCCCAAGGGAGTTCCGCGTCCGGTGGTAAAGAGGATCATGTGGGCGCCTGCCGCCGTCAGATTGGTAATGGCCACAAGGTCGTTGCCGGGGCCGTTTACCAAGGAAAGTCCGTTCTTTTCCATGCGGTCGCCGTAGGTCAGCACGTCCACCACAGGGGAGGTTCCGCCCTTCTGAATGCAACCGAGAGATTTTTCCGCCAAGGTGGTAATGCCGCCCTCCTTGTTGCCGGGGGAGGGATTCTCGTCCACGGCCTCGCCGTGACGCACAAAGTAGTCCTTAAAGCCATTGACCAGCTCCACGGTCTTGCCGAACACGCCCTCGTCCACGCAACGGGCCATCAAAAGATGCTCCGCGCCGAACATTTCCGGCACCTCCGTCAAGGCACAGCTACCGCCCATGGCGGTCAGTCGGTCGCAGAAGCGACCAAGAAGCGGATTGGCGGTAATGCCGGAGAATCCGTCGCTTCCGCCGCATTTCAGACCCACCCGAAGGCGGGAAACGGGAATTTCCACCCGCTGGCAGGTGGCGGCGTAGGCCTTCAGCTCGCCGATCAGGCGCACGCCCTCAGCGATCTCGTCCTCGTGATCCTGCGCGTTCAAAAACTTCACCCGCGCATCGTCCCAAGCGCCCAGCACCTTTTTAAATTCCGCCAGATTGTTATTTTCACAGCCCAGACCCAGCACCAGAACGCCGGCGGCGTTGGGATGCTTGACCAGTCCGGCCAGAATCTTTTGAGTCGTCTCATGGTCATCCCCCAGCTGAGAACAGCCGAAGGGATGGGGGAAATGGTACGCGCCGGTCAGCGCCGCCAGCTTTTCCGCCGTTTTGTTGACACAGCCCACGGTGTTGACGATCCAGACCTCGTTGCGGATGCCAACCTGCCCGTCGGGGCGCACGTAGCCAAGGAAGGTGCGGTCACTTTCCACCCGCTCCCACGTCCGATCCGTCGGCGCATAGGTGTACTCCTGCCGCCCGGTCAGCGCCGAGCGCACGTTGTGGGTGTGTACGTGCTCACCCACCGCGATGTCTGCCTTGGCAACGCCGATCACCTGACCGTATTTTACCACGTTCTCGCCGGCCGCAATGGGACGGGCGGCATACTTGTGGCCGTTTTCCAGATTGACCTCTACGTTATCCCGCTTATCGATCAACATACTTCTTTACCTCGCTGGCAAGATGGCTGAGATCCTGTCCCCAAAGGGCGGCGTTTGCCAGAATCTCCTCAACGGAGGCCGTCTTCATAAAGGCGGTAACGGCAGGATCGTCGTTGGTCATGTCCGTCCGATAGAAGTCGATGAGCTTGGCAAAGGAGAAGAGCAGATGCTCGGGCATTGCCCCAAAGCGCTGGATGTAAGCAAGGATGGAGGGCAGAACCCGCACCTTGAACTTACTGACGGAGTTCAGCGCAATGGAGGAAAGGTAGTGCTTGATGTAGGGGTTCTCAAAGCGAACCACCACGTTGTCGGCATAGGCCAAAAGCTCCTCACGGGGCAGATCCAGAGTGGGCACGATCTCGTCGTACACGCAGGCGCGCAGATGCTCCCGCACCACGGGATCCTTCATGCAGTCACCCACAGTCTCAAGGCCACAGAGAAGCGCGTAGGGCACCATGGAGGTGTGGGCGCCGTTGAGAATGCGCACCTTGCGGGTGCGGTAGCGGTCCAGATCGTCCGTAAGGATCACGTTAAGGCCGCACTTGTCAAAGGGAAGCTCGCGGAACAGCTCTCCGTAGCCCTCAATGACCCAAAGGTGGAAGTATTCCGAGGCGTTAAGCAGAGGATCGCCGTATTCCTCGCAAATATCCTCTCCCTTGGGGTAGCCGGTGTTGATGCGGTCCACCAGAGTGTTGCAAAAGATATTCTTTTCGTTCACGTAAGATACAAAGTCCGCACCCAGCGCCCAAAGCTCCGCGTATTTCAGGATGCAGGCCTTCAGGTTGGCGCCGTTCTTCTCGATCAGCTCGCAGGGCAGGAACACAAAGCCGTCAAGACCGAGCGTAAAGCGCTTGTAAAGGAGCTGGGTCAGCTTGCCGGGGAAGGACGCGGCCGGACGGTCAGTGATAGCATCCTCCGGGCGGAAGCAAATGCCCGCCTCGGTGGTGTTGGAGATCACAAAACGGAAGTCCGGATTCTCCGCCAACGCCATATAGGCCTCAAAGTCCTCATAAGGCTTAACGCAACGGGTGATGGCATGGACGGTCTTGGCCTCCACGCCCTCCGCGCCGCGGCAAATGTGGGTATAGGTGCATCCCTGAGCGGTCAGCAGGTCGCACAGACCCTTTTCAATGGGCTGAACCACCACAACGCCACCGTCAAAGTCGGTTGTTTCGTTTACGGACTCTAACATCCAATCGGCAAAGCCTCGGAGAAAACCGCCCTCGCCGAACTGTATGATTTTTTCTTTCATTGCTTAATTCTCCCTCATTCCCATGGCAAAGCCATTGTACGTATCAAGAAAATGCTCGGCACACTTTTGCATATGCACCGACAGCTCTCCCTTCTCGTTGAAGCCAAAGCCCACGGACAAATTGCCGAAATAGGTATCGATGATCTGTACCCGCAAAAGGAGCTGGTAAGGGCTGACCCACGCGGCCGAGGCGGCACAGTGATACAGCCGCTCCCCGGCGACACCGCCGATCTGGTCGTCGTAGCCCGTCTCCGGGAAGTCGCCAAAGACGTTTTTCCCAAGACCAAAGCGAAGAACCTTGTCTCCTTGAGCGTTGGTATAGGAGAGAGTTCCCTCCCCCTCCGTAAATTCAAGGCGCATGCGGGTAATGCCCATGGGATTGTCCTGCATCCGATAGGTAACGCCATTCACCACCTGCTCCATAGCCTCATGCGCCTTGCCGCGGACGGTAAACAGCTTGAGGCCGGCGGCATATTCCGCCAAGGAGGCCTGTGCCGCCTCGTCCTCGGGTAGAGCCTCATCCGCCGCGGGGCGGACGATCTCCTCAAAGAAGCGGTCAAAAATGATGGGTTTGACGTAGGGCAGACCCTGATTGTCGCCGTTATAAATGAGGATCATATCCTTATCCGGCACGCAGATGGCGTACTGACAGCCCATGCCGACGAAGCAGAAGGAATTGTCGTAGGTACGCCAGAACAGATAGCCGTAGCCGTGAGTGTCAAAATCGCAGACGCCCCAGCCGTTGTTGTCGATCTGCTTGGACGTGGCGGCACGCATATACTCCCGGTCGATCAGCTGCTCGCCCTCCCATTCGCCCTGTTGCAGGCAGAGCTTGGCGGCCAGAAGCAGGTCGCGGGGGGTGCAAAGAAGCGCGGAATCCGCCCAGGAATGCCCGCCCGGGCATTTCAGCATATAAGCCTCGCGGGAGAAGCCGATCTTGTCCAGCACACGACGGCGCAGATACGTCATCAGATCCTCTCCGCTGACCCGCTCCACCAAGGCACCGAGAATGAAGGAGCCGGTGCTGTCGTACTCGAAGATCAGTCCGGGCAGGTTTTTGCCCTTGCCCTCAAAGTAGAACTTGACCCGGTCCCCGCCGTGGTCCTCAAACCAGCCGCGCTGGGGATTGGCGGTGGCCATCATCAGCATCTGCCGGATGGTCTGCTTCGGCAAATTGGGGCAGGGACTGGCGGCGGCCTCCTCCGGGAAGTACTTTCCAATGGGGTCATCCAGCCCGATCTTGCCCTCCCCCGCCAAAAGACCGATGGCCAAGGACACAAAGCTCTTGGTGACGGAGTACATCCGATGGAGGAAATCACGGTGGAAGGGCGCCCAGTAGTGCTCGAACACGATCTTACCGTGGCGCATCAGAATCAGGTCGTGGGTGCAAAGCCCCCCGGCCTCTAAGTGAGATAAATAGGATTCAATAGCGGCGGAACGAATGCCCACCTGCTCCGGAGTAGTAAACTTCATGGCATTAGCCTCCTAAAAAAGAAAGATCGTAATCCGTTAAATAAGCCTTGGTGTTCTCAACCATCTCGCGGAAGAGCACCTTAGCGTCGTCAAGAGAGCAACGGGTCAGCGGATCCGATACGAAGGCGGCAAAGATCTTGCGCAAATCGCGCTCGGCCACGCCCTCGGATACCAGCTCCTGCTCCGTGCATACGCGGGAGATCAAGGGATGGATCTCCGCAGGAATGGGGCCGGCGAAAACGGGCTCCAGACTGTCTGCACGGAACACCGCGTTGGTCTCTACAACCGCATCCAGGGGCAGATTGGGAATCTGTCCGCGGTTGGGAATGTTTACGTTGGTTACAAGGTCGGAAAGACCGAGAAGCGCACGCATCTGGTTAACGCCTTCTTCACCGGTCGTCCAGAGCCTGATCTCTTCCTCACCGGAAAGCAGACGGCGGGAGCGCTCCAAGCGGTTCTTCAGATCCTGCTTACGCCAGGAAACAGGGGTCAAGCCAAACTTCATTTCCCGCACGCGCTCAGGGGAGGACAGATACCAGTCGCCGGGGGAGAATTCCGCCAGATGACGGTCGCCCGCAGCGGCAATATAGCCAAAGCGGCGAAAAAGATCGAACTTAACCTTGTCCGCACTCTTGAAGAAGTTGTTCATCCAGTTGTCGTCACCGCCATCCTCAAGGCCGTCCTTATGCTCCTCGCAGAAGCGGGCATAGTAGGGGAAGAGGTCCACGTTGCGGTAGTGGGCGGAAGTCAGCCAAGTAAAGTGGTTGACGGCAACAGGATTTACCTTGATGTCGTCACGAGTAGCCTCCACGCCCAGGTATTCCTTCACCATGCGGGCAAGAAGCCACTGAGTGCCGAAGACCTCATGGCAACAGCCAAAGACCTTGATCTCCGGGAAAACCCGATAGAGGGCACGGATGCAAAGAGTCATGGGATTGGTGTAGCTGATCACCCAAGCCTTGGGGCAATATTTTTTCACGTTCTCGGCAATTTCCTCGTACATGGGGATGGTACGCATGGCACGAATGATACCGCCGGGGCCGGAGGTGTCGCCAACGGACTGGTAAATGCCATACTTTTCGGGAGTATGTACGTCGGATTCCATCTCGTCAAAGGTACCGGGCAGAATGGAGATCACCACAAAATCAGCACCGGTCAATGCCTCGCCAATGGTCTCAACGGCGCGATAATTCCACTTTGCCACCGCACCCTTGGCATCGTTGAACTTGTTACCGATGATCTCGTTTGCCTTTGCGGCCTCATAGTCGATATCGTAAAGCCAAACCTCACCGTTCATGTCGGGAGCCGCGGCCAGATCACTCATCAAGCCCCAAGCCCAACCTCGGGAGCCGCCGCCAACGTATGCGATCTTAATATCCTGCGCTGTTTTTCCTACGTATCTCATAGTGTTCTCCTTTTATTTCAGACGGTATCGTCGTTTTTCCTTACAAAAAAGTATATCACGGATTTCCCCGTCTGTCAATTTGCGATTCAGGTTTTTCAACAATCGGCGTACCGCACATATGTCCCCACGGATGACGGCAATTTTTGGTCGAGCTTTTTTTAAAAAGCTCGCCGGGTGGCTCGGAGGGCGGGAGCCCTTCGAAGAAGCGGCATTTCTTTTTTGCGAAGCTTTTTTCTTTGTGCCTACGGTCTCAAAGAAAAAAGCGTCTAACAAATAGCACATCCGCCACGGCTACAAGCGAATGAGACACTCCAGCGGTAGCCGTGACGGTTGTGCGAATCGTTTAACGCCTTTTCTTTTGACACAAAAGGCCCAAAAGAAAAGGCTTGGCGAAAAGAAAATGCCGTGTAAAGGGCTTTCGCTCGCTGCGGCGAGCGAGGAGCCTCCGCGGCTCCAGCGCGCAAGCTTTTTAAAAAAAGCTTGACCAAAAATTATTACGCCAGCGGGGGCTTCCCCGCCCGACACCCTCGTGTGATCGTGCTCGCGCACAAGGGGGTAACGAAACACCACCCCATCCGCGACATACGGTGCGGATGGGGTGGTTCTCTTTTCGATCAAATGCTCCTCAGCAATCGGGTATAGAACTCGACCGTTTTAAGCAGGGTCTGAACGGGAATCCGCTCGTTGTGGCCGTGGATGGTGGCACGCTCCTCCTTGGTGAGGTACATGGCGGAGAAGCGGTAAACCTTATCGGTGATGCGGCAATAGTGACGGGAATCACTGCAAGCCATCATCAGATAAGGGGTCACGATGGCATCCGACCAGGTGTTATGAATGGCCGCCTTCACCTTTTCCCAGCCGCCGCAATCGGTGGAGGAGGTGATGGAGGGATTCATGCCGCTGACCACGCGGAGGGACATCTTGTCGTTGTCCGCCAGCTTAGTCAGCCGCTGGCAGGCAGACTCCATAGTATCGTGACCGAGAAGCCGCAAATTCATACCCAAGGTCGCCTTGGGCGGCAGAACGTTGTAGGCGCGGCTGCCCTCCATACGGGTAACCGCCACGGTGGTGCGCAAAAGCGCATTCATATCGCCGCCGGATTTCTTGGCCATAGCGTCCAAAATCGGGCGGAAGCACCACAAATTCGCAAAGATCACCCGATACAGGAAGGTGGAATGACGACCCAAGGTGTCAAACATCTTGCGGGTGGGCTCGGAAAGCTGACAGGGGAAGGGTTTGCCCTCAATGCGGGTAACCGCGCGGCAAAGCTGGCCGAGAATGGTGTGCGCCGGCGGCGTGGAGGCGTGGCCTCCCTCAGAGGCGATGGAAAACTCCACACTGAGACCTCCCTTTTCCGCAATGCCAACCATGGCCGAGGGACGGTGCACGCCGGGGACCACGTGGTCCACCACCGCGCCGCCCTCATCCAGCACCAGCGCCGGGGTCACGCCCTGGGCTTCGAGATAGGACACAATGAAGCGGCAGGAGTCACCGTCGATCTCCTCCTCGCCGGAGAAGGACAGATACAGGTCGTTTTCCGGCACGTATCCCTCCGCCAAGGCTCGCTCCACCGATTCCAGCACGCCGCAGAGGGTGGCCTTGGTGTCGAGAGTGCCCCGACCCCAGATCACGCCGTCCTCAAGAATCGCCTCAAAGGCGGGCTTTTCCCAGCCCTCCTCCTCCACCGGCACCACGTCGTAGTGGGACATGAGAACGGTGGGCTCCGCCGAGGAGCGGCCGGCCAGGTGGAACAAAAGTCCGGTCTTGCCCAGCTTTTTCTTATTCATTTTTTCGTGTACCAAGGGGAACCGCTCCGCTAAAAGCGCCTCGAACCGGGCAAATTCCGCCCAATCCACCAAGGCCTCGTTCCGGTCGGACACGGTCTTGCACCGAATCATATCCCGAAAGTCCGCAACAATCTTTTCCTCGTCCAGCGCAATGTCTTCTTCAAGGACGGGCGCTTCCTTTTCCGGTCGGAAGGCCGCGGCGCGGATCAGAATAACCGCCAAAAACGTAGCAATAGCGGCAGGAATCAACCAAAGAAACGGCAAAATCAGCACCAGCCCTTCTTATACATGATGCGAGCCGCGCCCAAGGCAATCAGCGCGCCGACGGGCACCAATACGCCAACCGAGGAGGCAAGGGAGGGCACGCACAGGAACAGCGCCAGCATAAAGACGATGGGCGCAATGGAAAGCTTCCAGTTCTTGCTGATGTATACCACACCGAGGCCGCCGAAGAGGGCGGGCAGAATGTTGTCAAAGGCAGGCGCCAGCACGGGCGACTCCAAAATAGGCGTGATCAGGGACAAAACCGCAACGCCCAAGGCAATAATGATCGTCGTCACGATGGAAGAGGTAGCGATGGCGATGGTAGAAACCACCTCGCCCTCCTCCGTGCCGGGCTTAACCTCTGCGTTTTCCATGGCCGTCAGGGCGCTGGGCGCCTTCAGGCTGGTGAGGTTTCCGGTAACAAAGGCAAGATACGTACCGCCCACACCCAGCATGGGAGTATAAGTAATGACCTCAATGACGCCCACCGTCCAGAAGATGGGGGCAACGCCTAAAAGGCCCTTAAGCACGGCAGAGCCTGCCGGCCAAGCATTGTAGTACAGACAAATCAGGGCAGGGACCATCATAACCACAACCGCGGCGGTCCAGATCCAGATCTTACCGTAGCGGTCGGTTTCCTTCATATAATCTCTCATGACTTAGCCTCCTTTACACAAGAATGGGCGTGATCAGGGCCGCAAAGGCCATGCCACCCAGCATGCTGATGGAAATGGCGTAGGTTTCCAGCCACTTCATGTTGCATTTTTTAATGAGAAGTCCGCAAAGGGCCATCAGCACCGCAGACACGATCAGTACAAATACGGGAATCCATCCGGTAATACCCTCCCGCACGTCCGCGAAGATCATGCCGAGGAACGCGGAGATCATACCGAGGAACAGGGCGGACATAAACAGATCGCTCCACTTGCTGTCCTTTTCCTGCAGCTTGATCATGCCGCCGCGGATCTTTTTCATCAGGATGGGCGGCAAAATGATGCTGGGGATAATGCCGAGGGTCATAACCCAGGCAATGGCGGTGTACACCTTGGGATCGGTGATCAGCTGGGAGAGAGAAACGCCCAGAGCCTCCGCCGTGGTGGTAGCGGCCGGCAGCTCATAGGTGATGGCGCCGATTACGCTCATGCGGATCCAAGGCAGGGGAATGCCGAGAAACTTGGACAGGGAGACCACGCCGATCAGAATGGAAACGGCAGGTGCAACGGTGAAGATCGCCGTAGAAACGATGGTCTTTTTCAGCTTGGCCGACGCAATGCCCAGCTCCTTACCCCGACGGTACGCCCGTACAAGGAAGAAAATGGACTGTGCCAGCACGAAAAGAATCACCGCTCCGGCCACAAGGTACAGAAAGGTACTGTTAGGACTAAACAAAATGAATTCCTCCGTAATCTGAATTACTATACCCCTATCATAAAGCATTTGCCCCCAAAATGCAAGAAAAACCGCACGAAACCCCAAAAAAAGAGCCCCGGAGCCAAAAAAATCCCCTCGGGCGGCTTGCGCCGGACCGAGGGGGCTTCGGTTATTTCTTTTCGATTTTGGTCTTGCCGCCCATGTAAGGCTGAAGGGCAACGGGAATGTTGATGGATCCGTCCTCGTTCATGTTGTTCTCAAGGAAAGCAATGAGCATTCTGGGCGGAGCAACGACGGTGTTGTTGAGGGTGTGAGCCAGATACTTGGTGCCATCCTTGCCGGCTACGCGGATCTTCAGACGGCGCGCCTGTGCGTCACCAAGGTTGGAGCAGCTGCCCACCTCAAAGTACTTCTGCTGACGGGGCGACCATGCCTCAACGTCAATGGACTTTACCTTCAGGTCGGCCAGGTCACCGGAGCAGCACTCAAGGGTGCGCACGGGGATGTCCAGGGTGCGGAACAGGTCAACGGTATTCTGCCACAGCTTGTTGAACCAAACGGGGCTCTCCTCAGGGCGGCAAACAACGATCATTTCCTGCTTTTCAAACTGGTGAATGCGGTAAACGCCGCGCTCCTCAATGCCGTGGGCGCCCTTCTCCTTGCGGAAGCAGGGAGAGTAGCTGGTCAGAGTCTGGGGCAAAGTTTCCTCGGGCAGAATGGTGTCAATGAAGCGGCCGATCATGGAGTGCTCGCTGGTACCGATCAGATAGAGGTCCTCGCCCTCGATCTTGTACATCATGGACTCCATCTCGGCAAAGCTCATAACGCCGGTAACCACGTCGGAGCGGATCATGAAGGGGGGGATGCAGTAGGTAAAGCCGCGGTCGATCATGAAATCGCGGGCATAGGTGAGGATCGCGGAGTGCAGACGGGCAACGTCACCCATCAGGTAGTAGAAGCCGTTGCCGGCTACGCGGCGGGCGCTGTCAAGATCGATGCCGCCAAGAGCCTCCATGATCTCGGTGTGGTAGGGCACCTCAAAGGCGGGGGTCACGGGCTCGCCGTAGCGCTGAACCTCCACGTTTTCGCTGTCGTCCTTACCGATCGGAACGGTGGGGTCGATGATGTTTGGGATCACCAGCATGATCTTGCGGATCTTTTCCTGGTACTCGCCTTCCATTTTTTCAAGCTCAGCCAGGCGTGCAGCGCTTTCGGTAACCTTGCGCTTCATTTCGTTGGCCTCGTCGCGCTTGCCCTGTGCCATCAAAGCACCGATCTGCTTGGAGAATTTGTTCTTGTCGGCGCGAAGGTTGTCCGCCTCCTGCTTGGCGCGGCGGCTCTCAAGATCCAGCGCGATCACCTCGTCTACCATTTCGAGCTTGTGATCCTGGAACTTTTTGCGGATGTTTTCCTTTACGATCTCGGGGTTTTCTCTCAAAAACTTAATGTCGAGCATATTTTGTCCTCTCTTATCCAAAAAATATAAAAAGCACCCTTGGAAAAATCCCAAGGGTGCGAAGTGCACGGTGCCACCTTTGTGTTTCACTCAAGCTCCGTAACGGGGAGTGGTCGGAGCCGCTCGTCGCGGTCTGCTCGGGAGTGGAAGCCGCCCCCAAAACGCCAAGGCTTGCACCAACCGCCTTGTCTCTCTGCCGTTTTCGGGAACGCCGTCTCCGTCGTCGCATTTATACGCCGAGTGTACCACAAAAAACGCCGCTTGTCAAGGGATAACGGGAATTTATGCATAAATTGGCCGTATTTGCGTGGAAGGCCCGCGAACGTGTCGGGCGGGGAAGCCCCCGCTGGCCGCCCACGGTACCACACAAAAGCTCAATCCTCCCTGATTACGCAAATGGATGCTTGTGCCGTTCTCCTTTCCGGGAGACACATGGCAGAGCAATAAAACCCCGCATGTGGCCAAAAATCAAGGTCACACGCGGGGTTTTCCTGTTCGAACGTTTTCGGAAAGGGGTTTGGGGAAGACCCTCTTTCAAAAGGGCCTTCCCCAAATATCATTGTCGTAAATTATTTGCAAGCCTCTTCGATGGCAACAGCAACCGCAACGGTCATACCAACCATGGGGTTGTTACCTGCGCCGATCAGACCCATCATCTCAACGTGAGCGGGAACGGAGGAAGAACCTGCGAACTGTGCATCGCCGTGCATACGACCCAAGGTGTCGGTCATGCCGTAGGAAGCAGGACCAGCGGCCATGTTATCGGGATGGAGGGTACGGCCGGTACCGCCACCGGAAGCAACGGAGAAGTACTGCTTGCCGTTCTCGTTACACCACTTCTTGTAGGTGCCGGCAACGGGATGCTGGAAGCGAGTGGGGTTGGTGGAGTTACCGGTGATGGAAACGCCAACGTTCTCAAGTCTCATGATGGCAACACCCTCGGGAACACTGTCAGAGCCGTAGCACTTAACAGCCGCACGGGGACCCTCAGAGTAGGGAACTTCCTTGATTACCTTAACTTCCTCAGTGTAAGGATCGAACTCGGTCTGAACGTAGGTGAAGCCGTTGATACGGGAAATGATCATAGCGGCGTCCTTGCCAAGACCGTTCAGGATAACGCGAAGGGGCTTTACGCGAACCTTGTTTGCGTTAAGAGCGATCTTAATTGCACCCTCGGCAGCCGCGAAGGACTCGTGACCGGCCAGGAAGCAGAAGCACTCAGTCTCCTCGGAGAGGAGCATTTTGCCCAGGTTACCGTGGCCAAGACCAACCTTACGGTTCTCAGCAACGGAGCCGGGGATACAGAAGGCCTGAAGACCGATACCAACAGCGGCAGCGGCGTCAGCAGCCTTTACGCAGCCCTTCTTGATTGCGATAGCTGCGCCAACGGTGTAAGCCCACTTTGCGTTCTCGAACGCGATGGGCTGGGTCTCTTCAACGATCTTGTAGGGGTTGATTCCCTTAGCGTCGCAAATTTCCTTACATTCGTCGATGGAGGAAATGCCGTATTCCTTAAGAGCGGCAAGGATCTTCGCCTCGCGTCTCTCGTAACCTTCAAATTTTGCCATTTCGTTACTCCTCCTTCAATTATTCCTTGCGGGGGTCGATGTACTTAACCGCGTCAGCGAAGCGGCCGTATGTACCCTTGGACTTCTCGTATGCTTCGTTCGGCTCCATGCCCTTCTTGATGAAATCGGTCATCTTGCCGAGAGAAACGAACTCGTAGCCGATTACCTGATTGTCTGCGTCAAGAGCCATTCTGGTGCAGTAGCCCTCAGTCATCTCAAGGTAGCGAACGCCCTTGGCCTTGGTGCCGTACATGGTACCAACCATGGATCTCTCACCCTTACCAAGGTCTTCCATACCGGCGCCGATAACGAGACCGCCCTCGGAGAAGGCAGACTGGCTGCGGCCGTATACGATCTGGAGGAAGAGCTCACGCATAGCGGTGTTGATCGCATCGCAAACAAGGTCGGTATTCAGCGCCTCGAGAAGCGTCTTACCGGGAAGGATCTCTGCTGCCATAGCTGCAGAGTGGGTCATACCCGAGCAACCGATGGTCTCAACGAGGGCCTCCTCGATGATACCGTCCTTAACGTTCAGAGAGAGCTTGCAAGCGCCCTGCTGGGGTGCGCACCAGCCCACACCGTGGGTGAAGCCGCTGATATCGCTGATTTCCTTGGCCTGCGTCCACTTACCCTCCTGAGGGATGGGGGCGGGACCGTGATACGCACCCTTGGCGACGG
>JAGARU010000008.1 GCA_017622085.1 Clostridia bacterium | reverse complement strand
CTCTCATTTTATATATGTCGGCGCGATGCTCTCCTCATCCGTCGGCTTCGCCGCCACCTTCTCCCACAGGAGAAGGCTTACTGGAGCGCTTCCTCCGGCGGTAGCCGTGGTGGTTGAGCGGCTTGCTTCACGCTTTTTTCTTTGACGCTATAGGCACAAAGAAAAAAGCTTTGCAAAAAAGAAATGCCGTGTAAGGAGCTTTCGCTCGCTGCGGCGAGCGAGGAGCCTCCGCGGCTCCATCGCGCAAGCTTTTTAAAAAAAGCTTGACCAAAAATTAAACTTGGGTGCCTTTATTCCTCATACCGTCCGCCGGAAACGCGGATCATGTGGGCACCGGAAAAATCAGAGGGCTCACAGCAGGTTACGATCACCTGCCGGTCGCGAATGGCCGACAGCACAAAGGCCCGCCGGTTCACGTCCAATTCACTTAACACGTCATCCAGCAAAAAGACCGGATATTCTCCGCTCTCGCGGTAGGAAATCTCGCCCTCGGACAGCTTCATGGCAAGCGCCAAGCTCCGCTGTTGACCCTGAGACGCGTACTGCCGCGCCTCCTTGCCGTTGATGGCGATCTCAATTTCATCCTTGTGGGTTCCAAACAGGGTCGCACCCATCCGAATCTCCCGATCCGTGTGGGCGGTGAGCAGGTGAAAATACCGGGCGCGCCGATCCTCGTGCTCCCCGGCCGAGGGCTTGTAACGGAAGGTGGGCACCTCCCGCGCCCCCGTCATCTCCCGAAAGATCGCCCGCGCGTTCTCGTCAAGAGCGGCAATATACTCCTCCCGATAGGAGGAAATCTTGTCCGCCAAGGAAGCAAGCTGCTCCGCGTAGATCTCGTTCATGTCCTCAAAGGCACAGGAGGGATCGTCGGCGGCCGCCTTAAGGAGCGCGTTCCGCTGGAGCAGGGTCCGGTTGTACCGACCCAAATACTCCATGTAAAGGGGCTTGATCTGGGAAATGGCAATGTCAAGAAAGTTCCGCCGCACCGCCGGCCCGTCGTAGATCAGCGACAGGTGGGAGGGGCAAAACAGAACCGCCCGGAATTCTCCAATGATCTCGGAGTTTTTCTCGCATTTGATGCGGTTTTTGTAAAAGGATTTGGGCTTCGTCAAGGGAATTTCCGCGCCCAGCTCCATTTTCTCATGTCCGGACTCGGTAAACAGCTTGATGCGGGCAACCCTCTCTCCAAAGCGCACGGCCTCCCGCTCCTTCGCGGCGCGAAAGCTCCGTCCTCTGGCAAACAGATAGATGCCCTCGATCACGTTGGTCTTTCCCTGGGCGTTCTCCCCGAACAGGACGGTCACCCCGTCACCAAACCTCAGGGTCGCCGCCTCAATGTTCCGAAAATTTTCAAATTCGGCAGAGGTACACTTCACGGTTAGTTGTTCATCTTGAGAGGCATTACGAAGTACAGGTACTTGGCGTTATCATCCTTGCCGGCCTCTTCCTCGCGGCGGTCGGATTTTTCAATGGAAATGCCCATGAGAGGGGTGGACATACGGATCAGAAGCTCGCCGTCATCGCAGGACTTGAGAGCGTCCAGAAGGAACTTACAGTTAAAGCCGATGATCAGACTGCCGCCGTTGGACTCTACGGGAATCTCGTCCAGCACGCTGCCCGCCGAGGAAACGGTGGTCACGCGAAGAACGTTCTCCTCCAAGGTCAGCTTAACGTAGGAGCGAATGCTGCCGGCCAAGCGATCCTCGGTGATCAGGGAGCAGCGCTCCAGAGCACCGCGCAGATCCGCCGCCTGCAGACGGAGCTCAATGGGGTATCCCTTGGGCAAAATGCGGTTGTAATCCACGTATTCCGCCTCGATCTGCTTGGAGAAGAAGGTGATCTCGCCCACACGGAAGATCACGTGCTTGCGGGTCAGACGAACCTCCATCTCGTCCTCGGTGTCCTTTACCAGACGGAGCACCTCGTTCAAGGTCTTGCCGGGCACGATAAATTCAAGGTCAAGGTCGCTGGAATCCCGATTGGTGTTTTCCAAGAGAATGGGCTCCTCGCAAATGGCCAAGCGGTTGGTATCGCAGGAAACCACGGTAAATTTATTGGGCAGAATCTTGAAGAACGCACCGCAGAAGGCGGGACGCTGATCGTTCTGAGAAATGGCAAAGGAGACCCGGGAAACAAAGTCACGGAACAGGTGCTGAGGCACGCGGAAGCCGTAGTCGCCGCCCAGCTCAGGCATAAGGGGGAAGTCGGAGGCGTTCAGCGCCTTCAGTTCAAAGGAGCTACGTCCGCTTTCAATTACCGCCTTCAAGGTGTCGTCCACGGTAATGCGAACCCGGTCGCCGGGCATAACGCGGACGATCTGCAGGAGCTTCTGGGCGTGGATAATGCAAGCGCCGTACTCCTCGATCTCAGCGTTGATGGCAGTGCGCATACCCTTGTCCATGTCGTAGGCGGAGAGGATGCACTTGCCCTCATTGCGGCAGTCCATCAGGATACCCTCAATAGCAGGCACGGTATTTCGGGTGGAAACGGCACCCAGCGCAGGGATCAGTGCGGAGATCAGAATTTCTTTTTCAAATACAACGGTCATCATAAGCGGTGATCCTTTCAAAATAATCTTTTGGGAAGATTTGAGAAAACCCTTTCCGAACACTTTTACGATGAGGTATGGCGATCCACCATGGGTGCGCCACACCGTTTTCTCGCAAGCTCGGAACGTGTGGGGTCTGATTTTCAGTCATTTAATGAATTTAATGCTCGTGGGGAATTCTCTGTCAGAGCCCATCCCGGATAGGACAGGAAAAGAGAGGAGAGTAATAGTAAAAAATAATAGTAGGGGAAGACGTAGTAGGCCCTGTGGAAACGGTGGAAAGCGGGATCCTCCTTGATACACAAGGCTTTCAGCGAAAAAATGCCTGTGGAAAAAGGGCTCGTCTTATCCACAGAATCCACAGCCCCGTTGTGGAAAAATCAAGGTGTGGCCTCCTTGGTCAGCTCCTTCAGCTCAAATTCCAGATTTTGGTTACGCTTCAGCTCTGTCTCGATCGCATTGATGGAGGAGAGAATGGTACTGTGGTCACGGGAGAAGAACTTGCCGATCTGGGGCAGGGAAAGTCCCGTGGTCTTGCGGGCAATGTAGATGGCCACGTGGCGGGGGAAGGAAATTTCCTTATTCCGCTTGGTGCCCATAATGTCGGAGGTGGAGATGCCATATTTTTTGGCAACGGTGGCAATGATGCGATCCATCTTTTCCTCGTCGGAGACCTGCTTGATGCCGCCGATCTCGTCCACGGTGCGCTGTGCCACCTCAAAGGTGATGGGCGTGCCGGACAAAAGATGCATGGCGCCCAGCTTCTTGATCACGCCCTCCAGCTGACGGATGTTGGACTGAATGTTGTCGGCAATGTAGGTCAGCGCCTCCTTGGGAATGTCCAGTCCCGCCTGCTCGGCCTTGCTCTTGAGGATGGCCAGGCGGAGCTCAAAGTCCGGGGGCTGAATGTCGGCGATCAAGCCCCACTCAAAGCGGCTCTTCAGCCGGTCCTCCAGAGTTTTGATCTCATGGGGAGGACGGTCGGAGGAAAGGATAATCTGCTTGTGCTCCTCGTGCAGGGCGTTGAAGGTGTGGAAGAACTCCTCCTGGGTGGCCTCCTTGCCGGCGATAAACTGGATATCGTCGATGAGGAGCACGTCCGCCTTGCGGTACTTCTCGCGGAACTGGTTGGTGTTTTTCTTGGAGATGCTGTCAACCAGCTGGTTGGTAAATTCCTCGCCCTTTACGTAGAGGATCTTGATGTTGGGGTTCTTTTTTTTCAGCTCGTTGGTAACGGCGTACATCAGGTGGGTCTTACCAAGACCGCTGGGGCCGTAGATGAACAGGGGATTGTAGGAGCCGGAAGGATTGTTGGCCACGGCAGTGGCGGCGGCGTACACGAATTTATTGGACGAGCCGACGATAAAGTTGGCAAAGGTGTATTCCTGGTTAAACTCCCGGGGCTGGAAGGTGGGCTCGGAAACGGGCGCGGCAGGCGCGATCTCCTCCTCGACCTCGGGCTCGCCGCCGAGGATGGTGGAGAGGTCAAAGGAGCCGTCCTTGTCGTAGTAGACGGTGGCCTTTACGGGGATGCCCAGCACGTCGGAGAACAAGGCGGAAAGCCTCTCACCGAAACGGGCGTTGATGCTGTCGCGCTTCATCTCGCTGTCGGTCAGCAAAACGGCCTGCTCCTCGTCGAGATAAGCCAGTCTCAGGTCCTTGAACCAAAGATTGAATTCCAGCTTTGAAAACTTCTCAGCAATGTATTCCAAAATGACGCTCCAAACGGAGCTAAGATCGTCAAAATGCGGCATTTGAGCGTATTTTTTCCTTTCAAAATTTTTTTATTCGCAATGAAATACTAATTCACTTCATTATATCATAAAAAGCAAAAAAACACAAGTATTTTTCCACAATTTTTGGGGAGAAGATAAGGGGAACGGGATGCAAAGAAACCCCTTTTGAAAAAGGGGTTTCTCTGCGGCCAAACTTCGCCGCTTGCTCACACGTCAGCGCACACTCTCACCCGAGAATGTCGTTAATTTTTGGTCAAGCTTTTTTTAAAAAGATTGCGCGCTGGAGCCGCGGAGGCTCCTCGCTCGCCGCAGCGAGCGAAATCTCCTTACACGGCATTTCTTTTTTGCAAAGCTTTTTTCTTTGGGCCTTTTGACTCAAAGAAAAAAGCGTGAAGCAAGCCGCTCAACCGTCACGGCTACAGTCGAATGGAACAATCCCTCAGTCACCTTCGGTGACAGCTCCCTGAAGGTGAATTGCCCGGAG
>JAGARU010000138.1 GCA_017622085.1 Clostridia bacterium | reverse complement strand
TGTAACACCAAGCTGTTCTGCAAGCTCCTCTTGTGTCAGATTTCTTTCTTTGCGTAATCTTCGGATGATTTGTCCCATTGTTTGTTTCATAATCAAGCCTCCTTATGAATGATTGGGTTTGCACTTATATTATCGCACATAATTTACAGAAAAAGAAGCGACTTAAAAATGAGTTTTATTCAACTTAGCGTTGAGTTTATTATAGCACAAAATCACTTGAAAGACAAGAATCCCAAAAACAAATTCAGCCTCGGTAGGAGTTTCCCGCCGAGGCTTTGTGTGCAATATTATATAGTTCAACTTGATCAGCCTTGCATGACGATATATCGCAGATACTTCTTCTGAATGCTCTTTCTACGACGCCAAACAGTCGTGTTATTGACATTCTGCATCTGCGCGATCGCCACGAATCCGAGACCAGCCATGTAGTAATTCAAAGTTTCTTCTTCTGCAATGGTTAGCCGCATTTGGTGGATAATCGTATCGACCTTGGTGTAATCTTCGATCTCGTATTGAGTCTCAAAATCAATGGAAGCATCAGCCGGCGAGCACTCTTCGATGCTGACGGTCTTATAGGGTGACAGATACTCCTTTTCGATGTACCTCAGGGCGTGACGGTAGCAGGCAAAGCGGACAGTCAGCAGCTCACCTTTTCGGTTCTGACAGGCCAGATCGTCCAAATTGTGACCGATGTAATGACAGAGGAAGCAGATCACTTCGGATGCGAGATCGTAACCGTCCGAGAAGGTCGTGTTGTAGCCTCGGTTGCCGTAAATGTCCTCTACGAGGCCGGCGTAAAGCTTGTCCAGAGAACGCGGATGGTGTGCGAACCGCATCATTTTTTTGATTGCAGACAGCGCGATACATTCACCGATATGCTGGACGTTTTCTTCGGTGATTCTTACGTTTTCGTTTGTGATTCTTTCTTGGGTTTTCATTTTCTATACCTCCCGATTTTTATTGAGCCTTTCGGCAGGGTCGGGGGAGCATAGGTCGGGTGTTGGGTATGCTCATTTGGGGTATAGTGTGCAGATGTCAACGAGAGGTATAGTCCCTTGCCAGTACACGAAAAAATATTGCTTGTGGATAAAGAAAAAGCCAAGTATTGCTACTTGACTTTCTCGATGATTATTTCATTTTTCAGCGATAATTTTTCACATTGACAACTGCGAGAGCTATGCTACACTGGACACGCCGAAAGGCGAAAAATCGGGAACATTTTTCATCAGAATAGTTGGTGTTATGAACAATATCGACTGATGATTTCATCCTGGGTCTCGCTGTCGAGCTGCACGAACTGAATGCTGTAGCCGCCCACACGGACGGTGAGATCTCCGTGGCGATCGGGATGGCACTTGGCGTCCAGAAGATCGTCCTTGTTGGCAGTGGTGATCTGCGCCATGCAGCCACCGTGAGTCAGGAACGTTTTGATTGTCGCCGATACACTTGTGCGAAGAGCGGGAGTGGATAGCATGCGTGTGGTCAGGATGACGTTCAGGGTCGTACCGCCCACACCCTTTTCCATGGGGAGCTTTGCAACCGAATTGAGCATGGCGCTAAGTCCGCTCTTGTCTGCTCCGGGACGGGGGCCCATGGAGTTGCCAAGCGGTTCTCCCGCAAAGCGACCGTCCGGGAAAGCACCGAGCGTCTTGCCGTACGCAATACCCGCTGTCAACAGCGAGCAAGCTCCTGTGTAGACCCCGCCACGCCCCGATTGGTACTTGGCGATCTCATCCCAGTAAAGCGTCAGCACGCGAACTGCCATTTCGTCAGCCTCGGGGTCATCGTTGCCGAATTTGGGCGCGGCGTTGAGCAGCATCTGACGCTCTCGCTCGTAGCCCTCGAAGTTGGCATCCAAAGCTGCCAGCAGGGTTTGCCTGGTCATGCGCTTTTCCTCATATACCAGCTTTTTGATCGCGGTCAGCGCATCGGCGGTGGCGGCTAAGCCCGCGGTCTCAATGACACCGTAACCGTAAATGGGGCCGCCTGCGTCATGAGGAATGCCGCGCTCCAGGCAACCGTCGGTAAAGATACCCTTGAGCAGCTTGGCGTGGTTGGCGGCGCGGATCTCTTGCCCTATACGGCAGAGATAACAATGTACCTCGGTGAAGAATCTTATTTGCGTCACAAAGCCGTCAAACAGCTCGTCGAAGGTCTCACATTCGGCAAAGGGTTTCGTAACAGGCCCCAGCTGCGTGGTGCGATCATGCGTCGCCTTGCCTCCCAGCATGGCGATCTCAAAGATCTTGGCAAGGTTCATCGAGCCATCCTCGCAGCCTGTGTTGCTCTTGCCGGGTACCTCGATCTCCTGGCAGCCCAGAGTCGCGTAATTGCGCGCATCCTCCAAGGTAACGCCAAGCTTGAGAAGACCGGGGATTACCGTCTTGTCGCTGACCACGGTAGGATCGCACATGCCTTCAGCCCACAGAGTAGATGCTAAAAGGAGCAGATCTGCCGGAGTCTGCTCGCCAACGCGCACCACCATGCGGGGATGCGTGTCGTGAATGTTGCGCAGTACCTGCAAAAACAGATAGGAAAGCTCGTTTGTAGCGTCGCTGCCGTCCTCGGGGCGGCAGCCGCCAACCGTTGTATTATGCGCACCGCATTCCCAGATTTTGAACATCAGAGAGGTGATGGACTCCTCGGGGAAAATCACATCCCCATGCTCACGGGAGTATTCGTAGAAGGGGTAGAGGAACTGATCCACGCGACCAAGGCAATCCACCCAATCCCACAAGGACAAAAGCCAGGTCAGCTGCACAGCTTGATAGAGGGTGACGGGAGGCTTGTGTGCCACGTGTGCGCAGTTGGCTGCAATCTCCTTGTAATATCGCTTTTGCGTCGGGTCGGATTCTCGGTCGGCAAGCTCTGCTGCGTGCTGTGCGTATTGCTCCATATGAGCGGACATGCCGCGCACCAAAATGCGGTTTGCCTCGTAGAAATCAGCCGTTTCCTGATCACGGGTGTTTTGGGCAGCGTATTGATCGATGATAGCGAGCATGCCGTCCAATCCGTTTGTAAGCAGCGTTGTGTAGTTGGGAATGGTATGCCCCTGATAGCCACCCGCATTGAACATTCCTTCCCTGCCAAGCGCATTGTAGATTTCTTCGGTGAGCATGGTGTGACCGACTTTATGGATGTGGCGGTAGTCCAGAGGCGTCATACGGTCGTAAAGAGCGTCCAGTCGGGCGCGCTCGGTTTCGGGATAACTGCTGTCCTCCAAGGGGTGCTCCAAAAAACGAATGCCCCAACTGAAATGCTCCATGGCGGGATAGATGGGTCTGGTAATACCCACCACCGCCTCGTGGGGATAAATGACGCAGGGGAGCGTTAGCCATGAGCGCACGATGGCGTGCGCAAGCGTGATGATGTAAGGTGCTTCCGTCATTTCCTCAAACACGTCGGCAAAGGGGTTGCGGCCGTCGCGGGGGATGGGCTCTATAAAAGTATCCTCGCGGGCGTTTCGCAAACGCAGACGGGGATGGATATCTGCTTTGACCGCTGCCATGCGGTCGGTGAAGACGAGTTTTTCTTGAGTGTTGTACATGGTGGATCCTTTCTATCCTATGATAACATTGACTTTTTTATCGCACCTCTCCCACACCTCTCGGACAAAATTCTCGACCAAGGCGCGATCCTCTACCTCACCTTCGTATGTCGGGATTATACCAAGCTGCTCCGACTTGGCAATACCGAGACGGTGATAGGGCATGACCTGCACCTCACGGATGCAGGAATGGGAAAGGACGGTTCGCGCGATTCCCTCGGCATGCTCGCTGTTGCGGTTAAAGGGGAGAAGAGGACAGCGAAGAATGATTGTGGCGCCCATACTGTCCAGCAGCGCAAGATGGTCAAGAATGGGCGTCTGCGGTACCCCGCAAAGCTCGCGGTGTGCCTCATCACCGGTGATTTTATAGTCAAATAAAAACAGATCGACGTGGCGTGCCATTTCGGCCAGCGCCTCGGTTTTACCAAAGCCCGAGGTTTCCACGCAGGTGTGAAGGCCATGAGATTTTGCGGATTTCAGAAGCACTATGGCAAATTCGCCTTGCAAAAGCGGCTCTCCGCCCGAAAGTGTCAGCCCTCCGCCGCTTTCAAGATAAATGGCTTTGTCTTTCAAGACAGTTTCCATGATCTCATCCACGGTCAACTCTTGCCCCACGGTGGTCAGCGCGCGGCTGTAGCAGACCTCGGCACACTTGCCGCAGGAGATACAGCGGCTTCGATCAAAGGCGTGAAGGTCTTCCTTGACGGTATGGCACGCAAGGCTGCAAGCTTCTATGCAAGCACCGCAGCCGATGCAGCGCTCGGGATTATACATGATCTGCCGTGCGGAAGAGAGCCCCTCCGGGTTGTGACACCACTTGCACCGCAGCGGGCAGCCTTTGAAAAAGACAACCGTCCGCACCCCGGGACCGTCAAACAGGGAAAAGCGTTGGATATTGAAAATAGTACCTGTCATACGTTGGCCTCCGTAGGCATTTACTGTATTTGTGATTTGTTCATGGGTTGAGGGTAATTATAGCAAAAAAAGAAAAAAATGTCAAGTGCAGGTATGTACACGGGATTCACGGGATTCACTTGATGGAACGGATACCTTCTTCTTATGGATAAAGAAAAAGCCAAGTATTGCTTCTTGACTTTCTCGGTTGTATTTCATTTTTCGGTCACGTTGACAGCTGCGAGAGCTATGCTACACTGGACCAGGACGGAAGACAAAAAGCGGGGGTTATGAAATCCGATACGCCGCCACAATATACGGAATTGCTTTTTCTTCTGGCGGGAAGTACCACCAAGCCACATTACAGATCATCTGCGTTTTACCATCCGCCGTTACAGGGATCCGGTGGTCGCACTCACCCTTTCTGCAACCTCGGCATTTCTGTACCAACCCTTTGTATTCCTCCGGCATAGATTCGATAAACGCTGCCATTCTCTCCGCCTTTTTACCGAAGCGAAGAACAACGTGAGGAAGGAGACCATTCTCCATATTCTGCAGAATCCTCACCTTATTTTTGTAGTTGTAATCACATGGCAGAGTACCGTTGTACCATCCGCCCTCACATTCACCGTAAGTCGTGCCGATCTTTTCCAGTTCCGCATTCAGCTTTAAGAGAAAGGCCTTGTTCTTCTCAGACAGCAGTTGATAACTGTACAGATCTTGAAGCGGCAGTTTCCCATATGTAGGATGGGCAAACACTCTGTAATTGCACTTGGTGAAATCAAATCCGAAGCTGATCCGGCAGATTTTCGCCTGTGCAAAGCTATGGAGCACCGTCAATACCGCAGGATTATCCGGGTAACGTACTTCTATGACCTGTGTTTCCGATGCGTCCAATCCGTCAAAGGTAAAACCGAACTTGGCCAAACAATCGAATACCATTTGCATATGCTTGGAAGTGAAAAACTTATCCTGCTTTTCCTTCTCAAATTCCTTCACGGTATCCGACAGTTCCACGGAGGAATTGGGGTAATAGGTCATGTAGGCGTTCATCAAGTCATTCATGGAGATATGGAGGCAATCTCCATTGTTTGTACCATGTTTGCCGAGAACATACAGTAGTTTCTTTACACAACTGATGTGCTGGGAGGATTGGATTTTCCACTCCCCGGTCTTTTTGTCCCGCACAGTCAAACCGATAGATTCCGGATAGTCGGTGAGATATGTATAGAGGTCAATCATACTCTTTTCAAGCTTTGCGAATGCCCGGCAGAACTCGGATTCCGACAGACCGTGGAGATATTCCGACAGTATCGGGAAGGTTTCCGGGATTTCGCACATATAGCTGTTATAGGAGACCAATGCGTCGTGCAGCTGATCGAGGGTTTTAGTTTCCAGTGTGTTTCTCATTTTGTTTTCCTTTCAGCGTTTCCGAGATAGAACAGTTCCGATATTTCGGCAGTAAGTACTATGTACCACAGACATAATTATTCAATCATGTATCAATCATGGGGAACATATACCCAAAGCGGTACTCGCCATCATGGGGGCGACCGTTGGTATAGATCTCAGCGTGCCAATATCCCTGGGGATACGGAACCAGATAACTGTCTTCCAAAATTCTATCTCTTGTCTGAGCATATGCACTCTCCATGTCTTCGCCAATGTTATCGCTGATATAGATGGCATAACCAACACGCTCTGTTTCAATATCATAAAAATCAAAGCCTTCGGGTACAGGCGTGCCTTCTTTGAAGAAATATCCCGCCAGGAAATGCTCTTCCACACCGACCTCCTTGCCGCCGGAGTGGATGAGGGATGCGGCTTCGGGAATCTCTGTGGCATACTCGGCTTTCAAAGCTTCCAGACGCGGCAGGAAATCCGAAGAACGCTCCCAAAGGCCGCCCCAATCGTCACCTGTACGCCATGCGTCAATACCGATGAAGCGCATTTTTCCTGTGTTGCGATAGATAAAAGATTCTGTTTTCATCATATAATTGTTAAACTCCTTTCAATTCATAAAACCAGTCTGGTAGCCCAGTTCATTCAGCGCTTGCGAACGGCGACAACAAATTTCTTGTCCTCGGCACGGATAAAATGGCGCATTTTTCTTCCAGTTGGGTAAGGATCATGGGCGGGCTCCTTTCGGGGATGATGTGGTAAGCAGGTCTGACAGCGCATGACCTTTGATACATTCGGAAATCATTCTTGTCACTTTCGCCGCGCGACGGATCAGCGCACACGCTGGCCTCATCTTTTCCGGAGCTCGAACGTCTTCCGGTCTCATATCGAATCCGCCGCACACACCGCCGTCACGATATGCAAGAGTCTGGAAAATGTCAGAAAGCTCATCATACTGCTTCTTCACATCTGCAAGCCATGTCATTTCGGGGTGATATTCCATCACCTTATCAAACAAACCAAATCCGCTACTGTTTGAGCCAAGCATACACAAATACGTTCCGTGAACCGACCATACATTTTGATTGTCATAATCTGCAAGAGAACCATCAGACAGCTGATCTGCCCAGTCCTCAAATGCTTGTATACCGAAGGACAGTTTTTCGGTAGCAGGCTTCGTCAACAAAGAGGGAACGCGACACAATGCCTCCATATATCCTTCAACAAGCGGAATCGGGTCAGATTTTTTATTACCGACAAATACAAGCTCTGAAAAATCATATTCAGTCGCGGGGGATGGCTGTTCTTTGTCGCAGAATAAATAATACAATGCCCCGTCATCATATCCAACAATACAATTGAAATCAATTTGCAGCCCATCGGTCTTTCCGCCCCCTCTTGCAATGACTGGCAGTCCGCGATCAATGGATTCACGAATCCTTGGCAGCCAATCTACTGCATTTTCCACCGATGCAATATAAGTAAAATTATAGCCAATGGCAAAAAAGCAACGCTCCAGTGCCTCGCGGGTACATTCATGCGAATATGACCACGCTTCTACGCTCGGATTTTTGGCGAATATTTGCATAACACTATCACCTGAATAACAGTTAAAAAATTGATAATTGTATTGTGTCGGCAGATCCAGACACGCCGCGATGTATTTCATACAGCCGTGGAGCCAGTAGTTTTCACCTTTCATACCGTCGCAAAGAACTCCTTGTATGCGCTTGCATCCTCCACTCATATCACTGACCATGGTCATAAACTTTCTCCTTCTATATGTATCATTCTGATATCCATCATACGTTTCAGCATGGCGATATCGTAATCGGTGTAATGACGGCTTTGACCTCCTGTGCGTTCTTTGCCGATTTCAGTCACACATACCGCAGGCTGAATTTGTTTGCCTTCAACATCAACAAAAGGACGGTTGCAGTTTCCACATTTCCCACATTGGATAACGCCCTGCTGTATGTACGGTATCAATTCATCCCTGTCAGGCTGAGCTTTTGCGATCTCAACAAATCTTTGCAGCTCGGTGATGGAATCACTACCGCCTGTATATTGATTTTTATAAGGGACAGAGGCATAAAGCCCGCAGCCATGATCAAACTGAATGATATGTTTTTTCTGATAAGCAAAGCAATACTTGCGGTATTGGTTATACGGGATCCGCTTCGCCCCCAGTGACAGCGCATAATCGTACAGCTCGGCGGCGTATGCCTGATCCTTATCCGGTAGCGGACGCAGTAGATCTTCTTTCCCGCAAAGCTTTCCGGGCTTACTGTTCAAAATACGAAAATCGCAAAACTGGGTACCTATATATTTTGAACTATGAGAACGCAGCAGTCTCCAATATTTCATGAACAGCGGATACCTGTGATTGATCAGCTCTTCTCCGTTATGAACAAACCCGAATTTTGCCATCCGCGCCTTGATACGGTCATACAGACCTTTCCGTTTCTGAATACCGGCCGGCACCTTTCGCATCCCATCTTGCCATTCGAAAAACCACAAAACATAATCAAGCAGGCCGGTTTCCTGATACAAGCAGGGATTTTCATACATATCACGCAAAATCTCCATCGTACACGCGTATACCTGCGTGCATCCTTCGATCATTTCGGGATCCGATAAATAGGGGAGCGATACGTCAAGCGGAACGACATGGATACCCAGTTGCCAGACCTCCCTTTGGAAAGGAGAGGGGAACTCGGTTTGGTTGCGATCAAAGGTCATGTGTGATCCTCCTTTTTCATATTGAAATACAATCGCCCGTCCTTCTCGTTCACAAACGGCTTTCTGTCCTTGATATACGCAAATTCGTCATATCGGCACAGAGCATTCCGCAGGATAGAAAAGAGTACAGGGTGTATCAGTTTATCGTATTCATTGTTCATGACAGCGCTTTTGTTTGCAAGCCAATTCACCATTTCAGGCTTGTAGCGGTCAAGGTCAGGCTTCGCTATCTCAAACGGCATTTCCGACAGACACAGCCAATAGTACCACAAGGGATACCATGGCCGTTTCTTATCTCCGTAATGCTTATTAAAATTGTCCATATGCTGTTGTCGTCGCAACAGCTTTTTGAAAACAGATCAGTTTCGACATCTGATTGTTCCAATTTCGGAATATTATAGCACGTATGTTCTATTTTGTCAAGGCTTTTAACGCATTATTTGTTTCTTAATTTGGTTCTTCGCTGCGAGCCAATTTCGATGACAGTAGCATTTCCTTAGAATCCATAACAGATTCCTCCTTGAATAGATTTGCGCTCATTATAACATGTTGGAATGAAATAGTCAAGCATTTTGAAATTGCGGGGATTCGAGCGTCGTTTTTTGCATAGTATTGAATTCGATTTAGTTTGAAGTTGGCCGCGAAGCCGTCGGAAAGCGGCTCGCGAAGCGAGACATTTTCCAGCGGCAAGCGTGCGAATTCTCGCCAAAGGCGAGATTCCCGTACTTCACTTTAGCGTTTTCGCGCCACGACACAGGAGCCAGTCCCGCAGTATCATGCCCTTCGGACACGACACAGGGGACAGTCCCCGGTGTCATGGCTTGCATGCCCGACGACAATGCGCCTGCGGCACGGTGGGACGGGGCATTCTCCGGGCGGAGAGCGCGCAAATTCTCGCCAAAGGCGAGATTCCCGTAATTCGATTTAGTTTGGCGTTGCTTCACCATTGCCAACCTAAATTGAACCATTCAATTTAGGTTGGTTTTTTCTTTGCAAAAAATAAGTAGGCGCGCAGCTCATAAGAGTTGCGCGCCTTTAATTTTAATTACCTATGACCATAGAAGATATGGTTATGTGGCCTTTCCTGTCAATAATTAAATCTGCTGCTGCTCCACCTTAGCCCAGTCATCGAGAAAGCGCTGGATACCACTAACGGTAAGAGGATGCTGGATCATGCTCTCAATGATTTTGTAGGGAACTGTAGCGATATCGCTACCTACTCGAGCCACCTCGATGACGTGATTAGAGGAACGAATAGAAGCAGAAATGATTTCGGTCTTGATAGCATAGTTGCGAAAAATTTTCACAATATCCTCCACCAAGTCGATACCTTCAAAGCCAATATCATCTAAACGGCCAACAAAAGGACTTACATAAGTGGCTCCTGCCTTAGCCGCTAGGAGTGCTTGAGCCGTCGAAAAGATCAAAGTAACATTAGTTTTGATTCCCATAGCCGCAAGCTGCTTGGTAGCTTTAATCCCTCAGCACACATGGGAATCTTGATGACGAGGTTCTTGTTGTTGATGGTACGATACAACTCTAAGGCCTCTGTCACCATCTTGTCTGCCTCTACAGAAATGACTTCCGCACTAATGGGACCATCCACGATCTCGGCAATTTCCTTGACTACCTCGACGAAATCACGACCTTCTTTTGCAATAAGCGAGGGATTGGTAGTCACTCCACATATGACTCCTAAGTCATTGGCTCGACGGATGTCTTCCACATTGGCAGTATCGATAAACAATTTCATACAAATAATCCTTTCTAAAAATGAAAATTGAAACATTGAACGAATGAAAAAGAAATGAAAACAAATTAAACCATAAATCAGAATATAAATCTATACAAAAAATGAGAAATATGTTGTAAAAATCCCCCACCCTTACAGGTGGGGGAACCGTATTGAGTAATCTAATTATCAATAACTGAAAACTTTTATTCGAAGTAAACACTGTTTATTCGATTGAGATATTTTTATGTTGCAAACATAGCATCATGTAAACACCAGCATCGTGGAACATGGGAATCCGCTCCTCACAATTGCTGTCAGTATCCACCATGATGATGCAATGCTGTGGGCGCCGGTAAACTTACGGATAAATCTTTCCTTGCGAGTTTTTTTATTCCCTTTCCGTACTCTTTTAGATGGACAGAGTAAAAATCAACTCAAGTCCCCACGAATATACACGTAGTAATAGTCTTGTACCTTATTAATGCACGTGATTTCACCGTTGGTGGTAATGTCTTTGTCCACAAATGGGCCAAATCGTACTGCGCTTACGTTCACGTCGCTCGTGAAGCTCGCACTGTAAGAGGCATGGCCATCGGTCGCCCAAAGGGGCAATTTTTGGCTTCGTTCGTAGCGATAGTCAACCGTTCTGACACCGTTGGCGGTAATCACAGGAAGGCCTTTAGCCTCCATAGCGGTCATGGTGGCGGGGAGACGGGGGACGATCTTCAGAGCGGAGGGATCGAAATCGTCTACGCCCAGCATGAGGCGGGCTTCCTTGATAATCTCGGCCTGCTGGACAGCGTTGCCCAGATCGCTGTTGCGGAACCAGTACTTCCCCGAGCCGTGAAGAATGACACCCTCGGGCACCACGTAGGGCACGTCGGTGTGGTGGTAACAGAGATTGGCCGAGGCGTTCACGCAGGCGGTGTACTCCTCCACCAGATCCAACATGAGGACGGCACCCGTGAGGTAGCCCTGCCCGTAGCCCATCTGTCGGCCTGAGTAGGGATTGTAGTAGACCTCCCGCTCGGCGGCGAAGGTGCGGGTCATCATCTCGAAGAGAGCCTCGTCGGCGGAGGCCATATCCAACGATAGGTAGTCGGAGGAGAGGATGAGATCGGCGAAGCGCTTGTACTCATAGGTCCAGCAATCGTCGGTGGTGTCGGTCCAGACCTGACCGTATTTTTCGTGATCCATGAGGAATCGCTCGGCGCAGCCCCGACGGAGCTTGTCGGCCAGACGGCGGAGGTCGGCGGCGTAGTCGCCCTCGTCTAGCACGTCAAAGAGGCGGGCGTACAGCTCCAGGGCGATGGCGGAGATGATATTGGCGTAGAGATCGTAGCCGCCATAGGTCTGGGAGGAGGTCTCGGAGTGGGAGTAGAGAATGCCGTTGAAGTTGGACTCTGCGGGGTGGGATTCCTGCCAGAGGTAGTAGTCGGCGGCGGCCTTCAGGTGGTCGCGGTTGGCGATCAGCCAGTCCTTCCCTACGCCGCCCTTGCGGTAGAGGGAGTAGATCGCCATCATGATGGAGGCGTGCCCATCGTTCTCGTTGCCCTCGTTGAAGAGATCGTTTTCGTTCTGGGCGATGAGGTTGGCCACCCGCTTCCAATGGGGGATCTTGAAGCGCACCGAGGGGTAGTAGAGCAGCTCGTGGAGCTTATCCACCGCTATGATGGCGCGGTCAAAGTAGCCCATGCTGATGACCTCCATGAGCATACGGCCGATATCGCGGGTCCAGACGTGGCCGCCGTAGGAGTCGCTGATATTGTAGGAGCCGAAGCCGACGTAGCAGCCGAAGTTGGCGGTCATGGCCGAGGAGGTATGGGTCATACCGTCGTCTGTGATCTTGTGGTAGGCCATGTCCATGATGTTGCGGCGGTAGACGTTGGTGTAAATATCCAGACCGTCCTTGTTGTAGAAGCGGATATCGGGAGCGTCGAAGCCCTCCATGGGGAGAAGCTCCACCGAGGCGGGGATCTCATCCAGGTACTGGTAAATTCTCCGCTTCAAGGCCTCCACGGGCTTGTACCACGCCTTGCGCAGGAAGAAGGACTGATCCACGGCGGGCAGTCCCGTGGTGTCGGTCTCCCCCGCGGGGACGCCTGTGATGCCACCGACCACGAAATCGGCGCGCTTTCCCTCCTCCTTGAACCACTCGATCTTGATGATGCGCTTATCCGAGCGGGGCTTGTAGGCGAAGACCCACTTGGTCACCTTTTCGGCATCCTCGGCGGTGTTCTCGGTCATGGCCAGGGCATCCTCCAGCAGCTTGCGGGCGTGGGGATCCGACTTGAAGGGCTCGTCGTAGGGGGCGCCGAAGCTCATGAGGTTGCCCTCGTGGGGCTTGGGACGGAAGAACAGATTGTAGTTAAAGGCGTTGACACCGAAGATCACCGAGATCAGCTCCTCGGTGCGGTCGTCGAAGATGAGGCGGATGCGCCCCACACGATCACCGAAGAAGAGACGGATGGAGGCATCGTACTGCACCTCGGTCTGGGCCCACCATTCCGAGCATTGCCAGCTATCGGTGGACATACCCAGGAAGTACAGGGTCTCGTAGCAGCCGTCCACAGGGAGGTAGTTCCCTTCCACCTTGCGGACCACACCGTCCTGACGGCAGATGCCGAAGGGAACGCCGCATACGGTCAGCTCTTCATTGATTGCGGGATGCTTGAATACTTGGAACATGATATTTCCTCCTTACGTTTGATTCTCGCTTACTGAGGCACGCCGTCATAGACAGGGAAATGCTTGAGCATAACCAGAGGCTCGCAGGAGCTGTGGTTCTCGATGGTGACACCCTTGGCGGCGGAGGGGGCGGAGACGAAAAACTCGTCTTGGCTCTTCCCGCCGAAGCGGAGCATGGTGGCGGTGGCGCAGTCAAAGCTGCCCAGCTTGCCGTAGCCCTGTACCAGAATACAGCCGTAGGCGGTCGCGTCGGTAATCGTTACCGACCTACCGGGCTGTACCGTCAGCTCCTTGGCGGCGATGTATGGGTTGCCGTAGGCGATCCACTTTTCGGTGTAGTCCTCGGTCTCCGCGACGGTGAGGGGCGGGCGGAAATTGTTCTTGCGGTAGTGGGGATCCACGTTCTTGTCCCAATCCAGAAGGCTCATGACGTAGTCCAGATCCCTCTGCTTGTCCTCGGGGCAATTCTCGGTGAGGAAGCTGTAGTCGTACACTTCCCCGCTGGCGATATTCTCAAAGACCGAGTTGACGTCGGAGTTCCACTGGGGCTCGTAGGTCAGGTAGGAGCCGGGAGCGTGGATGACGCCGGGGGCGGTGTACCAGCCCGTACCCAGCTCGATGCGGTAGGCGCGGGAGAGCTCGGTGATGCGGATGTCACGGGTTTCGTAGCCTGCTAGACGCTCCTTGACCTCCTCGTAGGTCACGTCGGGATCGAAGCCGAAGTAGGTGTGGGGGAAGTTGCCGGGGACGGGGTTGTACTGAGGCGGGTAATAGTAGGCCTCGGGCTTGCCCAGCTTGCCCACGCGGGCGGCGGCATCAAAGTCCAGATGGAGATGGTGGAACAGGGGATCCTCGTAGTCGAAGAACTTGGAGTACATGGGCCACGTGCCGTACTTCTCCATCAGCTCGGTACCGATCAGCTCGGCGCCCAGCTCGGTGACGAAGTCCTTGAGGGAGATCTTCTCGGCCTCCCCCATGTCCACGTAGCTCATGCCCTCGTCGGGTGCGGCATCGGGGCCGTTTATGGCGCAGATGACCGAGGAGAACCACCGCTCCTTGATGGCTCCGCGGTGGGTGCCCAGAGCGAAGTAATCGTCGGGATGGAGGCGGAGGCGGTGTCCCGCCTTGCAGAAGCGGCGGGGGACGAAGGTGGGAAGGATGTTCAAAATACCGTTGTTCTTTTCAAAGTATTCACGGATCAGAGTCTGTTTCATGAGGAGTTCCTCTCTTTCTATGGGTTTTCATGGGAGGATAGGGGGTATACCCCTATCCTCACGGCGTTTTGCGCGGGATCAAAGGCCCAGCTCGTCCTCAAGCAGGATGTACTCCCCCCGCAGGATCTCGTAGGCATGCTGACGGACGGTGATGTGGTCGATCCAGAAGGTGTTGGCGCGTTCGGTCACGGCGAAGTTTCCCTCTAAGGGCACGATGCAATTGTCCGCAGTCAGCACCGTCGCACCGCTCGCGTCCCGGATCTCGGCGTGGCGGTAGGAGATACCCGTCCACATATTGGTGGACATCTCCCCCACGTCGGACAAACAGATGGTGCAGATCAAGGTCCCCTCGGCGTATACGAGGATACGGTCGCCAAGGTCGGTGACTGTGATCTTTACGTAATCATCAAAGGACAGCCCGTTCGGGAGGGTGAAGCTGTAGGCCAGAGAGCGGCAGCCGTACTGACGCCCCTCCTCCTTGACGTGGATCGTGACCTCCAGGGTGTTCTTGTAGGTATACAGACCGATGCCCGTAGCCCCCAGGTAGCTGGTGGGATCGCCGTCCCCGTTATCGGGCTCGTAGATCTTGAGATCGTCAATGCTGTACCCAGGATCCAGGCGCAGGGCAATGGTGGACTTATAGGCCTCCTCATGGGCCGAGGTGCGGTCCTTGGCCTTCATGGTGATGTCGGCGGAATAGAAGCGCAGATCCACGTTGTCGTAGCGGATGGCTCGACCCTCGATCCACTCTCCGCGGAGGGAGCCGTTATCGTTGGTGAAGTTTCCGTCCAGAGCGAAGTGATCGGTCAGCCCCGCCACGGTCCAGTTGTCAAAGCTTTCATCCACAAGGGTGGCCGCCTCCACACGGATCGCCTCGGCGGTATCCTTCACGGTGAGCTTGACCGCCTCGCTCTCACCGAAGGTGTTGCGGGTCTTGATCCAGACCTCGCCGCTCGCGGCATAGGGGGAATAGTCGATGCCGTTATTGATATTGATGTACGTCCACTCGCCATCGGTGAAGGAATCGGTGGCCGAGAGCATGTACTCCAGCGGATAGGTGGTGGTATCCAGGAACAGGTGATTGTTCTTGACACCGACCACTGTGGGGGCGGCGGGAGCCTTGCCGATCCAGTTATTCAGATCGTAAAGCCGCTTGGTCACGTTGTCGAAGATCGCAAATCCCAGCTCCTCACAGGGCTCGAAGTGGCCGCTGTGGTAGAGTCCCAAGCCCTCCTGGATCTGTTCCTTCCAGCAGAGGGCGTAATTGAAGCGGCAGATCAGCAGGGCGGAGGGCATGACGGTCTCCACGTCCACGGTGGTGCGCTCAAAGCAGGTCAATCCCTCATAGGTCTGGGTCAGGTAGTCCCACTGGGAGCCATCCGAGCTCCAGCCGCTGTAGAGGGAGACCCAGCCCGTCATCATCTCGGGCTTCCCGTCCGCGCCGATGGTGTAGAAGGAGCGGTAGAAGCCCTGTTTGTTTGGAAGCTGCACGGGATCCCAGAACAGAAACGCCCGCTTATCGTAGGGGACTCCCGCAGTGGTGCCCGTGTTATCGGTAGCGAACCCGGGACCGAAATGGCCGTTGGTGAAGCGCATATCGTAGCGTTCATCCTCGGGATAGGTATTTTTCGCCACGATATCGTTCATAACGACGTGATCCACGAACACGTCGATGAAGGGCTTGTCGCTTCCGTTCAGATGGTAGATCTCATCGGGGAACTCGCTGTAGAGGACGTAGATCTCGTCCAGCACCTTGCCGAGGTTGACACGGTTGTCCCCGAACATACGCACCGACACGAAGACCTTGGGGACATCCGAGACTCCCTCCGCCTTCATGGCCTTGGCGGTCTCCAGCAGGATGCGGGTGTTCCGCAAAAGCCCTGAATGGTAGCGGTGCATGTCCGACCCCTCCTCATGGGCGTCGAGGGTATCGTAGTTGGTCAGGTCACAGAGAATGGCGTTGATGCCGGCCGCCCGCAGCCAGTAGAGATGCTGGCGGGCGGTTTCGGGATCGGCCTGATCATAGGTGCCCAGCAGGGGGTTGGCCGAGCGGAAATGGCCGTTTTGGGTGATGATCCCGGGGGTCTCGTCATAGAGGTAATACCAGCCGTTATCGGGGCGGGAGTTGGTGGACTGCCCGTTGTCGATATCGTACCATACGATCATGTCCATACGTCTGCTTGCCTCGCTTCGTTCTTGATCCCCGGAGGGAGTGCCCTCGGTCTCGGGCTCCTCGGTCTCGGGCTCCCCGGTCTGCTCGGGGGCGGGGGTGGTTTGGTCAGCTCCCGCCGTGGGGGCTTCGGTGTCCGTCCCTTGGAGGGACGTATCCTCCGCCTCCTCCGTGGTATCGGAGGGATTCTGACTGCCTCCCTGACAGCCTATGAGAAAACAAACGGACAGAACGAGAGACAGACAAATCCCGATAACCGACCATGCTCTTCTCTTGTTTTTCATAGTTCTATTCTCCTTTATGGGATCTTTTCGTATAGTTTCTGAATGGCTCTTTCAGCAGAGCGGGTATGCTTCTCGATGAAGGAAGCGTAATTGACTTGTCCTTGGGCGAAATTCTCCATGCAGTACAGAAGAGCCCCCAACGAATCCGAGCAGGTCGCGAAGACCTGACCCACATCGTTGCTCTGGGTCTGCCAGATCAGATCCAGCATACGGGCATCCTCGGGGGATTCGGCGATCCGGGAGCCCAGAAGGATCTCAAAGAAGGCCTCCTTCACAGGGCCGGAATGGTAGGCCAGAAGCTCCAGTACCTCGGCGCTCATCTCGGCATTCTCTACAGTAGAGGGGATGCCGAGAAAGCCGTTCCAGCTCACCATGCGGTAATTTTCCTGATTCTCGTCGTACAAAGGATAGGGCAGAATACCAAAGGGAACGTCAAACTCCAGATAGCTCTTGAGGGAGCTGCTGGGAGACATGACAAAGAGAGCGCGGCCGTCGGTAATGCTCATAGAATCGGAGGCACCCACAGGCCACATGAAGGAGTAATCGGCCATATACAATGCTCTCATTTTTTCGGCTAGAGCAATGGTTTTTTCTTTTTGCTCTGCCGCGAGGGATACGTAGGGGATCCCGTTTTCGTCCTCTCGGATGAGATCGATGTCACTTCCGATCATGAAGCTGATCATGGGAAGCTGGCAGAAGCCGGCGAAGCCGTAGGTATCCGCACTCGTCCACTTGCCGTCGCCGTTATCCTCGCTGACTTGAGAAGCCAGACTGATCATCTTATCCAGCGTCCAGCCTTTATTGTCCACAAGCGCGTAGAGATCCTCCATTTGATAGTTCTTGTGGATCTCCTTGTTAAAGGTAATGAGCCAGGTGTTTGCCAGACTGTAGTCACTGTAGCCCAAAAACATCTTATCCTTGATGGAAAGCTGCTCCATGAGCTGACCGTTCCAGTAGGGAGCGTCAATGTTCATAGCGGGCTGCTCCGAAAGATCCAGGAGCATACCCTCGGTGATCATGGCATCCACGTAGATGTAGGGGTGGGTCATAACCATCTGGTAGCTGTCATCTCCCGACTGCATGGAGGCGCGGAGGTTATTGACCAGATTGATATCGGGCGCGTTGATGAGGTGGAAATCCACCCCCAAATACTCGCTGACGGTGACATTTCGCTCCACGGCGGCATCCTGCAAGACGGCACCCTTTAAGCTCTCCTCGGGGAAGTAGTTATTGGGATCGTAGATACCATCGCAGTACAGGATATTGAAATCGCAGTCATAGTCCTTCTTTTCAATGTCGGGTGCGGGTATCTCGGTTTCAGTGTGGTCTACGGTGGAGCTATCCCACGCGGCGGTAGTCTCCTCGGACGGGGGCTCAACGCCGCAGGATACTGCTCCGAGCAAAAGAATAGCAGATAGTAATACAAGGAATATGCGTGAAACTTGTGTTTTCATAACAGTCTCCTTTTTTATGTTTTATTAAGTGTTTTCAGAAATGTGTACAAGATCTTGAGATAGCTCGATTGACATGAAAGCACTGTCTGTGTATCACGGTCATGCTTGCCCTTTTCAACAATCACTCATATGCGATCCCGAACACACCTCCAGCTGCATCCATGGCACGGGCGATGAACCGCAGGGTCTCGATGTGTTGGATCTTACCCAGATCCAGCTCCAGCAGATTGAATACCGCGTTCCCACTCTCCACGGCGAGGTTACGGCACCAGAGGTCTCTGGATGGATACATGGGGGCGAGGGTGTCGGCGTAATCTCCATTCACTACGGGCGGGAGAACCGAAGGACGGGCAAAGCCCTCCTGATAGGTGGAGAAGCCCGCTACCACGGTATTGCCGAAGCCGTAATCCAGCTCACCGGGGAGGCTGAGGGGGTAGGTGTACAGGGGCTTCATGTAGGCGTCGTCCTTGCGGCACTCCACCTCGAGATCGAAGAGGTGGGTACAAATCTCGTGGCTGGCGGCGAAGGGGCAGAAGAGAACAAAGAGCTTGCGGGCATCCAGGTTCAGGGGAATATCCGTCACACGGTGGCTATGGATGTCCACGGGGATGAAGCTACCGTTCAGGGGGAAGGTCAGGCTCCCCACCGTGACCGCCTCGGCCACGCCCTGCAGGAAGGCGTCGGGGTTGATGACGATACAGCCGTGGTGAGGCGGATAGGCCATATCCCGCCAGGCGGCGTAGGGGACCGAGAGGGCGGGATCAGTTTGGAGCAAGGTCACCCTACCCGTAGCGGGGGCGTCGAAGGTCATCTCCCCGCTGTAGGCATCCCCCGCCAGCAGGTGAGCGCGGTTTGTGCCCGTTACGGGGGTCCCCGCGAAGGGGAAGTCCACCGTCACCGTTCCGTAAGGAGGGCAGACGAGGCGGGCGGCGGACACCGTCCCACCGCTGGCGAGACAGGCGGGAGTGTCGATGGACACGGCGGTGTTGTTCTGGTAGGTGACCTTCACGGCGACGGTATCGGGATCGTACACAGCAGTGACGCGCTGACGGGGCAGTACCGTGACGGTACAGGGGCAGGTCATCTCCACGCCTTGGCAGTTCACCCGTACCGCAAAGGTATGGCGGGCGAAATTCACCAGACCGAAATCGCCGTAGGGCAGATACTCGTCCAGCAGATCGGAACGTAGCTTGCCCCGTCCGTCGAAAATACCGCAGGGATCCTCGATCCCCAGCAGCTCACCGCCCGTCACCTGTACGGGAACATACTCCCCGCAGGCGGCGGTCTTGGGATGCTCCACCGTGAAGTTCAGAGTATCGTAGGTTATCGTAACGGTCAGTTCATCCGCGTATCCGAGCTCGGCGGTCAGCTCGCAGAAGCCGCACTTGTAGGCGATCTCGGCGGGGACAGCCGCGCCGTTGACCGTGACATTAGGATGTACGGCGTGGGGGATACGCCACAGGAGCCGCTTGTTCAAACCGTCGGGGGAGGCGAGGGTCAGGGTGTGGGTCTCGGTGCTTCCCTGCTTTTCGCCGCGAACGTAGGTCATGGACAGATCGGGGAGGCGAAGCTCGGCGGTAGGCCATGCTTTGGGGAAGCAGGGTGAGATCACGGTCACGCCTTGAATGCGGTCACGGGTCACGCCGAAGACCGACTCGATCATTTCCTGGGCGTACACGCCTGCCGAGGGGGAGAAGTAGGCGAAGCGCTTCTCGTTGGCGGTCTCGGGGAAGGCGCCTCTCTGGAAGGGGCCGCACACGCGGTCGGCCACAAACTTCAGGGGGCGGTAGGCCTCCTCGGTCAAGCCCAGCTTGGCGTAGGCGGAGGTGGCGAAGGGCTGCATATCCGAGCCCGCCTGCATACCCCAGGTGGGGACACCCCAGTAGGCGTGATCCCCGAAGTGATTGGACTGGTAGACCTCCCCCTCGGTGCCGCTCATGCGGTGAAGGAGGTGATCCGCCGAGGACATACCGTCAAAGCTGTCCACCTGGCCGTAGATGATGGGGTAGCAGATGCCGTGGTAGGTGGTATCCAGACGGGTCTGTCCGTGATCGTCCACGAACCAGGCCATGCGGCCGAGATCCCGCTTCCAGACGGTGTCCTTGACCTGCTTCCACATATACTTAGAGGCCAGGGCGTAGCGGGTGGCCTTCTCCCCGTTGCCAAGATAGCCGTAGAACTCCGACAAGAGCTGCAGCATCTGCGCGCCCTCGGAGCCCGTGGCGGCGCCACGGCCGGGGGTGGATTCCATGTCCTCCTGGTTGCCGATCTGAGAGTGCCAGGACAGGACCCCCGTCCCCGTGGCGTCGTACTCACGGAGGGTCTGGGAAAGGATCTTCTCCATGACGGGCTCCACCGTCAAAGCGAAGTCGCGGTCGTTTGTCATGCGGAGGTAGTGAAGCACCTCGCGGAAGAAGAAGTGGTTATTCCCGCCCCAGTCGCGGCGTCCCACGTGGTTGACGCACATATCGGGGACGGCACCCGACTCGAACAGGTATTCCATCTGGGTCAGCAGGGTGCGGCGAGCACGCTCGGCGTTGCCGCACCATTCCTCGGCGGCGGTCTGCTCCATGTGCCACATGGTGGGCCAATGCTGGATAGACTCAATCCAGCCCAGAGGGTAGAGCCACGCGTACTCCAGATTGAGGTAGGCGTGGGTAAAGGCCTCGTTCAGGTTTTCATCAGGGGTCTTGACGTAAAGATTTTCAAACTTCTTGCGGTAGAATTCCTTGACCCTACCCAGCTCGGCGGCGGGGTCAAGGGAAGCCAGTTTCACAGCCTCATCCCCGTCATTGGAGAAGCCCAGCATGATCCAGGCCTCGCTCTTCGGGGTATAGCCCTCCGCGAAGGAGCCACCTTTTTCCCCATCATGTACGGTGAAGGTCATAGCGCTCTTCACACAGGTAACAACGCGGCTTCCCTCGTTGCAGCCCTCGCGTCGGATGATGACGGCAGAGCCGTCCTCGGCGAGGGTGGCGGAGCCGTTTTCACAGTCGATGTGCTGTCCCCGCATATGCTCGTTGGGAGAGAAGTGCATGAAGGCCAGCCCGCCGCCTCCGAAGCGAAGGAAGATGCCGGGGGTCTCGCTGATGATATGCAATACCGCTCCGCCCCGCAGGCGATCCTCCTCGGGGAGGAGAATGGGGCAGAGCTCACAGGTAACGGTATGACCGTCCATGACCGCGCGGCTGAACAGTCCCCCGGAAATATTGTCAGCGGTGGTGGATTCGTCGCAGGACTCGTAGGAAAGAACCTTTTTATCCTCTCCGATGCCCACGACCATTTTGCAGAGCAGAACGTGGTGTGCGCCCTGGTGGTGCTCGTCGTCATAGGTCATCAACGCCATATTGGGGTAGGCCTGTCGCATGAAGACCATGCTGTAGCCGTTGGCCGAAGCGCGCTCGTCCTGTAGATCAAGGCCAATGTTCAGCTCAGATTCGGGTCCTCTCATAGATCATTCCTCCTTACTTTTTCTGCCCGTAATAGGCGTTCGCGCCATGCTTGCGCTCGAAGTGCTTCTTAAGAAGCTCGGCCTGCATGGAGGGCATGGAAGGAGCCTGGCGAATCTGCTCCGCGTTGTGGGCCATCTGGGCCACGATCTCCAGGACCGCCGAGTTATGTACCGATTCCATGGGATCCTTTCCCCATGTGAAGGGGCCGTGGGAGGACACCAGCACGGCGGGCATATCCAACGTGTCCCAGCTTTTAAAGGTCTCGGTAATCACCAGTCCCGTATTCTTCTCATACGCTCCGGCGATCTCCTCAGGTGTCATGGGGCGGGTGCAGGGAATGGCTCCGTTGAAATAATCGCCGTGGGTGGTTCCGTAAGCGGGGATGTCCCGCCCTGCCTGGGCCCACGAGGTAGCCCAGGGTGAATGTGTATGGGTAATCCCTCCCACAGCGGGGAATGCTTTATATAACTCCAGATGGGTCGCCAAATCCGAGGAGGGATTCAAGTCTCCCTCCACCACGCGTCCCTCCAGATCGGTGATGACCATGCTTTCAGGAGTGAGTAGATCATACTCCACGCCCGAGGGCTTGATGCAGACAAGTCCTCGCTCGCGGTCGATTCCGCTGACGTTTCCCCACGTGAAGGTCACAAGCCCCAGCTCGGGGAGCAGCTTATTGGCCCTCCAGACCTCTTTTCTCAATGCTTCCAGCATCATATTCTCATCCTCCCTTTCTTGCCACGACCGCGTAGCGTTGGTATTTTTCCATATAGATCCCGTGGTTCTCCATATTGGGCAGGATCAGCTCCCCGCGACTCACCATGCGCTCCGCTGCTTCGTGATAGTCACGGTAATGACCCACGGCGACAGCCGCGGACATGGCCGCCCCAAGAGTTCCCAGCTCGTTGACCTCCACCGTCTCCACGGGAAGGCCGCATACGTCGGCAAACATCTGTACCCAGACCCGTGAGCGTGCCGCGCCTCCCGCAAGCTTGATGGCCGCGGGGGGATCACGGTTCTCCAGAAGCCGCAGGATATGGGTGTAATGGGAAAAGACCACTCCCTCGTAAACGGCGCGGAGGATATGTCCCACGGTGTGGGCATGGCTGAGCCCCTCCAAGGCAGCCAGCGATCTTCCCGACTCATTGGTTCCGTACAGGAACGGCACGTATACGGGGGTGTTCTCGGTGGAGGAGATACCATTGACTAAAGTATTGATACGCTCGTACACCGATCCCTCCTTACAGGTCTCCCGCAGTCCGAAGAGATGAATAAACCACTCCAGATTTCCCGCCGAGGTGGCGCTGCTCTCCTCCACCAGATAGTATCCGGGCACGCAGAAGAGAGAATTCTTGGTGGTGGCGTGTACCACGGGGTGATCCGAAACGTACTCGTTGATGCTCCAGGTGCCCGTAATGGAGCAGAGATCACCGCTCGAGATCGCCCCCGAGGCCAGCGCGCAGGCGTCAATATCGAACATACCGCCGCTGACGGGAGTACCTGCCCGCAGGCCTGTCATCTCGGCCACCTCGGGAGTCACCCTACCGCATATATCGTAGGAATTGCGCAGAGGCGGAAGCTTACTATAAAGCTCGGGCATTCCCACCGCCTCGCAGATGCGGGGGTTGAAGTCCTGTCTCACCAGATCCATCAGACCGCTCCCCGAATAATCGGTGATTTCCGCATAAGCCTCCCCCGTTAAGCAGAAGCGGATGTAATCCTTGGCCTCGAAAATATAGCGAATACGGGTATAGGCCTCGGGCTCATTCTCCTTGAGCCATGCCAGCAAGGGGAGGGGCTGGCAGGCAACGGGACGGTGGAGGGTCATTTCCATCAGCCCATCGGAAACCCCCGATGCTTCCCACGCCTCAATGACGGATTCTGCTCGGGCATCGGTGGAGGGGATGCCGTAATACGCGGGGGTACCCGCGCTGTCCACAAGGTAGAGCCCTTTTCCGTGTCCCGTACAGCCAATCCCCAGAATATCCGAGGGATCAACGCCGCTCTTTTGAATACACGCGGAGATCACCGTGACATTTGCCTCCCACAGCTCCCCCATATCCCGTTCCTCAAAGTGGACACGGGGGGATAGCACAGGAGTTTTGACAGAAGCCTCAGCGATCTCGCAGCCGCGATCGTCAAAGATCACACATTTCACAGCGGTTCCGCCGTTATCCAAACCCATAAAGTATGCGCTCACGCCTATCTCCTTTCTTTTTAATCCAAAATTTCTCGCAGGTAAGTTGAAGCCGTCGAAAGCCGCTCGTCCACACGGTCCGTGCCGTTATGCCAGAATTCGGCGTTGAAGCGGCGTACCCCCATATCCCACAGGGCGGAGGTGACGGCGGGGAAATTAACCTGCCCCTCGCCGTAGAACAGATCCCGGAAGACTCCGGGCACGGTCTCCTTCAGATGGGCCGCCACGATATGTCCGTGGCCCGTCAAAAGATCGCCGCTGGGGTCGGGGGTGGCGTTGGAAACGTTCCCCACGTCGGGGTAAATCTGCAGGTAGGGCGAATCCACAGCGCGGACGAAGTCCATGGCCTTGAAGACCGTATTGCAGAAATCATTCTCCATGGTTTCCAGTGCCAGCATAATCCCATAGGCAGAGGCCCACTCGGCGCTGATCCTCAGGCCCTCGATGAAGCGCTCCCGCGTTTCGGCGGTGGAGCTTTCATGATAATATACGTCGTAGCCCGCCAGCTGGATGATCCGCACCCCCAGCCCGTTCGCCAGACGGATGGCTTTCTTCATGATGTCCATGCTTCTCGCGCGGATCTCGGGAACACCGCTTCCCATAGGATACTTGCGATGTCCGCTGAGGCACATGGTCTCAATGGGAATCCCCACAGAGCGAGAAAGATCGTACAACTCACGGATCTCCCCATCCGTCCACTCCAGACGGGCAAGGCGCGCATCGCTCTCATCCACACTGATCTCCAGAAAATCGAAGCCACCTTTCTTTGCCGCCTCTAACCGCTCTCTCCATGTGTATTCGTTCGGCATGGCCTTTTCGTAAATACCCAAGCAATATTCCATAGGATACGTCTCCTTTTTTCGATATATCATTTATGCACGGATTGCCATGCACTCCGAATCATGAATCCGAAGCGCATGGCAATAGCTACAAGGAATCAGGGATTCGTAGGCACCAGCACCAGCCGATCCATCACACATGGCGACTCGGAATCCACGTCCACGCCGCGAATGGTCAGGGTGTGCACACCTGCAGTCAGGGTCAATTTGCCCAGATCAAAGCTTGTGAATGTCCAACCGCTTCCGCCGTTGGCCATGTTCACCTTGCTGCCGATAGCATTGCCGTCGACAAAGAACTGAAGAGTGGGACCGTTGTTATCGGTGACTCCCTTGAAGATGATGGAATAGGTACCGTCCGCGGGCACCGAGAAGGTCATGACTGTCTCGGCATCCTTACGGATGGTGGCGAAGATAGCCTTACCGTCGGTTACGTCCGCGGGCAAAGCACCGTTGACGAAGGGCTTATCCATCCAGGAGGGATAGGTGACGAAGGTCATCTCGTCGAACTCATAGGAAAACTCTGTCTCGGCATCCATATCTACGGGAGTCAACACCAGATTATCCAGCATGAAGGAGGCATCGCTGGCCACGTCCACCGAACGGAAGGAGAGGGTGTTCTCCCCGGCGTTCAGGGTGACGTATCCCAAGTTGAAGGTGGCATAGCCCCACTGGCCTCCATAGGCCATTTTGACCTTACCGCCCACGTCCTGTCCGTTCACGGCAAACTGCAGGATGGGGCCGTTCGTGTTGGTCACGGCATGGAGCACAAGGGCATAGGTGCCCGCCTTCTCCACGGTCAGGGTCACGGAGACCTCCTCGTCGAGGTTCAGGCTCATGTTAGCCGTTCTCTTGTCGGTTACGCCGTCAGGGAGCGCGCCGTGAGTGTAGGGAATCTCATGCCAATGGGGCATGGGGTTATAGGTCAAGGTGTCGAATTCGAAGATAAGCTCCTGAGGGGGCTCGGGGGTGGGTTCGTCGGGAGTGGGTTCGTCGGTGGTAGGCTCATCCGTGGTAGGTTCGTCCGTAGTGGGTTCGTCCGTAGTAGGCTCGTCCGTAGTAGGCTCGTCCGTAGTAGGCTCGTCGGTTTCCGCAGGATCGACCTCATTCAGGTACACGTTATCCAGAATGAAGGATGCGTCGGAGGCCACGTCCACGGAACGGAAGGACAGCACGTGATCGCCTGCCTCCAGGGTCACGACGGCCAGATCCAGGCTCTCATATCTCCATGCCCCTGCGGTGTTGGACATAACGACCTTTTTACCAATGGGCTGACCGTCCACAAAGACCTGCAGAACGGGGCCGTTTGTATTGGTCACGACGTTCAGAGTCAAGAGGTAGGTGCCGGCCTTGTCCACCTTGAGAGTCACACCCGTCTCCTGATCCAGATTCAGGGACAGATTGGCCGTGCGTCCGTCGGACACCTCAGCGGGCAGGAACACGTGGGAATAGGGGATCTCCGACCATGCGGGAGCAGGGTCGAAGGTCAGCTCATCCAGCTCGAAGATATAATCCGCGTCGATGGGAGGCTCGGTCTCCTCAGGCTCGGTCTCTTCGGGCTCAGGCTCGGGATCGGTCTCCCCCTCCTCGGCAGGGCGGATATACAGGTTGTCCAGCACGAAGGCCTGGTTGCTCTGATCCAGCGCCGTGATGGTGATCTCATGCTTCCCTGCCGTCATGGTCACAAGACCCAGATCGAATTCGGTATAGGTCCAGCCCTTTCCGCCGTTGGCCATGCACACCTTGTTGCGGGTGTCCACGCCGTCCACGGCGAAGCGGATGGTGGGGCCCTGGTTATCGGT
>JAGARU010000137.1 GCA_017622085.1 Clostridia bacterium | reverse complement strand
TGATCGAGGCCGTAGCGGAGCAGATGGCTCCGGGCTCACCCGCCCGCCGGGAGATGGACTATCTCCACCTCCGGGAGGAGCTGGAGGCGGAGCGCCGCCTCCGCCGCCTCAGTGAAAACAAGCTGGTTTGCATCCATTCTCTTGAGGAGGCCGGCGTACCCGTAGCCTTTGCCGACCTTCTGGTCACGGAGGACGGGGCGGAAATGGAGCGAAGGGTCGGCACCTTCGTGTCCGCCGTCCGCGAGTGGATCAACCGTGAGGTCTCCATGAAGCTGGAGACCCTGTCTCCCCGCATCGGCGGCGGGGATGCGGGCATTACCAAGGCGCAGTTCCGCGCCATGCGAATCGCCGAGCAACAGGAAATTTTTAAAAACAATCGCCCTCTTTACGAGGAGCTGAGCCGATAAGGCAGGAAGGATAATTTTACAGCATGAGCAGTCACGTAATTTACGAAAACGAAATTCTTGAAAACAAAATGAACGACCTGATGGAGACCCGTCTCGGCGTTCGCTCTCTTATGACCGTGGACGACACCCTCCGCGAGAGTGCCGGCCTGCGCAAGACCGTCAACCGCTACACCTATAACGGCGTGGTGGAGACCCTCGGTCGCGGTGAGGCCAACAGCACCAAGGGTACGGTTACCTTTACCCCCAACCACTACAACGTCAAGCGTTATCAGCAGACCTTCTCCTATAACGACCTTGACGTGATGCAGGACCCCTATCTTCTGGACGTTGCCATGAACGGCGCGGCCGCCGTCATGGCCAACCAGATCGCCGACGAATACTTTGCGGAGCTGAATAAGATCGGCAACCGCCACGCACTCTCCGGCGACCATTTCACCTACAGCGACATCGTGGACGCCCTGTCCACCCTCGGCCGTGAGGTGGAAAGCGACCTCTTCATCCTGATGGGCGCCGATGCCAGAGCCGACATCCGCAAGGATACGGACTTTATTGCCGCCAAGCAGGGCGAGATCGTCTACAGCGGCCAGTTCGGCACCGTGTGCGGCATCCCCGTGCTCTTCTCGAAGAAGGTGCCCACCGGCAAGATGATCCTGACCAACAAGAGCGCCGTCCGCTTCTTCGTGAAGCGCGAGTCCTCCCTTGAGCAGGACAGAAACATCGAAACCAAGGATAACACCGTGGTTTACGAGCGTCACGGTCTGATCGCGCTGGTGGATGATACCTCCTCCGTGATCATCGGTGCCGGCGCCGATACCCTGAATCTCCTTGCCACCATGTCGGAGGATGGCAATACCATCTCCGTTAGCGAGGCGCTTACCCCCGGCAACTCTTACCGCGTGGGCATCGGCATGGATATGGCTCTCCTTGGCGACGACCTCTCCCACCTGCCCGTGTGGAACGGCACCGATCCCATCGTTGCCAAGCCCGGCCAGACCATCATCGTTGCGGAGTGCAATGCCGACGGCGCGTGCGTGAAGTGCGGCATGGCCATCGCGGCGTAAGCACCCGGTATAGGAGGCAAAGGGATGGAACACAGAAATTTGCCCCAGCTCAAGACCCTCCTTCGCTTGGAGGACATGGACACGGAGCGCGATGCGCTCCTGTCCCTGCTCCTTGTCCGCGCGGAGGATACCGCCCGCGTGTACTGCCGCCTCCGGGAGGACGAGGCCGTTCCGGAGGATCTGATCCTCCGCATGGCAGCGGAGGACTACACCCAGCTTGGCAGTGAGGGCATCAGCTATAAGAGCTATTCCGGCATCAACGAGACCTACCGCTCGGAGTATTCCGGCAAGGTGATCATGCTTCTCAACCGATATCGGAGATTGGCGGTGATCTGATGCTGGAGGCCTTGAAGCAAAAATACGTCCTCTGCGGCTCGGACGGCAGTACCCTCCGCACCCTTTGGGCGTACCTGTCCTACACCTCCTACTCCTCCCGGGATGGAGCGTACGGACGGGAAAACAGCTATTATTACACCGCCCTGACCCGGGATACGGGGGTGGAGGAGGGAATGTTCCTGTGGGACGGTCTGCACCGTTACCGGGTGGTCAGCGTCTTTGGCGGACCGCTTGAGCGGGTGCTTCGGCTGGTGCGTCGGGAAACCTTCTCCTATCCGTCCTCCGACGGCGGGGAGTTTGAGTTTATTTACCGTGCCATCCGGGATCGCCTGGGCCGCGACGTGCTGGCCGGGGAGGGCGGCGTGTCCCTTACCTTCTCCGTGGTCACGCGGGAGGACGGGGTGCGTACCCTGACGGGAGAGCTGATCTCCCGTGCCCTGACGCTGGGCGCGGCACAGACGGAGGCGCTGGCTGTGATCGGTGTGCTGACCGAGATGGCCGAGGACGAGACCAGCCCCCTGCTTTCCATCCGCCGCGGCGCCTTCCGCTACGAGCAGGAGGAAAGCGGAAGCGGCTTTATTACGGGAGAGACCCTGCATATTTGCGTAAAGGAGGACGGAGACGATGGAGCTTAATATAAAAACCGAGAGTGTGGAGGCCTTTGTGGCCGCTCTGCGGGCGGTTTCCAAGGACGGCACCGTGGTAGTTAACGTATACCCGTCCGGAAAGGAGGATGCGCTGGCGGATGCCAAGCTGGCTCTCAGCATGAGCTATGGGGGCGGCACGGGCATTTACCGGGCGCTGACGGAGCAATGAACGATCTTCAGCTGATCAATGCTACCCGAGGGGAGAGCGTCCGCTTTGGCCGCGACGGCTTCCACTTGGACGGCTATGACATCCGCTCCATTGGGGCGGTGCATAAAACCTACGAGGGCTATTCTCAAAACGGGGAATACCGCCTGTCCAGCCGCTTTTCCCGCCGGCAGATTCATCTTGCCTTTCATTTGCATGCGTCGGGCGGGGAAGAGATGGAGGAGAAAAAGCGTCTGATCACCCGCGTGGCAGACCCCATCGGGGAGTTTGAGCTTTGCCTTGATAAGAAGCGCATTCTCTGCTGTGCCACGGGCACGGCGGACTTCTCGGAGGAGGCGCCCTACCGCAAGGGGCTGGTGGCACGGGGCACTCTGACCCTTTTGTGCCTCGCTCCCTGCTTCTATGGGGAGACCCCTGTGCGGGCGGTGTACGGCGACTACACAGGACAGCTTACGTTCCCCGCCGCCCTCACCGAGGCGGGCAACATTATGGGCTATATGCCGGCGGATAACACCATCCGTCTGATCAATGGCGGCGATATGCCCACGGGCATGACCGTTACCGTTACTGCACAGGAGCCCTGCACCGGCTTCCGCATGACCACCTTCGGCGGGACGGAAACCTTCTTCTTCGACCATCCCATAGGCGTGGGCGAGGCTTTGCGCTTCTGTACCGAGTACGGCAAAAAGTCCGTCGTTCTGGTCAGCGGCGGGGTGGAGACCCCGGCGCTTCAGTACGTGGATCCGGCCAGCACCTTTTTCCGCCTTTCGCCCGGGGAGAATATCTTTACCTGCGAGAGCGGAGGCAAGTGCAAGATCGAGCTTGAGCTGCGCGAGCAGTATCTGATTTAAGGAGGCGCCATGAAAAACGAAATGATACGGGTCTTTGACGAGAGCTTCCGCTATGTAGGCATTTGTGATGACTATTCCTATCTGAATTATAAGAAATGCTTTCAGGAGGCGGGAGATCTGACCATGCGGGTGGTGTACACCCGCGCCAATTTTGCCCTGTATACCTCCTGCGCCTACCTGGTGGTACCCGATGGCCAGTGCTTTGCGGTGGATGCGATCTACTCCGACGGGGAGGAGATCACCGTCAAGGGACGGGATCTGCTTTGTCTCTTTGAGAGGGCCGTCTGGTCCACGGAGCAAGCTCTGACCGCCCGTGCGGAGGAGATCCTTGCCACCTTAGCTACGTCCGCCGCTGAGGTTTTGCCCCTGACCTTGCAGGTGGCAAGCAACGGAGCGGGGGAGGAGGTCACCTACGATGCCCTCCCCGGCTGTACCTACCGCCTTATGCAGGAGGTGGCCACCGTTTTTGGCCGAGGCATGGCGTTAAGCTACGATTTTTCCACGGAAACGCTGGTTTTTACCGCCTATGCCCCGTCCGACCGCACCGCCGCCCAGCGGGAGCGTGGGCCCTTGATTCTTGGGCGGGAGCGAGAAAATCTGGCGGAGGAATACTACGCCGTGGACCGCTCCGCTTACTGCAACGGTGCGGTGGTGGTGGGTGAGGACAGCAATGGCTCCCTTGTTGCCGTTACCGTTCCCGCGCCGGCCGGCGAGCCGCCCCGCTACCTCTATTGCCCGGCAAAAAACATTCGTCGGACACAATACTATACGGAGGCGGCCTTTTTGCAGACCCTGACCCGCGTGGGAACCAATGCCCTGGTCGCCCGTGGCCCTCGCTTTACCTATACCGCTGTGCTGAACCCGCACGGGGAGACGGCGGTACAGCCCGGCGATCGGGTCAGCGTGGCCGCGCTTTGGGGCGGCGCTCTGTTTGAGGCGGTGATTGCCTCGGTTGAGACCCTGTACGATCGGGGTAGCTACTCCCGACGGGTGGTGGCCGGCACGGTTTTGCCCACCTTTTCCCACATCCTTGGGGATAAAGCATAGAAAACACATAGGAATACTGTATATTACAGAGAAAGGAACGTATGGAAAAATCATTTCCCTTTAACGCCAAGTACGCCGGCTCGTCCTTTGACCGGGTGTACTCGGCGGACGACTGGGCGGCGGAGCGCGCCGCTTACATCGGAAACGGTATTTTGGTGCAAAGCGCGCTGGCCGTTACACCGGCCGGCGGCATGGCCATTTCCGTTGCTCCCGGCAACGCTTCCATTAACGGAAGAACCTATTTTAACACCACTCCCTTGACCAAGACCCTGTCCAGCTCTGCGGCGGCCAACCGAAGAATCGATCTGGTGGTACTGCGCTTGGATACGGAGGCACGTGAGATGTACGTGGCAATCAAGTCCTCGCCCTTCTCCCTGAGCCCCACTTGCCCTGAGCCCACGGTCAGCGAAACGGTCACGGAAATTCCCTTGGCGGAGGTGTCCATCGGCCTTGATGCAACGGCCATTACCGCCGCCGACATCACCGACCGCCGCGTTTTGGCCAAATATCCCTTGAATTACGACCAGATCTACGAGGAATTCGTGGAGGATCTGAAGGAAAGGCTGGGTCTTGAACAGCTTTCCGACGCGGGCGTGTTCACTCAGATGCTGACAAACGCCGGCAGCGGCGCCAAGGCGCTCTTTGACGACGGCACCTACAAGGCCGTACCCCAGGTGGTCACCGGCACCTGCAGTCTGACTTCCTCCTCGGACGGAAGCTTTACCGTCAATCTTGGTATGAAGCCCCAGGCGGTGCTTTACTGCCGTATGGCGCATCCCTTCGTGGCCTACGAGAACAGCACGCTGAACGTCTATGGGGGTCTTACCACCAGCGTTGACTGCTGTGCCCGCTACGATAGCACCAGCTCCGGCAACATTTCGTTGCTGAGCCTGACGGATACGGGCTTCCGTGTGAGCACCAACCGCAACAATACCACCGGCCACCAGTACATGGCCGGTACCTACAAATACGGCGGCGTCAGCGGCGGCAACAACGAGTACGTCGGCGTGTATATGGCCATTATTTAAAAGGAGGAAAGCATGTATATTACACCGGAAAAAGTAACGGCAAACGTCATTCTGCCCGTGCCCGGCTGGTGGGTGGCGGGGGATCTTGAAAAAAAGATCCTTCGTTTGTACCCCTTTTTCGAGTTCGTCCTTGACGAGCAGGGCAATCTGTGCGACGTGAAGGAAACGGAGCCGCAGCATGAGTGACAACCGCCCGGTCTCGCGCGAGATTTGTGACGTGATGACCGAGCGAATGGAGGAGCGCCTTGCCAAGCACAGCGAGACCCTTGACGATCTGAAGGAATGTACGGTCAAGCTGACCCAGATTCTGGAGGTGCACAACGAAAAACTAAGCGATTACGGCGAGAGGCTGATCCACTTGGAGCGCCGCCCCACCCGGTGGGCGGAGCGAGTGGGGACTGCGCTGATTTCCGCCTTGGCGGCGGCGCTGGTCTCGCTCTTGCTGTAAGAAAGGAGGACGCATGATCGATTGGAAGAAAAAGCTGACCAGCCGCAAGTTCTGGGCGGCGGTGGTGGGCTTTGTCACCTCGGTTCTGGTGGCGCTGAACGTCAGCGACTTGGCTGTGGAGCAGGTTGTCTCCGTCATTGGCGGCGTGTCGGTGCTCATTGCCTACATCATAGCCGAGGGCTTTACCGACGCCGCCGATGCCGGCAAAAACGACACAAGCGAGCAGAAATAATCAAAAAAGAGAGAGGTGTGCCTCTCTCTTTTTTGATTTGCATACGCTTCCCCGAGGGTGACGGCAATTTTTGGTCGAGCTTTTTTTGCCGGGAAGCCCCGGCTGGCGAGATCGCCGCTTGATCACACGTCAGCGCACAAACTCCCCCGAAGGTGACGGGCGGGGAAGCCCCCGCTGGCGAGATCGCCGCTTGCTCACACGTCAGCGCACAAATTCCCCCGAAGGTGACGGTAATTTTTGGTCGAGCTTTTTTTAAAAAGCTCGCGCGCTGGAGCCGCGGAGGCTCCTCGCTCGCCGCAGCGAGCGAAAGCTCCTTACACGGCATTTTCTTTTCGCAAAGCCTTTTCTTTTGGGCCTTTTG
>JAGARU010000136.1 GCA_017622085.1 Clostridia bacterium | reverse complement strand
GTGCCTCGTTCAACGCCTTTTCTTTTGAAGCAAGAGGCCCAAAAGAAAAGGCTTGGCGAAAAGAAAATGCCGTGTAAGGAGCTTTCGCTCGCCGCGGCGAGCGAGGAGCCTCCGCGGCTCCAGCGCGCGAGCTTTTTAAAAAAAGCTCGACCAAAAATTGCCGACACCTTCGGGGGAGTTTGTGCGCTGACGTGTGCGCAAGCGGCGAAGTTTGCCAGCGGGGGCTTCCCCGCCCGACACCCTCGGGTGAGCGTGTGCGCTTACAAGTGAGCAAACGCCGAAGCTTGGCTGCCGGGCCTTCCCGGTTGGCCGCGGGGGCTTTTCCGCAAAACAAAACCCCACATCGGTGTGCCGATGTGGGGTGGGTGAATTAGTCTACGATGATCTCGCCGTAGATCTTGCCAAAGGCGCAGGCTGCGTTGGATTCATCGGTATCGATGTGCATTGCAGCGGCGAAGGCGGGATTTACGCGAACAACTACGTCGTCAAAGATGGTGGTACGCTCAGAGGTGATCTTAACCTTAACGATCTGCTTGTCGGATACACCGGCCTCAGCAGCCTCGTCGGGGGTAAAGTGGATGTGACGCTTAGCGGCGATCACGCCCTCGGTAAGCTCAACCTCACCGCAGGGGCCAACCAGCTTGCAAGCGCCCGAGCCGGCGATGTCACCGCTCTCACGAACGGGAGCCTCAACACCAAGGGTTCTTGCGTCGGTGAGGGATACCTCAACCTGGCTTGCCTTGCGGGCAGGGCCGAGAACGATTACGTTGGCAATGGACTTCTTAGGGCCAACAACGGTAACTCTCTCCTCGCATGCGAACTGGCCGGGCTGGCTCAGATCCTTCTTCTTAGTCAGGGTGTGACCCTCGCCAAAGAGGATCGCAATGTGTTCTTCGGTGAGATGCACGTGACGTGCGGAGGTTTCAACCAAAACTTGTGCCATACTATATCTCCATTCCGTCGGGTGTCTGCTTTCGGCAGACCTCGACCTTTTTTATTTACCTTTTTATTTTAGCACATTTTTCCTTACCTGTAAAGATTTTAGAAAAAATTTTGGATTTTTTAAAACTTGTCCGTTTTTTCCGGATTTTATGTTTTACCTTAAGAGCGTCCCAAAGAGGCCGAGACCTCTCGGGGGAGAGGAGAACGCATGGGAAAGAGAAAAAAGGATCGGACGGCGGAGGTTTTGGAGGAGCTGGTTGAGATCATCCGCGCAAAGCCCGACGGGGTGATCGATGCCCTCAACGAGGGGCGCGCCTCGGAGGAGCTGACCGCCGTATCCGCCATCAAGTGCAAACGGGGCACGGACGGCGGGTGCGAGTGGGAGATCAAGCTGGTGGACAAGCTGAAGGCCATCGAGCTTTATCTGAAATACGGGGACGGACACGGTGAGGAGCGAGAGGCGCCCACCTCCGGCTTCGTGGTGGATTATGATTACGGATAAGCGGATTCGGGGGATCGTTCCTCTGAACCGGGGATTCCGGGAGGCAAACCGCACCCGGCGGCGGTATCGGGTTCTGATGGGCTCTGCCGGGTCGGGCAAATCGGTAAACGTGGCGTTGGATTTCGTGGCCAAGCTTTCCGATCCTGCCTTTCGCGGGGCAAACCTGCTGGTGGTGCGCAAGCTGGAAAGTGCGAACCGGGACAGCACCTTGGCGGAGCTGATCGCGGCGATCCGACGCATTTTCGGGGAGCGCCACCGGGATTTCTGGGAGATCAATCCATCCGTGCCGGAGCTTCGGTGTCGGATTACCGGCAATCGGGTGCTGTTTCGCGGCATGAAGGACATGGGGCAAAGGGAAAAGCTGAAATCCGTCAGCGTGCCGGAGGGCAAGATCGTGTGGGCATGGGTCGAGGAGGCGACCGAGCTTACGTCGGAGGATTTTGATATACTCGACGACCGCCTGCGCGGCATTTTGCCAAAGGAGCTGTACTATCAGATCACCCTGACCTTCAACCCCGTCAGCGCCAACCACTGGATCAAGCGCCGTTTCTTTGACACGCCCTCAGAGGACGTGTTCACCCATCGCTCCACCTACCTTGACAACCGTTTTATTGACGGGGAATACCACCGAAGGATGCTTCGCCGTCAGGCGGAGGACCCGGAGGGGTACCGTATTTACGGACTTGGCGAGTGGGGTGAGTGCGAGGGGCTGATCCTCAAGCGCTTTTCTGTCAGCGAGCTTTCTCTTTCCCCTGACGACTACGACAGCGTATGTCTGGCTCAGGACTTTGGCTACAACCACGCCAACTGTATTTTGTACTTAGGATTCCGGGACGGCAACGTATACGTTCTGGACGAGCTGTACCTGCGGCTCCGCGACACAGAGGAGATCCTTGCCCTGGCGGAGGAAAAGCACTTTCCCCGTCGCGCCGTCATGTGGTGCGACTCCGCCGAGCCCGACCGGATCAAGCGGTGGCAGAGGGCGGGGTACAACGCCCGCGGGGTCAAAAAGGAGAGCGGATCCATCCGGGCTCAGATCGACTATCTGATCGGCCATCGGCTGACCGTCTCGCCCCGATGCCCCAATCTGATAAGAGAGCTGCAGGGGTGGAAGTGGGAAAAGGACCCGATCAGCGGCGAATTTACGGACGTGCCTGCCGAGGGGGATGACGATGCCATCGCCGCCCTCCGCTACGGGACGGAGGGCGTGCGTAAGCGTCGGATGTCGGGCATCTCCAAGGGGGCCTTAGGTCTTTAAGGGACAATCTAAAGAAAGGTAAGAAAATTTTGAGAGTCGAAGAAATCAAAAAGCGAATTTCCGATTTTCAGCGGCAGGAGCTCCCGCGTCTGTGCCGACTGAAAAACTACTACGGAGGCATGCACGCCATCGTCTCCGCCGCAAAGGACCCGGGAAAGCCCGACAATCGCCTGGTGTGTAACTTTTGCAAGAACATTACGGACAGCACGGTGGGCTACTTTATGGGCAAGCCCATCACTTATTCCTCGGACGACGGGGATCTGCTTCGGGCGGTGCGGGATCTGTTCTCCTATAACGACGAGGAGTACGTAAACAGCCGTTTGTCCAAGGATCTGTCCGTATTCGGTCGGGCGTACGAGCTTCTTTACTACGACGAGGATCGCCGCATCCGTTTTGTGCCCCTGGATCCCACCACGGTGATTCCCGTTTACGCGGACACGCCCGGCGGGGAGCTGATCGCGGCCATTCGTCTCCTTCGCGAGGAGGATGAGGCGGCCATTGGCCTTTACACGGTGGAGGTTTACGACGAGCATTTCGTATGGATCTACCGCTATTCCACGGTGGACGGGGTGGTGGAGCTTTCCCGCAAGCTGCCCCACTATTTCGGGCAGGTGCCCATCAACCCCTACCGCAACAATTCCGACGGAACGGGGGATTTTGAGCCGGTTTTGTCCTTGGTGGACGCGTACAACACCTTGCAGAGCGAGAGTGTCAACGATTTCGAGCTGTTTGCGGACAGCTATCTGGCCATCAGCGGCATGGGCGGCACGGATGCCTCCGATCTTGAGGCCCTGCGCCGCAACCGCGTGCTCCTTTTGGACGAGGGAGGCGATGCCAAGTGGCTGACCAAGACGGTAAACGATGCGTACATTGAGAATCTGAAGGATCGGATTGCCAAGGACATTTACCGCTTCTCCGGCTCGGTGGACATGAGCGACGGCATTCTCAGCGGGCAGGAGGTATCCGGGGTGGCGATGCGCTTCCGCCTTCTGAACTTTGAGAACCGTGTTTCGGTAACGGAGCGACACTTCAAGCGCGGGCTTCAGCGCCGTTTGGAGCTGGTTTGTGCCCTTTGGGCGCTGCTTGGCGCCCGGTACGACTATCGGAGCGTAACGGCGGTATTTACCCGCAACGTGCCGGAGAGCCCCTCCGAGGATGCGGAATACCTTGGCTGTCTTTCTGAGATCGTATCGAGAAAGACTCTGCTTGAGCGGGTTCCCTTTGTGGAGGACGTGGACGGCGAGCTGAACCGATTGAAGGAGGAAAAGGTGGATGAACGAGCGTAAAAACGGAGCCTCTTTTGAAACAGAAACACAGGCCGAAAGGCAGACTGTGGCCGCATCCGGTGCCGCTCCCACAAATCCTATGGAAACAGTAGGTCATGGGGAGGGTGCGAAAGGGAAGATTGCGGGGGATGTTTGCGCGGGGGCGCCGCCGGCCGCCGCCGGAGCGGCGGCCACAAGCGCC
>JAGARU010000135.1 GCA_017622085.1 Clostridia bacterium | reverse complement strand
GAAATCCGACTTTGTCGGGATAGAAGAGGCGGATTTAATTTCATCTGAGGCAAAGCCGAGGACTTCATCCGAGCTTGGGAGGATTTCACCGTGCGTAGCACGATTTCATTAAATATTCGAGTTGCAATTCCGTCCTATGAGTCCAAGTCTTTTGACTTGGACTTTTTCATTTGTGCCGCAGGGCACGAATTGACAACCTTTTAGGTTTATAATGTACCGTAAATAATTCAACTATGTGTAGAATTATTATTCAAATGGTAGATTATTGAAAGCATAAAATATTTCTGATAAAATAATATTAGAAACAAGCCGGCTGTTTCGAATTTGTATAGCGATTAGGAGAAGTTATGAAAATTACACTTTCGGAGAATCTAAGAAAAATGCGTCGCGATAGAGATCTTACGCAAGAAGATCTTGCGAATTTTCTTGGGATATCTTTTCAGGCTGTATCGAAATGGGAACGAGATGAGGGGTATCCTGATATTTCGTTGCTCCCTGTAATAGCAAACTTTTTTGGCGTTACGGTGGATGCCCTTATTGGAAATGATGTAATTACACAGGAAGATAAAATTCAAAAATATTGCATGGAATATGAGCAGTATAATATGAACGGAGAAATGGATTCAGCAGCTGTAGCTGCGGCAAATGCATATCGCGACTACCCATATGATTGGCGTATTATTGATATTTATTGTCGCTCTCTTACAAGGGGATATTCTCAACATCCAGGCGAAAAACTCCCTGAGTTGAGAATGCTTTGCCAAATGGTCAAAGATAAATGCCCGGATGCAAAGATTCGCATGCATGCGGTCTATTCAATGCTTTTTGCTGAAAGTGATGATCTTGTTGAAGAATGGTTCGAAGAAGTACCAGGGACTTATGATTTTTCGGAAGGGGAACGAAGAGAAGATCGTTATCTTGAACGAAACCAAATGGATAAATATCGGTATTATAAGCAGAGAAATATGATGCAGCTCTACCGATATTTATTTGAAAAGTTGGGAGCAAATCCTTCAACGGTACAAGAAAAAATTAATGCGCTACAAGTAAGAGCTTCTTTACAGGATGCATTGTTTGGTGGTGAAAATGCAATTTGCGAAAAATACCGATATGCATTCAATCAGCTTCTGCTATCAGCGGCATTTTTTGAGTGCGGACAAAAGCAAGAGGGGTATTCGGCTTTAGAGAAATCAATAAAGGGGTTTGTGGAATGGTTTTTACTTCCTCAAAACGAGGAGCTGCATTTTTCCGGTTTATTTGATACATTAGAACCTGTGAAAAGAACTAAGGGCGTGGATAGTGTTGTTCCGTTTTTGGTCGGCGACAGACAGCTAAAAGGTTTTAAGAATGTATCTTACGAAGACAAATTTATAAGCCTTACACAGGAATTGCAACAAACGGGTTCCTCATAAGTTGCATTTTTGGATTATGAGCACAAAAAATTCCGTACACGTGAGTGTGCGGAATTTTTACTTATTACCTCTTCACTCTTCACTTTTCACTTTTCACTAATATTGCGTGTACGGAATTTTAAGTAAGAAGTAAGAGGTAATAGTGAAGAAGTAAGGTTGATTTGCTCCGCAAATCTTCATTTTATTGAGTTGCCCTTCCGTCCGACGGGAGCGCTTGCATCACGGACGTTCCGCTCTTGACGGCAGGCGGGGAAGTGGTGTATAATAAGAGTGCAGGGGAGTCTCAGACCGTGTTTCCAACAGGCGTGCTTGGATAGAAACTTTTAGCATCGGCAGAAGGCTGTATTGTGGCAGGGCAGACGGCTGATTGTCTTATACGGATAACGGCACAACGGTCACCTATACCTACAATGCTGACGGGATTCGTACGTCGAAGACGATCACCAGCGGAAACATGTAACGCGACACGACTATATACTGAGTGTAAGTCAAATCGTCAGAGAAACTGTATAAATTATCCTGATGTTACTCATGGGAATCAGCTGTCAGTGGGTCCTTTTGCTATAAATGATGAAGGTGATTTTCTAATATCTTTTTCGGTTGGTGCCCATATTATTTTTGGAGGGCATTTGAGCGTGGCATTTAATGTTACTGAATATTTTGAGAGGTTATTAGATTAATGGAGGTAAAATCGAAACGGGTTATAGCGACAATTATTGACTATGCTGCTATTGCATTGATTATTCTTCTTATAGGGAAAATTCCAAATTTACCCGAATGGTTTTGGGCTTTTCGATTTAGCATTGGGAAAGTTCCTTGCTCGATTCCTTCGATTGGATTTTTCGCGCTCTTAGCGCTCATCGTTTGTAAAGACTTTATTTTTAAGAATGCTAGCTTTGGCAAAAAGATTATGGGACTTCAAATAAAAGAATTGAGTGGTAGTTATCCTCGTATGAGAGTGTTGATTAAAAGAGGAGTTTTCATGCCGACGTTAGGGTATAGTAAACTTTTGATTTCCAAGTTTACATTTGATGAGTTGATAAAATGGGAAGCTGATTATATTGGCACAGTAGTTGTTGCTGATTCTTCTTTCTGTAAATGAAATATAACCAACGGAAACACTACCACATATCAAAAAATAGGAATAAGTGGTTGGTTTATTCTGGCTGCTGTATACGTTTTCTCTACGGGGGATATTTCCGTGTTGACGCCACAAGGCGGGCTTATTAAGTAAGTTTTAAGTTTGTGCAATATAGTTAGAATAATGGCAAGTATGAGTGCTTTGTGCTGAAGGAGAGGGACCACTTTTAATTTCGAGTCTCTAAGTTTTCCCTTGTTTTGATCATTAGATAAAGGAGGTTTTATGAGAACTTTGTTCATTTTATTAGGCGCTCTTTTTTTGATGTCGAGTTTGTGGTTAACGCGGTATGTTCGCAGAAGGGGTTTGTTATCAAAAAGAAAAACAATTTTTATTAATATTATTGTTTTGATTATGTGTGTCTGTTTCTCGCTTTTGCCTTGGGAAAATATTTTGCTTAATTTTGATACTCCCGAAGATGCTTTTCTATATGCGAAACAAGGCGAAATTTTGATGCAAGCCGAGGGCGAGCAAACAGTTGCAATGCTATATGAGGAGTATAAAGGGCCTTCCGGCATTCTTTTTTTAGAAAAAACTGAAGGAGAGTATAAAATATGTTCCGAGTATGCGCCAAGACGTTTTCTGTCGTTACAATCGGACTCAGTCAGCATCTATTTTTATTACATAAGGGAAACTAGTGATTACTATGTACATATTATCGGAGCAACAGAGGATGATCTTGTTGTGACGGATAGCACAGGCAGTTCCTTTGAAGTCCCCTGCGGCGATTTTCAAGGTCACCCATTTGTTAACTATATTTCTTCTGTCGATTATACGGAAGGATATGCTTTATACATTAATGGCGTGAAAGTGAATTAGCGACCATCCATGTGCCATAGCTTTCATACTGTTTTTGAAAGCTCATACCATATGCACCGCGATACAATCGAAATAGTTTTAGTCTAACGAGAAAAGGAACTCCTCCAACTTTCATTGGAGGAGTTCCTTTTTGTGTTTCTGGAATTAAATACTCAACTTGATCCCCTTGTCATGAACGCCCTTCTTTTGTTTCCCAATTGTAAACATTTTTGTTTTTTTCACTGGTACGCTTGACAGGGCGCACTTCACTTTGGAGTTGGGCTTTTTTCTTTGAAAAAGCAAGGTTTCTTTTAGAATTTTACAACTTTCTTACAAGTTGGTGGTAGAATGTAAAATAGAGAAAGAAGGGAGATGAGCACTTTTGGCCACGGTTTTGATTGTGGAGGACGAGCTTTCCATCAATAAATTGATTTCTAAAAATTTGACCCTGATCGGACACACCTGCCTTTCGGCTTACGATGGAGTTTCGGCGGTAAACATGCTGACGGAGACGCCACCGGATCTGATCATTCTTGACGTCATGCTGCCCGGTCTGTCCGGGTTTGACGTGATCCGGCGGGTTGACGGCATTCCGGTCATCTTTGTTTCCGCCCGTGTGGGGCTGGAGGATCGGCTCCGTGGATTGGATCTTGGGGCGGAAGACTATATTGTCAAGCCCTTTGAGATGCAGGAGCTGTTGGCGAGAGTCAACGTGGTGCTTCGCCGCTTCAAGAAAAACACCGACGTTCTGACGGTGGACGGGGTAACGGTGGACTTTGGCAGTCGGACGGTACACCGGAGTGGCGTACCCATCGAGCTGACCTCCAAGGAGTTTGCTCTCCTTGAAACGCTTATCCAGAACCGGAATATTGCCCTGAGCCGAGATAAGCTTCTTGATCTGGTATGGAGCTACGATTATGCAGGAGACACTCGCACTGTGGACGTACACGTGCAGCAGCTCCGCAAAAAATTGGGCTGGAAGGACCGTATTTGCACCGTATATAAGGTGGGATACCGATTTGACCTATGAAGATGAAATTTTTTGAGCGAACGTACCTTTTAATGCTGGCCTTGTTTTTGCTGGTGCTGAACGGTAGTATCCTGTCCTTGGCCGTTTACACCCACCACAGTACCTTGACAGCGGAGGAGCAGATCTGCCTGTCGGAGGAGTTTACTGTGCGGGAGGCCTTTGAGCGGGATTTTGGCGACGACAAGTTTGGCTCGGATCGCCTGCTCCGCATGACCTACTGCGCCTTTTATGAGGACAGAGGAATTGCGCTGTCCTTTACCGCCGCCGACGGCTCCGTTTATTCCACCTTGCCGGAGGGAATCACTCCCCCTGCGCCCGGCAAAATGGCCGGAGACAACCAAAACGGACGGCGGTATATTCTGATTTCCGAGGAGATCTGCGACGGCGCTTTTGTGATGACTTATGCCAAGGACGTAAGCCATTTAGACGAGGATTTCCGACGGATGGCCGTCTATTTTGCCTTGGCCTCTCTGGTTTCTTCGGCGCTTTTGGCTCTTTTGATGTATTGGGCGCTTCGCCGGCTGTATACCCCCTTGGATAAGCTGCGAACCGTGACACAAGCCATTGCGGAGGGCGATACCCACGCCCGCGCCGACGAAACGGGCGACGACGAGTTTGCCGCTCTTGGGCGTGAATTCAACCGTATGACCGACCGGATCACCGCTCAGATGCAGGAGCTGGCAACCACAGCCGCCCAGAAGCAACGGATGCTGGACGACTTAGCGCACGAAATGCGCACTCCTCTGACGGGAATCCACGGCTATGCGGAATACGTATGCAATGCCAACATTTCCGAGGAGGAGCGAATTGAAGCCACCCAGTACATTATGGCGGAATCCATGCGCCTGCGCGCCATCAGCGAGACGTTGCTGAGCGCCGCCTTTATCCGGGAAAAGAAGATCACCCGTGCGCCGCTTTCGGCCGCAACCCTGTTGGCGGATACCAAAAAGCGCCATGAGCTCCGCGCCACCGGACGGGGCGTGGTGCTTCTGTGCGAGCCGGGGGATGCCACCTTGGAGGGTGATCGGATCCTTTTGGAGCTCCTGCTCTCCAATCTGACGGAAAATGCCATCAAGGCCTGCGGAGACGGTGACCAAGTGACCCTCCGCGTGTCAGACAAGGACGGTACCCCCGTCCTTATCGTCGAGGACACCGGCATCGGCATGACGGAGGAGGAGCTGGCGCATATTACGGAGCCCTTTTACCGTATTGACAAATCCCGCAGTCGAGCCGAGGGCGGCACCGGGCTTGGTCTTGCTCTGTGCGTTACCATTGCAGAGGCTCACGGCGCCCGTTTGCAGTTTACCTCCGTTCCCGGCAAGGGAACTCAGGCTTCTCTGTGCTTTTAAAAGGTTTTACAACTTTCTTACAACTTTATGATAACTTTCTTACATTCGTCCTTTAAGATAAAAATACCGTACCGCCCGGGCGATGCGGCATTATGACTAAGAAAGGAGATCCCTCCATGAAAAAAACACGATTCCCCCTTGTGGTCAAAAGCGCTCTGCTGATTGCCTTAGCAGTCTGCACCCTGTTGGTGAGCACGATGCACGTGTTTGCTTCTCCTTCCACGGAGACGGACGTGTCCACCGACGCACGGACACCCGGCGGCACCGACACGATAGCGGGCGCCCCCCTTACGATTTACGATAAGCTCCCCGTAAAAGACGTGAACGACGGCACCGCGCCGCCGGCGGCCAGCGATTACGCTGCCCGGTTTGATCCTTACACTCACATTGTGGTAGAGGACGGACGATCCACCGTAACGATCTATTCGGAGGAGCAGTTGGCCGCTCTGGCCGACGCCGATTGGCTCACGCTTACAAACGAGGAGGCCTTGTATCTTCTCAACGATACCATGAATCTCTTTGCCAACTACGACGAGGTTCGTATCTTCGACGAGAATGGCGAGCTGCAGACCTACCGTGGCGCAAGCTTTTACACCTCCGAGGAGTACTATAACTCCTTTGGCCTTGTAAGCGGAGAGGACGACGTAACCTACAACCTGAAGCAGGATGTTTACAACGTAATGATGACCCGCCTCCTGGTGCTTTGCTCCGCCGCGGAGCGCTTCAACATCAGTGGCAATGGCAACGAAGCCTTCGTCTTCCTCGGTAGAGAAGAGACTAAGAACATCTTCCTGTCCGGTGAGATGCATGGCATTCACTTCTATTACTCCAACCCCGATCGGTTCATCTTGCCGGAAACCGTGGACGGGGAATGGTGCGGGCATTGCGATGCTGATACCATCCGTTGCGAATTCTGCACGGAGGACGGCCCCAGCGAGTTCTGCCACCACAGCGTAAACAACTATAGCAGCTGGCTACACTGCCGCGAATCCTTGATGAATGCCAATTATGGTGTTCTGTGGTTTGAGCAGGGTAAGATCAACTACGTAGAGGACCTCTCAAACGCGGACTATCACGATAAGATCAGACTGTATCCCGACCAGCTCTTTGACGATACCGTAGGCAACGTCAAGTACGATGCCAACGGCGAAAAGGTGGCTATTATTGAGGTTTGGGATACTGCCTCCGAGAGCGTGATTGCCCGAATCCGTCTTGACAACATCCAAAACCCCGAGGAGATCGCACAGCTTGAGGCTCTTTGGCTGCCCGTGAAGGAAAACTGCGACGGTGCGCCGTCTGAAGACTACTTCACCATGACCGATTATCGGGTAGCAGTCTATCTGAACGGCTTTGAGGGCAAATGGGGCAACTACGCCTTCCGCTATGCGCCGGACGGCAATCTGGATCAGTGGGCGTTCCAGAACGAGAACGATATCTTCATGCCCTTGTTCTTGACAGGAACGGCTGAGGTTGCCGCTTACGTCAACGAGCTGTTGATAAATGCCCTTGAAAAATAAGTTCCTTCCTTAATTCTCCTTATTCCCATGCAAAAGCCCCGCGTGCACGGTCTCCGTATATGCGGGGCTCTTTGCAACTTAAAACCACTCAGGAGGAAAGTATGTTTTTGTCTGTCTATAAAACAACCTTGAAAAATTTGTTTCGCTCGTTGCTTTTTTGGCTGGTTATTGCCTTACTGATAGGCAGTTCTCTATATGAAGCGTTCTCGGGAGGAAGCGGCTATTACAGCGATGAGTTAGGTGAGATGATCTGGGATACCGATCCAAGATACGTTTTGGTTGAGGCAACTTACGTGAAAGACGCAATAAATAATTGCTCTTACACTATGCTCTATGCCATGCCGCTCATGGCGATCGTGTCTACCTTTTTGATTCTCAGTCGCGACTACAGCGACGGATTTTACGAGATTGAGAGGGCCGGCGGACGGCGGACTCTTCACTATTTGACAGGCCGGCTGTCGGCGCTACTTACCGTTAATTTTATCGCGATCCTGCTTACCGTATTTATGATGAGTATTACGTACGTATTTACTCGCGGAGGCGTGAGCGACATGCCAATCGGTGAATTTTGGGCCGACTTGATCCCCCGTACTTTGCGGAACGTGATTTGCGTTACGTGGCCTCCTGTTGCCATGTTCGTCTGCTTTACTTATATGCTGGGTTCTTTGTTTAAAAACGGTTGGGTCGCGGCCATGGGGAGCTCAGTTTACGTGCTTGTAAACTTCGTTTTTAATGCTAGATTGCAATTCCGTATCCCCGAATGGTATGGAAAGTATCTCGAGCCAACTCCGGATACGGTTTTTTATTACTTTTACTATTATGATTACTATGAGGCAGAAAAGTTCGAAGAGTTTTTGGAAAACCGTGGAACGTCCTTCTCCTTGATGCTGACCAGCATCGGTTGGATCGTGGGAATGGCGCTGATCTATAGCCTCGTATCCTATTTCCGAATCCGCCGTCGGGAAGTGTAAGGAGGAGTTATGTTTTCATCCGTCTATAAAGCAACTATAAAGAATTTGTTCCGCGCCGTGCTCTTTTGGCTTGTTTTGGCCTTTCTTCTCGGCTTCAATCTATACGGGGCGATGCGTGGAGGAGAAGGAAGCTATAGCCATGACTTAGGTGAGATGATCTGGGACACCGACCCAAGATTTGTTTTTAAGGAAGAGCGCTACGTACAGCTTACGCTGAATATCTGCGATTCCGTGATGCTTTATGCCATGCCCCTGTTCGCCATCGTATCAACCATTCTGGTGCTGGGGCACGACTACGGCGACGGCTTTTATGAGATTGAACGTGCCGGCGGACGCCGTCCCCTCTGCTATCTGACCGGTCGCTTGGCGGCACTGCTTACGGTTAATTATCTGGCGGTTCTTGTTGCCATGCTCTTACATATTCACGTCTACGTGTTCTCACGGGGCGGCGTGGAGGGCCTGACCACGGGGCAGTACCTGGTTGATTCCTTTGTGCGTATTCTGCGGAATACCGTTTGCATCGCATGGGTACCGACCACGATGTTTATTTGCCTGACCTATGCCTTTGGCACCTTGTTTAAAAACAATTGGCTGGCGGCCGCAGGAAGCTCCGTTTACGTGCTGATCAACTATCTCTTCAATATGCAACTGAAATTCCGTATCCCCGTGTGGTACAGAGAATATCTCGATCCAACCCCGGCAAAGATCCACCAGTACTTTAGATATTTTGATCATTATGCTCCGGATAAATTTGAAGCGTTTTTGCTCAAAAATGAAACCTCGCTTGGCCTTGCTTTAGCCTGCATCGGTTGGATCCTCATCATGGCTCTGATCTACAGCCTTGTATCCTACCTGCGTCTCCGCCGCCGGGAAATTTAAGGAGGAAATGATGTTAAAACGGTCCTTTCGCAATTATCTTATTCTGATCCCGATTACCCTTGGCGTTCTTTTGTTTTCCTCCCACGTTTGGAATCCCCAGCCGGTAATCGTGCCCCATCCCTTGACCGGATTTGTCGCCACTACCGAGGCGATCGCGCCGGTTATGCTCCTGTTTTTCCTTTCGTTCTTGCTCCATGACCGCTACGAGATCGAGCTTAGCATGGTGTGCGGTATCAAAACGACAAAGCTTGTGGTCTCCCGTGTATTGCCTATTTTTCTCTACATTCTTGCAACTACTTGGACGGTGATTCTTTGCCACCGATATACGCCTTACGCCTCCAATCAGTATCGGATTCGTATTCCCATTTACGTGCCGGAGAATTATAAGGTCTATTTGGTGGTTTCCGCGTTCGTGTCGCTTTTGTTCTTTGCTTCGCTCTTTCTGTTCTTCCGCGTCCTGACGCGCAATTGCTACATTCCCCTTGGCCTCGGCTTGCTGGTTTGGGGTAGCATGTCCGGAATCAGCTCCGGCATCCGTGCCGGCGTATTCAGCCCTACCAAGTGTCACATCGACCCCTTTATTTCCGACTATTTTATTGGAGATACCATTCCCAACGCTATGGCAGAGCATTATACCGACCTGACGAGTCTGACGAACGCTTGGACCTATAATCGGCTGATGTTCTTTGGTTTAGCCATCTTGCTTTTGGTAGCCACTTGGCTGCTATTGCGCCGAGAAAAGCTTCACGAAGGACTCGGCGATTGATACGAGAGGAGAATTTGTATGAATATTGAAATTAAAAATCTGACGAAAATCTATCCCCGCGGCAAGAAAAAAGCCCTGAACAACGTGGATATTACCATACCCCAAGGCATCTTCGGCCTCATCGGCCGTAACGGCGCAGGTAAGACTACCTTAATGCGTATCGTAGCTACCGTTATGGACGCGACGGATGGTGAGATCCTCTTTGACGGTAAGGAGCTGAAGGCCAATAAGGACGAGTTCCGCTCCTCTCTCGGCTATCTGCCCCAAAGCACCAAGCTGATGCCCCGCCTCAACATCGTGGAATTCCTCGATTACGTGTGCATTATGAAGGGCATGAAGGACAAGATCGTCCGTCAGCAAAAGATTAAGTGGGCCATTGAGACCGTGGGCCTTGTCGGGGAAGAGAAGAAGCGCCTCGGCAACTACTCCGGCGGTATGCTCCGCCGTGCGGGCATTGCCCAAGCCTTGATCGGCGACCCCAAGGTGCTGATCATCGACGAGCCTACCACGGGACTTGACCCCGAAGAACGTCTCTACTTCCTGAACCTCCTGTCCAAGATCGCCTCGGAGCGTACCATCATCTTCTCCACCCATATCACCGCCGATATTGAGCATCTTTGCACCAATATCTGTGTCCTTGAGCAGGGAGAGGTAAAATACCTCGGCCAAAAGAGCGCCTTCATCGAGAAGATCGCAGGCAAGACCTGGGAGATCACCTGTACTCCCGCAGACGAGGAAATGCTCCGCCGCGAGGCCACCGTTACCTCCGTTGCCTACGTGGAAGGTTCGCCCTGTGTCCGCTACGTAGCGGATCATCCCATCCTGCCCACCGCCGGAAACGTCAAGCCCACCTTGGAGGATGCCTACATCTACACCCTCGGCGGCGTGAAACGGTAAGCTTCGGCTACCGCGATCCGAGGCCCCTTCTGCGAGGGGGCTGAAGAAGTACAGCGTGCAAAAGCAAATGAGGTGTCGCGGGTGGCTACCGTGAAACGAATAAACACGGGTAGAGGCGACCTGCGGTCGCCTGCGGGCGTTCACAGAACGCCCCTACGGTTCTGTACCATGCGCCGCGAACGGTACGGCTGCCGCCGTTGTTCTTAGCCTTCTCCTGTGGGAGAAGGTGTCAGCCGCTTGTCGGCTGACGGATGAGGAGTCTCCTAACGCAAAGAACACCTCATCCACCACGCCAAGGGCGCGGTCCCCCTTCCCCCGCTGGGGAAGGCGATCCTCGAACGGTGCCTGCCGCCCAAATAATAAAATTCGAAAGGAACCAATCATGAAAACAAGAATTCTGTGCTTATTTTTGTCCATCCTTTTTCTCCTCACCCTGACCGCCTGTGGTGACACGCCGGAGGCAACCACGTCCAATTACTATCGGATTCCGGGCGAAGCCAAGGAGGAGCAAGGCTTTACGATTACAAGCAAGAAGTATACCTACAAAAAACGGGACTATCTTCTTTTGGACATGGAAAACCAAACGGACAAAAACTACACCGTCACCGTTACCGTCCGCTATTATAACGCGGAGGGTAAGGAACTCCGCAACCAAAAGCAGGTCTTTACCGGTTGGGCCGCCGGCTGGCAGAATTATTTCCTGTTCCAGTCGAACATTACCTTTGATTCCTATACCTACACCGTGGAGCTGAAGGACTATGCGGGGGAATGCTATATGCAGGATTATATCGCGCTGTCCTCCATCAAGGTGAAAAAAATACGCGCTACTCCCCTCGCTGCTCAAAAAGACTACACCAAATATCCTGTTATTTCCGCCGAAATAGAAACCGAGGTCAAGGGCTCCCAAGCGCTTACCATATCGGGACGCTACGTGATTTTCGATAAAAACGGGGAGATCTATCTCATAGATAAAGCCGGCTCCCACTTTAGAAATCCGGGAAAAGATTATACGTCTATAACTCTGTACTACGACATCGAAGTCGAAGAGCTGGTTTTGCCGGAGGAGCTGGACGGGGAGATCAACGCCATTTTTGTGGTAAGCTCCATCAAGCCCCAATAAAGCATAGCTCACCCGGAGATCCTTCGCCTGTCCGCCGAGCAACATCCCAACCAAAAAAGCCAACGCAAGGCATAGCCTCGCGTTGGCTTTTTTGCGTCAGATGCCCATGTCGGAAGGTTCTTCTCACCGTGTCGGATGCATACAATAGAGAGGGGAAACGTGCATTCGGGAGGATCTTTTTTAGACCGGATTTTTGAGAAATATCGCATAAATAAATCTAAAAAAAATACTAAAAATTCTTAAATGTGCACAGGATTTCCACTACGCCCACTTGACAGAGATCGAATTTTGTAATATACTGAAATAAAGTGCGAAAATAGGGGTATTATGCCTATTTTTTGATAAAATGCCTGTTTTTATGACGCATAAATCCTTGAAAGGGGTTGCAGAAAATGAACGAAAAGCAAATCGGATTTGACTTGAATGACATGGCAAAGGACCTCTTCGGCGCTGAGCCGCCGGCAGAGGAGCCGAAGGAGACTTGTGCTACCGAGCCTGTAGAAGAAACAACAGCAGAGGAAGCTGCAGTAGCGGAGGAACCCGTCACCGAAACGGCTGTGACAGAAGAAGCAGCTGCAGAAGAGGCTCCCACGGAGGAGACCCCCGTTGAGGAAGCATCGGTTGCCGAGGAAGCACCCGTGGTTGGTGTTCCTGAGGGCACGATTCCTCTGGACGAATACAAGACTGCGTTGGATGAGCATTTTCAGAATCTGAGATCCCTGATCAAATATACCAAGACCAAGGATGAAAATATTTATAAGCTGAGCAGTGAGCTCCAGAAGTACCGCGAAGACTACTGCAAAAAGACCTTCAAATCCATTGCTACGTTGCTGATCTCCTACCGCGAGGACTGCCGGAGATCCTTGGTGGATCTGAATACTTTCGAGCTGACGCTGGATAAGGCGAAAAAGTTTATGTCCTTCCTTTGTGACGACTACGAGGAGCTGCTTTCCAACGTAGGCTGTGAGGAGGACGATGGCGTATGGTCCTTTAACGGCAAGCCCCTGTCCGGCGAGGAACGCAATCCTGTGAAATTCCCGCCTCTCTTTGAGATGGCGCCCGAGAAAGAGGAATCCGCCGTTGACCTTAGCGGTGCAACCGTTCAGGAGATCCTTCTTGACGCCGAGGCAAAGATCAAGGCGGCGCTTGCTGACAATGAGACGGTGGATAAGTGCTTGAAGGAATATAGCCGTCTGGCCACGGTAATCGAGGATGATATCGTTCTTCTTTGCGTATATCCCGCCATCCGCAAGCTGATCTCCCTCTATGGCAAGACCAAGCGAATGATCGAACAGGCAATTGAGGAGCTGAACGAGGAGAATATGCGTGAAAGCTACGCGATGTGTCTCGCCTTCTTGATCAATCATTTAGAGGACATTCTTCTCAGCGGCGGCGTAAGAATCGACACCACGGCCGACGATATGTTCGATACCAAGAAGAACCGTCTGATCAAGGCCATCGTTACCAGCGACTCTGCCCTTGACCGTAAGATCGCTAAGCAGTACACCGAATGCTACACCATGAACGAGACGGTTATTTATCCCGCCAAGGTGGACGTATATAAGTATCAGGCATAATTACTGAAATTTAATTCTAAAGAACAAACATACATAAGGAGATTTTCAAAATGGGAAAGAAAATTGGTATTGACTTGGGTACAACCTACTCGTGCGTAAGCTGTGTGGACGACAACGGCGTTACTCGCATCATCGACCCCGCAGAGGGCGGCGGATACACCACTCCCTCCGTGGTTTACTTTGACCCCGACTCTGGCGAGGCGGTTGTTGGTTCTGCCGCAAGACAGGAAGGCGCTCTTCATCCGGAGTGCATGGTTGAGCGTGTAAAGAACTACATGGGCGACCCCAACTACATCCTTAACGTAAACGGACAGGACTACTCTCCTGCGGCAATTTCTTCTCTCATTTTGAAGAAGCTGATCGGCGACGCGGAATGCTGGCTTGGCGGCGAAGAAATTGAAGGCGCTATCATTACTTGCCCCGCATACTTCGGCGACGCAGCCCGTGAGGCAACCCGCATTGCCGGTGAGAACGTAGTAATGAGCAACGGTCAGAAGCTGAAGGTTCTTCAGATTCTGGACGAGCCCGTTGCCGCTGCACTTGCTTACGGTGATTCCCGCCACGAGGATATGCAGAAGAACGTGTTGGTATACGACCTTGGTGGCGGTACCTTCGACGTAACCGTAATGAAGCTGAACTTCGTTGGCGATAGCCGCAACATGGAGGTTATCACCACCGACGGTAACCATCAGCTGGGCGGTAAGGACTGGGATGCAGCCCTTTCCGACTACGTAAGAAACAAGTTCTGTGAGCTGACCGGCGCCGATGCGGACGAAATGCAGAGCGACCCCACTCAGATTCAGTGGTTCAGCGAGAACATTGAAAAGACCAAGATCATGCTGACCAAGAAGGAAAGCGCGATCCTGATCCCCTCCTTCAACGGTAACAAGGAAAAGATCGAAATTACCCGTGAAATCTTCGACACGGAAACCGAAAGCCTTCTGAACCAGACCATCCAGTTGATCGACGACATGATGGACAAGAAGGGCCTTTCCGTAGTAAATGACATCGACGAGATCATCCTCGTTGGTGGTTCCACCAGAATGCCTCAGGTAGAAAAGCGCCTGCAGCTGGAGTACAACAAGCCCATTACCTCCTACGAGCCCGATAAGGCCGTAGCTATGGGTGCGGCTCTGGTTGCAAACGGTATCAAGGTTGACAGCAGCGTAAGCGTAAGCAACGTAGCAGAGGGAGAGGTTCCGCCTCCTCCGACCGGCGGTACCATCGTAATCGAAGGTGGCGCAGGTGTTCAGACCGAAATCATCGTTAAGTGTACCAAGAGCTACGGCTTGTTGGCGGTAAGCAATGGTGAGGATGTAATTGCAAACATCATCATGAAGGATACCGAAAAGCCCACTCTGCAGATGAGAAGATTCGGAACGGCACAGGCCAACCAGAGTTCGATCAACCTTCGCGTATTTGAAAACAACAGCCTTGAGGAAAATGCAACCGTTGAGGAGAGCGTTGAGCTTTACGAAAACTGTATCGTAGAGTTGACTCCCGGCCTTCCTGCAAATGCTCCTATTGAGATCACCTTTAACCTGGATGCCAGCGGTATCCTTGTAATTACTGCATTGGATGTGACAAACAATATCAGTAAAGAAGTTCGACCGGTTCGTGTCGGTGGTGATGTAAATAACATTGGTATGGACGCCATCATCGGTACCGTTTTGAGATAACAATTTTCAAGGTCGGCATTTGCTCAAAATGCCGACCTTGAATTTATAGATTATATAATGTGAGTTGCAATGGGAAAGATAATAGGAATTGACTTGGGAACCACATACTCTTGTGCGTGCTATATGGACGGCGGTGGCTTTTTGAGAGCTATTGAAACGGAGGAGGGATCGTACGTAACTCCCTCGGTTGTGTGTTTTGAGCCGGATGGTGGGCAAGTCGTTGTCGGGTGGGAGGCAAAAATAGAAGGGTCTCTTTATCCGGAGCGCACAACCCTGTTCCCCAAGAACTACTTGGGCGTTCCCGATTATGCATATTTCTTTGACGAACAACCCGTCACCCCTACGAATATTGCCACGTTGATTTTGCAGAAGCTGATCAACGATGCTGAGATGCTTTTGGGCTGTGAGGATATTGATGGAGTTGTGGTTGCTTGTCCCTCCTATTTTGGCGCATTGGAGCACAAGGAATTGATCACAGCATGCGAGAATGTAACCATGAGTAACGGTCGCAAGCTCAATTCCGTTCGTATTTTGATCGAATCTGTGGCGGCCGGTTTTGCCTATGCTTATGCCACGCAGTGTGACGTCCAAAAAAATATTCTGCTTTACGATCTTGGCGGTAGCTCCTTTGATGCAGCAGTATTGAACGTTGATTTTTCCAATGGAAAAAAAGAATGCAAGATAATTACCAGCAACGGCGATTTTCTCTTGGGCGGCATCGAATGGGATCATGCCTTGGAAGAGCATTTGAAAACGGAATTTTCGGAGCAGACAGGCGTAGATCTGGATGATCTTTATAGTGACTCGGATCAGTATTGGTGGTACCGTGAATATGCTGAAAAAACAAAAAAAGCTTTGAGCAGTCGACAACAGCAGGTATTGTATCCAAGGTACAAAGAGTACAAAGCATCGATTGAGATTTCTCGTAATACGTTTGATGAGATCACGGAGCACTTGCTGGAGCGGACAGTTTTACTGATCAATGAGATGATGGATTCGTCAGGGCTGACAATCAAGGATGATATTGCCGAGATTGTTCTGATTGGTGGAGCATCTAAAATGCCGCAGGTCGAGAGAATTTTGAGAGAGAAGTTTGATAAGCCCATTACTTTGCTGGATCCGGAAATGGCGATCGCGCGGGGCGCGGCGTTGGTGGCTGGTTGGCGGCTCAACGCGGACAACGACACGGAGAACAGTTAAGTTTTAACAATCGACAGGAAAGGAGATTTCGAAATTGAAGATCAACGTAGGAATCGATTTAGGAACAACGTATTCGGCTGTAGCTACCTTTAATAAGGCCAAGGGCGCGGTAGAGATACTGAAAAACGACTTGGATAAGAACTGTACCCCCTCCGTTATCTGCGTGGAGGACGGTCGTGTCACCATCGGTGAGGAAGCCAAGGATATGCAGGCCGCCGGTAACTTGAACACCGCCGCCTTCTATAAGAGCATGATGGGAGAGAAGGATTATACCGTCTATATCGACGGCAAGGAGTATACGCCCGAGGATCTTTCCAGCGAATTTCTTCGCGTACTTAAGAAAAACATTGAGGAAGCCAACAACGTGCAGATCGGCGGCGCCGTAATCACCGTTCCCGCTTACTTTAACGAGGCTCAAAGAACCGCCACCATGCGTGCCGGAAAAAAAGCCGGCCTTG
>JAGARU010000134.1 GCA_017622085.1 Clostridia bacterium | reverse complement strand
TGCAGGCTCGGTGTGGCGGAGAGAGAGGGATTCGAACCCTCGTGAGATTGCTCTCAAACGCATTTCGAGTGCGCCCCGTTATGACCACTTCGATATCTCTCCGTGTTTATTTTAGCTCTCTACTGTTCTTATTCAACCTTGGAAATTGGAGAGAACAGTAGGAGAGAACTAACGTATTAAGTTTTATTTGAACTGCGGAAAACCCTTATAAATCAAGGGATTTAAGGTGGGAGGTTCCAAAGTGACTACAAAATTTCGAGTCGAGACCGTTATGACCACTTCGATACACCTCCGTATGCTCGAGTATCAAACGACCTGTATATTATAACACAGGTTTTCTGAAATTGCAAGGGGTTTTTCGAAAAAACATCACGGTCTTTGAAGAAATTTTACCAAAACCTATGGGTGCACTTTAAATAACATTTTTGAAAAAAGCCAAGTAACCGTTTCGCAAGAAAATTTTCACGGAACGTAGAGTTTTATGGGAATGTCACCTCAAGTACCACCATATGGTGATCCGTCGTTCCATCGTACTGGGTATCCATGGTACGGGTGTTTTGGGTCATGATGGGTGCAATGGACAGGATGTGGTCAATGGAGCGGTCGGCGTAGGTATGGAGGCCGTTATGGGCGAGGGTAACCCACGGAATATAGGTTTTAACTTTTTCGGGGGACGTATTGAAATCTCCGCAGCAAAGGAACGCGCCGCGAGTCTCGCTATGCGCTTTGAGGATGTCCCCAAGACATGAAAGGCACTCGGTATTGGCTTCCTCATTTTCAATGGACAGGTGGGTATTATAGACCGTAACAGGGGTGCCCTCCACGTCCAGCACCACATAGCCGCAGGAAGTGCCTTGGGTGGCGATTTTCACGGGAAAATTCAGGGTTTGGCTCTCCAAGATCGGGTATTTGGAGAGGATGGCGGTGCCGTACTCTCCGCCTTGAAAGTCACGGATCTTGATGAAATAGTGGTAGGGGATGCCCGTTAGCTCAGACAGACGGGCGGGCATATCCACACCGTTGGAGCGGGATGCGCCCCGGTCTACCTCCTGGAGGGCAATAATGTCGGCGCGGCTTTCGGTGATCTTCTCGGCTACCAGACGGAGGTTTTCGTCGGTGTATTTCCCTTCTTTGAAGTGAGCCGAGCAGATGTTGAAGGATGCAAGAGTGAAGGTGGGCATGGAATAGACTCCTTCTGATTATTTGATTTGGAGCAGAATATGAGATACAAGATATAAGATATACACCTATAAATTGTTGTTTAGCGGAGTAAACTCCTAACCTTTTGGGTGCCCGATGGTCAAAGGGGGTTCTGGGGGCGAAGCCCCCAGAACCTACGAGAACGGCCGGCGGTTTCGGGGGCGGCCTTGAGCGCCCTGAATCAAATGAAAATTGTTTTGCGGAGCAAAACTTCCTTGCCCTGCAAGGGAAAATAAGGTTTTTGGAAGGTTTTCCCAACACCAATTTAGTTTTTCAAAAACCTTCTTGCGGCTTTCGCCGCGCGCCGAGGCGCTCACGGCCGCCCTCGGCACTGCCGGCCACCGCATTGAGGTGCAGGGGCTGCGCCCCTGCACTCCCTTAGGCCGCTAAACAACAATTTGCATAACCAACATCTTCTCGGGTGATGTACTCTCGCCTTGGAGAGTGCCACGCGATATTGGCCGCCGCACTGCGGCAAACAACAATTTACGCTTTAACCTTTTTGATAAAGTCGCGGTAGAAGTACGCGCTCTTTTTCCACTTGGTCTCGCCCGTGGCAAAATCCGTGGTGGCGATGCCGAACTTGAAATTGGAGGCCGCCGACCACTCAAAGTTGTCCATGAGGCTCCAGAGATAGTATCCGCGGACGTCAAAGCCCTCGTCGATGGCCTTTTCCAGCCACTCGAGGAAGCCGCTGATGTAACGGATGCGGTCATCGTCATGCACCATACCGTCGGCGGCCACGGGCTCGGTGCCCTCAAAATAGGTGCCGTTTTCGGTGACGTAGATGGGGATCCTGATATCGTACAGATCGTGGAGCAGGTGGATGGCATCGTAGACCGCCTTGGGGTAATATTCGGTGCGGTTGTTGAGGAAGTTTCCGCCCTGGGAGAAGTCCATCTGGGCTTGCTGGTTGACGGTGACGGGGACGCGGTTGTAGACGTTGAGGCCGAAGTAGTCCAAGGGCAGGCTCGTCAGCTCGAAGTCGTGGGGGTGCATCTCCATGAGGGTGCCCTCCTTCTCCAAATGCTCAAGTATGTAGTCGCTGTACTTCCCTGCCAGGATGGGGTCACAGTAGAACTTCCAGTTGCGCTCGTCTTGGTCGATCATGAGGGCGATGTCCTCGGGGGAATCGGTGAGGGCGTGACGCTTCCAGATGTCGATGACCACGCCGATCTGAGACTTCAAATTATGGGCGCGAAACGCCTCCACGCCTTTGCCGTGAGCCACCAGGATGTTATGCCTCGCCTGGTTGCCCCACGCCTCGTTGGTGTGTCCCGGGGCAAAGCCGCCGTGGGCGTAGCCGACGTAGGTGGCGATGGGCTCGTTGACGGTGGACCACATGGGGACGATGTCGCCGTAGGCGGTAAACATCTTATCGGCGTACTCACCGAACCACTCGATGGAATCTCGGTTGCGCCAGCCGCCCTTTTCCTCCAAAACCTGGGGCAGATCCCAATGGTAGAGGGTGACGTTGGGGATGATATTGTTCTCCAGCAGAGCCTCAAAGACGCGGCGGTAGTAGTCCACACCCTTGGGGTTGAGGGGGCCGATGCCTTCGGGCATGACACGGGACCAGGAGATGGACAGGCGGTAGGAATCCACGCCCAGCGCCTTGAGGCTGGGGAGATCGCGATCAAAAAAGCGGTGGTAGCTGTCGCAGGCCACGGCGGGGGTCTCGCCGCCATAGGTCTTGCCGGGGGTCTCTGCAAAAACGTCCCAGATGGAGGGGGTGCGGCCGTCCTCACGGGCGGCACCTTCGACCTGCCCCGCGCTGGTGGCGGTGCCGAAGATAAAGTTCTTGGGGAATGGCATAGTGGGGAGTCCTTTCTATTATTTTATTATTGGGCTTGGTACAAAAATTGAATGGCCTCCTCGGTGGCCTGCGCCTCATCTTTATACCTATGTTTCTTTAGAATATCCGAAACAACGCTTGCATTTTCGCCGTTCAGAATGACCTTTGCTTTGCGGGTGGCTTCACGGGAAGCGACTTTGTCCTGATTCCTTTGCGCTATGATGATCTCGGCCAGATAAAGGTAAAAGAGGCTTTTTCTCGTGCCTGCGATCAAGGAGTGGTCGGTGATGGCTTGCTCGTAATAGGTAAGCAGATCGTCGGTGCAAAGAAAACCGAAAAGGTGCATTTCGACACGCAAAAGGTGACTTGACAGTTCAGGGACATAGTCGCTCTTCTGCGGCGAGGTCTCCAATGCCGACAAGGCGGCGAGGTAAGCATTTTTCGCTTCACGATACTTCCCCGCCCGCTCGCTTAGGATAGCGAGATTTACGTTGGCTCGATAGTAGTCAGACCACACCTCGGCAAAATTTTCCAGGCCGTAGGTGATCAGGGTGCACGCGTTTTCATATTGGTCTACAGAAAGCTCTGCGGCGGTGACATAACAATGCTGACATTTATTGTAATTGTCACGGACGCGCTTGAGAGCGATTTTAAATTCTTCAAAGAGAGGGGCAAATGTCTCGCCGCGGAGCATGGCGGCTTTGATTTCTTCGAGTTTCATGGGCCTCCTTGGATAATAGTATGGCAAATTGTTGTTTAGCGGAGGATTAACGAAAACCCGTAGGGGCGACCCTGTGTGGTCGCCCGCCGTCCCAAGATCGGCAAAACCCTTTTGGATCAACAATCTTTTTGACGGGAGGCCACATAGGGCCTCCCCTACGGCTAAG
>JAGARU010000133.1 GCA_017622085.1 Clostridia bacterium | reverse complement strand
TCTTTTGAAGCAAAAGGCCCAAAAGAAAAGGCTTGGCGAAAAGAAAATGCCGTGTAAGGAGCTTTCGCTCGCTGCGGCGAGCGAGGAGCCTCCGCGGCTCCAGCGCGCAAGCTTTTTAAAAAAAGCTTGACCAAAAATTATTTTTGCTGTCATCCTCGGGGGAGTGTGTGCGCTTGGCGCCCGTTGGCGCAAAAATCCCCCTCAGCGGTAGCCGCTGAGGGGGATTTATCAATTCAAATGATACGCCTTGAGTGCGTTATCGTGAAGGATGGCTTGCTTTTCCTCCTCGGTGAGTCCGAGGGCATGGAAGGCGGCCAACTCGTTGACCGGTGACCACATGGGGTAGTCCGTGCCAAACAGAACGCGGGATGCGCCGTAGGCGCGGATCAGCCTCTTTGCCGTCTCCGGCGAAGAAAAGGGCATGGTGGAGGAGCAGTCCACCCATAAATTGGGATAGTCGCACAGCGCCTCGTAGGCCTTATCCCACAGAGACCAGCCGCCCATATGCGCGCCGATAACCGTGAGGCCCTTAAACCGCTCCAGCACCGGGATCAGCCGGTTGGGATTGGAAAAATCGTATCGATAGTCGCCCGTATGCATCAAAATCGGCAATCCGCGCTCCTCACACAGCTCGTAGGTGCGCATCATGCGGGGATCGTCAATGGGAAACGCCTGAATATCGGGGTGGATCTTGATGCCGAGCAGACCAAGCTCCATAAGATGATTGATCTCTGCCTCAGGGTCCACGCAGTCCGGATGCATGGTGCCAAGTCCCGTCAGACGGGGATCACCCTCCACCGAGGCGGCAATAAACTCGTTGATGCTCCGCACCTGCTTGGGCGTAGTGGCCACGGACTGAACAATAAAATGTCCAACCCCCGCCTCCTCGCCAAGGCTCAAAAGGTCAGCTACCGTGCCAAGTCCGGCGGCAACGGTGCCGTAAAAGCGATCCGTGCCCGCCACCGCCTTGGCGGCGATCTTTTCGGGATAGATGTGGCAATGAGCGTCAATGATGCAGGACGGATTCTTGTAGGTCTTTTCCATGGTATCACTCCTTGAGGCCAAGCTTTTCGGCGGCTTCCTCACGCATTTTGTACTTAAGGATCTTGCCGGCGGCGTTCATGGGGAAGGCCTTTACAAATTCCACGTAACGGGGCACCTTGTGGCGAGCCATGTTGGCGCCGATGTAGGCCTTCATCTCGTCGGCGGTCATGTCCTCACCCTCCTTCAGGATGATGCAGGCCATAATTTCCTCGCCGTACTGCTTGTCGGGCACTCCGATAACCTGCACGTCGCGAACCTTGGGGCAGGTGTAGATGAATTCCTCAATTTCCTTGGGGTAGATATTCTCACCGCCGCGAATGATCATGTCCTTGAGGCGTCCCGTGATCAGATAGTTGCCGTCGGGACGGCGGCAGGCAAGGTCGCCGGTGTGGAGCCAGCCCTCCGCGTCGATGGCGGCGGCGGTGGCCTTGGGCATCTTATAGTAGCCCTTCATAATGTTGTAGCCGCGGGCAACGAACTCGCCGTTGACCCCGTCGGGGCAATCCGCGCCGGTCTCGGGATCCACGATCTTACACTCGACGTTGGCAAACGCAGAGCCAACGGTCTCCGTGCGCACCTCAAGGCTGTCGTAGTAGCTGCTCATGGTGCATCCGGGCGAGGCCTCCGTCTGGCCGTATACGGAGACGATCTCCTTCATCTGCATCCGTCCGGTGGCCGCTTCCTTCATCAGGTCGGCAGGACAGTTGGCGCCTGCCATAATGCCGATGCGCATATGGGAGAAGTCGGTTTTTGCAAAATCGTCGTGCTGCATCATGGCAATAAACATGGTGGGCACGCCGTTAAAGGCGGTGATGTGCTCGTTGTGCACGCAGGAAAGCGCAGACTTGGGGGAGAAATAGGGCAAGGGCAGCATGGTGGTGCCGTGGGTCATGGATGCGGTCATGGAAAGCACCATGCCGAAGCAATGGAACATGGGCACCTGAATCATCATGCGGTCGGCGGTGGAAAGATCCATGTGGTCGCCGATGTACTTGCCGTTGTTGACAACGTTATAGTGAGTCAGCATAACGCCCTTGGGGAAGCCGGTGGTGCCGGAGGTGTACTGCATATTGCACACGTCGTCCTTATCCACAGCGGCGGCCAGGCGATGCACCTCGCTGACGGGCACCAGACGGGCGCGCTCAATGGCCTCCTCCCAGGTGAGGAAGCCCTTCTTCTTGAAGCCGACGGAAATTACGTTCCGCAGGAAGGGCAAGCGACGGCTGTGAAGGGGCGTGCCGGGCTTGGTGTTCTCAAGCTCGGGGCAAAGCTGGGAAATGATGTCCGCGTAGTTGATATCCTTGGCACCCTCGGTCAGGATCAGGGTGTGGGTGTCGGACTGCTTCAGAAGATACTCGATTTCGTGGATCTTATAAGCGGTATTTACGGTAACCAGAACCGCGCCGATCTTGGTGGTCGCCCAGAAGGCGATGTACCACTGGGGCACGTTGGACGCCCAGACAGCCACGTGGGAGCCGGGCTTAACGCCCATGGACAAAAGGGAGCGGGCAAAGGTGTCTACGTCATCCCGGAACTCGCTGTAGGTACGGGTATAGTCGAGGGTGGTGTACTTGAAGGCGTACTGGTCGGGGAACTCCTCCACCATGCGATCCAGCACCTGGGGGAAGGTCTCGTCGATGAGAAGGTCCTTCTTCCACACAAATTTACCGGTGTGCGCCCGGTTGTAGTACAGGGTGGTCTCCTTCTTCGAGGGGTCGCTGTACTGCTTCATATAGTTTAAGAAGTGAGCAAAGATGATCTCAATATCGTCCAGCTCCTCGCACCAGGCAGGATCCCAGACCAGAGAAAGGAAGCCGTCATAGTTGACGGAGCGCAGAGCCAGCATCATGTCGGCAATGGGCAATTCGCCCTCGCCTACCAGACTGTACTCAATGCCGCCGCCCACCCGGTTTCCGTCGTTGATGTGCACGTGGCGCACGTAAGCGCCCAGATTCTTAATGATCTCCTCTGGGTCCTCGCCGCCGCCAAAATAAGCCTCGGACATATGCCAGAGGGCGGCGAAGTAATCGCTGGAGAAGCGATCCAGCACCTGACGGAGCTTGACGGTGCGGCAGAACAGACCGGAGGTCTCCATCAAGAGGATGACGCCCCGCATCTCGGCCTGGGGCAAAAGCTCGGCGATCTCGGAGGCTACCTCCTCAATGGCCGCCTCCTCGTCCGCGGCGGCCTTGGCCTTTACGCGCACGAAAGGGATCTTCAGATTTTCCGCAATATCAAGGCAGGCCAGGATCTCCGTCCGGTTGTTGTCCCGCTCCGCCGGATCGCCCATGTCGCAGATGGCGTCAAGGCAGGAGAGGGTCAGCTTCTTTTCTCTGAGGCCGCGCAGGGTCGCGGCGGCGGCATAATCGTGGAAGGCGCCGTCCTTGTCGGTAAAGAGACGGTTGTGGATGTTGTGGAGCTCAATGCCCTCGTATTTCAAATCCTCGGCAATGGCACAAAAGTCGGCAAAGGTGCCCTCGTGCCATCCCTTGGTGGAAAAGGAAAGTTTCATTTTTTATGCCTCCTCGTAAACGATCTTGTTGACGGCGTTGAGGTACGCCCGGATGCTGGCACCGATGATGTCGGTGGAGATACCATTGCCGGAGTACAGCTTGCCCTCCGAGCGGAGCTTGACCAGCGCCGATCCCATCGCCTCCTTGCCGCGGGTAACGGACTGGATCTGGAAATCGTCCAGCTCATAGTGGCGGCCGAGGATCTGCTCAAGGGCCAGGAACGCCGCGTCAATGGGGCCGTCTCCCATGGAGATGCCGCGCAAGGTTTCGCCGTTCTTGATCAGAGAAAGCTGTGCAGTGGCGGGCATAACGTTGCTGTTGTTGATCACGTAATTTTCAAGGGTGTAGGTGGCAGGAACCTGCAGAGCCACGCTGGCAACGATGGCCTCCAGCTCGCGGGCATCCACGTCGCGCTTTTCCGCCACGCTCTGGAACTCGGCGTAAACCTTGGCCCCGTCCTCCTCGGAGAGGTCGTAGCCCAGGCGGCATACTGCCTCGGCCACCGCATCGGCGGTGTCGTTCTTATCCAGACGGAACTCGGTCTTGTCCGCGGCCACGGAGGCAGCCTTTTCGCTCTTGTCCGCGCCCAGCACCCAGCCGATCTGGTTCAGGGTGCGATGGAGCTCGGTGTAACGGATAGAGGAGGCGAAGCCGTAACGGTCGCCGCAATTCTTAACCATGGTAGCAAAGGATTCAAGGGGCACAACTGCGCCGCCAACGGAGGTCTTCACACCGGAAGCACCCTCCCGCACGGCCTCAATGGCACCGGCGGCGGCCATGCCGTTGTGGTTCTCACAACGAACCAGCACGGGCACGGAAACACGGGCGGCCACGGCAGAAACAAAGGCGGCCAGATCGTTTGGCAAAAGCTCAGCGGCGCTGTCGCAAAGGGAAACGCAGGTGGCACCGGACTGAAGGGCGGCGTCAATGGCGGCGTTCAGCACGTCCGTCTCCGCACGGGTGGCATCCACCGCGCAGAACTCAACGTCGGCGCAGGCCTCACGGGCCATGGCGACGGCCTTGCCCACCCATTCGATCATCTTGGGAGCCTTTTTGTGGCAGTGGTACTCCATACCAACGGTGGAGATGGGAAGCTCAATGCGGATACGACCGTGAGCGGCCGAGGAAAGTGCCGCGGCGGCGTTTTCGATGCTCTCCGCCGTCATGCCGGCGGCCACGGAAAGGGTTGCCTCCTTAACAAAAGCAGAAACCGTGCGTACGAACAGAATGTCCGCGCGGGTGTTTTTAATTTCGGGAATCTCGATCACGTCCACGTCCAGTCTCTGTAGCTGGCGCGCGATCTCGATCTTTTCCTTAAAGCTGAAGGTGCTGCCCTCGCGGCAGAGAGTCGTGTCGGCAATGATAATTTTCTTCATATTCATATCTCCTTTATGGATGAGGGTTTCTTGGGGATAGACTTGGGGAGAGGCTTGGGGAAAACCCTTTTGTAAAATGGTTTTCCCCAAACCCCTTTCCGAAAACTTTCTCCGTAGGAGCGGCTAAGGTGCCGCCTATGGCGGCGTCTTCGCCGCTATTGCTTCGCAATTTTCGGAAATTATTGGGTTCAGTGGGCAAAATTTTATGATTCGTCACCTGCGGGGGACCATGAACGAGCAAGGCAGAACAAGCGGCAAAAATTGCCCGCGGGGGCTTCCCCGCCCCTTTTGTAAAATGGTTTTCCCCAAACCCCTTTCCGAAAGCTTTCTCCGTAGGAGCGGCTAAGGTGCCGCCCATGGCGGCGTCTTCGCCGCTATTGCTTCGCAATTTTCGGAAATTATTGAGTTCGGTGGGCAAAATTTTATGATCCGTCACCTTCGGGGGATCATGAACGAGCAAGGCGAACAAGCGGCGAAAATTGCCCGCGGGGGCTTCCCCGCCCTCCCACAAAACTCAAAAAGTCCCCGAGGCGAAAAAGCCTCGGGGACGAAAAAATCGCGGTACCACCCCGGTTGCCGAAAAAAACGGCCACCTCACTGAGCTCCATCAAGCTCGCTGCCATGGTAACGGGGCATGCCGGAGTCGCTTACTCAGTTCAGCCACTCTGCTCCGGAGTGAGACTTTTCCGTCTGCTCACATCGGCTTACACCAACCGCCGACTCTCTTGGGTGAGGGGAGAGGGAAAATTAATTCCATCTGCGCATTTAAAAAATTATACCCCACTATAGCACAAAACCGCCCGCCTTGTCAAGAGTTTTTTCAAAAAATCACGCCGCTCAAAATGCCTCGACCGTATTTTTTGCATCCGGCGCACGGGGCGCTCCCGCACTCCGGATTTCTTGTGCCCCGGCGGGCGGATTTTTGCTTGCGCCCTTGCAAAGCCGGGGAAGTCTTGCTATAATAAAGGAAAGAAAAACGTAAGGAGGCACTATGGCTAAGATAAAATGGAAGGGCGGTGCTCTTTTGGCGCCCCTGCCGGCCGTTCTTGTAAGCTGTGGCTCGGCGGACAAGCCCAATCTGATCACAGTGGCGTGGACGGGCATTACCAACACCGTGCCGCCAAAAACGTACATTTCCGTCCGCCCGGGGCGCCATTCCTACGGGCTGATCAAGGAAAGCGGCGAGTTCGTCATCAACCTTCCCTCCTCCGCCCTTGCCCGCGCCGTGGATTTTTGCGGCATGTATACCGGCCGCAAGGTAGACAAGTTTGCAAAAGCCGGTCTGACCCCCACCCCCTCCGAGGAGGTGGCCGTGCCCTCCGTTAAGGAGTGCCCCATTTCCCTTGAGTGCCGCGTCACCGACACGGTGATGCTGGGCTCCCACGAAATGTTTTTGGCGGACATCCTTTGCGTCAACGTAGACGAGACCTGCATTGACAAAAACGGACGGCTGGACATCGCCCGCGCCAACCTTATGGCCTTTGCCCACGGCGAATACTTTGCCCTTGGCAAGTTCCTTGGCAAATTCGGCTTCTCGGCGGTGAAAAAGAAGAAGCACCACAAAAAGCCCAAAGAAAATAAGTAATCCTATATAAACAATATGAATAACGGAGGCTACTATGATTTTTGAACACAACGACCGAATCGTATTCACCGGAGATTCCGTAACCGACTCCGGCCGCAAGCGCCCCTACGGCGAGGGCCTTTGGGAAGGCCTTGGCAACGGCTTCGTCCGCAACGTGGATTCCATCCTCACCACCCTCTATCCGGAAAACGTCTATCGCATTGTAAACACCGGCAGCTCCGGCTTTACCAGCCGCGACCTTTTGAATACATGGGAACACGACGTGACCGCCTTGAAGCCCGATTGGGTCTTCGTTATGATCGGCATGAACGACGTTTGGCGCCAATTTGACGAGCCCACCGTCGCCTCCTACGAGTACGTCAGCCCCGAGGAGTTCCGCGCCAACCTGACCGAGATGGTGCGCCGCACCAAGGACTCCGTGAAGGGTATGTTCCTGATGCCTCCCTTCTATATGGAAGCAAACGACGCCGACCCTATGAAGGTTCGCCTCCGCCAGTACGGCGCCATCATGCAGCAGGTGGCTGAGGAGAACGGCGTTGGCTTTATCGATATGCAGAGCGACTTTGATGAGCTGTTGAAGCACCGCTACCCCGCCTCCATCAGCTGGGACCGCGTACACCCCAGCTGGGTGGGCAGCATGGTAATGGCTCGCCGCGTGCTCCACGAGATCGGCTGCGACCGCGCCTTCTGATATGGAAGAAAAGCGCTTTTCTAAAAACGACAACGGCTTTATCTGTGCCCACTGCGGCTATGAGGTAAAGCCCTTGGGCTATTCCTCCCGTAATCATTGCCCCAAATGCCTGTGGTCTCTGCACGTGGATGTAAATCCCGGCGACCGTGCCAACGACTGCGGCGGGCAGATGGAGCCCATCCGGGTGGAGCCCGACCCCAAAAAGGGGTATATCATTGTGTACCGGTGCACCAAATGCGGCGAGATCAAGCGAAACCGCGCCGCCCACGAGGCTAAGGTCCAGCCCGACGATCTGGGCAAGCTGATCCGCCTGACCGTGGCCGATCCCACCGGAAGATAGGAGTTTAGTATGAACCAGAAGCTGTTTGATTACATCAAGGCCTCCCCCACCGCCTACCACGCCGTGGCTCACACGGCCGAGGTGCTGGCGGAAAACGGCTACACCCACCTGTGCGAGAGCGATCCTTGGACGCTGGAGGCAGGACGGGGCTACTACGTGACCCGTAACGGCTCCTCCCTCATCGCCTTCCGCGTGCCGACGGCCAACTTCCGCGGCTTTATGATCGCCGCCTCCCACAGCGACAGCCCCGCCTTCAAGATCAAGGAAAACGCCGAGCTGAAGGACAAGAACTACGTGCGCCTGTCCGTGGAAAAATACGGCGGTATGCTGTGCTCCACGTGGCTGGATCGCCCCCTTTCCATTGCCGGACGGGTGCTGATCCGCACCGAGGAGGGCGTGCGCGCCCTGCTCTGCGACCTTCGCGAGCCCTGCGCCTTGATCCCGAACGTAGCGATCCATATGAATCGGAACGCCAACGACGGCGCTTCCTTTAACGCCGCCGTGGATATGCTTCCCCTGTATGCTACCGGCAACGAGGAAACCACCCTCCGCACCCGCATCGCCGCAAGCCTTGGGGTTGCCGAGGCGGATATCCTTACCACCGACCTGTTCCTCTACAATCCCCAAAGCGGAATCGAGTGGAACGGACTGATCTCCTCCCCCCGCCTGGATGACCTGCAATGTGCCTTTTGCTCCCTGACAGGCTTCCTCGCCGCCGCACCCTCCTCCTCTGCCCCCGTTTACGCCCTCTTTGACAACGAGGAGGTTGGCAGCGGAACCAAGCAGGGTGCCGCCTCCACCCTCTTATCCGATGTGTTAAGTAGGATAAGCGAAGCCTTTGCCACCTCCTCCGAGGCCTACCCCCGTCGAGTGGCCAACAGCTTTATGCTTTCCTGCGATAATGCCCACGGCATCCACCCCAATCACCCCGAGCACGCAGACCGCAACCACACCTCCACGCTGGGTGGCGGCGTGGTGATCAAGTATAACGCCAACCAGCGCTACACCTCCGACGGCGTTTCCGCCGCCATCTTCCGTCTGATGTGCGAGGAGGCCGGTGTGCCCGTACAGATGTACGCCAACCGCGCCGATATGCCCGGAGGCTCTACCCTTGGTAACATTGCCCAGACCCAGGTTTCCTTGAACACCGTAGACATCGGCCTGGCTCAGCTGGCCATGCACTCCTCCTACGAGACCGCCTCTGCCGCTGATACCGAATCCATGGTGAAGGCGCTGACCGCCTTTTACGGAAAAAGCCTTAAAATGGAAGCCGACGGCCTGTACCGCCTGAAGTGACTCATGGAAGGAGAAAAAAATGAAACAATATCTTTTGCCCGAAAACGTCAACTGGTACCGTGCCAACATGCACTGTCACTCCAATCTGTCCGACGGCTCCCTGAGCCCCGAACAGCTGAAGGAGGCCTACAAGAATCACGGTTATTCCATCCTTGCCATCACCGACCACGAGGTGCTTTTCGACCATTCCGATCTGAATGATAGGAATTTCCTGACCCTGACCTCCTCGGAATACTCCATCAACGACGGCGCGCCTGTTTTTCCCGCCATAGACGGCGTGGAGAGCCCCATCTGGCCCCGCCGCAAGACCATCCATATGTGCATTTACTCCAAGGATCCCCACAACACCTTCCAGCCCGCCGCCGACGAGGATAGTCTGGCTTGGCTCAAATCCCGCTACGAGGGCACCCTCAAGGTGGACGGCTACCACCGGGTGTACACGAAGGAAAGCATCAACGAGGCCATCCGCCGTCTGAATGAGGCCGGATTCCTCGTCCAGTACAACCATCCCAACTGGTCTCTCAACGACCGGGAGGACTATCTGAACCTGGAGGGCATCTGGTCGCTGGAAATTTTGAACTACGCAACGGAAATACTGACCGGTGCGGAATATTGCCCCTACATCTACGACGATATGCTCCGGAACGGCATGGACATCTACTGCTCCATGGGCGACGACAATCACAACCGCGGCGGCTCCCTTGAGCAGTCCTTCGGCGGCTCCACCATGATCGGTGCCGACGAGCTGACCTACGAAAAGGTCATTGCCGCCATGGAAAAGGGTGAGTTCTACTGCACCTCTGGTCGGGATGACCCGCCGCAGATCCACGCCCTCTACGTGGAGGATAACGTGATCAAGGTGGATTGCTCCCCCGCCGTGGCCGTGTTCCTGAACGGCTACTGCCGCGCCTTCCGCCGCGAGACCGGCGACGGCATTACCCACGCCGAGTTCCCCTTGGACCCCAACGACGTGTACTTCCGCATTACCGTCCGCGACGCCCGCGGCAACAACGCCCACACCCATGCCTACAAGGTAAAGGATTACTTAAAATAAGCGTTTCCAAAGCAAGACCCCCGCGATGCGGGGGTTCTTTTTGATAAGCTATCACCGACAGAAAACACCACCAAAGAAAATTTCCTTGGTGGTGTTCGTGTTTTCCCCGCCAAGAATGCAGAGGCGGGAGGCAGTTTTCTGTTTTATTTGTCTTTTTCCCCATGGCCGGCGTCGTGTCCGCAGTTGCCGCCGCACTTGCCGCCGCACTGCTTGGCGTAGGGACAGCCGATGCAGGTCTCACCGCGCTTTTTGGCACGGTACAGATAGTACCCAATGCCGCCGACGATGCACACGAGGATCGCAACGATAATGAAATTTTCCATAGACAATTCTTAAATCATGGCATACTTGATTTTTGAATTATGCTTTGAGTGCGTATTCCTTCTTCATCTTCTTCTCCGTACGACGGATGAGGAAGAGAACAAGAACCACCAGCGCCACAACGACGGCAAGGCCGACCAGAGCCGTACCAACGTTCAGAGCCGCAGGATCGATGATCAGAGTACCGATGGTGTAAACCAGATAGGAGACGGAGTAACCAACGCCCAGCTGGAGACCGATTCCGCCCCAGAGCCACTTGGCGCTCTTCATCTCGGCGTTCATGGCACCGATGGCCGCGAAGCAGGGGGGAGTGAACAGGTTGAACATCAGGTAAGCAAGCGCGGCGATCTTGGTAATGCCGAAGATCGCGGCAACGGCAGACTCGGAGCCCTCGATGATAACCAGCTCGTCAAGATCAAAGAAGTTGGCAATGCCGAAGCAAACGGCAAGGGTACCAACCACGTTCTCCTTGGCGATGAAGCCGGTAACCGCCGCGGCGGCCAGCTGCCAGGAAAGGATGCCCACAACGGGAACAAGAACGTAAGCAAAGGGAGATGCAATGGAGGCCAGGATGGAGGTATTCTCCATGCCCTCCTCAATGGGCTGGAAGCGCCAGTTGAAGCTCTGCATCAGCTGAACTACGGTGTTGCACAGCAGGATAATGGTGGCGGCCTTTACAATGTAAGCCCAGCCACGGCTGCACATGGACTTGAATGCGCCCCAGAAGGAGGGTGCCTTGTAGTCGGGGAGCTCGATGATGAAGAAGGACTTCTTTACCTTGTGTCCTACGATCTTGTTGACAAGCAGAGCGCCAAGGAAAATAAGAACGATGCCGGAGAAGTACATCAGCACGCTGACCCAACCGGCCTTATCAAAGAAGGCGCCGGCGATCAGAGAGATAACGGGAATCTTTGCGCCGCAAGGCATGAAGGGAGCCAGCATGGCGGTGGCTCTGCGCTCACGCTCGTTGCGGATGGTGCGGCTGGCCATAACGCCGGGAACCGCACAGCCAACGGTGATAACGAAGGGAATTACCGACTTGCCGGAAAGGCCGACCCGCTTGAAGATGGGGTCCAGCACAACGGCAACGCGGGACATGTAGCCGCAGTCCTCAAGGAGAGCGATGAGGAAGTACATAACCATAACCAAAGGAAGGAAGCCGATAACGGCAATGACGCCGCCAATGACACCGTCCACCAAAATGGCATAAAGGAGGGGATTGGCGTTCTCCAAAAGACCGCCGATCCAGCCCTGGAAGGCTTCAAGCCAGCCAACCAGAAGGTCCGCAATGGGCTGGCCTACCCAAACCTGAGAGATCTGGAATACCAGGAACATAACGACCGCAAAGATCGGAATACCAAGCCACTTGTTGGTCAGCACAGCGTCGATCTTGTCGCCGAAGTTCTTATCCTTGGTCAGAACCTTACGGGTCTCAACCGCCTTAACGATGCCGTTTACAAAGGCAAAGCGCTTGCGGTCCTCAGCCTCAACGGCCGCCTTGTCGGTCAGATCGATGTCCGCCTGGGTGTAGGGCGCCTTCTGTGCGGTGCCTGCCTGCGCCATAGCGGTGGCGATCAGCTCCTTCAAGCCGTCGCTGGCAATGGAAATGGTGTTGACCACGGGGCAACCCAGCTTCTCGGAGAGAGCCTTCGCGTCGATCTCCGTCTCCTTCTTCTTGTTGATGTCGCTCTTGTTGAGAGCAACCACCATGGGGATACCAAGCTCCAAAAGCTGGGTGGTGAAGAAGAGGCTTCGGCTCAGGTTCGTTGCGTCCACGATGTTAATAATAACGTCGGGATTCTCGCGCTTAACGTAAGAGCTGGTGATACTCTCTTCACTGGTGAAGGGAGACATGGAGTAAGCACCGGGAAGGTCTACGGCAATGGGCTGAACGTCGCCCGTGCAGTATGCCTTTTTAATAGGGTGCTCTTTTTTGTCCACGGTAACGCCCGCCCAGTTGCCGACCTTTTCGTTTGAACCGGTCAGAGCATTGTACATGGTGGTCTTACCGCTGTTGGGATTACCCGTCAATGCGATTCTCATTTTTTCCTCCGAGAACTATGTAGCTTCAAATTTATTTGTACAGATTTTCCTGCAAAACACGTAAAACAAGGTTAGCAACCGCTAACCTTTGGGTAAAAAATAATCCGAGGATTATTTTTATATCAAAATGGCCTTAGCGAGCTGCTTGTCGATGTTGTATCGTGCATCCTTAATGGAAACGGTACAACCGCCCTTGCGATGGGCCACAACCGTAATGGGCTCGCCGGAATAGCAACCGAGAGAGAACAGGAATGCATCCAGCTCCTCATCGTCGGTGCAGATCTCCTTGATGATATATTCCGTTCCTTCAACCGCCATGGTCAGATCCAACGTGCTCACCCGATTCCTTCTGAAATAAAGTTGTTAGCATCTGCTAACTGATAGTATTATAAAAACTTTTTTACCGTTTGTCAATACTATTTTCACAATTATTTGCCAAAAATTTTAATTTTTTCACCTGCCGCGGGGCCTTCCCCGCAATTCGTCCCTGTGGGGGCGCGATTCATCCCAAAGCTTGCACGGCGGAAGCGGAATATGGTACAATAAGGCCAAGATAAAGCACGAAAGGCGTGACGTATATGAAAAAAGAAAAGAAAGTGAAAGAACCGAAGAAAAAGCCAAAGTTCGGCACCCTCTCCTGCCTTGGATTTATGCTGAGGATGGCGGCGAGGCATGAGCCCATCATCCTGTGGATCGGTATGGGCGTAATTTCCCTTTTGATGGTTCTCGGAAACCTGACGGGGCTGTTCGTCTCTCCCATGATCCTCTCCTCCATCGAGCGGGGTGCGCCGCTCCACGAGGTTTTGCTCACCATCCTTATATTCATCGGTGCAGGAATGCTGATCGACGGTCTGAAGGGGTATCTGGGCGGCTTTGAGTGGTACTCCCGCATTACCCTCCGCTCCATCCTTAACGCCATGATCAGCCATAAATGCTCCCATATTTCCTATTCAACCAAGGTCAGCGACGAAAAGTTCGGTGAGGCAGTTCGTCAGGGCGCGAATGCTTGCGGCAGTAACTCCTCAGCGACAGAGGCCATTTGGCCGACGATCCAGACCTTGATCGTCAATTTTATAAATTTCGGCATCTACGTGTCTATGCTGACCGCCGTTGAGCCTGTTCTCCTTCTTCTGATCCTCGTTACCACCGTGCCGGGATACTTCTACAGCAAATACATTAACGGCTGGGGCTGGCGGCACAGAGAGGAGGAAAATGAGATCAACCGCGGCATCTACTGTGTAAGCGGTAACGCCGGTGACATTCAGGCCGCCAAGGATATCCGCATCTTTGGTATGCGCCCCTGGTTTGACGATCTGTACCGATCCGGCATGGGCCTCCTTGAGGCCTTCCACAATCGCGGGGCTCGGGTCTATATCTGGAATAATATTCTCGATCTGATCTTCACCTTCCTCCGCAACGGCGTGGCCTACGTGTACCTGATCGGAATGGTACTGGAACATGGAATGTCTGCCTCGGAATTCCTTCTTTACTTCTCCATGGTAGGCGGCTTTTCCGGCTTTGTGTCCGGCATTCTCGGCGGGCTTTCTGATCTGAAAAACAAATGCAAGGAGATTTCCGCCGTCCGTGAGGTCTTGACCTATCCCGACGTCTTTCCCCTCGACACGGGCAAGGACGTGCCCCACACGGGACGCCCCGGCGTCATCCGCTTTGAGAACGTGTCCTTCCGTTATCCGGGCGAGGAGAACAATCCCTACGTCTTGAAGAATATCAACCTGACCCTTTCCCCCGGCGAGCGGCTGGCGGTGGTAGGTCTGAACGGCGCCGGCAAGACCACCCTCGTTAAGCTGATGGTAGGCTTCTACGATCCCACAGAGGGCCGCATTACCTACAACGGCGTGGATCTGAGAGATCTGAAGCGCCGGGAATACTACAAGGAGTTTTCCGCCGTGTTCCAGGAGTTCAACCTCTTTGCCGGCTCGGTGGCCGAGAACGTGGCCGCCTCCCAGACGAACATTGATATGGCACGGGTCAAGGAGTGTCTCGCCTACGCCGACCTGACGGAGAAGGTAGAATCCATGCCCGAGGGCTACGACTCCAAGCTGAACCGAGGGGTCTACGAGGAGGCACAGGAGACATCGGGCGGCGAGCAGCAGAGAATGGTGCTTGCCCGTGCGCTCTATAAGGGTGCTCCCATTCTGCTCTTAGACGAGCCCACGGCGGCTCTTGACCCCATTGCGGAGTCGGAGATCTACCAAAAATACAACGATATGACCGAGGGTAAGAGCGCCGTTTACATCTCCCACCGCCTGGCCTCTACCCGTTTTTGCGATCGGATCCTGCTGATCGACGGCAATATCATCGCCGAGGAGGGCAGCCACGAGGCGCTGATGAAGAAGAGAGGCAAATACGCGGAGCTGTACGAGGTGCAGAGCCGCTACTACCGGGAGGACTATAACGCGAAAGGAGGTGCGAAGGCATGAAAAAGAACAAAGAGAAGCAAATGACCAACCGCGAGGCCGCGCGGATCAATCTCCGTGCCTTCCGTACCCTCTACCGGATGTGCCCCGGTCTGATGCTGTCGAGCATCATCAACAGCGTGTGGGGCGCGCTGACCCCCTACGTGGGCATTTATCTGTCTGCCCAACTCATTGGAGAGCTGGCAGAGGGGCGCGATCCCATGCGGCTCCGCACGCTGGTTTTATGGACCCTGCTCTCCGCTGCGGCCATTGCCTTGATCGGTGCCATCCTCGGCCGATGGCGGGACGCGCAAAACCGCAAGCTTTGGAAATCATACGATCATTTGTTCGTTGATAAGCGACTCTCGATGGACTTCGTCCACGTAGATGACAGCAAGGTCCAAAAGATGATGGCCACCATCAGCCAGAACGAAAACGGCGGCGGCTGGGGACTCCCCAAGGTGCTCTGGCAGCTCAATTCCTTGGTGAGCAACGCCTTCTCCACCGCCGGCGGTATCGCCTTGTCCGTCACCCTCTTTACGACCCCCGTGCCGGAATCGGCCGGCGGGTGGGGCATCCTCAACCACCCCCTGTTCCTTGTGTTGATGGTAGCCGTTATGCTGGCGATCCCGGCCATCGCCTCCATGATCTCAAACAAGGCCAACAGCTATTACGCCCGCAGCTCGGTTCAGCATAATTTGGCCAACCGCATCTTCAGCTACTTCGGTGGAAAGGTGGGGCGGGACAATCGAATGGCCACGGACGTCCGCATTTACCCGGACTGGGCAGAGACCTCCATGATCTACGCCCTAAAAAAGGACGGCCTCTTTGCCTCCCGCGGCGAGCGCGCTCGCCAGGCCAAGGGCAAGGTGGGACTGATGGGGGTTCTTGCGGGAGCGGTATCGAACCTGCTCCGTCTTGTGGTGTATCTGTATGTGTGCCTCAAGGCCTGGGCAGGAGCGTTTGGCGTGGGAGCGATCTCCCAGTACGTAGCGGCGGTGACCGCCGTGGCCTACGGTGCCTCAAAGCTCATTTCCGTCTGGGGTGATATGAAAAACAATGCAATTTTTGTAAAATTGGTCTTTGAGTATTTAGACCTGCCGAACGAAATGTATCAGGGCAGTCTGACCACGGAAAAACGGATGGATGCGGACTACGAGATCGAGTTCCGCGGCGTGTCCTTCAAATATCCCGGTGCGGAGACCTACGCCCTGAAGGACGTGAACATGAAATTCCGCGTGGGGGAAAAGCTGGCGCTGGTGGGCCGCAACGGCTCGGGCAAAAGCACGTTTATCAAGCTGCTTTGCCGCCTGTACGACCCCACGGAGGGGCAGATTCTCTTAAACGGCATCGATATCCGCAAGTACGATTACCAGGATTATATGAGTGTCTTTGCGGTGGTGTTCCAGGACTTCAAGCTCTTCCCCTACACCGTGGGCCAGAACGTGGCCGCGGCGGAGGTATACGATCCGGAGAAGGTTAAGGACTGCCTGGTTCGGGCAGGCTTTGAGGAACGGCTTGCCACCCTGCCTGCCGGCCTTGACACTTACGTTGGCAATGGGCGGAGCGACGTAAACTGGTTCAGCTGCTCCGGTGGCGAGGCACAAAAGATCGCCTTGGCCCGTGCTCTTTACAAGGATTCGCCCTTTATTATCCTCGACGAGCCCACCGCCGCCCTGGATCCCATTGCTGAGGCGGAGGTCTATGCCAACTTTAACGCAATCGTTGGTATTCGGACGGCCATCTACATCAGCCACCGCCTGTCTTCCTGCCGCTTCTGCGACGAGATCGCCGTATTTGAGGGCGGCTCCGTTGTGCAAAAGGGCTCCCACGATGCCCTCCTTTCCGATTCCTCCGGCGTCTACGCTACCCTCTGGCACGCCCAAGCGCAATACTACGAATAAAAACGCCCCCACATCGGCTCGCTCCGGTGTGGGGGGTTTTGTCTTGGGGGAAAGCGTCGTTAGACAAGGGGATGTGGAGAACACCTTTTTGAAAAAAGGTTTTCTCCACACCTCTTTCCAAAAACTTTTTTCGAGACAGAAGCCTCCCGTGCCGGCCCAAGCCGACACGGGAGGCTTATTGCTTCGCAATGCGGCCGGGAAAGGCCCGGCGAGCGAGATCGGCGCTTGCTCACTTGTAAGCGAGTACGCTCACACGTGGGTAGCGTTAATTTTTGGTCAAGCTTTTTTTAAAAAGCTTGCGGGTTCGGGCAGCGCCCGAAGAAGCGGCGTTTTCTTTTCGCCAAGCCTTTTCTTTTGCGCCTTTTGCTTCAAAAGAAAAGGCGTTAAGAAAGCCGCTCAACCGCCACGGATACAGTCGAATGGAACAATCCCTCAGTCACCTTCGGTGACAGCTCCCTGAAGGTGACTGAGGGATTGTATCTTTTGATAAGTTACTTCCTTTAAGGACAACAAGGTCTGTGCTCTCATTTTATATACGTCGGCGCGATGCTCTCCTCATCCACCACCTATCGGTGGTCCCCCTTCTCCGCTGGAGAAGGCTTACTGGAACGTCACTTTCACCGACAAAGTGAAGCAACCGCCACGGCTACCAACGGAAGCAGCGAGAGGCCATTACTCCAGCGGCAACAGGATTTCCGTGGTAAAGGCGCCATCCTCGCTGTTGCGGTTGAGATAACCGCCGTGGCGCTCCACAATATCGTCGATCCGGACAAGGCCAAAGCCGTGGCCTTCTCCTTTTTTCGTAAGAAACCGCCCGTTTACCTTCGGCATTTTCTTGCCGGAGCACAAATTGGTAACGGAAATATAGAGCCGCGTCTCCTTGATGTCCATGTAGATCCGCACCATTCGCTCCCCCTCCGGCAAGGACTGGCTGGCCTCAATGGCGTTATCCAAAAGATTGCCTAAGATCACGCACAAATCCAGCTCCGACAGCCCCAGCCGCACGGGAATGTGCACGTCCGTTTTGACCGGCACGTTCTTGGCGGCCGCCAGGGTCAGCTTGCTGTTAAGAATGGCATCCGCCATGGGGTTGCCCGTCTTGACCACCACGTCCACCGTGTTCAGATCCGTCTCCAGCATGTCAAGATAGCGCCCCAGCTCCTCAAATTGCCCGCTTTGGTGCAGGCCCTTCATAACGCTGATGTGGTTGCGGTAGTCGTGCCGCCAGCCCCGCATTTTGCGGTACATGGTGTCGACCTCCTTGTAGTGAATGTCGATCAGCTCCCGCTGATAAGCCGCGATCTGCCGATCCACCCGCCTTGAAAACAGTCCCATGACGCCTCCTTACAGCTTTTTGATAATGGCGCGGTTCAAGACCTCGTAATACCCCCTCGGCACCGGAAGGCTGCTTCCGTCCGGGAAGGTCATATCCGTCCGCGTAATGCGATGAAGCTTGGTCAGATTGACAATAAAGGACCGCCCAACCCGCATAAATCGGTCGTCCAGCTGCTTTTCCATCTCGCTGAGCGTTCCGCGCACCGTGTGCACACGGCCATCGGCCTCCCGAAGATTTACGTAATTCCGCGCCGATTCCAGCCAAAGCACGTGGCTGAGCGGCACGCGAAGCACCTCCTCTGCGGTTTTCAGGGTCAGGGCCCGCTCCTCTCTGAGGCGGCGGGCCAGCGCACGGTCCAGAACCTGCTCCAGCTTGTCCTCATTCACCGGCTTCATCAGATAGTGGAGAGCCGCTACGTCGTAGCCCTCTCCGATGTAATCGGAGTATCCGGTCACAAACACGATGCTTACCGCCTCGTTTTCCCGGCGGACGGTCTTGGCCAGGGTAACTCCGTCCATACCGGTCATTTCAATATCCAAAAGCAAGAGATCGCAAGCCTTATTCTCCTCATAGCGGAAAAGAAACGCCTCCGCCGAGGGATGGCGCATCAGCTCCACCGAAAGCTCGCGCTTGCCCGCCCAACGTTGGGTCAGCTCCTCCAAGCGCTCCGCATCCGCCGGGCTGTCGTCCACAATATGGATCTGATAAGCCATGCCGTCCCTCCTTTCCGTGATTCTTTGTATTTCCGCTCAGCCCTCCGCCAGGATCTCTACGGGATCAAGGCCCAGCATGGGCATAAGGCGGGTCAGGAGCAAGCGGTAACGCATATAACCGTGGAAGCGAAGTCCGTCTGCAAAGAGCTGGGGATTTACGTGGACCTCCTCCACCTCTGTGGCCGCGCCGGCCTGCTTCATGGCGGTAAGAAGCACCTCCGTTTCGGGGAGGGTCTCCTTGATGATGGTGCGGATCTCGCCCCATTTTTCTCTCAGAACGGCAGGATCCACCTTGTCCGTGATGGTGGGGGTGTTCAGCTTACGCACGTCCGCGTGGAGTTGGGGATCGTACTTGGTGTAAACCTCATCCCAATCGGTGGGGTCGGCTACGGGATCGACGGATTCGATCTCCGCCAGCTTCCGGTACAAACGGTTGCACACCACCGTGGCCACGCCAACCTTTTTGCCGTGGTATTCCGGCCAGATGCCCCGCACGATCTTGTAGCACTCCCAATAGTGGGAGATCACGTGCTCCGCACCCGAGGCGGGACGGGAGGATGCGGCCAGCTTCATGGCAAGGCCGGTGAGCACCAGCGCCTCCATCACCGCGCCGGCGGCCTCCTCGGTGCCGCTCTGCACCGCCTCGGCGCAGGCCATAATGCGGCGAACCGCCTCCTCCGTCAGGGCGGCGATCTTGTCGCAGTAGTACTCGTCAATGAGGAGCTTGGCAATGCGCCAGTCCACCAAGCCAATGTACTTGCCCACCATATCGCCAAAGCCGGCGGCCTTCAGCTCCGCAGGGGCGGCGGCCAGAATGGCCGTATCGCCCAGAATGACGTTCGGCTGCTTAGCCTGCCAGGAGGACTTGAAGTTGTTCTCCAAAATGGGCGCCGTGTCGGAGGCAAAGCCATCCATGGAGGGCGCCGTTGCAAAAATGCAGAAGGCCTTCTCCGCCCGATAGGAGGCCACGCGGCAAATGTCGTTCAGAGAGCCAGAGCCCACGGACAAAATACCGCCGCAGTCGGCAGAAAGCTCCATCAGCTCCGCCACCTGCTCCGCCCGTGCATAGGTCAGATTTTCGTAAATGCGGGTCTTGAGCTCAAAGCCCCCCGCACGCAAAACCTCCAGAATGCCGTCGGCGGCGGCAATGGTGTTCTCGTCCGCCACCAGCAAAATGCGCCGGGGGAAGGCGGCCGCCTGCAGAATTTCCGCCGTCCGGCCAAGAATTCCGTGTCCGATCTCGCAAACCTGCAGATCAAAGGTATGTTCTCTGCCGCAGGGGCAGTTTTTTAAATCCGATAAAATTTGGTTCAAATCCATAAGAGTTTCCTCCCACCGTTTTTTCTTTTATTTTATCACGAACCCGCCCCCCACGCAAGAATTTCGCGCAAAGTTCTTTTAAAATGAAGAATTTTATGATAAAATAGAGAAAACACCCCCAAAAACGGCAATTCAAGCCAAAATTCACCCCCGAAAGGAGCTCCCTATGTTCTCCACCGCTTATTCCGCCGGACTGTTCGGCATTGACGGATTTCTTGTAACTGTTGAGTGCAACAGCGTGAACGCCATTGCGCGCTTTGAGCTGGTGGGCCTGCCCGACGCCGCCGTTAAGGAGGCCAAGGAGCGCGTCCGCGCCGCCGCCATGAACAGCGGATTTCCCTTTCCCGACACGGAGCTGACCGTCAATTTAGCCCCCGCGGATCGGAAAAAGGAGGGCTCGGCCTATGACCTCGGGCTCCTTATGGCCATTATCCGTTGCGGCGGAGCGTTTCCGCCCTCCGTGCCCATGGACGATAAGTGCTTTATCGGAGAGCTTTCCCTCTCCGGTGCGGTGCGCCCCGTCCACGGCGTGCTGTGCATGGTGCTGGCCGCCAAGGAGGCCGGCATGAAGGAGGTCTACGTGCCCTACGCCAACCAAACCGAGGCCGCCGTGGTGGAGGGAATTACCGTTTACGGCGTTCGCCACGCCCGTGAGGTGGTGCTCCACCTGTGCGGCACCCAGCCCCTGACCCCCTGTCCGCCCTCCGTCGGGGTGTTTACCCACAAGACCGATCATGCCGATTTTTCCGACGTGAAGGGACAGCGCCTTGCCAAGCGCGCCATGGAGATCGCCGCCGCAGGCGGCCACAACATCCTGCTGATCGGCCCGCCCGGCACAGGAAAATCCATGCTGGCCAAGCGCCTGCCCACCATCCTGCCGGAGCTGACCTTTGACGAGGCCATTGAAACCACCAAGATCCACTCCGTCTCCGGCGTTTTGCCCGAGGGCGAGGCCCTCGTTCGCCAGCGCCCCTTCCGCTCCCCCCACCACACCATGTCGGCGGCGGGCTTGGCGGGCGGCGGTGCCATTCCCCGCCCCGGCGAAATTTCTCTGGCTCACAACGGCGTGCTCTTCCTTGACGAGCTGCCGGAGTTCAATAAAACCGTAACGGAAGCCCTCCGCCAGCCCTTGGAGGACGGCGCCGTCACCATCACCCGTGCCGCCGGCCGCATCCGCTACCCCAGCTCCTTTATGCTGGTCTGCGCCATGAACCCCTGCAAATGCGGCTACTTCGGCCACCCCACCCGCCCCTGCACCTGCAAAAAGCAGGATATCCAGAAATACCTCTCCAAGATCAGCGGCCCGCTTCTGGACCGCATCGACATTCAGATCGAGATGCCCTCCCTCTCCTACGAGGAGATGGCCACCGAGGAGAATGCCGAAACCTCGGAGACCATCCGCGCCCGGGTCAACGCCGCCCGTCAATTCGCCGCCGACCGCTTCCGTGCCGGAGGTGAGACCCACGTGCATTCCAACGCCCAGATGGAGGCGCGGCAGATCCGCACCTATTGCCGCCTCAGCGACGGCGCAAAGATGGTGATGGAGGCTGCCTTTACCCGCCTCGGAATGTCCGCCCGCGGCCACGACCGGATTTTGAAGGTGGCGCGCACCATCGCCGATCTGGACGGCTCGGAGACCATTGAGCAGTACCATTTGGCCGAGGCCATTCAGCTCCGGTCGCTGGACCGCAAGTACTGGGGCGAGTGATCCCTCCCGCCATACCCTTGATCCCGCGTGGGGGCTTGACAGATGCGCCCCTGTATGGTATAATGATTCTCCTGAGTCGTTAGCTGCCCCTTCCGACAAAGGATAAAGCTGGTCCTTGGCTGATGCCGAAACTGCGTTTGAGGCAAAAGCAGATAGGAAAAAATCGCAATTCCCGTGAACAACAATATGCTTGGGGCTGTCCCGTGGAGGCCGCACTCGTTTTTTGAGTGGGGCCACGGGTCGGCCCCTTTTTTAAGAAAAGGAGATACGCTATGGAATGCCGTGTGGCGCTGATTGCCGTAATGGTGGAAAAAAAGGATAACGTAGGTAAGCTGAACGAGCTCCTTCACGAATACGGAGACTACGTCATCGGCCGCATGGGGCTTCCTTACCCCAAGCGCGGCATCCAGATCATCTCCGTGGCGGTGGATGCCCCCGCCGACGTGATCAATACCCTGTCGGGTAAGATCGGTCGCCTGAGCGGCATCTCCTCCAAAACCGTTTACTCCGGTACGGTCTTCTCCGACTGAGACAGTTTTACGAAACAATAGGGGCAAATATCTATTTTAGAGGTAACTACTATGAAAAAGCTTCTCTCCCTTGCACTTGCCGTTCTCATGCTGGCAAGCATCCTCACCCTCTCCGCCTGCGGAGATACCATCGACCCCGAGCTTGACGTGCGCATTATGGTGCTGAACGGAACCACCGGCTTCGGCATGGCTAAGCTCATCTCCGACGATGAGAACGACCTGACCGAGCTGGACTACGACATCAGCGTGGAAACCGACGCCTCCAACATTACCTACGCACTCTTAAACGGCGAGGTGGATATTGCCGCCCTGCCCACAAACGCAGCCTCCGTGGTTTATAACCGCTCCGAGGGCGGCGTGCAGATCCTTGCCATCAATACCCTCGGCGTGCTCTACCTCCTGTCAAACGGCGAGACCGTAACCGACTTTGAGTCTCTCCGCGGCAAGACCATCTACGCCCCCGCCCAGAACCCCACCTTCATTCTGAAGGCCCTCTGCGAGGCCAACGGCCTGACCGTGGGCACCGACGTGTTCATTGATAACTCCTACGCACAGCCCGCCGACCTTCGCACCGCCGTTGCCGCCGGCAAGGTCTCTCTGGCCGTGCTCCCCGAGCCCATGGTGACCATCGCCACCAGCGCCAACAAGAGCCTTACCGTTGCCCTTGACCTGACCGAGGAATGGGATAAGGTCTACGAGCCCGGTAGCCTTGTGCAGGGCTGCGTGGTCGTTCGCACCGAGTTCGCTGAGCAGAATCCCGCTGAGGTGGCCAAGTTCCTTGAGGACTACGAGGCCTCCATCCAATTCCTGACCACCAATACCGCCGAGGCCGCCAAAATGATCGTGGAAGCCGGCATCTTTGCAAACGAGGCCGTTGCCGCCAAGGCGATCCCCAACTGCAACGTAACCTACCTGGACGGCAAGGACATGAAGGCCGCCATGGCGAAATTCCTTGAGATCATGCACACCGTTGCCCCCGCCTCCATCGGCAACGCCATCCCCGCAAACAACTTCTACTACACCAAGTAAGAGATAGCCCCCATTCCAAACGAAAGGAGCCGCATCCGTGAAGACCGCGAAAGCCATCGTAAAATCTCTTCTGATCCTCGCCTTCTGGCTGGCCGTCTGGCAGATCGCGGCTTGGGCGGCGGGGAGCGTTCACCTCTTGCCCGGCCCGCTTGACGTGCTCGGGCGCCTCGGCCGGCTGGTGCAGACCGGCGCCTTCTGGCAAATTTGTCTCACCTCCCTCTGGCGCATCCTCCTCGGCGTCCTGATCGCCGTGGCGGCGGCCATTCCCTTGGCCGTTCTGACCGCCGTTTTCCCCTTGGCCGACCGCCTGTTTGCCCCCCTCCTGACCGTCATCAAGTCCACCCCCGTGGCTTCCTTTATTATTCTGGCTCTGGTGTTCCTCGGCCGGGAAACCGTCCCCGTGTTCATCGCCATTCTGATGGTGACCCCCGTGGTCTGGGGCAACGTCAGCGCCGGCATCCGGAATACCGACCCGGCTCTTCTTGAAATGTGCCGCGCCTACCGGGTGCCGAAGGGCCGCGTGCTCCGCCGGGTCTACCTGCCCTCCGTCCTGCCCCACTTTTTGTCTGCCATCCGCACCTCCCTTGGCCTTGCCTGGAAGGCCGGCATCGCCGCCGAGGTGCTGACCAGCGCCCGAAATTCCATCGGCAAGGAAATTTTTGAGGCCAAGCAGTACATGGAGACCCTGGATCTGTTCGCTTGGACCTTTGTCGTGATCGTAATGAGCCTGCTCATCGAAAAGCTGGTGCTCTCCGCCCTCTCTCACGTGGGCCCCGCCGGCCGAAAGGAGGTACCCCATGAAGGTGCATGACCTGACCGTAGCCTACGGCAAAGACGCCGTGCTCTCCCACCTGTCCTTTGAGGCACAGCCGGGCGATCGCATTCACCTGAGCGGCCCCTCCGGCGCTGGAAAAACCACCCTCCTGTCCGTCCTTGCCGGGCTCCTGCCCCCCACCGAGGGCACGGTGACGGTGGATGGCACCGTGGCGTTTCTCTTTCAGGATTCCCGCCTTTTGCCTTGGCTTACCGCCGAGGAAAACGTCCGCTTCGTCCTGCCCCGCGGCAGGGAAGTGCTGGCCGAGCCCTACCTCCGTGCCGTGGAGCTTTGGGAGGAACGCACCAAGCGTCCGGATCAGCTCTCCGGCGGTATGTGCCGCCGCGTGGCGCTGGCACGCGCCTTGGCCTACGCTGAGGCCACCAACGCCGCCCTCCTGCTCCTTGACGAGCCCCTGACCGGCGTGGACGAGGACCGCAAGGCGCGCCTCTATCCCCTCCTGACCCGTGCCGCCGAGAACCGGATCCTTCTGCTCTCCACCCACGACCCCGCCGAGGCCACCGCCCTCTGCAACCGCAAGCTGACCCTGGCGTAACCCCGCCACACAACCGGACAAAACGCCCGTAACGGAAAATGTAACAAAACAGAGCAAGAGTAAAAGGACATACGTCCTTCGATTCTTGCTCTGTTTTTTATGCCCATGAACGCCGGCACGACCCCCCCTTCTCATACAAAAAAAGCCTCCCCTTACACAGGGGAGGCATCACGGCAACGCCGTCAGCGGGGATCCGTTATCCAAAATCAATGGAAGATCGGTCGCAATCCTTCACAACGGAGCCGTTATGGCTAAGAGCGAATTGCAGCATTTCCTCATATAAAGCGATACCGGAATGGGATTCTATAATGATAAAAATGCTATTGGGATCGTCCCGGAATTTTAGCTCATAGTCCATGCTGTGATGAAAGTAAACGTTGCGAATGTGAGAACTCAAAAATTTTTCATCCTGCTCCACTTTGGAGAATACAAGGCAATCGTATCTTGGTGCCGGATTGCCGGGGCCTATCACAGCTACTCTAAAGCATTTGCAAAATTTTAATTCATTCCATTCAATTGTCTTCACGGTAGGCTTGTTGAGATAATCCCATTTTTCATGAATCCCCGTGTCGTCCACGATTACACTGAAATACTTCATTTCGGATCGTTTTGTTAGGTTCCACAAAATTAGAAAACCGCCAACATCAAAGGCAAGGAAAAACAAAATAGCATGTGCATTCGACATCATAAAGTAGGCAAATATCGTAAGTGCACTACCAACAAGCACTCCGGCGACCAAAACCAAAACACGTATAACCTTATCTCGTTTGTCACTGGAATTCGCATTAAACGGCCGTATGGAATACTGCTTTTCATCGTTCGTTATGCTATAATAACCGGACAAATAACTCATTTCGTGTCTCCCTTCTTTAATCCCATTGATGCGTTCCCGGCGGTTAACTCTGTTGTTTGAAAGCTCTATATTTTTCGATGATTTGCTAAATATTTAATCGAACTCAAATATCCTTTAGCAACCTTTTCATCAAACCACTTCCAGATTATTCGAGGAATCGCAAGTGAAGTTCCATAAACAATTTCATCATCAGGATGAATAAATTCTTTTGTGTTTCCTAAATAAACAAGCTCATTTACCGGGTATTCATGGTGGTAAGAGATTAACAAAAAAGGATACTTTTTGCTACATGCGTGCGAAGCAACAATACAAGACTCACGCAAAATTTTTCCGGGAGGTTCTAGAAGCGTCCCATGGTCGCACAAAAAGACATAGAATTCGATCTCATTCAATCGAGAGGTGGTTTTCTCAACATCCACACAATAGATAACTGCATATTTCCCTTCCAGTCCCGCTTTTTCTACCTCCTCACCGCGCAAACGGTAGGCGTATAGATCGCCAACCTTCCAGTTTTTTGAACCGGGATTGGAATAATCTATTTTTTTGCGCACTGCAGGATCCGGCGGCATTTTCAAAAGCTCGTCCAGCGTTTCTGCTATGTGCTTTCCATCTTCCTCGCCAAAGCAAGCAAAAATCTGCTCTTTTGTAAGAGCCTCCAGTTCTTTCTTGAATTTAGGATCCTCAAAATGGTTTTTAAGGCCGCAATAGTATACGGACATCAAAGCAATAATATATTCACCGGGCTCGTCTCCGTAGTCATCCTTCACTTGTCGGAACACAGCTCTCAACGCTGGCTTTTTAGCACGCTCAAAACAGAATTCTTCAAAAAGTTCAAATACTTCGAGCGATATTGAATTGGCTTCAAAAAAGTCTTGCAACATTGTTTATCTCCTTATTGCCCCGTAAAATCGTTTCGACCATTTGTTTGATCAAAAGATCCAACAGGATAAGCCTCGGTTCCCTGTGGTTTATTCTTAATCCGTATCAATAAATGTCTGGTCACAGTCCTTAACGACCGCTCCCGTCCATGCAACGTTAATCCAAATGAAATACGGGCACAAGATCCACCGACACCGGGCTGTTGTCGGGATTGGTGGCCATAATGTCCGCCATGTAGTCCCACCACTTCCGGCAGATCGCCGTATCCGCCGACCGATCCCATCGGTCCGCATCCTCGATCTCAATGTATCCAAACAGCGTGTTGGTCTCCCGATCAAGAAAGATGGAGTAATTCTTTCCACCGTATTCGTGGATCATCTCCTTCATTTCCGGCCAAAGTGCCTCATGCCGCCGCTGATACTCCGCCTCCATGCCCTCATAGAGCCGCATCTTAAATCCCTTAATCATGCCGAAGCCTCCCTTTCACATTCCTTGCCTTAATTATACACCACTTCCCCGCCTGCCGTCAAGAGCGGAACGTCCGTGATGCCGTGCTCCCGCCGGACGGAAGGGCAACTCAATAAAATGAAGATTTGCGAAGCAAATCAACCTTACTTCTTCACTATTACCTCTTACTTCTTACTTAAAATTCCGTACACGCAATATTAGTGAAAAGTGAAGAGTGAAGAGGTAATAAGTAAAATTCCGCACACTCACGTGTACGGAATTTTTTGTACTCATAGTACAAAAATGCAACTTTTATATTTACAATACGACCTTAAATCCAATATGTGTTGCATCCTTTTTATACGCCGTGATCTCGCCCTTATGCTTCTCGACGATTGCCTTTGCCATAGAAAGCCCTACACCGTAACCGCCCGTAAATTTTCTTGCTTTGTCTGCACGGTAGAAGCGGTCAAACAAGCGGTTCATTTCAAGTTCGCCTACTGCTGCATAGGTATTTTCCACGGTGAGAATAATTCTTCTTCCTTTGTGAAGATTTACGGTTATCTCACCGTCCTGATCGCAATACTTAATGGCATTGTCCATCAAGATGCCGACAAGACGATGCAAGAGCGCTTCGTCACCAAGATAGGAGATTTCTTTGTCAATGCTTGATGTGGTTGCTTTGCCTCGCTCCTTTGCAAGCGGCTCAAATTCCGCAACGGTATCGGCAACAAGCTCTCCGAGCGCAACCTCGGTGATATTCAATGGTTGTCCTTCTTCGTCCATACGGGAGAGTGCGACGAGCTGATTCACAAGCTCGGTCATTCTGTGTCCTTCCGCACGGATATCATCAAGCCATTCGTTTTTCCCAAGCTCAAGCTCCGCAATTTCCACGTTTGCCATAATCAAGGTCAAGGGAGTTTTCAGCTCGTGATTTGCATCGGTCACAAATTGCTTTTGCTTTTCATAGCTCTCGGCAATCGGCTTTACCGCTTTTTTCGAGAGTAAGAAGATCAGTATCAGCACGAGTGCGGCACAGCCGAGAAGAACGAAACCGGCAATGGTTGTGGATTGCATCAAGATGGTTCGGCTCATACTGCCGTCCACGAACACAACGCCCATACCGAGATCGGTGGGAAAGATCTTGTAACGGTAGCTCGATATCCAACCGCGCTCATCGCCGTCATTTAAGACGCTTTCAGCATATTCGATAGCAATTTCGTCGGTTATGGAATAAATTGACTCGGTATTGGTTCTCGCTACCTCGCCCTGCTTATCAAAAAATACGGTAAAATGGCGTGTTGAGAACGGTGTTTCGGGGGTGATAAACTCAAAGTCCTGAGCATTAGGTGGAGGCATCTTATCGGGCTGTGGTTTTTCTTCCATAGAGCCGGGAAATCTTCCGCCGCCCTCGGATACTCGATCTGCCAGCATATCCATATTTCTGTTCATTGAGGATATGTTGAGGACGAGAATAACGCCGAACACCAAGGCAATAACCGTAAGCACCGATACGGTACATATCAGAATGAATTTCCTTTGAAGTCTGTAAATCATACGGTCGCCTCCAAGGTATAGCCAGCGCCCTTGACGAACTTGATTGCTACGGGAGCGGAAAGCGCATCGAGTTTTTTTCTGATATTGGAAACGTGAACGTATACCACGCTCGTATCCACGTCGGTATTCCAGCCCCAGATATGCATAATAAGCTGCTCGGCGGTAACGATGATGCCACGGTTTTGCATCAACATTTCCATCACCTGAAATTCTTTTCCGCTGAGAGCTTGCGTTTTGCCGTCATAAACAAGCTCATATGTGGAACGGTTGAGTGTCAGCTTTTCAAACGTGAGCAGATCGGGCGTGAAATTGTCTTTTCTGCGAAGCATCGCGCGAACACGGGCAAGAAGCTCCCCTGTCGAGAATGGCTTGGGGAGATAATCGTCAGCCCCTGCATCAAGCCCTTCGATCTTCTGATAGGTCTCTGTTTTTGCGGTCAGAAAGAGCGCAGGCGTGGTGATTCCGTTTGCGCGGAGCTTTTTGAGTAAAGTCACACCGTCCATACCGGGCATCATAATGTCAAGCACAAGACCGTCGTATTCGTCGGAGGAGGCAAAATCGAAGGCATCGACACCGTTATCCACGCCGTCCACGGCATAGTGATTCATCTCGAATATATGCACAAGGCTTTTGAGAAGCTTGGGATCGTCCTCCGCAATTAAAATCCGCATATTTGCGCCTCCTTTCGTTGTGTTGTGTTGAACCCCTCTCACCCGACTCCGTCGGGAGCTCCCCCCAAGGGGAGCCTATCATAAAATACCCAAGCAAAGACCATTACAAGCCTCGCCC
>JAGARU010000132.1 GCA_017622085.1 Clostridia bacterium | reverse complement strand
GCCCTGGTTTGTCTGGTCAGAGTCGATGTAGAGGGTCATCCAGAGGTTGTCGGTGTAGGGGGTGATGTTGTCTGCACATTCCACGAGGAAGTAAACGTAATCGTTATCTCTTGCAACCTGCGCGCCGATGATATCGTTACGGCCCGAGGTTTCGGTGTAAACGAGATCGCCGTAGCCGGGCGCGTTTCTGTCGTCGGTGTTGCCGATGTAGGCGGCGTAGTAGGGCTCAACGTTCTTCCACTGCTCTATACCCGCGGAGAGGTCAATGGTTGTGCTTACGCCGGGGGTGGGGATGGGACTTGCGCCCTTGAACTGACGGGCGTAGTTGACGAGCTGGTAGTAGTAGTGATCCTTGAGCGCACCCTTGGTAGGCTCGATATCACGGGAAAACTCATCGTTGTACTGATCGGGGAATGCATTATCCACTGCGGCAACCGAGCCTTCGGGCCAGGTTTCGTAGCGGCCTACGCGGAACTCGTTCCAACCTGTGACGAACACGACCTCGGGATCTACTTCAAGGGCATATTCCCACTGCTCGGAGAAGTTATAGCCCCACTTGGAGGCTTCTGCACCCTCTTCCGCGTAGCGATTGGGATACTTGGAGGTGTAAGAACGGCCGGCGATGTTGTTACCGCTCATGGCGGCCAGCTCCTTGTTGACGTAGTCGTGGTTTTGCGCGATACCTACGGTGATCTGCTCGACCTTGCCTTCCTTTACGTTATCTCTGACACCCGAATAGGTTGCCTGGGGATACATGGAAAGCCAACCCCAGGATCCGACCTGTGACTTGGGAGGCTGGTACAGATAGTCGGGCTGACCTGCGCGGAAGGTGAAGAAGTTGGCGATCTCTTTGTCCACAAGGCTGACATCGGGATCGAAGGATTCCTTGATGGCCATCAGCATGGGCTTGTCGTCCCAGTAGAACCACAGATTGTTCCATTTATTGGCGCGGAAAATGTCCAGATAAAGAGACTGTACCTGAATGTTGGTGTAGGATTGATCCCAGAAGGGAAGCATAAAGGAGACCTTGGGGGTGAGGAGACCGTCATTCATGGCATCGGTCCATGACTCCATAAGTGCGGTGTAGGAATCTCGCCACGTGCTTTCTCCGTTGGTATTGTCGGTGAAAATGACGTCCACACCGGCATTGGCCAGAAGCTCGGCCTGCTTGCGCAGCACCCACTGATCGTCGGTGCGGTAATAGCCGTAAATGGATTCGTTCCACCAGAAGGAGTTTTTGCCCTCCCAAAGGGGATTGTCAAAATCGCGCATAGCCTCGGGATACTGCTCTGAAAGCTGTTGGAGGTTAGCGGGCAGATGGTTGACAAAACCGCCGATATGCCAAGTCCAGTAGAACATGGCAAGTGTTTTGTCTTCCTTGGGCAGACCTACGTCCTCGCTCGTCAGAGATACGCGGCCGAGACCATCGGTGAATACCCAGGTGGAGGGATCCACAGGATGGGTATAGATCAGGCTGTCTTCGGGAATGACGTATGCGGGAGGCGTGACATGGTCTCCGGTGATCGCATCCTCGGGATCCGAGACCTGCTCGTAAAAGTTTTCAGATTCACCGTTGAAAATGACCTGCATAACGGGATATTGTGTGTTGTTCTCCCAAGGGAAGCCGTCCTTGTATACACGTCCCTTGAAATTGTTGACCGACGTGTAGACGTACATGGCGGGAGATTTGTTGTAGTTTTCTGTCAGGAAGAGATATTCACCAGCGGGAATCTCTTCGTCAAAGGTAATACCCTGTACGGCATTGTCCACCAGAAGCAGGCGCTTGCTGGCGAGCGCACCTTCGGCAACCGAGGCCTCGTAAGAGCCCTTCCATGCATAAACCGACATATCGACCTCCATGTCGGTGGCCATGTAGGTTGCCATCTTGAACTGTACGCCCGTGAAGGAGGACGTGACCTTCAGCTGGAGGCCGAGGGGGCCGTTCATATTGAACACAGCCTCGCCGCTCTGGCTGTCATAGGGATACTGGGGGCTGCGAATATCTCCCGATGCTTCGCAAGTACCGAAGGGATCCGCGGGAGTGTCAGGGAAACGAATGACCAATTCGGGTTCTCCTCTCTGCTCAATACCGTCGAGGTACAAAAAGCCTTTGGAATTTTGGGGACTGGTGTTCGTCCAGACGCCTGCGTCGGCGCTGACGTCGGAAATGTGGAAGAGGTACTCACCTGCGGGCTGAGACGAAAACTCTACCCAGTGGCACTGACCGTCCTTCAGGGGATCGAACTTTTTGGTCGCGATGGGCTCAGTAGCGAGGGTCTTGTCGTGGCTACCCTCCCACTTGTAGAGAGACAGGGTTGCATAAGACGTCTTCTTTTCCCAGGTAGGCATATGGAAGCCAAAGCCTGTGAACTCGTTGTTGATGATGGCGCGGTAAGAAAAGGACTTACTGATGCGGATGGGCTCGCGGTTGCCCGTGCCGTTTTGAATCTTGATGTCTGCTGCAGAAACCGTGGGAACGACTGTGCAGAAGACGGCACCGATCAAAAGCAGGCAAAGGAAAAATGACAGTAGTTTTTTGGCGGAGCTTTTTTTCATGGGGGGATCTCCTTTCAAAGGGGAATCTTGGCGGCAAGCGTAAATTTTTGCCGTTGGTTATATTATACAATGAAAAAGTTAGGTTGTCAATAAAAAAGTGCAAATTGTCGAGAGATTTGGGCAATTTTATTGCGGAAGGCGAAAAAGCATTGACTTTGGTCGGGGTTTGTGGTATACTTCTTAAAGATAACAAAAAACAAGGAGGGCAGACACTTGAAGCTGCTATTGTATCTTGCATATGACGGTTCTGCCTTCTGCGGCTATCAGGCGCAGACCCACGGAAATACCGTACAGCAGACGTTGAACCTTGCGACAGAGGAGGTTTTCGGGCATTCCTGCGACGTGACGGGATGCAGCCGCACCGACAGCGGTGTGCACGCCCGTATGTTCTGCGCGACTGTGACGCGCGAGGGAGGCGCCCCCCTTGAAACCACCATTCCCGTGGACAAGATCCCCGCTGTTTTGAATATTCATTTGCCGGATTCCATCGCGGTCGGTTATGCCCGATGGGTACCCGATGATTTCCATCCGCGCTATTCGGTTACCTCCAAGGAGTACGTGTATAAGATATATAATGCGCCTTTTCGTTGCCCCTTTGAACACAAACGAAGCTGGCATATTCCGCAACGGCTGGATGACGAGGCTTTGGAACGTATGAATCAAGCGGCCGCGGCGTTCATCGGGCAGCGAGATTTCTCGGCTTGCATGGCTTCGGGCTCGGATATTTTGGACAAGACCCGTAACGTTATGTCTGCGCGTGTTTTTCGGGAGGGGGATTTTGTGACCTTTGCGGTTCGCGCCGACGGCTTCCTTTATCATATGGTACGCATCATGGCGGGAACGCTTGTGGACGTGGCGTTGCAAAAGATTTCGGCGGACAGCATCCCCGAGCGTCTCGCGTCTCTGGATCGCCGCCGTATGGGGCGCACAGCTCCTGCGGAGGGACTGTACCTTAATCGCGTATTTTATGACGATCCCGCCTGTCCCGGGTACAGAGGAGGTGATATCCTTGCGGACTGAAAAACCAAGGGGCAAGCTGCTCGACTCCATATGGCAGCGTTTCCGCAAGCTCTTCCGAGGATTTACCGGATTGTCGGAGGAGAGCGAGACCGAAGAGCCGATTGATTTCTCCGCACCCTCCGTTCCGTATTACGCCAATCTCGCGGAGCGCTTCAATCTGGCGCGCATCGTGCTGTATATGGTGCTTTTCGTATTCGTGGTGGTGACGGTGGTATGCAGCCGCCATTTGATCACTTATGAAAATCTTTATTATTTGGTCAAGGATATCAACGCCGCCGGTCTTACCGCGCAATCCATGGCGGACAGCGTCAGCTATCCCGTTTCGGATGCCATGGATTTTGCACCGTACCGCGGCGGCCTTGCCGTGGTGGGCGGCGAGGAGATCACCGTGCTCAGCGCATCGGGCAAGCAGACCCTTTCCGAAAACGTAGCGTTGGCACACCCTGAGGTGCGGACGAGCGACCCGTATTTTTTAGCCTTCAGCCGCGGCGAAGAGGACTTTTCGGTATATAACGGATTTGTTTGCGTACGAAAAACCGATACGGATCATCCCGTGTACGATGCCTGTATGGCAAGAGACGGCGCCTATGCCGTTTTGACCCGCTCGGACGAGCATACCTCTGTGGCTCTCTGGTACGATGCGGATCTGAACAAGCGTATTGCTGTCAATCGCGGCGGCTATATAACCGCGATGGCACTCAGCCCCGACGGTTCGGTGCTGGCTACATTGGAGTTGGACGTGGAGGACGGCGGTTATACGACTCAATTGAGCTTTACGAGGCAGGATGGCAGTGAAAAGCATGCCTACCTCGAGGGTACCGCCGTGCTCTCAGCCGCATTTCTCGCGGACGATCGCCTTGCGGTCATCTCGCAGGACAAGCTCAGCATCTACCGCACCGACGGTGATCTGATCTCCGAAACACCGTTTGGTAACCGTCGCCCACTCCTCACGGATATGGGAGACGGCTACGCGGCGCTGTTGCTCACGTCCGAAACGCATCTTTCAAAGCATGAGCTTTGGGTCTTTGACAGAAACGGCAAGGAAGAATACCGCACATCCCCCGATCTTGAGGGAAGCGCCAAGGAATTGCTCCTCAACGGACGGGAGGTCTATATCCGCATGAACGACCGCATCCTTTGGGTGACGGATCACGGGGAGGATGTCCGTGAGGCCGAGGGCTACCGCGATGCCCAAGCCATGCTGGCGCTTGCTGATGGCGGCGTGCTGGTCTGCTCTCCGGGATATGCCGAGCGACTGGAAACGGAAGACTTTTCAGATTGATTTCGGAGCCGTAAAAAAGAACTCGGAAAGGAGAACCGTATGAAAGCATTCCCGAGCGAAGCCGTCGCACTTTTGACCGATTGGTACCACATCTACCGCCGCGATCTGCCGTGGCGACATACCCGCGACCCTTACGGAATTCTTGTCTCCGAGATCATGCTCCAGCAGACACGCGCCGAGGCGGTCAAGCCTTATTACGCAAGATTTCTCACAGCCCTCCCTACGGTAGCGGCGCTTGCCGATGCCCCCGAGGATCTCATTTTGAAATTATGGGAGGGTCTCGGCTACTACAGCCGTGTCCGCAACCTGCAAAAAGCGGCACAGACCGTGGTGCGGGACTTCGGCGGTGCCATCCCCGCTGATTTTGACGCGCTTTTGTCGCTGCCCGGCGTGGGACGCTATACCGCAGGTGCGGTGGCATCCATCGCCTTTGATCTTCCCGTGCCCGCCGTGGACGGCAACGTCCTCCGCGTAGCGGCGCGCGTCATGGGAGACAACGGCGATATTCTGACCGACAGCGTCAAGCGCCGCATAGAATCTGCGATCGCGCCGGTCGTGCCTTCGGTCGGTGCGGGGGATTTTAACCAAAGCCTCATCGAGCTGGGCGCTACCGTATGCCTGCCCGGCGCATCCGCCAAATGTGCGACTTGCCCCCTGCAGCTGTTGTGCGCTGCCAACCGCGAGGGAAGGGTAGAGGAGCTCCCCGTGCGTATGATCAAGACCAAGCGCAAATTCGTTGATCTGACCGTTCTTCTGCTCCGCGTCAAAGCCCCCGACGGCAGCTTCCGCTACGTCATCCGCCGCCGTCCTGACAGCGGGCTTCTCGGAGGGCTGTATGAGTTTCCCAACCTGCCCGACCATCTGACAGCAGAGGACGTCTCTGCGGCCTTGCGCTCTCTCGGCGTATCTCTGCAGAAGGTGACCCCTCTTCCCGCTGCCAAGCATATCTTTACGCATATCACATGGCAAATGGTGGGTTATCTTTGCGACGTGACGCTGCCCGATGATGATCCCGAAATCCTGCAGGACGGAGGTCTCCTTGTCAGTGCCGAAGATATGGCAGGGAATTACTCGATCCCGTCGGCGTTTGCGGCCTATAAGAAATATGTATAGAAAAGAACGCCTCCGCAGCTGCGGAGGCGTTCTTTTCATTTCTTGTAATATTTTTTGTAAATCCGTTTGATCTCGTCGGCAAAGCGTAAGTCTGTTGTTTCCGATGGAGCGCGGATCTCTAAAAGCTCGGATAGATCTAACTCCAAAATTTCCACGATCCGCTTGAGCTGGAATAAGTTCGGCTCCTGCACGTCACGCTCGATTTTGGAATAATTGGACTGATTCATAGGGATCATTTCAGCCATGTCTTTTTGCCGTATGTCTTTGTCTTCTCTTGCGTTTCGGATCTTTTGACCGATTTTCATACGTGGTTTTCTTTGTCCTCCTCTGGATGTTTCATCGGAATAATTATAACAAATTTAACTATTCCGCTTGACAAATAGTTCAAAATGATCTATAATTCTAATAATGTAGTTAAAAAATGACTACGAATGTTAAGAAAGGACAGAAATCATGAAAAACGTGAGCAAAAAGTTATGGGCGATTGCCCTCGCACTGTGCTTGACGCTACCCCTGACCTTGGGTAGCTGTGAAGGTGATCCCGGACCGCAGGGTGAGCCCGGTATTCAGGGTGAGAAGGGCGACAAGGGAGACACAGGCGCTCAAGGCGAAAAGGGTGACCAGGGTGAACAGGGCATCCAAGGCGAAAAGGGTGACCAGGGTGAGCAGGGCATCCCCGGCGAAAAGGGCGATAAGGGTGACACCGGCGCTCAGGGCGAAAAGGGTGACCAGGGTGAGCAGGGTATCCACGGCGAAAAGGGCGACAAGGGTGACACCGGCGAAAAGGGCGAAAAGGGTGACCAGGGTGAACAGGGCATCCAGGGTGAGACGGGTAACGGCATCGTGTCTGTCAAGCTGACCGCCACCGACGGCCTCATCGACACCTATACCGTCACCTTCACCGACGGCACGACTACCACCTTCACCGTGGTCAACGGCGCGGACGGCGTGCAGGGCGAGCAGGGTGAAAAGGGAGACGTGGGCGCGGACGGTAAAAACGCTTACGAGCTCTACTGCGAGCAGTTCGGCTACGAGGGCACGCTGGAGGAGTGGCTGGAGATCATCAGCTCTGAGATCTTCAAGGAATACACCGTGGTGTTTGACCTGAACGGCGGCACGGGCACCGAGGATTTTGTTCGCAAGGTCACGGTTCGCTCGGGTCACAGCGTGGCGCTGACGATCCCCGAAAGAACGGGCTATAACTTCCTCGGCTGGTATATCGGCGAGGGAGCCAACGAGGCCAAGTTTGATGCCGACGACCGCGTGTCTCATAACATAACTCTCACGGCCAAGTGGGGCATCAAGACCTCCACGGTCACCTTCCTTGACTACTACGAGGACGTTATTTCCACCGAGACCGTCAACTGGGGCGAGGCGGCTACCGCTCCCGTGCCTCCTACGGTCACAGGCTATTATTTCCTCCGGTGGGACAAGGCATACGACAATATCACCGCCAATACCACCGTCAAGGCGCTGTACGCTCCCGTGACCTACACCGTCAGCTTCAACACCGACGGCGGCAGCGAGGTAGCGGCACAGGAGGTGTACGTGGGTCAATCTCCCATGAAGCCCGCAAACCCCTATAAGTCGGGCCACTACTTCATCGGCTGGTACACCGACGAGGCCTGCACCAAGGCTTATAACTTCAATAAGGCCTTTGAGGGCGATACCACCGTGTATGCGCTCTTCAAGACCGCGATGCCTATCTATACCGTACAGGATCTGAAGAATATTGCCAATAACACGTCGGGCAGATATTATCTGGCCAATGACATCGACCTGGAGGGCGAAGCATGGGAGCCCATTGCTAACTTCTATGGCACGCTGGACGGCGAGGGGCATAAGATTTGTAATTTTAGTATGGCAAAAGAATCGGGCTCGGGGCGATTTGGCTTCTTTGCTTCAAATAGCGGAACGATTAAAAATCTTGAACTGTCTGATTTTGTGGCATCTATTACCTATAGTGATGTAGCGAATAATAATTCATTCGGCATGATTGCCGGACATAATTACGGAGTCATCGAAGATTGCGAAATTAAGGATGCACAAATGTCCTGCATAGCGAAATATAGCGGATATAATCAAACATTGACGACATATTTTGGCGGTGTTGCGGGATTCAACCAAGGAACTATTGAAGGGTGCTATGTGGCGCTTACGGCGCAAGGTAAGGGCGATTCGAATAATACAAGTTCGTTCTATGGCGGCGCAACTACCTTCTTTATGTTAGCCGGACTGGTTAGCCGAAATGAAGGCGATGTGCTGGATTCATCCGTACAGTTAATTGCAGAGACCACTCTATCAGCTACAACTGTTGGGAGTACGGTCGGTCAAACACATGCATATGTGGGGGGAGTCGTTGCTCAAAATGCGGGTTCTATAACAAATTGTCATACTTTGGACGGTTCTTCTATTACTCTGTCCGGTGCCGGCAATTCGCACAGAGGCGCATACGTTGGTCTTTTAGCTGCCGATGCCGGTGGACCTGTGAACAATTGTACGTCCAAGGGTACAATTCATGAAGAGGGCGGATTTGCTTCCTCGGGATTGTGCTTAGGCGGTTTTGTTGGAATTGGCGAAGGAAGTATTAACACTTGTTATTCTGATGTTGAGATAAAGAGTGTTTCCAACCATGCGATCACAGGCGGCTTTGCAGCTGTAAATAAGAGCACCATTGTCAACTGTTATAGTACCGGATCTATTGAAACTCAAGGTAATGGCGGTGCCGGCGGCTTTGTTGGCAAACATGAAACCGGCGGCTCCATCAGCAAGTGCTTCTCCACCACCAACATCACCGCCTCCACCCGCACCAATGTGAATTACTTTGCAGGCGTTACCGAGGACGGCTCCACCACCTTCAAGTGCTTCTACGGCGCAAACGTGACCGTCACGGCTTACGGCACGGCCTATACGCCCACCGAGAACGCCGCAACCTCCAAGACCGAGACCGAGCTCTACAGCGAGGACTTCCTCTGCGACACCCTCTCCTGGAAAAAGGATGTCTGGAACATCACGGGCACGGGTCTGCCTACCCTCGTTTGGGAAGGCGAGTAATATTCCGAAGCATACCCAATAAGATCCCTCTGTAAAGGCTTCAAGAGGGAAATGGCAGAAATGCCGTTTGGTTTGGCAGGGGAGGGGCTTGCCCCTCCCCCGGCGTGAAACGTATACCCCGCAACCTCAATTTTTTCAACGCGTTATGCTGATCCATTGCATCAAATATGAAAAAAAAAGGAGCATCAAATTATGAAAATGAAAAACGTTATCAGCGCAGCGATCCGCCTCATTTGTTGTTTTGTTCTCATCATCATTATGACCGTTCCCAACATTACGTTTGCCGCCGAAATGCGTGAAAGCGATCCCGAGGATATTGTTACGGTGGTCAAGCATTACCTCATTGAAACTGTGGACGACGTTGAAGTCGTGGAGGATGACCAAATCATCTCCCGCCTGGACGAAAACGAGATCACCGCCATGATTTTTGACGGCGAGGAGTTTTCAAAAATGAACGCGCTGGAAGCAGCCGGTGCGCTTTGGGAATGCGGCGGTCTTCTCAAGGAATTCACGGAGGACACGCTGGACGGCGACGGTGAATACGCCGACTTGACCGTAACCTTCGGCATTGCGTTTATCATAGCTTACTTATCCTCTCTCATGATCTACAGCGGCTTCATTTTGGCCGTGATCGGTGCGGTCGTTACCCTGATCTCCCTCATTCTGGCGCTCTGCGGCAAGTCCATGGGTAAGGATTCGCTCGGAAATCTCACGCAGGGTTTGTGGTCGGTATTCGGTGGCTTGGCGTTGGCACAGCCCCTGATCTCTCTGGCCGTGAACGTATTCTTCCAGCGCATTAACTTCTTGGGAGGAGACGCCGAATGCCGCTTCCGCATCTTCTTTGAGGGCGGCGCACATTACCTTGTGGCGCTGATCGTGGCATTGCTCGTCACGGTCATCGGTGAGGCTGTTGTCAAGAAGATCTTCAGCAAGGAATCCGACTAAAACGAAATATTTTTCCCAAAGTAAAATCCCCCGTCAGGCAATTTTCCCTTGCCCGACGGGGGATTTTTGCATTTTGAAAAATTTTTAAAAAACTTTTCGAAAACCTATTGACAAACGGCCAAACATCGTGTATAATAAAACTGTACCAAAAAGGTGCAGATTAAAAAGGAGCGACACCGACATGAGGATCACACAAGAAGCCGATTACGCACTCCGCATGGTCAGTCTGCTGGCAAAATCGGGCGCTGTTTTCTCATATGGCGCGGTGCAGGGCACTTTGTTTGCCCCCGCCATGGCAGAGACGGTGAAGGTTCCCATGGGGTTTGCCAACAAGATCCTGCGCAAGCTGTCGCTGGCGGGTGTGGTCAAAGCCATGCGCGGCATCACGGGAGGGTATTACCTTCTGCGTGACCCCGCAGGACTCACGGTCAAAGAAGTGATCGAGACCATCGACGGCCCCATCGAGATCTCAAAGTGCCTCTCGGAGAATTGCGAGTGCCTCAATAACCCCAACAAGGATTGTTGCCGCTTTCACAATGTCTTCGGCGTGCTGAATCAAATGCTTGTCGAGCGGCTGGATCGCCTGACGATCGCCATGATGGTGAATGCTGACCTTTCTATGAGCGACCTTTTGGAGACTGTCAAATAAGTCAACCTAAAAAATCTAAATGATACATTTATGGAGGAAAAAACATGAAAAAGTGGAGATGCAAGGTTTGCGGAGAGATCATTGAGAGCGAAAATTACCCCGAGCAGTGCCCCAGATGCAAGGTCAAGGGCGAGGATAAGTTTGAAGAAGTCGTTGACGACAAGATGACCTGGGCCGCCGAGCACGTGGTCGGTGTTGCCAAGGGCGCACCCGATGCCATCATCGAGGGTCTGCGCGCTAACTTCGAGGGCGAGTGCTCCGAGGTTGGTATGTATCTGGCTATGGCTCGCGTGGCTGCCCGCGAGGGTTACCCCGAGATCGCCCTGTACTGGGAGAAGGCCGCTTATGAAGAGGCTGAGCACGCTGCTAAGTTCGCAGAGCTTCTGGGTGAGTGCCTGACCGATTCCACCAAGAAGAACCTGGAGATGCGCGTAGCTGCCGAGAACGGCGCGACCGCAGGTAAGTTCGAGCTCGCTAAGATGGCCAAGGAGCTGAACCTTGACGCTATCCACGACACCGTCCACGAGATGGCTCGCGACGAGGCTCGTCACGGCAAGGCTTTCGCAGGCCTCTTGGAGAGATACTTCGGCTGATATAAAGATACAAAGATACAAGATACAAGATACAAAGATACAAGATAGGGCGGTTGCAGTATATCTTGTATCTCGTATCTGACGAGCTTGCTCGGCGTATCTTGTATCTCAAAAACTAATGAAAAGGAGACTACACCTATGAAATACGTTTGCCCCTGTGGTTATGAATACGATCCCGCCGTTGGCGATCCCGACAACGGCATTGCCCCCGGCACCGCCTGGGAAGACCTGCCTGAGGATTTCGAATGCCCCGTTTGCGGATTGGGCAAGGACGCATTCGAAAAGGAAGACTGATCCCACAAATTAAGTAGACCCTATCCTTTCAAATTTCTGAAATAGTTTTCATAATTCCTTTCCTAAAAAATAGTTCAAATTTCTTTCATTTTCTTTTCCTGAAACTTAAGAGGCCCGCCGCGCGGCGGGCTTCTTTTGCGTGGAAAAGTCGTAAGAAAATCGTATTTTCTGTATCGCTGAATACTCCAAAAGCATCAAAATCGGAATCTCAACAATCGTAAACTAATTATAACATATAAGCGGTGTCAAAAGGAAGCAGTTTTGGCACCGTTTTTTATGTCTTTTAACGTCAATTTACAAAGCTGGAACATCTTTTAACATCTTAGAATAGCAAGACACATCAACGGAAAGTAAGCGAACAAGTTCCAATAGTTAGGGAACGATGAAAAATTGAAAATACATTTTCAAAAATTTCAAAAATGTCAGAGGGTCTCTATATGAGTTGGAGACCCTATATGGTATAATATAGCCAGAAAGTGAGGGACAACAAAACCCCACTTCAAATAAAAAAGGGTGGCTCCCAAAGAACAGCCGCCGCACCAAAAGAGTGCGAAAGAAAGGAAATACCATGACTAAGACCACTAAAACTGCGAACTACTTCACCATCAACTTCATCGAAAAGATCATCTGCGGCTCTCCTGCGAGCTTCAAGAAGGCCAGCACAGGCGAAGGTGCCGCTTACGAAGAACTGCTGGCAAAGATAACCGCTCACCCTGATTATCGTTTACATGAGGTTCGTGCCAAAAAGAACCCTTCAAAGAACACCTACGAGGGTTTGACTTATGAATTTATGAAAGCCTACATTACCATTCAGCCTGATGCAGAAGCGCGTCTGAAGAAAATGGAACTGGTAACCAAGACCGCTAAGCAAATGAAGAAATCCGCATATCCTGTCGTTAAGAAATGGTTCCTGAAGGAAGTTGGTGAGGATTTTGACATGGACGAAGCTCAAAAGGCTGTGAATGAGGCCATGGATAAGCGGATTATGGATGTCGAAGTAGCATAAAAAAACAAGAAAGGAAATAATATCATGGAAAAGTATACTCTCTCTATTGTAACTAAGACCCTGACCATCAGCAAGGCTTTTGAAAAGGCCGCCGCCAATCCCACAAGCGAAGAATTCAATTTATATATGAAGCTGATCCAAGAGATTCCAGAGCTGAAGGTATGCCGCCAGACCCACAAAACCCCCAGTAAGTATCGCAATCAGACTGGCCAAGAATTCAACTGCAATCAGTTCAAGAATCTGACCTATGAAAAGATGGAGAAGTTCATTTCCGCTCTGCCTGACGGTGATGTATATATGATCCAGTTTGTCCAGATCAAAGCGGCGGCTGCCCTTCAGCCTTCTCCTTACACCTTGGTTCGCAAGTGGTTTATAGCGCAATTCCCTGAGTTCAGAACAGCTCCTTGGGTCTATTTTGAAAATCAAGTTGATGTTATTAAAGCCACCGACATCATCAAGGCGGCGGCTTGAACAAAATTAGGTTCAGACATTTAACACAGTATATATATCTCCTATATTGTGTTAAATGTCTGAATACAAAGGAGAAGTTGTATGTTGGAAGAAAAAGAATATTTGTTTACGGAAATATCTGAATTGCTTCAAACCTTTGATAATACAGATATAAAAAAGAAGCTGGACAGGTATGGCGTGGAATACGAATGTGTGGGAAGGGGACGGCAAATAAAATTTCACATTAAAAACATTCCTGACAGGTTCAAATTGTTTTGTATTACAGAATGGGAAATGCCAGCGCAAATAGATTTTAGAAAGTTGCGTAATTTTCTGTATTATTTTCTTTGTGACGATGAATTTTCTGAACTTCCAACAGAGGAAATGGAAAGGCAATTGAGTGATAGCAAGGCTCCTGTATCAAGACAGACGATTGCCAAATGGATTGAAAAAATGCATCAAATGGGACTCTTTGATTATAGCAAAACAGAGTTTGTGTATTATAAAGTCAGCAAAATCAATGACGTTCAAACGCAAGAATACATTTCGAAGGAAGAATATTGTAAAGCATGGCAGATTTATTGGGCGGAGAAAAACAAGCATAATGATTCCAATATCGCATTTATGGCTATGTATCGTGTGCTGGGTGGAGTGCCGAAGAAGAAGCCCAAATATGAGTGGAATGTATTTTTCTATAAGACAAAAGTAGAGCCAATGATAGATTTGATAAGCGAGGATCTTTTAATTGAAACTTCAATGGGCGAAGGAGAATAATACACAAGCAGGTATTTTTATAACTATATGAAAGACAACTATATATATTTGCTGAAACGCCAACTGCGTTTGGCGTTTCGCAATATATATAGTTGTATGAATTTTTATTAAAGGAGTATGTCATGAATTATAGAAGTCGCAAACCAGATATAATAGATTATCAAATTATGCTTTTGAATGGTGCTTCCCCATTTGAGGTGTAGAGATTACAATATCTTCAACATTTGGAATTTTTGAAGGAATATCGCGCACAACGTGCCAAAGCCCAAGAGAGTGAGGAAGTATAGATTTTGCTGATGTCGGAGGTAAAAACCAAATGAGCAGAGAGGAAGACAAAAAGAAAAAGAAGAAGAAACAACAGTCTATCATTGAAACAGAAATTCAACGCTTGGTATAGGCGAGCTTGAAAAAAGCTATTGACCAAGCTATGAATGATATATTGAAAGACTTCAAATAAAAGAACGGCGAGCATTACAAAATGTAGTGCTCGCCGTTTTTTTCGTTGTCGGCCGTCTGTGATATGAGGATGATTCTATCGTTGACAGCCCCCAAAACCGTCATCCAGAATAAAATTTGCTCTGGGTGGGGCGAAAGGCCACACTATACTTCAAAGAGGGAAGCAAAACAAAAAATTTCCTGAAAGGGATGCCCCCTATGGTGGACTAATCCTCTTTGACGTATTCCATTAGATCGCTGGGCTGGCAGTCAAGCAGCCGACACAACACTTCAATATTTTCCCAAGAGATCCCCTTGCCATTTCTTAATTTCTGAATAGTAGATTCGCTCAAAAGTTGTTCTTTACGGAGCGTATAGGTGGTGTAACCCTTTTCTTTTAGGGCTTCCAGAACATTGATCTTAAATTGTAAAGACATTTTTTCGCCTCCTTTTCCATTATCCATATTATATCACAAAACATACACGAAATCAAGTGTATAAAATTCACAAAAATATACGCGAAACTTCGTGTATATTGCCTATTGACTATACACGATAAAAGGTGTATAATATAGTCAAGCAAGGGGGAGAACCCCACAAAAGAAAAGGAGAAAAAACAATGTCAAGAAACGAACTTATCGCAAAAATCGAAGCCCTTCAGGAATGGGAAGCAATCATGGAAGAAGCCAAGGCTGAGGCAGAAGCCCTGAGGGATAGCATCAAGGAAGAGATGCTTGCCCAAGGAACTGAAGAACTTGAAGCAGGGACTTACATGGTGCGCTGGACTTCAGTTCTCAGCAACAGATTCGACACCACCGCCTTTAAGAAGGAACACAACGATCTTTATCAGCAGTTCACCAAGCAAGTGCCAAGCAAGCGATTTTCCATCGCATAAAAAAAGCCCCAAGCCAACGCCGACCAAAGCAAACTGGCAAGGGACTACCCACGAAATGAGGGCGTAGATATTATATCACGCCCTCTCCCAAAAATCAATAGAAAATGGAGAAAAAGTGATATGAAACAGTTGACAAGTTATAACAGAGTGGCAGGATACCTGAACAAGATTTTTGATCTGCTGAACGTAGAGTATTTTGAAAATACACTTTCAAGACCCACCATCACAATCCAGTCCACCCCAAGAGCCTATGGGCATTTCACCCTGAATGATGATACGTGGGTTTCCAAGTTGGGCGGCACGCATGAAATCAACATTGGTGCAGGAACGCTTGCAAGACCCATTGAGGATGTGTGCGCGACCCTGCTCCACGAAATGATTCACTATTACAATTACGTGAATGGCATTCAGGATTGCAGTCGCGGCAACACCTACCACAACAAAGCCTTTCGTCAGGCGGCTGAGGAAAGAGGGCTGTGCGTAGAACGTAGCGACAAATATGGATGGTCGCATACATCCCCCAGCGAGCGTTTGATTGACTTTGTGATTAAGAATGACCTGACAGACATTCTGATTAGCAGAAATGAGTTTTGCGGTCTTCACATCGGCGGCACTGGTACGCATGACGGTGGCGGCATCGCCATCACCCCTCCCAAGACATCAAGCACACGCAAATACGCTTGCCCCTGTTGCGGTATGAGCGTCAGAGCAACCAAGGTTGTACGCATTGCGTGCATGGACTGCGGAGAGCAGATGATTGAAGTGTAGTTTTCAAAAGCAGGGGCGCAAGCCCCTGCCGCACCAAAACTTTTAAGTTTTGACACCGCTCAGAAAACCGCTCAAAACAGAACCAAAACTTAGTTCCAAAAGGTTCAAAACTTATGGTCAACAAAATGGAGGATTTTTGATATGATTTATGGATATGCAAGAGTTTCCACCGCCACCCAAGGCAGGGATGGAAACGGTTTAGAAGAACAAGAAAACGCGCTCAGAGCGCAGGGATGCGAGGTGATTATCACAGAAGCCTACACAGGCAAAACCATGGCACGCCCCAAATTTCAGGCTCTCTTGGAGCAATTACAGCCCCATGATACGTTGGTGGTCTGTAAACTGGACAGATTCGCCAGAACCACAATAGAGGGCGTGCAAACCATCAGGGATCTGTTTGACAGAGGGATCAGGGTTCACATTCTGAATATGGGTGTGATAGAAGATACGCTGACAGGCAACCTGATCCTGACCATTCTGCTTGCCTTTGCAGAGTATGAGCGCGGCATGATTGTGGAGCGCACACAGACAGGCAAAGCAATCGCCAGACAGAGCCCAGAGTTCCGCGATGGGAGGCCAAAGAAATACAGCCCCACGCAGTTGAAGCTGGCTTTGGAACTTTTGGGAGCAGGGAAGAGTTATAAACAGGTGCAAATGCTGACGGGGATTAGTAAAAGCACGCTGATGAGGGAAAAAAGATAAGAAGGGGAGACATGCATAGCGTGTCTCCCCTTTGAAGGAAGTGTTGTGTTTTATGTGCTTAAATCTTCAAAATGATACTGCTCGTAGTGAATTTTTGCTTTGGTAATTCTAGAATTTCCAGTGGAAATATATATGGATTTCCATTCTTCTTGAGTTCCTTGATAATAAATATCAGCTAAGCTGGAACACCCATAGAAAACACTTTCATAAAAATCAGTAACACTACTAGGTATGTTAATTTCCTTGAGATTGGAACAATCATAAAAAGTATTGGCGTGGATAATTTCAATACCCTGGGGAATTTTGATGGTCTCAAGGCTAGAACAATTCATAAACACACGTTCCTCAATGCTTGTTACACTATCTGGTATTGAAATGTTTACTAGATTGGAGCAATTAAAAAAGAGCTTTTCACTAAGTGTTTTAACGCCATATGGTAGGATAATGCTTGTAAGACCCTTACACGCTGAAAAAGCTCCACGATCAATGCTCCTGACATTATTGGGCAGAGTGATGCTTGTAAGGCTTTTACACTCCGCAAAAGCACCCAAGCCAATATGTACCAAGCTGTTGGGTAGTTTTATGTCGACTAGCGAAGTACACCAGGTAAATGCATTATCCCCTATATAAGTTATCCCTTCTCCAATCACACATGTTTTAAGTTTTTTGCAACCGTAAAACATGTCTTCGTCTACGCCTCGATTGTTTATGTCATAATCACCAGTTATTTCAACATGCTCAAGATAGGGGGTAAGTTTATCTTGTTTGATGATTTGCAAAACTCTGATATTTCCCACTACACTGCGTATATTTGTACAACCTTCAAATGCCCAATCCATGGTGGAAATGTTATGAGGCACGATTACATGTGTTAATATCTTGCAATCACAAAAGGCATATTGATCAATCGTTTTTACCGCAACTCCCCCAATATATTCTGGTATCCACATCGTAGAACTGGTGCCAGTATATCCACTTATCGTAATGGAAAATGATCCGCTGTACTCAAAGTCAGTTGGTTTATTTTCTTCCGTCCACCACGCATATAGAGTTGTATTGTTTGCGGGCATTGTTGCCAGTTCAAACGCCACAACGAGATCCTTGTCTGTATACCAACCGCCGAATGTAAAATTGTTTCTTGTTGGGGCGGGTGCAGATATAGTTTGCCCATATTTATACGTTTGTTCACCAATGTGATTTCCGCCATTTGTTACATATGTTAAGCCATATGTCTTTCTATCGTAATAATAATCTATAACAAGACTACCATCAGGAGCAATGGTGGCTGTTTGGGTGGCAGGCGTGATAAATTGAGTGAATATTTCTGTGGCGGGCGTGATTTTAGTGTCGGCTGTACCCTTGAGATTTTGAGTAGACGCTAAGGTATATCCGTTGTCGTTGGCATTCTGCTGATGGTGATTTACGGTATAGGAAATATCGGTTCTTGCTGTCCATCTGGCAGTTAGAATTGTATCACTTGTTGTTTTCCAAATGTCGCCAGTATATTCTGTTTCGCCGCAAAACCAGCCTTCGAAGGTGTAACCTTGTTTTGTGGGTGTAGGAGTATCATAAGATTCATCATAGAGAACCTGTGCAGAAGTAGGAGAAACCTTACCGCCATTTGCATCAAATGTTATTGTGTAGGTGTTTTTTTGCCAATTGGCGGTGTAAATTCTGTTTCCTATGCTCCCAAATGGAATGGCAACTTGGAGAGAAGGGGTAGACAAATCTGTTCCAGACCAACCCAAAAAGGTATATCCTGTGCGTGTGGGATTTGCGAGAGTGAATGTCTCAGACTCAATGGTGTATTCAGTTATATTCTCAACGGCTTCGCCGCCAGCCCAATCATAGGAAATGGTATATTGCACAACATCTCGATAAGTATAGTGACATTTATTACACTCATATGTGCGATATCCAATATCCCCACTTATTTCCGCAAAGGAGTGAGGGATCATTTCAATTTCTTTGTACTCAATGTGATCGCACCGCAAGCACCTATATTCTTCTTTGCCTACTTTTACACAGGTAGGTAAAGTTACCGTCTGAGAGATAATCAGTTTGTGCTCCTTGGGAGGAATCGCTTCGTTATAAGTTGATCCGCAGGAACATTGATAAATGAATTTTCCTTCCTGTGCACATGTTGCAAATTCAACTTTATTTAAAACATATGTATGATACGAGGGGGCAACTCCGAAATTATCGAATCTTAGATCCGACATGTACAAATTCCCTTTTTGCATCAAAAGTGAGGTGTTAATTACGAGTTCCTGCAAATTCAGTGTTGCAATCTGGTTAAAGAGAGAACGTGCTTGAGTATTTTGATTGAGAGCTGAAGAGCAACTGCTGAAGGGTATTGTAGTTTGATATGGTGTAAATGTAGATGCGTTTACCGTTCCTTTCATTTCAAAATAACCGTTACCTGTACTCCACATATCCCAAGCATAATAGCCTGAAACATCATACAAGTATAGTGTAAACATATATAATCTGCCTTCTACGCTTACATTTTGCTCCAATTCCACATGGCTATCAGAAATAAAATACTTTGCTCTGTATTGTGAGTTGGCGGAATTATAGATTCTAGACCATTCATAATATGTCCCACTTGTACTGCTTGTTTTCTTCTCGCCATACTGTTTAATAAGATAAATCAATCCGTCTAAAGTTCTGCGCACTGTGCACCCGCTACTGTTCGAGAGCGAAGTTGCAGGCGTAACATCTTCATAAGTTATTTGTTTGCAATCTTGGCAATAGTATTCAGTATATCCAGTACGATTGTATGTTTGATCAACAATTTCAATCACATAAGAGTGCTCAAGGGTAGGAATGGTATATGTGGTTCTTGTTAATTCTTCATTACATACAATACAGAAAATTACTTGATCATAGGATCCGTTTTGACTGCACGAGGGTTCTATACGATTTTCAGTAGTAACTTCACCAGAGGTATGAGGCAATTTGTCGATCTCTTGCGTACAGGTAACTTGACCGCAAACCGTACAGGACATATGCCTGCTCCCCTTTGCCGCACAAGTGGCGTCAGAATCTACAATCCATTCACCATCAATATGGTCAACAAGGAGTAAAGATTCAGTCTTGACAGTTTCATTACAAACAGTACATTCTTTGTGTCTGGAACCCCTTTCTGTACAAGTAGAGGCTTTGTCAAGAATCCAGTCACCTTCTTTGTGACCAAGAGCAAGCAAAGGTTCCGTTTTTGTGGTTGCTTGGCAAACAGTACATTCCTTGTGGCGTGAACCACCTTCAGTACAAGTAGAGGCTTGGTCAACAATCCACTCGCCATCAATGTGGTCAAGCTTCTCAATTTTCTCCTGTGCAACAATAATTTCATTGCATACTGAACAATGCTTACCTTCTGTCATGCCTGTGACAGTACAGGTGGAGGCAACAGCCACATCAATGACAACTGTATGGCCTGTTGAAGCTAAAGATGAGGTTTGTTTTTCGCCACAGTCACAGTAGCGTTCTTGTGAGCCGTCCTCTGTGCAGGTTGCATTTTTCGTTACAATCCAATCACCAAAAGCGTGAATATGTACTTCAGTTGCTGGCTCTTGTATTGTGGTTTCTGTTGTTTCACCTGTAGTTTGAGGCTCGTCGTTTGTGTTGCATGATACCCAAACAAGAGTACAGGCCAAAAGAAGGGTACAAATAAGCCAAACAAGAGCAAATCGCTTTTTCGTCATAATTGCCTCCTAATAAAAAGTGCGTGGCCGAAGCCACACACGAAAAACGCATGACTTCATTTTGCTACCACACAAAAACCTTCTACACTTACCAGAAATGCCAAAAGGGAAGTCAGCATTTTTGCCATAAAACAAAAATGGACTTCTGGTAATGTGAGATATTAAGTTTTTGTGTGGTGCTTTTATTATAGCACAACTATGATGATTTGTAAAGTCAAATTGCCAAAAAAAGCTTTCTTCTTTTTGATATTCTTGCTTTTCCACGAAATTTATGGTAAAATATATGCAATCAATACGCAGGGAGCGAAAACATGGAAACAACCGCAGGCACTACAGGCGAAAGACGCTTTCTTTTATATAACTATCTTATCAGAAATACAAGCAAAGGCCGCGTTGCCACCCGCAAACAGCTCTTTGATTATTTGCGTACCTATGATATAAAAATCAGCGTCAACACCTTCTATGCAGATTTGGCTGTGCTTCAGGGTGAGGTTTTCAATTTGGAAATAGAGTTTGACCAAAGACGCAACGGCTATTGGGTCAAAAATCCTCCCTTTACGACAGATGAACTGCGGTGGATGATTGACAGTATTCAAGCCTCCAAATTCCTGACGCAAAGAAAGGCTGACGAAATCACACAGAAAATCAGGCAGCTTGCCAGCGCAGAAGACCGCAAGGCTCTGAATCGTCCTGCCATTGTGTCAGATCGTATTCGCAATATGAACGAGAGCGTCATCAAAGAGGCTGATGTTATCCACCAAGCCATCGCCGCAAACAGAAAGATTTCTTTCAGGTATTTCCATCGCTCCCCTGACAGAAGCAAGCCCTTGAAATATACCAAAGCAGGCAAGCGCGTCGTGGTCAGCCCTTATGCCTTGCTGTGGGATAACGGCAATTATTATATGTATGCCTACGATGCCACCAAGAGGCAGTTCAGAACCTATCGCGTTGACCGCATGGACACCATATTGACAGATGCTATTGGGCGCGACGGTTTGGAGGAATACAACCAAAAGCAGGTGGCAGAGAGACAGGCCGTTGTTTTTGATATGTATCGTGGGACAGCTCAAAGAGTGGAATTTTTCTGCCACAATACCATCACAGATGCCATCATCGACAGATTTGGCAATGATGTTTTGCTGTCGCCACTTGATGATGACCATTTCAGAGTGTCGATGCCTGTGGAGCTTAGCCCGCCGTTTTATGCGTGGGTGGCTACCTTTGGGCGAAGAATCAAAATCGTCAGTCCCCAAGAGGCTGTTGATGGAATGAAAGAGTTCCTGAAAAGAGCCTCTGATATGTATGATGAAAACGGAGAGAAGTGATGGCTTCTCTCCGCTTTCCCTATATTTGATTGAGTTTGTCTTTCAATAATTCTTCGCCTGTTGGGGTGACGGCCAAATAATAACGCTGGGTGACGTGGATATTGCCATGCCCCATGATTTTACAGAGCAGATGTTGCGGCGTGTTGAGTTCTGCCATCATGGTGCCAAAGGTGTGTCGCAGATAGTGATATTTGAATTTGATGCCCAGCTTGCTTTTGATTTCTCGTGAAGGATATTTGATAGAGTTGACTGTTTGCAGAGTGCCGTCAGAAAGGCAGTTGACAAGCTCCATGGAGGGAATAAGCTGACCATCCAAGTCCTCTATAAATCGTTGCTTCTGTTTGCGAACCGCCGCAAACTTTACCCTGTTTTCCTGCTCTTGAGCATATCGCTTTTCAAGATGCTCCCTGAGAGCGGCATTCATATATACTGTGCGTTTGCCATTCCTTGTTTTGACAGGCACCAACTTCACAAGTCCATTCTGGTACTGCTGTTGGCGGTCGATGTAAATGGTTCCTGAATTAAAATCAACGTGGCTCCATTTCAATCCAAAACATTCGTTGATTCGCAGGCCGCAGAATTTTCCCAAAAGATAAGCGGTTTCGGCGTTGGTTCCCTTGAAATACTTATCCATGGTGGCGAGTTCTTCTTTTGAAAATGCGACAATATCAAGATCATCTTCGTCTTTCATGGCGGGCATATGAATTTTGGTGTCCTTGTTTTTACAGAGTTTACTGTAAATATCCATTGCCAGATAATTGCGAGAGTAGGCCTGGCCGAAAATCAGATAGAACATTTTCAGAAAGCTTTCCACATAACGAAAGGAAAACCCTTGATTGTAATACAAATCAGCCAGATAGTCATTGACGACGGCAACGCTGATGGCGTCAACAAACATATTTCCAAATCGTTCGCGGAGGTGGTTTGTCCATAGGCTGTCCTGCTTGCGGATAGTTTGGTATGCTCGACCTGTGCGCCCCTTTTCGCAGTATTCCTCATAAACTTCTTTAACGGTGCGCCGCAGAATGGGAGCTTGGGCTTGATACCGTTCTTCGTGAACAGCTCGCCTTGCGGCGTCCCTCGCCTGAATAGCTTGCTTTTGCGTGCGCAAGGGATTGCCAAATTCATCTTTAGCCCCACGAAACTCTTGCTTTTGCCCATTAACTGTCATTGTAAAGCGGTAATACCACAATCCATTATCATTGCGATAAACGCCCATAACCTTGTCTTTCGTCATAAAATCAACCTCCAAATCGTATAAAAATCGGAAAGTTGAGTTGTTTTTGATGCTTTTTGATTGAGAAACACAGAAAATGTTGATACTTATTCCAAGATGTTCCGACTTGTTAAAAGATGTTGTCAGGAAAAGAAAAATGTTGTGCATTGAACAGCTCAATACTACACTTTCGAAGGCTGAGCTTGCGAAGCATTCGACGAGATGGCTCGCGACGAGGCTCGTCACGGCAAGGCTTTCGCAGGCCTCTTGGAGAGATACTTCAATTAAAAGATACAAAGATACAAGATACAAAGATACAAGATAGGGCGGTTGCCGTATATCTTGTATCTCAAAAAATAATGAAAAGGAGATTACACCTATGAAATACGTTTGCCCCTGTGGTTATGAATACGATCCCGCCGTTGGTGATCCCGACAACGGCATTGCCCCGGGTACTGCCTGGGAAGACCTGCCTGAGGATTTCGAATGCCCCGTTTGCGGATTGGGCAAGGACGCATTCGAAAAGGAAGACTGATCCCACAAATTAAGTAGACCCTATCCTTTCAAATTTCTGAAATAGTTTTCATATTCCTTTCCTAAAAAAAGTTCAAATTTCTTTCATTTTCTTTTCCTAAAAATTTTGAAGCCCGCCGCGAGGCGGGCTTCTTCTGTTATAAAACAAAGGAGCAGCCGTAGCGAATGCTCCTTCTTTGTTTTTCAGGCTTCGATAAGATATTTCAGTTCCAAAAGCATTTCTTCAAAATTCCAGCCGTTTTCAACCAGTTGATCAAGCGTTTGTTTTTCATATCCCAAACAGTATTGTTCACGGAATTGGCGAATGTCATCATGCAAATGACTCTTTTCCGCCCATATACGATCAAGCACTTGCTCGATATATTTGCAAGGGGATGTTCTGATTAATGCCTGATAATGCGTTAATTCGGGGAGTTTTTGAGTCAATAAATGTTCTAATCTTAAAGCGTACGTCATGACAATATTTTTCATTATAGAGTTACCATTCACTATTTATATCGCTCAAAACCGAAATTGGATGGAGTAATATTATTTCCGCATTTTTTAATCGTTGGAATCAAGATGTCATTTATTATTCTATCCATTTGAGCTTTCCCCTGCACGAGCGCATATGAGTTGTCGTCATCGTCAACAAAGGTTGATGTTACGTATTCAAGCAAGATGCTAAAATTCGGCGTGATTTTACTGACTTGTAGTATTCCCTCCATATAGTCAAAGGAGTACAACTCATAGGGATTATCGTAAGATACAACCCAGCGATATTCGTCGTATTTTATGCTGTCTTTTGTAAATTCTAAGTAAACATTGTGAAATCCGGCCGCGACTTGAATTTTGATTGTCTCTTTTGACCAAATCATTTCATATTCATATACCAAATCAAAAGTTAAAACATATCCATCGCGTGTTCGTTTTCCGTTTTCTTTAATATATTTACCTAATTCATCGAAATAATCTATGCCACAGACACTGCATACTCCAACACCTGTATGTATGGTATGTGGAGGTTCTGTGGGTGCTTCCGTAGGTGCTTCTGTCGGAGCCTCGGTGAGCGCTTCCGTAGGTGCTTCTGTCGGAGCCTCGGTGAGCGCTTCCGTTGGAGTTTCGGTTGGTACTTCAGCAAATGTCTCTACAGGAACTTCAGTTGAGACTTCTGATGATGCTGTTTCATCGCCATTTAAGTTGCACGCGGTGAAGGTTAGTAGCGTGGCGATCATCAATAGCAGAATCCAAGGGGCTTTTTTTTCATTTCAAAATCTTCCTTTCTGTGAAAACTATCATAGGGACATAATCCTATAGAATGCTTTCAAATTGACATTGTCTATATAGCGACAATATCATTATACTCTATTTGTAGACAATTGTCAAGAGGTTGAGCATAATTTATAATTAAACAGGGGTGAATTTATGATCTCATATGAGCCGCTGTACAAAACCATGAAGGAAAAGAATATTTCCACCTATCGCCTGATCAATGACTTTGGTGTCAGCCGCAGCTTGCTTGACCGATTAAAGCACAATAAGCCCATCAGCACCGTAACCCTCAACGATCTCTGCACCTTTTTGGATTGCAGAGTAGAAGACATTTTGATCTATATCAAGGACGAATCATAAGCTCGCTTTACGGCGGGCTTCTTTTATTATATCCGCATAAAGAAAGCGGAAGCCGCGTGCGGCTTCCGCTCATTTTTGTTACAGGGTTTCCTTTTTACGCTTGACAGCGGCAAGGGGTACGAGGGCCATCAGGAGGACCATCAGGGTGATCTGAGAACCCGCGGTGCTTGAGCAACTGCTTGATGTACGGTCGCTGTCGGTGGCGGTGGATGTCTCCGCCTCTGTCGGAGGTTCGTTTGTTTCAACGGGGACGTTGGTCTGGGCTGAGGTGTTTGCGGAAGTCTCGCTTGTCTCACTCTCGGTATCATTCGAGGGCTCGGTGGGTGCCTCGGTAGGCTCCTCCGTGGGTGCTTCGGTCGGTTCTTCCGTGGGGGCCTCTGCGGGCGGCTCGGTCTCTACGGGCAGAGCCTCGATGACAGCGGTCTCCAGCGTTGTGCCGCAGACTGTGCATTCCTTATGCTTGCTGCCCTCCGCGCCGGGAGCGGCCTCGGTATCAATGATCCAATCCCCAGCGGTGTGTCCGATGGCGTCTGTTTCGCTGTCGGTATAGCTATCATTGCAACGGGAGCAGGTATGTGTTGTGTAACCCTTTTCGGTGCAGGTGGGGGCTGTGACGGTAGCCTTGTAGTCGTGACCCAGCTTGCTACTCAACACGATACCGCAGAGCGTGCAAGTCTGGTCATGCGTGCAATCGGCGGCGGCTCCTGCGTTGTGCCCAAGAGCGTCTGTTTCGCTGTCGGTATAGCTATCATTGCAACGGGAGCAGGTATGTATTGTGTAACCCTTTTCGGTGCAGGTGGGAGCGATAACGGTGACCTCATAGTCGTGCCCCAAAGCTGCCACTTCGTCGCCCACATAAGTGTGAGCACAGGTGGTGCAGGTGTAGACGCTATAGCCCTTTTCGGTACAAGTGGGGGCTGTCACGGTGACGGCGTAGTCATGCGTGTGGGGGGCTTCTGTCTCCGGCTCGTCAACGGCGCTGTAGCTGATGAACTCGATGGTATTGATCATACATCTGGTAGAGCCCGAGACGGTGGATACCGAGACGGTCTTGGTCTTGGATGTATCAATGATCAGGGGGGTGTATTCGCCGTTATTGGAGGCTGTGGTCAGGGTATATTTTGTACCGTTGACGGTGAGTGCACTCTGATTGGCCTTATACTGTGCTGCATGGATGATTACCTCGTCTACGTCATCCGGCACCTTGAAGTTAAATCCGCCCGTTGCCTTACTGGAGCCCAGCTTGAGGCAGGAATTACCCTTGGCATCGCGTGCGCCGCCGTAGAGCTTGGTAGGGCCTGTCAGGGTCAGGGTGTAGTCGCCGTCGGTGTAGGATTTGGAAGAGGTGATGTCGGTGCCGTCGTTGTGGGAAGCGCCGCCGTTTTCACCGAAGTCGAATACCGCCACAGCGTTGGGAGAACCCACGGGGGCGTCGGTCTCTTCCTCGGGAGGATTGGTCTCGGTTTCAGGGGAGAAGGTAGGGATCTCGCCGTTCAGCGCCGAGCAGGAGGGGGTCACCATGCCTTCGGGAACCTCGCGGCCGAAAAGATGCCAGGCAAGCTCGGGGTAATCGATGAAGGTGTTGCGGTTGCCCTGGATGCTCTGCACCACCTCGTTACGACCCATTTCCCATGTGTCCACGGGGTCCATCTCGCACCAAGCCAGAAGGATGTCCACGCTTTCGAATACTTTGGTCACGTCGGTAGCGCCCCAATCGGCATCCCAGCGGACGTAAACGTACAGGATGATGCGGGCCACGTCGCCCTTGACGTTGTCATGGGGCTCGTAAAAGCCCTTGGATTCGCCATAGGCCTTGTTGCCGCGGGAGGAATTGACCCCTGCCTCTGCGGGACGGATGTGGTGGAGGTCGGCACCGCCACCGCTCGTATTGTTTCCGCCCAAGCTCTGGGGCCAGACGTGCTCGCGGTTGCAAGCCCAGGAGGGAGACCAATCCGAGGTCGTCATGCTGTAGCTTGTGTAGAGCGTGGTGGCGTGGGTGGTGTCGTTTTGCTCACAGTCCACGCGGAAGACGTAGTCGCGGCAATCGGCGTAGGTGGTGATATTCTTGTGGGTGTTGGTCATCAGAAGATGCAGGGATGACTTCAGATTGCTCGGTGATTGCGAGGCGAGGCTGTCAAAGGTGTAGTTTCCCGTGTAGTAGGAGGAAGCGCTCGTGCCTTCCAGCGAGACGCACACCTCGTCACGCTTACCCGAGTTGGAGGACGTGGCATACGAGGCGGGCTCTGCGGACACGACGATCCACAGGGAGGATAGAAGCAGAAGCGCTGCCAAGGCCAGTGCTGTCAGCCTGAGGGTTCTTTTGTTCATATCGGTTCTCCGTTTGAATTTTTTCGTTGAGCTAAGTATACCATAAATTTGGAAATTTGTAAACACCTTTTGTAAAATAGGGGGATTTTTGCTGATGCAAGTATCCGTTGACGCAATATTCTGCTTTTTGATATTTGTGGAACACCGTGAGGTTGGGCTTCTTTTGGGGGATTTGTGCGCATTCCCCTTGATTTTTCTTTTTCGGTATGCTATAATTATGGAGAAAACATCACATGATAAGCAGGAGGCTATGCATGACCGAGCTTGAAAAGATTGCCTATGCCAAATCCTTCATAGATCAACTGGCCGAAGGTGTTAATCCGCTGGACGGCACGCCCATTCCCGAAGGAGATATTGCCAATAACGTGCGCCTGTCCCGTTGCTTTTTTTATGTGTCCGATATTTTACGGCAGGTCATTGACAACGGCGGTGTTGCGCCGGTCAAAGCCATCAAAACGGGCGGCAAGCCCGAATTTTCGCTCTCGGCGGAGGCCAAAGAGAAATTCGAAATTTCAGATGCCCCGATATATATCAGCGACATAGTAGAGCAGCTCAATGCCCTGTCGGGGGAGGATACCCTGCGCTTGCCCACGACGACCGTGACAGGCTGGCTGGCCGCACAAGGCTTTTTGGAAACGGTGGTCAAGCAGGACGGTAAAAACACCAAGCGTCCCACCGCGCAGGGAGAGAGCATCGGCATTCTGACCGAAGAGCGCTCGGGGATGTACGGCTCTTACACCGTTGTGCTGTATACTGCGGAGGCGCAAGGCTTTATACTGGATCATCTGGATGCCATCATTGATTACCGCGTGACAGAAAAAATGCGACGCAAGGAAGAGCGGGAGGAAAGAAAGGCGGCACGCAGGGAAGAGAAACAGGCAAATGATCTGTCGGATTTTTACAACCGTCCGTGGACCCCTGAGCATGATGCGCGCCTGACACAACTGTTTTATCTTAACATAACGATCCCCGAGCTTGCTCACGAGCTTCGCCGCACCGAGGAGGGTGTCCGTGCAAGGCTTTCCGCTTTGGGATTGCTACGAACTTGAGGAGGAGAGCACATGAATTTTAAAGAAATCGCAGAAAACCGACAGTCTTGCCGCGCCTACGATCCCTCACGCCCTGTGGAAAGCGAGAAGCTGGAGGCTATCCTTGCCTCCGCGCGGCTGTCGCCTTCGGCCTGTAACGGTCAGCCGTATCATATCACGGTCTGCCAAGGGGAGAATGCCAAGCGTGTGGCAAAGGCCACCCAAAGCATGGGGATGAACAAGTTTGCCTCGGATGCTCCCGTGATGCTGGTCATTTCCGAAAAGCCTTACGTCAAAACGGCCGCTTTGGGGGCGAAGGTCAAAAACAATGACTACCGTTCCATCGATATCGGTATTCTGGCGGCGTATATCACCGCTGAGGCAACGGCGCAAGGGCTGGGCACTTGTATGCTGGGCTGGTTTGAGGATGCAAAGCTTCGTGAGATATGCGGGGTGGATGCGCCTGTGCGCCTCGTGATCACGTTGGGGTATCCTGTCGAGGGAGATAAGCTCCGCCCCAAGAAGCGTAAGGAAATTGAGGAGCTTGCTACATTATTGAAGAATTGATCTGCGAGCCGCTCTCAGAAAAAGGCGGCGCTGCAGATCCAACTGCGGAGGAATCTTTATTTATGCGTAAAACCAAAATCGTTTGTACCATCGGTCCTGCCAGTGAGACCGAGGAGGTCTTGAGAGGAATGTGCCTTGCGGGCATGAACGTGGCGAGAATGAACTTCTCTCACGGCACGCACGCCGACCATCTGCGGCGTATGAATGCGGTCAAAAAGGTACGGGATGAGCTGGGTCTTCCCATTGCCATCATGCTGGATACCAAGGGCCCCGAATACCGTATCAAGACCTTTGAAAATGGGAAAATTCAACTGTCCGACGGGGACAGCTTTACATTTACCACCGAGGACGTAGTGGGAAATGAGCAGCGCGTCAGCGTCAGCTATGCGGGACTCACGAACGAGCTTGTCCCCGGGGACACCATTCTTCTCAACAATGGGCTTCTGAGCTTTGAAGTACAGGAGATCCAAGGCTGTGACATTCGCTGTAAGGTGCTCTGCGGCGGTGAGCTGTCCGACCGCAAGAGCATGAGCTTTCCGGGGAAAGTCATGCAGCAGACCTACCTGTCCGAGCAGGACAAGGAGGATATTGCTTTCGGTATTGCACAGGACGTGGACTATATCGCTTGCTCCTTTGTTTCCCGCAAGCAGGATCTTTTAGACGTGCACGCATTTCTTGAGGAATTGGGGGCAGAGGGGATCGAGCTCATCGCCAAGATCGAAAATCAATCCGGCTTTGACCATATCGAAGAGATCTGCGAGGTGTGCGACGGTATCATGGTCGCGCGCGGAGATATGGGCGTGGAGGTTCCCTTTGACCGCTTGCCGGGTATGCAGAAAAAGCTTATCACCAAGGGCCGTATGATGGGCAAGCGTGTCATCACGGCTACCGAAATGCTGGAGTCCATGATCCAGAATCCAAGACCTACCAGAGCCGAGATCTCCGACGTGGCCAATGCGGTATACGACGGCACCAGCGCCATCATGCTCTCGGGCGAGACTGCGGCGGGCAAATACCCTGTGCAGGCAGTCAAGATCATGGCAAGGATCGCGGAGACGACCGAAGAGAATATCCATTACGCCAAGCGCTTCCGCAACACGGATTTTGAGATCCGTAATTCGGTGGACGCGATATCCCATTCCACCTGCGGCATGGCCATTGATCTGAATGCCAAGGCCATCGTGGCTTGCTCTTTGTCGGGCATGACCGCGCGCATGGTCTCCCGTTTCCGCGCGCCCGTTCCCATCATCGGACTCACGACCGACGAGCGCACGTGGCGTCGGCTGGCGCTGTCCTGGGGCGTGATTCCCGCGATCTGCGAGGTCTTCCCCTCCACAGACGTGCTTTTCTATACGGCCAAGAAAATGGCCAAATCCACCCTGTCTCTTTGCAAGGGAGATCGCATCGTCATTACGGGCGGCGATACCAGCGGAAGGTCGGGAAATACCAATATCATCAAGGTCGAGGAAATGTAAGCCCCGATCGTCAAATATCGAAAAAGCCCTCGCGCCGTTGCGGTGCGAGGGCTTGGTATTATACGCCGTAGGTTCCCGTCAGGGGATCCCGAAAGATTCCGAGCTCGGGGGTGAAGAAGGTGAATACGACAAAGAGGAGCGCGATCACGCAAAGCACCCCTACGGCCAATTTTGGGGCTTTGCAGCGGATTTTCTCTTTTTTGAACAGCCGTGTTTCGTAAAGATACGCAACTGCGGCGGAGATAAAGAAAATGGCGATGTTCAGCCAGTCGGGAGACTTCTTGAAGACTCCGTTGTAGGTGTAGAAAAGGACGGGGATCAGGATGATTCCCAAAAGGATCCCACGCAGCTTGATACACCAATAGTCCTTGCGATCCTTGAAGTGAAAGCTTTGCACAACGGAAAAGATCAGCATTGGCCAAAAGAGCAGCTTCATATGCTCCCACGTCGATTCATTTACCCCCGAGAAAGGGGCGATCAACGGTGCTTTTCCCAACCACTCGTAGAGAAAATGCAAAAGTGTGCCTCCGAGGGAGGTGACGGCAAAGCCCAGAAGCTGCCACGGACGGATGGAAGAATTCATAGAACACCTCGCGCGTTTTTGTCACAGTATACGCGCGACCGACGGGCAGTATACCTGCAAACCCTTGACAGAAGAGGGTACATTTGTTATAATGATACTATATCCGACGAAAGGAAGTATACCCGTGAAGATAACAGAAGTTGTCGCCGCCCTCATTTGGCGGGACGGAAAATTTTTGATCTGCCAACGCCCTGCGCACAAAGCACGCGGGCTTTTGTGGGAGTTTGTCGGGGGCAAGGTGGAGCCGGGTGAAACCAAAGAGGAAGCTCTGATTCGCGAGTGCAGGGAAGAACTGGCCGTGAACCTTTCTGTGGAGGGCGTATGCATGGACGTGCTTCACGAGTATCCCGACCTGACGGTACATCTGACCTTGTTTGATGCCACCATTTCCGACGGCGAGCCTGTGATGCTGGAGCATAACGACAT
>JAGARU010000131.1 GCA_017622085.1 Clostridia bacterium | reverse complement strand
TGTTTTCTCTGCCGATTTGTGTTATAATGGAACTAACAAAAAGCCTCTCCCTTTGGGAGAGGTGGCGGCGTAGCCGACGGAGAGGGCGAACAATTCCCCTCTCACCCGCTATCGCGGGAGCTCTCCCAAAGGGAGAGCCTTCGGATGCGTGCAACCTTAGGGGTATGGGCTTTGCCCAATGCATTTGTAATACAAATGCGAAACTGGCGATAAAACAGAGAGATAAATAAGAATTTGACTAACAGATATGCATCGCAGAAAACTTGAATTTGTGGGGGAAGAGTCATATGAAAGAAAGAATAAAATGCAAAGGAGAATTGGTGACAATAAACGAACATAAAATCCACGTATATAGGGCTGGAAACGCAGATGCTCCCGTAATCGTGTTTATGTCAGGTCATTGTACAGTATCACCCGTTTATGATTTCAAGGTTCTTTATGAAAAATTGTTACATGATTTTAGGGTCATCGTTATTGAAAAATTCGGATACGGTTATTCGGATATTTATGAGTCTTCTTGTGACATAGACATGCTTGTTTCTATACAAAGGCAAGCATTGGAGACCCTTGGAGAAGCAGGTCCATATATTTTAGCACCGCATTCTATGTCTGGTTTGGAAGCCATTCGGTGGAAGCAAAAATATCCCGACGACGTTTCTGCTATTGTTGGAATTGATATGGCAACACCTTTGTCTTTTAGCGTTTGGTCAGAGGAAGACATCAAAAAAACCGTCCGCCTTATGCGGGTTTTACGAAGACTGAAACTTGCAAACATCCTGTCTTCGGTAAGCACGCTTTCTTTAACAGAGAATGAAATTGAGCAACATAAGCTTTTGAAGAAAAGAAATGCATTCAATATCTGCTGCATAAATGAAGCGGTCGAAGTTTTGAACAACGCAAGAACTGTAGGCGAGGATGGAGATATTCAATGTCCAACTTTATTGTTCTCGTCCAATGGACAAGACCAAGAAAGGGATTGGGTTGAGAATCAACAAAAGTTTGCAAAAATCATGGGAGCAAGGTTGATTTCTTATGATTGCGGGCATTATATTCACCATTTTAAAAGTGATGAGATGTGCAAAGAAATTATTGAATTTGTAAATTCATTAGAGCGGTAACTTCCAATTTGTCGAACAGAATAAAGTAACCCCTGACAGACCTTTCAAACTCTGTCGGGGGTTACTATTTGTTTACAGCGCGGCAAATTCTGTACCTTACGAGTAAACTTCCTTATGAGAACCAGCCTTTGCCGCTTGGCTTTTTCGTTGCTTTTTTATGGGTGCCAGCCGCGCGCCGATCACTTTTTGATCTTCGCCCGGGCTACCCGCACGCAGGTGGAGGTGCCGTAGGAATAGTTGGTGGCATACAGGGCGAACTTGTCACCCTCCTGCTTGAATTCCAGCGCCTCGCCGTTGTTCATCCATTCCACGCACTCAATGGGCTCGGATACGTTCTGGAACACAAAGTTGCCGTTGCATTCCTCCTCCACGGTTACGTGCTTGTCGCCGCCGATGCCCAGCTCGTGGATAAAGAAGTACAGATAATCCTCCGACCGAAGGGCAAAGTTTTTGGGGTTCGCACAAGCGGCGGGATGGGGCTTGCCCTCGTAAATGGCCTCGCCGTACAGCGACATCCATTTGCCCATCAGCTTCATCAGCTCCCGCTGGAAGGGATCCACCCCACCCTGCGCCGTAGGGCCGATGTTAAGAAGCAGATTGGCACCCACCCGACGGCAGGCACAAAGGGATTCGATCAGCTGGGCGGGAGACTTGTAGTTAAAGTCGCACTCACCAATGCCCCAGTGGTCGTTTAAGGTGTAGCACATTTCTGCTGCCAGATATTTGGACATACCCTCCCGATTCATGGGAGTGGGGCGTCCCTGCTCGAAGGTTACGGAGTCGATCTCCGGATTACCCACCTGACCTCTTGCGCCAAGGCCGGTGTTGTTTACGATGATCGCATCGGGCTGATACTTGCGGATGGTAGCGTACAGCTCATCCTCCTTCCAGTCCGCGCCCTGCTTGCTCCAGTTTCCGTCAAACCAAAGGCCGCCGATCTTGCCGTAGTTCCGGCAAAGCACCTCAACGCTGGCCCGCAGGTATTCAAGATACTTGTCAAAGTCTCCCTCAAAGTCCGGGTTGTACCAGTCGAGGGTGGTGTGGTAGAAGAAGGGAACGATGCCGTGCTTGTTGCAGGCATCCACAAACTCGCGGATCAGATCGCGCCCTGCGGCAGAATGGGGCGCATCAAAATCGCACAGCCCCTTGGTGTCGTACAGAGAAAAGCCCTCGTGGTGGCGGGTGGTCAGCGTAATGTACTTACAGCCCGCGTCCTTTGCGGTCAGCACCAGCGCCTCCGCGTCAAAATCCTCCGCGGTAAAGGTCTCGCTCAGCTTTTTGTATTCGTCCATATTGCGCTTGTGGAGCAGATACGTCCACTCGCCCATGCCAAGCTGGGAATAAAGTCCCCAGTGCACGAACATACCAAAGCCCATATGCTCAAAATCAACAATTCTCTTTTCCGGTGTTGGAATCATAACCGTTTCTCCTTTGTTCAACCAAATTCGCGATGGCCCGAAGCCCCGCTGTTAAATCCAGTATAGCAGAACGTGCGCAAATTTTCAATAACCATCAACAAGCAGCCAAACTTAAAACGATCGACTGCCTTCTTTGAAAAATTTGCGGTAGGCAAGAGGAGAGTGTCCGGTGTGACGCTTGAACACATAAGAAAAATAGTTGGAATCCTCAAAACCCGTAGCAAAGGCAATGTCAGTTACGCTCATCGATGTGCCTCGCAAAAGGCGCTGTGCCTTTTCAATCCGGATCTCGTTGATTTTTGCCTGTACAGATACGTTTCCCTCCTTTTTGAAAATATATCTCAGGTAGGACGCAGAGTAGTTCAGCTCCTTGGATAGCTGCTCACAGGTCATAGGTGAAATGGCATTTTCATATAGAAGCTGGAGAGCTTGAAGATATAAGCTGTTTTGCGCCGATGCTCCCAGATTACCTTTCTGCTCCTCTGCATTTTTGTACAGCTCGGTCAGCATATAGGTGAGTGGTCTTGCGAAGGAAAGTACTGTTTCCGTGGAGGGAACTTCTTCGGACAGCCTTTGATAAAACTTGGGGAAACGCTCGTCGCAAAGAGGAGCGATCCTCTGCATAAAGCGTAACGAGCGCTTTAGGCGTCCACGATATCCCGAAATGTGAATATAGCCTAAAAAGAGGTTCTTGTGCCAAATCGGTATCAAAAACTCCTCATTGCCCGCATAACAACAGGCATAGTATGGGTGACGCGCCTCCAGCTTCATCAAGTGATTTTTGTTCAAAACACACCGTCCCGCCGTGCCGGGATTTTGCTTTAGATAGTCGCAAATGGCATGATCGTGGATGTCGTATCGCAGCAGCTGGTGAATGTACGGTGCAAAAGGCTCTTTTTTTAAGCTTAACGACAGCTTATATCCAACGCTCTCTAAAAATTTGATGTATTGGTGAATGTCGTTTAGCACGCTTTGGCTCATAACTCCTCCGTATTGTTGTTTTTCTAAGAAATATAGGAAAATAACCAAGGGAATCTTGATAATTATATTGTATCATAAAATTACCGTAAAAGCAAAAGGAGTAAATATAAATGGATAAACTTTTATACAGTGATGTGAAATCCTTGCCTGTTTTCGGTGACGTGGACGTGCTGGTCTGCGGTAGTGGACCGGCGGGCATCGGCGCAGCTTTGCGTGCGGCCCGGGAGGGCGTTTCCACCATGATCGTCGAAATGGGCGGATGCCTTGGCGGCATTGCAACGGCCGGTATGATGTCCCATTGGGGCGGGGCATCCTCCAGCAAGATCATGCAGGAGATCTTTACCCGCTCCCGCGAAAAGGATCTTGGTTATAGCTGGATCGACGCAAACGATCCCGGCATCAATGCCATCCACCACGATATTCAGATGATCGTCTTAGAGGAAATGATGCGTGAGGCGCATGTAAAGATGCTTTACTACTCCATGGTGTGCGAGGCAGTTCTTGAGCAGGATCGCATCGTGGGCGTCACTGTGCAAAATAAAAGCGGCAGAGGATTGATCCGTGCCAAATGCGTCGTTGACGCAACGGGAGACGGCGACGTAGCCGCCTCGGCCGGCGTTCCCTTCGTCAAGGGACGCGAGACGGACGGCAAAATGCAACCCTGCACCCTGATGTTCAAGCTGGGCGGCGTGGACTATTCCCGTGCTGTATTCCCCTGCAGCTTTGAGTCGAAGGTGGAGGTGGCGCAGGGCGAGCTTCAGGATCTGGGCGACCGACTTCTGCCGTTCCCGGCAGGTCACGTTCTCCTGTACCGTCAGCCGGAGCCAGATACCGTGTGTGTAAACATGACCAACGCCATCTGTGTGGACGGCACCAATGCTGAAAGCGTAACGGAGGGAATGCAGATCTGCCGCTCACAGATCTTTCCCATTATCCGGTTTTTGCGAGAATATGCGCCCGGATATGAGAATTGCTGGTTGATGAGCTCGGCATCGCTCCTCGGCATCCGTGAAACGCGGCATTTTGAAGGTATTGAATCCTTGTCGGCAGACGATATCCTCACCGCAAAATATTACGATAATTGGGTGGTGAGACGTGCCTTCTTTAATTTTGACGTCCATAACCTCACCGGCTCCAGCCTTGACAAAACGGGCATCCAGAAGGAGTGGAAGCAGCAAGGCACGTATACCATCCCCTATGGCTGTCTGCTCCCTAAAAACGTGGAGGGACTGTTGCTCTCCGGCCGAAACATCAGTGGCTCCCATCTGGCTCATTCCAATTTCCGGATCATGTCCGTGTGCATTGCCTTAGGAGAGGCCGCCGGCACCGCCGCCGCGCTCTCCGTCAAGCAAAACAAGCGCCTCAGAGAACTTGACGTCCAAGAGATCCAGACCATCGTGGGAGAATAAAGGAATCTTCTTCCGTGTTCAGATTTATGTAAACGAGCGAACCGCTTCTGTGGAGCGGTTCGCTCGTTCCTTTGTGGGCGGTGTGTCTGTTTGTCGAAAAAAGACATATCAGGTTATTCGCCCTCCACCCGACTGCGCCGGGGTCGGGCGCATCAGAAGACCGTGTGGTTCAAATCCCGCCCGCCAAGGGCGGCAGCCAAAAAAAGAACCCCATCCAATGGTTCGGGCTCTTAAGGACAGTTTTTAAGAATTAAGAATTACGAGCATTGCGAAGGCGAAGAAAAATACGAGAACATTTCGGTGTTTCTCGTATTTTTCTTTTTTACATATTTGCAGATTTTCCGTCTTTATAGTACACTTAAAGCACCAAAGGAAAGGAAGGTGCAATAAGATGAAAAAGTACATTGAACAGAACGGAATTACCTACGAACTCAGAGGTGAGCAATACTATCCCTTGCTTGAACTCCCCGAACAAAAGGAAATCGGCA